>JBKCJG010000094.1:0-10387 GCA_046301895.1 Flavobacteriia bacterium
CATCTCTTACCGAAAGACCGTCTTCAATGATCCTGTTAAAGATCTTCATTTGAAGTTCTTCGTCACCCACTGAGACTAAAGCCCGTGCGTGCCCCATAGACATGATGCTGTCCCTAACACTAGCTTGAATATCAGCGGGCAATTTCAGTAAGCGACGATGATGTGTTATGCTTGAACGCGATTTTGCAATCTTTTGACTCAACTGATCTTGTGTCAGGCTGCATTCTTCGATCAAGCGTTGGTATGACAATGCAACTTCGATCGCGTTGAGGTCCTCTCGTTGAATATTTTCAACCAGAGCCATTTCCAGCATTGTTTGATCGTTCGCTACGCGGATGTATGCGGGGACCTCTTTCAATCCGGCCATTTGCGAAGCTCTGAAGCGTCTTTCACCGGAGATCAACTGATATTTGTCTCTGCCAAGTTTGCGCACTGTCAGAGGCTGGATGATTCCGTGAACAGCAATTGATTGGCTCAACTCTTCCAGTGCATCTTTTTCAAAACTAGTTCTGGGGTTAAAAGGATTCGCTTCAATACTTTCAATCAGCAACATGGATACAGAACCGACGACGCCTGCGTTGTTTGATTTTGTTGTGATGTCTGTTTCAGAATTTTCGAGTAGGGCACTTAATCCTTTCCCGAGGGCAGAACGCTTTTTATTATTAGAGTTCATCGTTGAATTCAATTATTTTATCCTCGTTTCCGATCTTTGTAAGGTTATTTTTTTGCAGAATTTCGCGCGCAAAATTAAGATAATTAATTGATCCTTTGCTTGCAGCATCATGCATGACGATCGTTTCTCCAAAACTTGGCGCTTCTCCCAGTTTCGTATTTCGGTGGATGACTGTATCAAAAACCAGTTCCTGGAAGTGCGTTTTGACTTCTTCAACAACTTGATTTGCGAGGCGAAGTCGCGTATCGTACATTGTCAATAAAATACCTTCGATCTCAAGGTCCGGATTCAATCTACCCTGAACGATCTTGATCGTGTTCAATAACTTGCCCAGCCCTTCCAACGCAAAGTATTCACATTGAACGGGAATCATTACCGAATCGGCCCCTGTTAGAGCGTTGACTGTAATAAGACCGAGTGAAGGCGAGCAGTCAATAATGATAAAGTCATACTTGTCACGAATTTTTTCCAGAGCCATTTTCAGCATATGCTCCCGATTCGGCAGGTTGATCATTTCCAATTCTGCCCCGACAAGATCAATGTGTGAAGGCAGTATATCCAGATTTGGATTTTGAGTCTGAATGATCAGTTCTGAGGGGTGTACCTCGTTGATCAGGCAGTCATAGATGTTTTTGGTATTCTTGGGATCTAGGCCTACGCCTGATGTTGCATTCGCCTGAGGATCGGCATCAACGATCAATGTTTTATACTCCAGCACTCCCAAGCAGCCACCAAGATTGATGGCTGTAGTCGTTTTCCCAACTCCACCTTTTTGATTTGCAATTGCAATTATTTTTCCCATTGGATCGTATTTGACGATAAAGATATGATACTATCAGAGGATTAACGAAAGAAGTTATCCCAAATTATCAACTATGCTACTGTTAAAACAGTCATAGCCTTCGAATTAAATGCATCTTATTTCCGGTCTAAAGATCTTCGAAGCTAACGGACGAAAAGTCTTCCACTGAAGTTACTTCCTCATCTCCAAAATCCCCTGAATTTTTCAATGAATCGATTTTAGCAAGGACATCCTCAAGACCTTCCCTGAATTTTTCAAAGTCCTCTTTGTATAAAAAAATCTTGTGCTTCTGGTAATTGTCTCTGCCGTCATCGTTGAATGACTTTTTGCTTTCGGTCAATGTGATGTATAAATCATTGCCTTTTGTTGCTTTCACATCAAAAAAGTAAGTTCTTTTCCCCGCTCTAACAACTTTCGAATAGACTTCGTTGTTTTTGTCATTTTCCATATCCACTGAACAATTTAGGTTCTAACAAATATGGTGTTTATTTTTGAAAATCCAAACTGTGTATGAAATTCTAGTTCTCTTCAGCTAACTGCTTGTAGTACATGTCAGCGTACAGCCCACCTGAAGCGATCAGTTCATCATGCGTGCCTTTTTCCATGAGTTTACCTTGGTCGATCACAATCACTTTGTCGGCATTCCTCAAAGAGGAGACTCGGTGACTTACGATGATCGTGGTTTGTGATTCCGAGCTTTCCTTGAGATTTGAAAGGATGATCTCTTCCGTTTCGGTATCCACAGCTGAGAGGCAGTCATCCAGCAATAGTAGTTTTGGCTTTCGAATAAGGGCTCTAGCAATACTGATACGCTGTTTTTGTCCACCACTCAGGTTGACACCTCTCTCACCCAGTAATGTTTCAAATTTGTCAGGAAACGAAACGATATTATCAAAAACGTGAGCCTTTCGCGCGCTGGCTTCAATATCGTGCTGATCCACTTCGTCATTTTTTACGCCAAAACGAATATTGTTGGCGATAGTATCTGAAAAAAGGAAGACATCCTGAGGTACAATTCCGGAACTGTTCCTGAAATCATTTAGATTAATCGTTTTCAAGTCCTTACCATCGATCAAGATCTGACCTTCAGTCGGATCCACTTGTCTCATCAGCAAATGCAGGATAGTTGATTTTCCACTTCCGGTTCTACCGATGACAGCGAGCGTTTCGCCCGGTTCAACTGTAAAGTTGAGTCCCCTGATCGCCTCGATCCCAGAATTTTCGTACGTATAAGAAACATTAACAAACTCGATCTTTCCCTGCAGTTCAAGGGGCTTGTTTGTGGGGTTTACAATTGTTGGTTCGATCTTCAGGAATTCATTGATCCTTGTTTGTGATGCGGCAGCGCGCTGATTGATGGATGTAACCCATCCAATACTGGCAAACGGCCATGTAAGTTTATTCACATACAAGACGAAAGCAACAATATTACCATAGGATATTGCTCCATCATAGGTCATTAATCCGCCGAGGTAGATCGTAAGGATGGTGCTCAAGCCTATGAGAAAAACAATTGTGGGCATAAATAGCGCATTCACGATGATCAGACGCATGCTTTTCTTCAGATAATTATCTGCGCTCTTGTTAAAATTCTGATGAACCTCATTCTCCCTGCTATAGGCTTTAACAACTCGAATTCCGCTGAATGTTTCCTGAACGATCGTCGACATTGCTGACTGTTCGCGCTGTACGTCTGTGCTAAGCATGTTCATTTTTGACGAAACCTTATAAATCAGAAATGACATCAAAGGAAGCGGAATCAGCACGTAAACTGTCAGTATAGGACTTATTGCTATCATCTGATAGAGAACAAAGGCAAAAAGTGCCAACAGGTTGATCGTGTACATTATACCCGGTCCTAAATACATGCGAACCTGACCGACATCCTCAGAAATTCTGTTCATGAGATCACCGGTCTTATTTTTTTTAAAAAAGGCGAAATCCAGTTTCTGATATTGAGCGTATATTTCATTTTTCAGATCGTATTCGATCAAACGAGACATTACAATTATCGTCTGGCGGGTCAGGAACAGGAAGAATCCACTTCCAATATTCAGTAAGATATATATACCACCTATCTTTGCTGCAACCAGCAATAATGAAGTCGTCTCACTGCCAATCTTTCCCTGCACAAGATCGTCCACAACCTGATTTGCATAACGAGGCATTTGAACACCGAAATAATTGGAAGCAACTATAAACAGTATTCCCAACAAAAAACGCCATTTGTATTTCAAGAAATATTTGTTGAGATAGCTCAGTGACTTCATACGATTAATTTCCTATTTTTGTGCCCAAGTTTGCAGACGTTGCAAAAATAGGCATTCAGCTTGAATTGAATAAAACACAGAATCTTTAAATATGTTTGAGGTCAAAAACATTGAGGACGTTAACCTCGCCGACAATCCTGTGATCGCTCAAATGAGCAAATACAATCACGAACAGCTTTTATTTTGTAATGATAATGAAACAGGATTGAAAGCGATCATCGCAGTTCACAATACCGTCCTTGGTCCTGCACTTGGAGGAACGAGAATGTGGCATTACACGAACGAAATGGAGGCCTTAAATGATGTGTTGCGTTTATCCAGAGGGATGACCTATAAGAATTCTATTTCAGGCTTGAATCTCGGTGGAGGCAAAGCAGTTATCATTGGTGATTCCCGTTCCATGAAGTCTGAGGCTTTAATGCGTCGATTCGGTAAGTTTGTGAACAGTCTTGGGGGTAAGTACATCACAGCAGAAGACGTTGGTATCGGTACCGCAGACATGGTCTATGTGAACATGGAAACAAACCATGTAGTCGGACTTCCCGGTCGATCAGGAGATCCTTCTCCGGTTACAGCACATGGCGTTTATGTTGGAATGAAAGCATGCTCCAAGGAGGTGTTCGGATCCGATTCACTGACCGGTAAGAAGATTGCAGTTCAGGGTGTTGGACATGTTGGTGAATACCTTGTCGAAGCCTTATCCAAAGAACATGCTGAAGTGTACATTTCGGATATTCATGAGCCTTCATTAAAAAGAGTTGCAGAGCAATATGGCGCGCAAGTGGTCGGGCTTGATGAGATTTACGATATCGATATGGATATCTACGCACCTTGTGCTCTTGGCGCAACGGTGAATGATGATACACTTTCCCGTTTGAAATGTGCAATCATCGCAGGTGCTGCGAATAATCAATTGAAGCAGGAAGAAGTGCATGGGCGGGCTGTTATGGAGAAGGGGATAATCTATGCTCCTGATTTCGCATTGAATGCAGGCGGTGTGATCAACTGTTATTCTGAGGTGAAGGGACTTTCTCCAGAATGGGCTATGAATAAGGCAGAAGAAATTTACAATACGATCACTAGTATAGTAAAGCGTTCACAGGCGGAAAATATACCGACCTATCAGATCGCTAATAAAATGGCTGAGGAAAGAATCGAGGCTATCGGAAAAGTTAAATTGCCGCTCTAAAATCGATGCTGAACAGACGCCACCTAAGAATCAAAGTACTACAAGCACTGTATGCTTATTTTCAGTCCGATGAAGAGAATTACAGAAGGACCGAGAACGAGTTGATGCAAGCCGTAGAGAAGATCTATGATCTTTATATCTATTTGTTGTTGACGTTCTCTGAACTGAAAAGTATTTCGGAAAATCGTATCGAAGAGAATAAGAAAAAGATACTTCCTACCGCTGAGGATCTGGATCCAAGCATGAAATTCGTCAATAACGCTGTTATTGCGTTACTTGAGGAACATAGCGAACTGCGGAGGGTTTCCGAAGAAAGGAAAGTGAATTGGGTAGGGGACGAACATCGCGAAATGTTTCGAAAAATGTTTCTGCAAATCAAGGACAGCGAAACCTTTATTGACCATATGAATAACGGGAATGATGGTTTTGAAGAGGATAAGCAATTCGCTTTTGACCTTTTCAAGACCGAGATTGCAAACTCTCCGTTCTTGTATCATTTCCTTGAAGAAAAAAGTATTCACTGGCTTGATGATATTGATCTCTCCTGTTCAATGGTCTTGAAGACGATCAAGTCGATCGAAACAGGAGTGGCTATTGAGATACTTCCCTTGTACAAGAAGGATGATGACGAGCAGGAGTTCATTCGTGAATTATTGAGAAAGACGATTTCGATGGACAAGGAGAATGAATCGCTAATCGATGAACTCACGAAGAACTGGGAACTGGATCGGATCGCAAAAATGGACATTATCTTGATGAAAATGGCGATCACCGAACTTCAGATTTTTCAGAATATACCAACTAAAGTAACTTTGAACGAGTACATCGAAATCTCCAAGTTTTACAGTACCCCAAAGAGTAACGGTTTTATTAATGGGATATTAGACAAAGCGATCGAGCGGCTTCAAAAGGAAAAGAAGATCGTTAAGATCGGAAGAGGACTTATTAATTGATCAGTATGAAAAAAATATTATTCATGGTACCTGCCTTCATGCTATTGTTTGCATGCACAGAAACACAGACAGTAGAAATAGGTCAAAAAACGAGCATGGCAGTAGATCCTGTTTTTGATGGGGGAGAAGTTGTGAAAGGCGAGATCATTTCTGCAAAATTCGTTGTTCACAATACCGGAAACTATCCATTGGTGATAGCGGACGTTAAAGGATCATGTTCGTGCACCGTAGCTGAAAAACCTAACGATCCGATACAACCGGGCGAGGAAGCCATAATCAAAGCGGATGTGGACACAGAGCGGACATCGACAGGTGAGATCACGAAATCCGTACGAATTGTTGCGAATACGGAGCCTTCAGTTACAGAAGTTGCTATAAAAGCAACGGTAAAACCAAAATAGTAATTAATCTAACAAACAATAAATAGTTATGCAAGAAAGCGGAGCAAGTAGTTTGATAATGTTGGTAATGATCCTGGTAGTTTTCTACTTTTTTATGATCAGACCACAAATGAAAAAGCAAAAGGAAGTGAAAAAATTCAGAGAAAACATGAAGGTTGGAGACAAAGTTGTCACGATCGGAGGAATTCACGGGAAGATCCTGGAAATAGCTGAAACTACAATCCTTCTAGCTTCAGAGGGTACAAAGATCCGATTTGATAAAAGTGCGATAGCCTCCTCTTCTGAAGACAAATTAATGGCCTAAGGGTAAATTCAAATGAAAACAGAGCCGCTGCCCAAACAGCGGCTTTTTAATTGCCAAGGCAGTTATGAAAACTTAAAAGTACTAAACATTCATTTCCCACATTGAATGAACATTGCGCTTAATTCTTTTTTATCTTTGAGCATAAATAACCGATCTTAAATATTCTCTGAACCAAATGAAGGACCTTTGTTCTATTCTTTTTTTGATATTCATTCTGGCTTCCTGTTCCGAAAAAGTACCTTGTTCCGATTGTTCGGAGTGTGGACTTGATTTGAATGTAAAGGATATTTCCATGGAGGAGGCACTTGCGAAATCCAAAACAGGTATGACCAATGTTGATACATCCGAGTTAAACGAATCCATTGCAAAGATCGAGAAAAAGTACGGTGAACAGTGGGATTTCTGTCATTGTGTTGTTGTGAATGATTCTATAGACAAAGCAATAAAAGCCGGAAATACCGATGATATTTTACTTGAGAGGTGGGATCATGTTGATAAAAAATGTCAGGCATTTCGCATTCAGGATGCCAACAGAACTCCCGAACAGCGCGAACTTCATGAAAAGAAGGTGCGCACATGCCTGAAGGAAGCAGGAATTAGATACTGAACGGTATTTTCCAATAGAGGCTGAGTTCTATTGCTTTTTACATTTTACCTCGTGCGTTCGCTTTCCGGCTTTGTTTTTATGCGTTTCTCAAACCATCTTGATTCGTTAAGCTTATTCAGTATTGACATGCGTAGTAAAAGTCTTTAGAAACTGCCGGTTCTTGATTATTAAATAAATTAGTTTAGCTTTAATGTCAAAATAATTATGATCATATGAAAAAACTAATTTTATCATCCGCACTACTGACTGCTCTTGCACTGGTTTCTTGCGGTAAAAGCGAAGTGTGTAATTGTGCAGACACAGGATTGGCGATGTTGAAAGAGGCGAAAGAGGCCGGAACAGACATGCAGAAACTTCAGGCAATTCAGGAGAAATACAAAGCTGACATGGAGGAATGTGAAAAACTGGATGAAGGTAAATCAGAAGAAGAAAAGAAGGCCATGGAAGCAGAGCTTAAAGAATGTGATGCTTTTAAGGAAATGGAGAAAATGACAAATGAAATGGTTGGGCGTTAATAAGGTCCATTAATTTTTTAAATGGGCACCGAGAGGTGCCTATTTTTTTTATTCCTATTTTTACGTTGTGAAACTGAGTTCGATTATATCCTGGTTATTGCTCTCTAGCTTTTTCGTGCTCTTTACGCCGAGACAGATTTGGCATGAATGTGATCATGATCATAAAACAGATTCTTCACATGAAGTATCGATAGATGATGATGACTGTTTTGCGTGCGATTACGGTTTAGGTTTTATTGAAAGTAAAGGTGAATTAAGATTTCATCTAACAAAGCAGCAAATTCCAGCCTTGGATCTCCGTTCTGAAAGTTTCTTATCAGCTGGTCGATTTTATTCCTTTTCTCATCGGGGTCCCCCAAACGCATAATGTAAGTTTTTGCGATACGTCGCATGTATAGCCTGTTCTTATCGTACGGGAGTTTATTCTCATAACTTATACTATGAAGTCATTTTTTATCATGATGATACTGATTTTTTCAGTATCCAACAGTTTATCTCAAGGTCTATCCGGTTTGGTGAAGGCCGAAGAAACAAGGTCCCCGATACCGTTTGCAACCATTTTGCTTATTGATTTGGACCTTGCTACCTCAACGGATTCAGTTGGTAATTTCAATTTCTCTAATTCATTGCCTGCGAAAGTCAGACTGAAAGTCACCGCACCGGGTTTTGAGAGCAAAATAATTGAATTACGAGCAGGGACAGACACAACGCTACTTCTACGAGAGAAGCATATTGAACTGGATGAGGTCACTATTTCAGATTCGAAAGGTACGCTTCAGAAATACAATGCAATCCATATCGAAACCAGAAAACTTAAGGATCTCAATGCCATTTCCTCGACAAATCTTGGTGAGGCACTGTCAAGTATTCCCGGGGTCTATTCCACATCAACCGGTTTAGGTATCTCAAAACCGGTTATTCGCGGTTTGCAAGGAATGCGTGTTGTCACCATGCTGAACGGTTTGCGGATAGAGAATCAACAATGGGGAGGGGATCACGGGATGGGATTAACAGATCTCGGGATCGGAAGCGTTGAAGTGATCAAAGGTCCGGCATCCCTTTTATACGGTGCTGATGCCTTGGGGGGTGTCGTTTATTTCATTGATGAATCCTACGCCAAACAAAATACATACGAGCTATCGGTTAGAAGTCAGTTTGAAACCAACACCATGGGAACGTCCGATCAACTTGCCGTTAAGCTTGCTAAACAAAATTATCGATTTAATGTGGCGGGAAGTTTTTCAAATCATGCTGATTTTCAATTGCCGAATGGAAGATTTGCCGAGAATTCTCGTTTTGGGGAGAATGCTTTGAAAGCTTCTTTTGGTTTCAACAAGAATAATTGGGCGATGCATGTGCGGTATAATTTTGCACAAAGTAGGGTTGGCTTGCCGGGTCACAGTCATGATTACCTTCCCGAACCAGCGGATTTTCAGGTTGTTGATCAGCAGCGAAGAGGAACTATACCCGCACAGTATTTTCAGAATCATTTCCTATCTGTTGAGAATAAATGGTTTATGAATAAGTTCGAGTGGAACATACTGTTGGGCCAAACAGCGAATCAATTGACTGAATATGAGGAGAAGATCACGATACCCGGAATAAATATGTTATTGCTGAACACCTTATACAACCTTCGCATGAAAGTGCGTTGCAATGATCGATTGACACTACTTTCAGGAATACAAGGGATGTACCAACAAATGTCAAATTTCAGTAATGCAGAGGAAACGTTGTTGCCGCGATCAACAGCACTGGATAATGGAATCTACAGCTTGTTTTATTTTGAGTCCGGAAAATGGAATATTCAAGGAGGTATAAGGGGAGATATCAGAATTATTCGATCGTTTGAATCCTACAATGGATCAGAACCCATTGCGCGCGATTTTGGCAGTCTCAACTTTTCATTAGGAGCAGTTCGGTCCGTTGAAAAGTCAACTTTTCGCGCAAATGTTTCCAGTGGATTCAGGGCTCCTCATTTATCTGAAATATTGGCAAACGGATTTCATCATGGTGCATTGCGTTATGAGATCGGGAATCTTGATCTAAAGAACGAAAGAGCAACCCAGTTGGATATAACGTATGAATTGCATGGACAGCACATAGAGTTGATCTTGAATCCATTTGCAACTTATATTCAGCGCTATATTTCCATCCAACCAATGGATTCGCTGATTGACGGTCTACCTGTATTTGAATATATTCAGTTGCCATCTGTATTTTTGACGGGAAGTGATGTCGGAGTTCATTATCATCCACATTTCGCTCATTGGCTGCACCTTGAAAGCAGTGTTTCGATTATATACGGAAGAGATGATCAGGGCAGAGGACCTGCATTAATGCCACAAAACAGGTTGAATACGCTAGTGAAGGTTTCAATAAAGACGAAAGGCACATTGCGTTTTGATGAGATCGTTTTTCAACATGTTTATATGGCACCTCAAAATTTAGTAGCTGAAGAAGAGACAAGGAGTCCCTATTACAATCTGCTTCATGCAGCATTAAAAATGCGATTGGGTAAAAAGAATCCTGTGATGATCGATCTTGGGATCAAGAATATTTTGAATGAATTCTATATCGATCATCTTTCCAGGTTGAAGAATATTGAAATGCCAGCTCCGGGAAGAAATTTTTATATAAGCTTAAAATACACAATGTCTAATAATTTAAAAT
>JBKCJG010000095.1:0-6562 GCA_046301895.1 Flavobacteriia bacterium
AAGCGTATGAACGGCATGGTTGAACGTCGTATGCGTGCTGCAATCATCGCTGTTGGTTCCATCTGGTATACTGCGTGGGTGGATGCCGGACAACCTAACCTCTCCGAGCTTCAGAATGTACCTCCGAGTGCAGACCTTTTAGAGGAAATGAAGGAACTGGATGACCATTTCCACAATGATAAGCACAAAGGACGTATTTGTGAATAATAAACTACACTGAAAAATGAAACGATCGATCTTATTAATTGTGTTCGCAGCACTCTCCTTTGGATCATTTGCACAATTGACCGACTACAAATTCCATCTCTACGGGCGTGCCGGAGTTGGATCGGTTCAATCAGTCATGTACAACAGCTATTCTCTCAATGCGGAGTTCCTATTCAAGAATAAGTTCGGGATCAATTACAACTTCGATTACGTGACGCGTCAGGATGACCTTCGAAATATTCACCTGACCATGGGTATACTTGGTGCGCCTGTGCTTTTTGGTATTGGGCTTGTCAACTCTTTGGATAGCGATACAACTGATTCAGGAGGCTTTGGCATAGTAGCAGGGATCGCTCTTCTTGCACTTCCAGACGGGATAAGTTATCACATCACACCGAAATATGGATGGGATATTTCACCCTATGCAAATATGTTGGGTTTAGACTTCATAAAAAACAGGAAAACAGGCGAAACTTATCTGAAATATGCTTGTTCGTTTGGTTTGAAATCAAGTTATCTTTTTAAAGAACGATTTACACTATCAGGATTCATCGAAACCAGACAGGCAGCCGGATTTGGCTGGAGCATCGGAGGTGGAATTGGAGTAGGAGCAGTATTCGGTAAAAGAGAACCTTTAGGAACGGGCAACCCTGAATAATTTAAAACTACCTGCCTGCCGGAAATACTATTGAAATAGGCTATTTGTCCGGAATACAAAAAGAACCTAACGAACAAAGACAACCTTTCCACTTACAGGTTCACTGTTCAAATCCTCTGACTGCAGACGGAAAAGATATTCTCCCGGCTCAAACATCGAACTTTCCAAAACAAAATTATCTGAATTCGTTTTAAGACGTAAATATTCGTTGCCAATAAGATCGTAAACAAAGAGGTTTACCTCGAGTCCGGAATCATTCTTGAATCTCAACGTTGCACTTTCTCTGACCGGATTGGGTGAGATGAAATAATCCTTTTCAGAAAAATCGAAATACCAGATTGAAATCACGTGTGAAAAACCGTTACCTCCCAGATTCAGTCTGTAAAAGTTCAGTGAATTCGGGACTGGCGACTCATCAAAATACTCATAATCAACTGGAAATGATAGATTTCCACAAATACCCTCAACGTTGCCAAGCAATAAAAAGTTAACTGTATCAGTTGACCGATACACCTCTATGCCGTCACAAGTGTTTCCTGCCTTGATCCTCCATGCGAGCAACACCTTCTCTCCAACAACATTCGCATTAAACTTAGAAAGTAGTGTGTCACTCTGAGCATTAACATCATGGAACAGATTTAGAAAAAGGAGTATAAGGAGTGCTTGCTTCATATTTTCATAAAATTAACCATTTGTACTTCTAAAAAGTGCTTTACACACAAATTAAACGGAAGAAACTACTTTAAATTTTAAATTTAACGATCAAATGAATGGTATGATAGAAGTCCGTGACCTACGCAAAGAATTCATCCTTAGTAGGCAGCAAAAAAAAGAACTCAACACAAAAGCCGATAAGGCTGTCGCCGTTGAAAACGTTAGTTTCACCTGTCAACCGGGACGCGTATTTTCGCTTCTCGGACCAAATGGCGCAGGAAAAACGACTACGATGCGCATGCTTTCAACAATCTTCAAGCCAACCAGCGGAACAATTCGTATCGCAGGTCTCGATGCGGTATCGAATCCACAAGAGGCAAGAAGGAAGATCGGTTTCTTAACTGGATCAACAGGCTTGTACGCACGTCTGACCCCCAACGAACTCATTCAATATTTTGCAGATCTGTATGGTGTTCGTCCACAGGATTTCGAAACAAGAAAGGAAAACTTGTACAACCTTCTTGGCATGCATGATTTTCAGAATAAACGAATCGGCAAACTGAGTACAGGTATGAAACAAAAAGTATCTATCTGTCGCACGATGATCCATGATCCGGAAGTAGTCGTTTTTGATGAACCGACAAGCGGATTGGATGTCATCACTGCCGAAAACATCATTCAACTGATCAGTGATTGTCGTTCCCAGGGTAAAACCGTGATCTTCTCCAGTCATATCATGAGTGAGGTGGATCTGTTATGCGATGATATGGCTATCATTCACAAAGGAAAGTTGCTGTATTCCGGTACGATGGATGAATTCCGCGCTAACATGCAAGCCGATAATCTGACAGCTGAATTCATTCGTATTGTTCAATCTTCTCAAAACAGCTGACCATGATCTTTACTATTTTCAAAAAAGAACTGAAGGATACGCTGAGAGACCGACGTACCTTGATGACCATGCTGGTGATCCCGGTACTGGTGTTCCCCGTGATCATGAACATCTTTGTATCTGTTTCGTCCAGTTTTCAAGAAGAGGCTGCAACCAAGAAGATCAAGATCGGTATGGTTGGTAAGAAAGATAATTTCCTTGAAAAAGAACTGAAGGACATACCTGAAATGATGGGACCGAAGGAGATCATTTATTACAAAGATACAGCTACGATGATCGCTGATCTGAAGAAGGACTCCATTCAGCTGGGTTCATTCATTTCAGCTGATTTCAAGAAGATGATGGACTCACTGAAGCCCGCTCCGGTGGTTTTCTATTACAACGCCACCGACATGGGGATGATGGAGCGTGCAGAATCCTATATGAAGATCATTGTAACAAAGGCACAACAGAAGCGATACGACGAACTGAGGATCGATCCGTTCACGATCAAACCGCTCGAGACCAGTTACCGTAATATTGCATCAGACAAAGAAATGATCGGGAAACTCGCCGGTGGAATGCTTCCTTATCTTTTCATCATCTTTGCGTTTCTGGGATGTATGTATCCTGCGATAGACCTGTTTACAGGTGAAAAAGAACGCGGAACGATCGAGACTTTGCTAACGACACCTGTTGCCCGCTGGCAGATCCTGTTCGGTAAAATGGGCGTAGTCGTACTTTCAGGTCTTACCGCCGCATCCTGTGCTTTACTGGGGCTTTTCCTTTCCATCGAAATACTCGATGTGGTGGAGAATGAAGCGTTGCTGAAGATCATTCACAGCATACTTAGTCCGGGATTTGTGCTCATGTTGTATGCATTGCTCATCCCGATGACGATCTTCTTTGCAGGAGTGATGATCCCGATCGCAGTGTACGCAAAAACCTTCAAGGAGGCACAGAGCATCATTACACCGCTGAACATGGTCATGATCCTTCCTGCGATGGTTGGATTTTTCCCGGGCATCGAGTTGAACGTAATGACTGCGTGCATTCCGGTGGTAAATGTTGTACTTGCAACGAAAGAACTGATAGCAGGAACACTGGAATTCGGACTGATCGCACTGAGCTTTGCCGTCATGGTTTCTCTGGCACTGATAGCCGTTTTTGTGTCTTACAAACGTTTTGACAAAGAAACAAACGTTGTACTCTAATTAGAAACGTATGAAGCAACTTCTTTTCATTCTTTGTTTGTCGTTCAGTGGAATGCTGTTCGCACAAGATCTGAGAACAACTTTTTCGAATGATTTCTCCCGCTGGGAGTTCGACGGGAAGACTTTCCGCACGGTATTCAATAATGATTGGGACAACTGGGAATTCGGAAGTCTAAGGATCAGAACAACTTTTTCTGAGGATTGGGACAATTGGGAGGTTGGAAGCAACGTGAAGATGCGAACCACGTTCTCGAACGATTTCGATAGTTGGGAAATTCGTGGAAACGGCAAAACGGTCTATGTAAAAACGACCTTTTCAGATGATTACGAACGTTGGACCATCTCCGGTGATGCATCCGGTACAATGCGAACCGTTTTCTCTGACGATTTCAGTAAGTGGAATATCTCGATGGATACCAAAGGACTGCCTGATGATGTCAGAGCTGCGATCGTTTTTATCGCCGTTTTCAGCAGTTTTCATTTCAAGTAGTATGAATATGAAGCTTCGTCCTTTCACCATGGATGACCTTGACGCTATGGTCCATCATGCGAACAATCCAAAGATTGCGGCAATGTTAACCGATGCTTTCCCCTCTCCTTACACAAGGGATAGCGGACTGCTTTTTTTGGAAAGGGTAATGGCTCAGGAACCTGCTGAAGTGCTCGCGATCGAAGTAGACGGTGAAGTGGTTGGAAACATCGGGATCCACCCACAGCACGATGTGAACAGACTCAATGCGGAACTCGGTTATTTCGTAGGAGAAGAACATTGGGGCAAAGGGATCGGCACGGAAGCCATTCGACTGATGGTGAAGTATGCATTCGACAAGTTTAAAATCGAACGGATCTTTGCCCGTCCTTTCGGCAGTAATCTTGCATCTCAGCGCGTATTGGAAAAGGCTGGGTTTATTTTCGAGGCAAGAATACCGGGGATTCTAATCAAGAATGGCCGAACTGAAGATGAATTATTTTTCGGAATTCGAAGAAAGCAGTTATAAATAACTGATTTTCATCATATTTTAATTCATCATACTCGTATAATTTAGTGGGGACTATTAAATAGCCTGCGGGTTCACAATTCCGATAAGACGAATTAGCAATGAATGTTGAATAACTTTTATTCAAAAAGATATCCGAAGGAAGTCATTGGATCGACCAATGAGATCATTGTGTTCGAAATCCTTCCTTTGGTGGTTGAATAATTGGTTTTATTCAAAACAAAGAGGGGAAGCTTTGCTTCCCCTTTCTCCATATATGTTCCGAATAATCAATTATTAAGGCGCTACCAGCTTCCACCTGATCCACCACCGCCAAAACTTCCGCCGCCAAATCCGCCAAATCCGCCGCCGCCCCAACTACTGCCTCCGCTGCTTCGGTAACCGCCGCCCCAGCCGCCACCCATAAAGACTCCACCACCACCCATGGTGAATCCGCCGCCACCTTTTCCGTTTCGAACGATCACGACGATCACAATTACAATGATGATCATCACAATGATTACTGTTGCAACGCCATTGCGCTTCTTGTTCTTGCTGGAATACTGATCCGAATTATATTCTCCTTTTGATAATGATTCAAGCACATCAAGCGCTGCAATGATCCCGTTGTAATAATCACCGTTCTTGAAGTTCGGTAGCAACTCATTGTCTACGATCTCTGCGCAAGTGTATGCTGGAATAGCTCCTTCTAAACCTCTTCCTGTTGCAATAAAAACTTCTCGATCTCCTTTCCCACCTGTCGGCTTAATTAGCAAAACGATACCGTTATCTTCCTTTTCTTGTCCAACCCTCCATTTCTCACCCAATCGAGCAGCAAAATCCCACGGCTCGTAAAGAGCAAGATCATCCACCACCACCACCACTATCTGGTTAGATGTAGACTCCGCGAATTGCACCAAACGGTCTTCCAGTGCTTTTGCCTGACTCGCATCCAGAAAATCCGGCATTTCGTTGGATAAGTTGTTGTACAGCCTCTCAGGTGAAGGTTTTTCGGGAATATCGCTCTGAGCCAGCAACGCAGAACTCAACAGCGCTAACGTTAGTAACGATGTAAGCTTCATAATAGATGTTCTAATCCTATTCCTCATCACTTCCAAATGTTACGTCATTACTCAATTCATTCGTATCGTTCTCGATGTATGGGAAGAACTGCTTCATCTGTTCTCCTACTTTCTTGATCCCTTCGACCAGCCCTTCGGTGAACTGACCGTTCTTGAAATAGGAAACCATCAAGTCGCGCTCGTCATCCCAGAAATGATCCGGCACAACTGCATTGATACCCTTGTCACCGACGATCGCCAGTTTGCGGTCCACCAGTGCCAGATAGATCAGTACGCCGTTCTGCTGAGTGGTCTTGTGCATCTCAAGACGATGGAACACTTCAATCGCTCTTTCCACCGGATCGGCCTTGCATTTTTTATCGATATGTACCCTGATCTCACCCGAAGTATCCAGCTCAGCACGCGCAATGGTCAGCTGAATGGCTTCCTTTTGGCGATCGGTAAATTGATCTCTTGCCATGTTATTGAAAAAAAAGAAAGCGATCCTTTCAAATCGCTTTTCATTAAGTTACTTTTCAGATTAGAACTCAACTTTCGGTGCTACATCTGAACCTGCCGCTGCTTTAAACATTTCCTTTTTTGGGAAGGTCTCCTTGTTCAGGAGCATTGAGTTGAAGAACCCTCGAATATGTGAATTATATTCCTTAACGGCTTCGTTATAAAGATCCCTTTCCCTCTTTACCGTATTCTCAGTTTCAGACAACTGCTTTTGTAATTTACCGAAATTATCAGTTGATCTAATTTGAGGATATGCCTCAAAAGCTAGATTAATTGCTGTATTTATTTCTCTCCCGTACATTTCTAATTCATCAGGAGTTTTAGAATTAACAATTCCTGCTCGAGCGTTTGTAACCTTTGTCAAGATTTCTTTCTCATTAGCAGCTGCTCCCTTAACAGTG
>JBKCJG010000096.1:0-19950 GCA_046301895.1 Flavobacteriia bacterium
TGCTTTCGCATTGTTTCTTGACACAAAGGAATGGTGGATTCGTGGAGGCTCCATTTTATTTTGACGATAAGCTTTGAAATTATTGGTAAAGGCTTAAGAAGGGATACGTGGAATTACTTAGAATGCGGGTAGATCGATCATATATGGGTTAAAAGATGCGTTCGATCACGGTAGGTGTTCATCCTGAGATTTCGAGAAAAGGCAATGTGAAAGAGAAATACAAAGAGGGTGAGGGTGATAATATCATTATTGCGTGTTACCTTTCATAAATGACGAGAACCTTTTTTACCTTTGTTCTATGAAGATCAAAACAGCAGAGTTTGTCATCTCCAATACCGATCATAGATTGTGTCCTCAGGATATGCGACCAGAATTTGCATTCATCGGACGTTCAAACGTGGGGAAATCCTCACTGATCAATATGTTGACCGGCAACAAGAATCTGGCAAAAACTTCCGGGAAACCGGGTAAGACACAGCTAATCAACCACTTTGTGATCAATAGCGAATGGTATCTTGTCGATCTTCCTGGGTACGGCTATGCCAAAGCATCCAAGGTGCAGCGCGAAAAATGGGAAAAGTTCATATCCGAATACCTTACAAAGCGGGATCAGTTGCTAAATGTGTTTGTTTTACTCGATAGCCGTTTGGAACCTCAAAAGATCGACCTCGAATTCATGAACTGGTGTGGTGAAAAGCAGATCCCTTTCTCGATGGTCTTTACAAAGATCGATAAACTATCGTCCTCTGCATTACTGAAGAACCTCACCAAGTATAAGAAAGAGATGCTCAAGTACTGGGAGGCACTGCCGCCCGTCTTTACAACGTCTGCCGAATCCGCATTTGGAAAGGAGCGGGTTTTGAACTATATCGGGGAGATCATAAAAGTAACGGGGAGTTAAAGTCAACAATTTGAAGGTGCTCAGTTTCGCTAAGAAGCCCTCTTCAGGAATCTCAGGTTACGGGTGATCTTTCAAAAGACAGTTCCAGAGTCATATTTAAGCCGTATTTACGCGGTATTGTGTAAAATTCTCCCGGATTTCACGTTTTATACTCTAAGTAGAAATACGTAATTGCATTCAATCAGAAATACGTATTCTTCCAGTTTATTGTGAATTAAGGGACCCCAGCCGGCTGCATTTTCTGAGATTTACGGTCAAATGTATTATTAACAGGGATGCGGACAAGCAAGGATTATAGAACTTTAACAGTTTCTTGACAAACCATTAAAAATTAAATTTTGATTTGTAAACAAAAGGCTCTAACTTTGCGCGTCTTTAAATCCCAACCTAAAAACCTGTGGATTAATGAGATACTTACAACTACGATTATTCATGAAACCAACTTACAAATTAAGACGAATGACTAAACTTACCATTTCGCTACTATTCGCGATATCAATACTCGTTCCTACGCTGGGATGGGGACAGGTTCAAACTTTAACATTTACCGCTAACGGTACATGGACTGTGCCCTGCGGGGTAACTTCTGTCACCGTGACCTGTTGGGGCGGCGGTGGCGGCGGTGCAGGTGATGGTGGAAGTTCAGCCACCACTGGTGGCGGTGGTTCAAGTGGTGGAATGGTTACTAGCACGATAGCTGTAGTTTCGGGAACTTCAATTGCATACACGATAGGAGCAGGAGGTGCTGGTGGATGCGGTGGTGGCGGTGGTTGCCCTGCGGCAGGTGGACCGGGTGGACCGGGAGGCATTACAACATTTTCTACTGTTTCCGCGTTAGGAGGAAACGGTGGAGCGGCAAATAATGGAGCAGGAGGTACAGCGGTGGTTGGAGGTTCTGCAGGAACTTCAGGAGCTAATAATGTCTCAGGGGCAGGAGGTGCTGGGTTCGGACCTGGTGGGGTAAGTGTTACATCAGACGGTAATGGAAATACTCCAACACCAAATTCTGCAGCAGGGGGAAGTGGAGCTAACAATGTCTCAGGATCAACAAACACTGGTGGTTCAGGTGGATCCGGTCGCATCATAATTACTTGGACTGGGCCTTATGCAGGCCCGGATCAAGCCTTAGCTGCCTGTGCTACATCGACATCCTTGGCGGCTAACACTCCTTCAGGTGCGGGTAGTATCGGAACATGGACATGTGTTTCGGGTTGTTCAGGAGTAACATTTTCAAATGCCAATTCGCCAACTTCTACTGTAAACGGTTTAACACCTGGGACAAACACTGTGCTTCAATGGACATGGTCCGGAGGCGGGGCTGGTTGTATTTCATCCAATGATCAGGTAACTTTAAATACGGCTGTTGGTTTAGGTTGCCAAGTATATTGTAATCCTTCAGGTATTGCTCCGGGATCGTCCACATATGGTCAGATAAGGAATGTTACTTTCAACACCATAAATAATTCTTCGACCGGAACCACTTCAGGTTTTCAAAATTTCTATCCGGCTCAAATTACCAGTGTCACTGCAGGAGCTACGTATCCTTTATCGATTTCTGGCACTGCCACAGCGGGTGGTTCACCATATTCGCTTCAACCGAACTGTGTAATGGCATATTTCGATTTCAATGGAGATGGAGATTTTAGTGACTCGGGAGAAGCAATAAGTGTTGGTTCTTTTGCTACAACTTCTACTGCTGTTCAAACTATCAATACCAATGTCACTATACCTGCAACTGCAACAGTGGGATATAATCTGGCATTTTTTGTTGAAGTTCTTCAAGGGGCGTGTCCTATGATAAATCCATGTCCTGCTTCGGGAAATGGACAGGCAGAACAATATGGCATTTTCGTTTCAAGTTGCAACATGACCGTGCCGAATGCCGGCTTAGACCAAAACTTGGGATCCTGTATAACGAGTGCAACACTTGCTGGAAATCCAATAGCAAATGGTACAGGTCAATGGGTGTTAGTATCCGGAACAGGTATTATTACGGCTCCAAGTAGCCCAACTTCAACTGTTACGAATCTTGGACCCGGCGCCAATGAATTCATGTGGGTTGGAACGCCAACGAATCCACTTTGCCCGGAACTGAATGATAATGTGATCATTAATACTACAAATTTACCGACCGTGGCAAATGCGGGCGTTGACCTCGAAACATGTAACAGTTCCATTGCATTGGCGGGTAACACCCCTATAGTTGGAACTGGTTTGTGGACTATTGTTGCCGGACCTGGTTCAGTCTCGGCACCAGCGAGTAACCCAACGGCTACCTTAAGTGGTTTGGTAACCGGATCTCCGACAACGCTTCAGTGGACAATCACTTCAGGTTCAGGATGTGTATCCAGTGATCAGGTTGTGGTAACTATGATCTCTGCTGTTACTGCAGCCAATGCAGGTCCGGATCAGGCAGGTTGCACGGGAAGTGCTATCATCCTTGCGGGTAACAACCCTGCCAATGGTCTTGGAACTTGGACCGGCGCAAGCGGTATCATCGCAGATCCTTCAAATCCAACTTCGGCTGTCAACGCCTTAAATAGTGTGGGAACTTATTCCTACACATGGACCGTTAGTGCTCCAGGCTGCGCTTCTTCGGTTGATGTCGTTAACATTAACATCGCTTTTTGTGATGCAAATGTAACTACGGTTACATGTCCCGGGCCAATAACTTTCACAGACGGAGCAGGTACCCAATATGCTAATAATGAGCATATAGTGCAAAAGTATTGCCCTTCTTCACCTGGTCAATATATTACGGCTACCTTCACGGAAGTGGCTTTCAACAACCTGCTGGATCACATGATTGTTTTGAACGGGTCATCATACTCATCACCGGTAATTGATGATTTTTATAGCATCCCGACCATTAACGGGGGAGCCGGTACAATAACCTCAAGCGCTTCGGACGGTTGTTTGACATTTATTTTCCTGTCAAATGCAACAGGGACAGCTAACGGCTGGACCGCGTCGATCAGTTGCACTGCGACACCAAGTGCGATCAATACCCCGCAGTGTAATTCAACAAATTGTCTTGGTGGTTGCTTGAGAACTATCTGTGGTGTACCTGCAACAGTGCCTTTTCAGGGTGATGGAATTGGAGTTGAAGAGTTGAATGCAGTTGATGGAGGATGTCTTGCAGGTGGAGAGATGTGTTCGAACTGGTTCTTGATCAATCCTACAAGTGCAGGAACACTGACTTTAAATATGTTTGTGAACAGTGGACAGGACCAGGATTTCGCAGTATGGGAGGCTTATGATCCATTATTGGAGTGCCCTGCAATGACAGGCGAAGCACCTATATTGTGTAATTTCGCCGGAGCCACAGCACAAGGTACAGGTTTCAATAGTACATTGGAACCTACAAATGCGGCATATGAGCCTTCATTGAATATTTCAGCGGCCCAAGTTTCGGCGGGGCTTTATTATATCATTCTCGTAAACACTTTCAACAATGGGGGTGCATGTCCTCAGCCAAATGTAAGTGTAACATTTGGAGGTACGGCAGGCATTTCATGTAACCCTCCAATCGTTCTTGGAGATGAGAAAATTTTACTCAGTGGTATCAATGAAGGGAATAGAAATTACCTCTCATGGCAAGTAGAAGATGAACAAAACACTTCGCACTACTCTGTTGAAAGAAGTAAAAATGGTACCGAATGGTCAGTGCTTGGTGTTCGTGCTTCCCACAAGTCGTCTACCGGTTCAGAATACTATATGTATGATGAAGCGCCACATACTCCTTTCACATATTACAGAGTCAAGCAAATAAGTGTCAATGGCGAAGAGAAATCTTCTGAAATAATCACGATCAGCACTGGAGATATCGGTGAATTCTGGGTGTCAGAATTATTCCCTAACCCGACATCTGAAGAAGTCAGTTTCCAATATCAGGCAAACGATGATGATGTACCGGTAAATGTAGAAGTGTACAATACTATTGGTCAACTTGTCGTCGCTGAATCATTTAATATTCAAAATATGACAGGGGTAACAATTGCGACGTCACGACTAGCGATAGGCACCTATCATGTTCGGATCTCCCAAGGTGAACTGGAAACAGTTAAGAAATTGAGTATTATGCGATAATTTAGAGGGGTCTTCGGACCCCTTTTTTTGTTTTGAATTGCACATCAACAATTATTTAAGTTACTCGTTGTAAACATTACAATTGGTGTTTATTGTGTTAGTAAAACTTTGCATCCTCCATGTCACTGAAGGTTAATTCACCCCTTATCACTAATTTTGCAAAAAACATGGCACGCATGCAACTGCATTACCGCGAAATGGGTGAAGGCCAGCCTATGGTCATCCTACATGGATTATTTGGATTTTCCGACAACTGGCAAACACATGCTAAGCGTCTTTCCGAGTATTACCGAATTATATTGGTAGATCTCCGAAATCATGGGCATTCTGATTGGAGCGATGATTTCTCCTATGAACTCATGGCAGAGGATCTCAAGGAATTGTTCGACCATCTCGGCTTGCACAAAGTGATCCTGCTGGGACATTCAATGGGAGGGAAGGTATCGATGCTTTTCGCTCAGAAATACAATGAATACCTCGAGAAATTGATCGTTGTGGACATCGGCGTGAAGAAGTATCCGATGCACCATCAACACATACTCGCAGGTATGCATGCGATCGATCTGTCAACAACGAACGTGCGCAGCGATGCGGAGGCGATCCTAAAACAATACATTGATTCAGAAGGCGTGCGGCAATTCCTATTGAAGAATCTGTTCTGGAAGGAAAAAGGGCAGTTGGCATGGAGAATGAACTTGACGGTTCTCGAACGCGAAATGGAGAACATCCTGTCAGCGCTTCCCGAAAAGGAAGTCATGCTGCCAACGCTCTTCATTCGCGGTGAATTATCGAACTATATCCTCGACCAAGACATCGATCACATCGAAGAACTCTTCCCTGATTCGCAACTCATTACCATCCACGGCGCCGGACACTGGGTCCACGCAGAAGCTCCTGAAGAATTCATGGATGCCGTATTGGGTTTTTGCCTCAGGTGACTTGTGAATTGTAACTAGTAACTAGTAACTATTCCCCAATCCCTAGATTGTCCGATCGTGAAGTTTGCCTTTGTGATACTTTAAATACCCTTGAAGCATTTTGGTTACTTTGGTTAATTCACATATATAATGCTCGTGTTGATCGTTTCGAATAAAATTCAATTTAAACGAAAGGTCAAGTTGCGTGTCAAGTTCAGTAGCCGAACCTAAAGCAAAATTTAAAAAATGGATCGTTTCTTTCGTATATATTCTTCCTGAACCTTCTGCAATGTTCAAAGGAATTGAAAAGGCTGATCTTCTCATTTGACTGGTCAAACCATAGATCTCACTTTTTGGAAATTGGTTGGTGAGTTGATAAATAGCAGTGGCTAATTCCATGCTGTCCTTGTAAACGGACAACTCTTTGTGTGTTTTCATTAGTAGGTAGATTATTTTCTATTTAAGTTACTTCATTCGGAATCAATTTCAAAATGTATCAAATATAAATCTCAGTCCCAAGCACCTGGTAACTAGTCACCAGCCCCTGGTTACTAGTCCCCAGTTATTTGTTCCCGGTCCCTAAATAGTAGTTTTCTAAATAGACAATTGCCAATTGACAATTGAGGATTATCTTTGTGACCATGGAACAAAAAGAAGACAAGCTGAAGGAAGTGATTTCTCATGCAAAAGAATACGGCTTCGTATTTCCTTCATCTGAGATATATGATGGTCTGGCAGCGACATACGATTATGGTCAGCTGGGCTCAGAGCTGAAGAACAATATCAAAACCTATTGGTGGAAATCAATGGTTCAAATGCACGAGAACATTGTAGGGATCGATTCAGCTATTTTTATGCATCCGACAACATGGAAGGCATCAGGGCATGTTGATGCATTCAATGATCCGTTGATCGACAACAAGGATTCCAAGAAACGATACAGAGCAGATGTCCTGATCGAAGAACACATCGAAAAGATCCGGATGAAGATCGAAAAAGAGGTGGAGAAAGGTATCAAGAAGTTCGGTGATGATTTCAATGAGACGCAGTTTCGTGCAACAAATCCGAATGTGCTGCGGAACAAGGCTAAGATTGAAGAGATCGAGGATCGCATGCGTGTGACACTTGAGAACAATGACCTTGACGGTGTTTATCAGTTGATCATGGATTGCGAGATCGTTTGTCCCATCTCAGGTTCAAAGAACTGGACAGAAGTGCGTCAGTTCAATTTGATGTTCTCCACCGAGCTTGGTTCCGTAGCGGGTGATGCAGCTACGATCTATCTTCGCCCCGAAACCGCTCAGGGTATCTTTGTCAACTTTTTGAACGTACAAAAATCCGGTCGTATGAAGATTCCATTTGGAATTGCTCAGATCGGTAAGGCCTTCAGAAATGAGATCGTGGCCCGGCAGTTTATCTTCCGCATGCGTGAGTTCGAGCAAATGGAGATGCAATTCTTCGTTCGTCCGGGTGAGGAAATGAAATGGTACGAGTACTGGAAAGAAGCACGTATCAAATGGCATAAGAAATTGGGATTGGGCGAAAAGAACTACCGTTTCCATGACCACATTAAATTAGCGCACTATGCGAATGCAGCTTGCGACATCGAATTCGATTTCCCGATGGGATTCAAAGAATTGGAAGGAATTCACTCGCGTACGGACTTCGACTTAAAACAACACGAGCAGTATTCCGGTAAGAAAATGCAGTACTTCGATCCTGAATTGAATCAGAACTATGTGCCTTACGTGGTTGAAACTTCCGTAGGTCTTGACAGAATGTTCCTTGCGGTGATGAGTGCTTCGTATAAAAATGAAGTGTTGGAAGATGGATCGGAGCGTTCCGTTCTGAGCTTACCACCTGCATTGGCACCGTACAAAGTGGCGATCATGCCGTTGACAAAAAAAGACGGTCTTCCGGAAAAAGCGGAAGAAGTATTGAACTTATTGAAGTACGATTACAACTGTCAGTACGATGAGAAAGATTCTCCGGGTAAACGTTACCGTCGTCAGGATGCGATCGGCACTCCGTATTGTATCATGATCGATCATCAGACCATGGAGGATAATACAGTGACCATTCGTGACCGCGACACCATGTTGCAGGACCGTGTGGCTATTTCAGATCTTTACCGTATTATCGATGAGAAGGTGAATATGCGCGTATTGTTGGTAGGTTAATGGTGTGGGCAATGTATGGACAAGGCATGCCTTGTCCTTACGTTATTCTTCTTTTTGCGAATTCTTCAAATAAACCCGGTACGCTACTAGCGCCGGAATTCCCACAATAAAGATGATCGCCAGTATCCATCCTTCTGGCAGCAGGTAAAAATCCTTGATACCTTCCATGTCTTCTTCATTGTACCCGAAACCTATGAAATAGGATAGGCTGAGCGGAACTTTCTCCGTTACGTCAACCGTCTTCATAACGACTGTCTGCGTGCGCACCAATTCCCCTTTGAAAAGGTTAAGGGGCAATGTGAACAGTGGCAGAGCCAATACCAGCATCACCGCAAAAAACACATTGATCGGTTTTTGGAAGAATTGTTTCATCCGGTAAAGTTAATGCACAAATGATAATTGAAAATTGATAATTGACAATTGTTGAATGTTTTTCTCGTTACTTTAGCTAAATGGGAATGAATCTCTATTCGAACAAGCAGAAATGGAAGATAGCACTGATGATCATTGGACTGATCATGGTCGGTGCTTCCCTGTTTGTTTCGAATACTATTGTCACCAAGGTCGGGAATCGCGAACGTGAACGCGTAAAGCAATGGGCTGATGCCATCAAGAAGAAACTGGAACTGGTAACTCTTACTGATCGAACGTTTACGCAACTGCGTGACAAAGAGCGTAAAGAAATGGCTCTATGGATTGATGCCACAAAAGAGGTTTCAAAGGCAACTCCGCTAGACCAGATTCCGGATTATACGTTCCCACTTAAGATCATCAACGAGAACAAGGATATTCCGGTGATCCTTCTGGATAATGAGCGAAATATCTCAGGCTATATCAATCTCGAAACGGACACATCTGATCTTAGAGATCAATTCCCTGATCTGTCACACGAAGAATTGACCAAGCGCTTTGATGATTCTTTGCGAATTCTGTCTGAATTGTGGAAGAAGATGAATCCGGCATTTACCGTTGAGGTATACGATGGATTGTTTATGACATATGTCTATTCGGATTCGCGGGAGATAGTCAAATTGGAGAAAGAACGTGATTCATTGATCACGTCCTTTAATAACGAGCTAATCAACAACGAAGGTCTGGTTCCGGTCTTGTTAATGGATACGGAAACCGAAGAGATCATTGGGAGTAACTTACCTGGAAAGAAGTTAATCTCAGACAATTTAAAGCAAACCATTACAGACCTTAAGCTTCAGAACGAGCCTTTAATGATCGATTTCAAGAATGGGCGCAAATACATGCTGTATTATGATAACAGTGAGGAATTGAAGCAATTACAGTATTTTCCGTATATCATTTTCTTTATCATAGGACTGATCGTTTTGATCGGATACATGATCTTCAGTACATTCCGAAAAGCAGAACAGAACCAGGTTTGGGCAGGAATGGCGAAGGAGACCGCGCATCAATTAGGTACGCCATTATCGTCTCTGATGGCATGGATCCAACTACTTGAGGCGCAAAAGATCGACCCAATGATCACGACAGAGATGCAAAAGGATGTGGATCGGCTTGAAAAGATAACAGACCGTTTTTCGAAGATCGGATCCGGTGCGAAACTGGAAGAAAGCGATGTGGTTGAAACTGTTAGGAATGTAATCGATTACTTGCGTCCGCGCATTTCGGATAAGGTTCACATTGAATTAGTCGCTTCCGAAGTAGTTCTGGCGCGCCATAATGCACCATTGATGGAATGGGTCGTTGAGAATATCGTGAAGAATGCTGTTGATGCAATGGAGGGAAGTGGACGACTTTCCGTAACTGTTCACAAGTCTCCGGAATGGGCACATATCGATATTAAAGACACTGGAAAGGGTATTCATCCCAAGCAGTTAAAAACCATTTTTCAACCCGGTTTCTCTACCAAAAAACGCGGCTGGGGACTCGGACTTTCCCTCGTTAGCCGCATCGTCAAGGAATACCACAAAGGAAAGGTCTTCGTTCTTGAATCCCGGCTGGAGAGCTTGTCCCGAGAGGAACGAATCGGGAGTGGTACGACGTTCAGGATATCGATACCACTATAATTGTCAGTTGTCAATTTTCAATTGTCAATGATTGGATTTTGGGAGACCTTTTAGTTTTTTCAGAATGGCAATCAGGAGTTTGTTCAACTCGCTTATTTCACTGCGTATTAAAGTGTATTCTTCCTGAGTCATATGACCTGATCTATAAAGAAGATCGATCCAGTATTCGGTCTCACCTGCTTCTTTTTGAGAAACAGACAATTTATGAATAAAGTCTGCTTTACTTTCAGCGTTTGCCGATTCTCAGATCATAGCACCAATTGCAGTCCCGCTTCTTTTCATCTGTCTGGTCAGATCATACTCTCGGTGTCTTGTCTTAATTATACGGCTCAGATCAATGATCTTTAATGGAAATTCAAAGCTTTTTTCTTTAACAATATGTTTCTCCATCCCATTTAAGTTAGGGAAAAAGTTGATTTGAATTGTTTCAACGGATCAGAAAAAAAATTGACAATTGACAACTGACACTTGTCTAGATGTTTTGCAGATCCACCATCCGCATCGCGATGAATGCCTTCACCACCGTTTCTCCGATTCCCGGCACTTCGACGTGGATGAGGTAAACCCCAGATGCAACCGGAATGTTCTCATGATTTGTCAGCGTCCAGTCTTGCCATGTTTGCGGGCTGTCCTTCTTGATCAATTTTATGAGCTTTCCTTGCGTATTGTAGATGCGGATCGTACATTTCTCCGGAAGATTGGTGATCTTCACGCGGGTATCCAGTTTATTGTTCTCGTATTCTGAAAAAGCATTGTACGGATTAGGCACCACATTGATAAGGTTCAAGATATCTGTCAAGGCATCTGCCCGATCTCTTTGCGTTCCCACTTCATCCATGTTCCACGAATACATCGGGCGACCGCCGTTTGCACCTGTCGCGGTATAATTTTTGTACTCCTTGTTTACCCGAAGGCGGATCTTGACATCGGTCGAGAGCAATTGCTGGTCTTCAGTCAACAAAGGATAAGCGATCCAAGAGAGGCTTCCATAGAGATCCCGTTTTGCTCCCGGATCAACAGTTTGAGATGCAACCATTTTACTGAAAGCATAATTGCCGGAAGGATTACTTATATTTTCTGCTTCAGAAGGTATATACTCCGGAAAATTGAATCCTTGCGCAAAGTTATTGATGGACTCCTGTTCATGGTTAAAGATCCAGATCGGTTGAACACCTCCCATCAAAGGATTGCCCAGATTATCAGTCAGTCTGTCGGTCGGATTCCAGATCATATCTGCGCCCCTTTCGGATCCTAAATATGAATTTTCACCAAATGCCATGTATAATCGAGCTCCGGTTTCCACATCGATAGCATAACCTGGAAACCAACCCATACCATTCCCCGAACCATCCGCAATTCCGTATTTATTTACACTTGGACTTGCTCTCAGTGCTCCGGGCTGCGCGCCACCAATATTTAAATTAGCATCTCTCCCCATTTCAACGATTGGGCATCGGGTCCATTTTGACCGATCTGAGGTTATCACGATATCAACACTCGGTAAATAGCTGATGGATGCATATTTTCGAGTAATTGTGAGTTGAGATTCCGGGTAGTTATAATAAGCTACCGGCATAAAATCCGCTTGATATCCGGTCAAACGATGTGGAGCAATTCCTCCGTTCAGGAGCTTTGTATAAAGCTTGTCATCGTCTTGCCCCATTTCATCCTTATAACTGCAGGGATCCAGATACGAAAGTGCATTAGGGTTACAATTGTATAGCGGATCGGTATCATCCGTCACAGGGATGAAATCACCGGAACGAATCCAGTTGGTTGGATAATATGTATCATTATCTTCTACAAAAGATAGCCATTGTTTTGAAGAATCCGAAAATTCAATAGTGGCAGAGATCGTCGAGGTCACCCGTTCATATGGAGCTCCGCTCCCCGTATAATTCACTTGATTGATCTGAACAGAGATTCCCCATTGTGGAATGATTTGCTCGTTATTTTTCTTAATGGTCACTTGAGAAGTGACAGAATCAACCAACATCCCTCCTTCATTTTCAAACCGGTAGATCACCCAGCTTGCCGTATCTGCTCCATTCGAGGAAGTAGGGGTGTAGTTCCTGAAGCGACATTCAAAATAACCGTCTGCAACATTAAGGGGGTCCACTACTTTTACTGCTATCGGCCCACCGTTCTGCGCATAAACGAGTTTGTTGAGTTTTCCTGTCTGAAGGATCGTATTGGTGGAGGCAGCTGTCAGCTCCAGCGACAGGTTGCCATTTCCGCTTCCGTCATGCCTTATGATCTCTGGAACGACCCCGTATTCTAGATAATGGAGCGTTCCATTCGCTTCAGGCATTGGATTATGGGGTATCGCCTCAACTGGACGAACTTCGCCCATTGCTGCCTTTCTGCTTGGGATGTATAATTTCTTCTGGCCATCAAGTGAAGTAGGATCATTCGGGTTATAGGCTTTGTAGTTGTTGTAGGCGTAAGATACTGCGAGATAATAATACCGCTTGAAGTTCACTAGCCTCCTGTCACCGGTTGCAAAAGCATCGTCAGTGATTCGAAAGGAATGGCGAATACCCTTGTTTTCCCCTTCGACTCGTTCTACAGGAATACTTGACAAGAGGTCTTCATCAAATTCAAAATTGATGATTCTTGAAACACCATCCTGTATATCGCATTGTGCAACAAGTCTTGCTTTTTCCGGATCACCGATGTCTGAAAGCGAATTATCCTTTCCTTTCAACTGGAAGATCTGGTAACCCTGAAATCGGTAATTCTTATCAGCGGCCGGATCACTTGAAACGATGAACGGATCGAATTCCTGATATTGTTCGTTATAATTGTTGGAATTGGAGGCGTTCGATAGGGTTAGGATGAGTTCGTTCTCGAGTTCCTGAATACTCAGATCCGGCGCATGAGGACCTTCCAACACCTTGAAACAGTTTTCAAAAAGTGCTTGAGCTTTGTCATCTGCTCGACGCAAGACCTCAACCGATTCAAAAGGGTCACCACCATTAGCCCGTGCCCAGACCACACCCACAGTAATATTGTTAACAGCTCCGGGTTTCAGAATGAAAGGACCAGCTGATTGAACGAATCGTTTATCGTTCGGAGGGTTGTTCGCTGTAATCTCTGTCCATGGTTCCTGAGGCACACCGTTCGTTCCCCATCCCAATGGATCCGTATCACCCGGAAACATGAAATCACACTGTACCGTCGGGTCAGCTTCGCTGTCAGAGATATGACCATTTCCTCCGTAATAGAAAGGACTTCCGTCTTTCCAGAAACCACGCAGGTAATTGTAATAATCCGATGCGTTGATGGGATCTGTCTGGTTGGGATTGGCTCCATTCGTCGTATTCGAATAATAGAGGAAGCGACGCATTCCGAATCGCTCATTGTCGATGATTCCGTCTCCGTATCCAATGCCGTTAAGTGCTTCATTTGTGCCTATTCCGAAAGCATTGTCCGTGCCATCATCATCCTGAAAAGGACCTTCAAAGAAGTCAACACCAACAGCAGGTGGTGAAGTACCATATCCTCGGAAGCCCGAGTTGTCGCTATCAAGATTGTCCCCATTGTAATAGTAACCTAAACCACGGGTTACGTCACATCCTACATAATCGTCAAATGGATCACCAAGTGCACCATCGGTGAAGAAACCGAAATAGGTGTTGAACAGGGTTTGTGTGCCGCGATTGATCAACTCATAGTTGTAAAAAGTCATATTGTTTACTTCATCGTTTGAAGCGAAAGCAAATGCTTGTGCGCGAATCTCCATACCGATCGGATCCGCACCTGTTTCGGTATGGATATTCCCTTTATCGTTCATTACCCACCATAAATTAATGTCCCCGTACAGCGAAACCCTCCGGTCTACTTTGCATTCCTTTTCGCGATTGATGTCATGCCATGGGTAATCTCCGTCCATGTAGTTGTAATGACCGTCTTCATTGTTGTCATAAAAGGGAGCTAGGTAGTAATCCTGGCCTTGGGTTATATCCCCGTGTGCCGGCCACGTCTTGATAATGTCAGGGATCTGGTAATCGGGAAATTGTTCGGCTTGAGTATTCGTTCCGTTTGTGGCATCAAAAACCCCGGCCTGATACCAAGAGTTGAATTCACGGACCATATCTTGCGTTGTTACGAAATGTTTGTCGTACTTGGCACAATTGTCATAATTCGTTTCCGCAAAAACTTGTGAAAGTGGTCCCGTCCAATAATCCTGTCCATTCCTGTAACGTAACGCCGCAAGTTTCAGCTGATTGTTCACGTCAGTCCCACCCAACCACAGAGCAGCAGTGAAAAGTGCCATGATTCCTGAGTTCTTAGGAACTTCATACTGCGTGTAATTCTGATTCGGGACTTGCCACAGGTTTCCTGCCGTGTGCACCATTGCACGAACATTGTTCAGTTCAAGGTAGGTAGTAGTCGTAGGTGGGGTGCATTGTGCTGCTTTCTGAGCGTTCTCCTTTACTTTCACCTTTTCTGACCCTGCATAGGGTTGTGCAAAAAGGACTGAACATCCGCAAAAGAAAAGAAGTATAAGCAGAAACCGCATAAGGAATGTGTTTGAAAGACCAATTTAGGGATTTTCTCCTATAAACCATATAAGGCATATGCGAGTATTTTGAATACACTGGTTCATTAGACCTACATTACTGATACTACACAACTAGTCTCAAATCATTTTTTGAACTAAACAGAAATCTTTATTCCCTACCGACGGGATCCGGTATTATTTTAAACGCTTCACGAACTCAACGAGCAGCGTTGTTATATCCTGATACTCCACAAAACTCAGATTCTCATAGGTATCATGCACATCGTGGTAATTCTTGTTCGGTCCCATCGTGTAGATGAAAAATGCAGGCACTCCTTTCTCAGTGAACCAGTAATGATCGGAATTTGCTGCCGGACCTCTTGATTTAACAACTGTAAGTAGCTGGTTTTCACTGTTAATGGCTTGCAGCAGATCGAACTGTTCCTTGAAAAGTGTCGCATTCACGACAGTGACGCCTTCTTCACCACTCCCCATAATGTCAAGATTCACCAAGAAATCGATCTTTTTCAGCTTCACTTTCGGATGCTCCACGAAATACTTCGAACCGACTAATCCCGCTTCCTCTCCTGCAAATGCAATGAAAAGAATATTGTGATCGGATGGGTGCTCTTTGAAGTATTTCGCCATACTGATAAGCATCGCCGTGCCACTGGCATTATCATTCCCCCCGGGGAAATAAGTATCAGAACCCATTCTTCCGAGGTGGTCGTAATGTGCGGAAAAGATCAGTGTACTTTTTGTTTTATTTTTAGCAGGCAGATAGCCGAGGACATTCCGAGAAGTGTATCCCTTGATCAGTTTCGAATCAATGTTAATGGAAAGCGCAGCATCTTCCGCGTAAACAGCATCACTGATCTGAATTAAAGGGAAATCAAGTTGCTTCGCCTCAACCGACCATGTAAATTTCTTATTCGTGATCTCGATTACGGGAAGGATCCGGGCGATTGCTTGTGTCAGTCCTGCTACTCTTTTTAATGTATCTGCACCATAATTGCGAAAATCGAAAAGCACAGCATTGTACTCATCTTTTAAATGGATCTCCTTGATCTGATTTATGAGGATGTCCTGATCTAAGGCAGTCGAAATAGGGATTCGTTTTGGTCTGAGAATATAATTGCCCCCTGCACTGCCAGGGTCCACCAGGTAATCAATCCCGGGTTTCAGTTTGGAACCGTTCTGTCGGATGCTCATAGCACCCGGAAAAGTATTGACGTCTAGCGGAAATGATTGGAAATAGCTTCCTTTTAGCGGTTTTAGTCCGATCTTTTGAAATTCAGAAGCGATGAATTCGGCAGCGATCGAATCACCGCGGTTCACGTATCCTCTGCCATGAAATTGAGGTGAGCAGAGAGTTTGAGTAATCCTTCTGACTTCCTCGATCTGTCCAAAACCGGTGTTCAGAACGAGCAGAAAACAGAAGAAAGTTTGTTTACGCATAACGGCGTTTGATCTTCACGACAAACTCTTCTACCGTTTCGCTCTCCAGTTCCCAATTGTACTGGTTTGCAAATACGGATGCTTTGGCCAGAGCTTCATCCAGACCGCTCAGGGCATCCAGTACTTTGATCGCTTCGGAAAAGGCTTCGCTGGATCCGTCGAATAGTTCATTGATGAACTGAAGGCGCTCATTTAAACCAAAGGAACCGATCAGCGAACTCAGTCGTGTCATTGCGATCTGTGAGGCAAGGGTTGCGTCTGTTTTGGAGAACACCTGAACGAACTTTACGTTCTCACCTACTGAAGGAGTAACGCTGACTTGTTCCAAGATCGTTTTTTCCTCATGTACACCAAAATTTTCTGATTCAACTGTCGTGACTGAAATGTGTTCAACTGTATTCTCCTCGATCACTTCCTCTTTTACATCTTCGGCATTGTCATCAAAAAGACTGAAATCGAAAGACGGAGCGTCATCCTGTGATTCATCTTTAATGAGGTCTTCCTCCCGGAACGGCTCCTCTATCTCAGTGTCAGGAACCGGTGAATAGACAGGAATTTCCGGGGTGTGAATCGGTTCAGGTGAGGGAACAGTAGTAAGGATCTCTTCACGTGGACCGAAAACGTTCTCCTCATAGGCTTTGTGGCGGATCACAACTGCACGTTCATAGAGATCGCGTGTATCATTCACAAGGCTCTCCAATTCTTCCATATTTAGTGTTCCGTTTTCAAGTTTTGAAATCGCAGCCTGTATTGCTTTCAGTGTTCCGTCAAGTTTGCTCATGTTCGTCACAATAATTTAACTATCTATTTTTTCAACATTCTACCTAAGTTGCTAACGTAATCTTTGACAACAGTTTCAAATTAGCGACTTTTGAATGTAAAGTTACCCAGCGGCTGCGAATGAGAGATTGACACAAAAAGAAACTTCTCTTCCGCTGTATGTTAATAACCTGATCAATTAAAGAGACTATGTTTTTAGAGCAATTTCCCAGCGAAGGAAGACAGAACGGATGGGTGGAGGTCGTATGTGGGTCGATGTTCTCCGGGAAGACGGAAGAGTTGATCCGTCGTCTTAAACGCGCCCAGTTCGCGAACCAGAAATTGCTGCTTTTCAAACCCTTAATAGATGATAGGTATCACGAGGAGAATGTTGTCAGTCATCAGGGAAGCAGCCTCAAAGCTCAACCGGTGAATGATTCGTCAGATATTCTTAAGATCTGGACGAATGAAAAAGTTGTTGCAGTCGATGAAGCACAGTTCTTCGATGAGGGCATCGTAGAAGTGTGTAATTTCCTGGCCAAGAAAGGTGTTCGTGTTATCCTGGCTGGGTTGGATATGGATTACAAGGGTGTTCCTTTCGGACCGATGCCGCATCTTCTGGCCATCGCAGAATATGTCACCAAGGTACACGCTATTTGCGTTTCTTGTGGTAACTTAGCTCAGTTTTCGCACCGTACGGCAAACGAGACCGGACAGGTCCTGGTGGGAGCTGTAGAAAAATACAAACCGCTTTGCCGCACGTGCTACAATAAAATAGCACATTGAAACTTGGCTTAAGATACAATCAGCTTTGTGAGATCATAAAAGGCACGTCGTTGACAAGCGATGCCGTATTGACTGTGGATCAGATCGTGTACGATACCCGCAAACTGGTTGACGGAGCAAACGTTGCTTTTTTTGCACTCCCGGGTGAATTTCGCGATGGTCACACCTTTATTGCGAAAGCATATGAAAAAGGGGTTCGATCCTTTGTTATCAGCAAGAAGATCAATCCGGACAAATATCCGCATGCTCATTTCATTCAGGTTGAAAATGTGCTATATGCATTGCAGGATCTAGCGGCAGAACATCGCCGAAAATTTGATTATCCAGTTATCGCCATTACGGGAAGTGCAGGTAAAACCACAGTGAAAGAATGGCTGTACCATTTACTGAGTCCTTCGTTGAGAGTGATACGCAGTCCTAAAAGCTATAATTCGCAGTTAGGTGTACCGTTGTCGTTGCTTGCATTGCATGCGGATTGTGATGTTGCGATCATTGAAGCCGGTATCTCAAAGCCGGGGGAGATGCATCGGTTGGAAGAGATCATTCAGCCGACATACGGTGTGTTCACTTCATTTGGACGAGCGCATGAAGAGAATTTCAGAACGATCGAAGAGCATTTGAACGAGAAGCTCGCTTTGTTCAGAAATGTTAAGAAGACTTACTTTCCTTCCGTGATCCAACTCTCACCGGAAGCGGTTAAAACCATCCACGGGCATGCTTTGAAACCGGAATCTTTCAAGAAAGAAATGTCATGGTCTCCGTTCCAGGATAAGGTAGGACAAAACAACGCGCTCATTGCGATAGCACTTGCAAAACTCCTTAACGAGGATACGAAGACACTGAAAGAACGGATCTCATCGCTGCCACAGCTTGCTTTGCGCATGGAAACGTTCGAAGGAGTGAATGGAAACACGATCATCAACGATACGTACAACCTCGACCTGGATGCCTTGAGTCATTCCCTGGAATATCAGTTGCGGGTTGCGGACAAACGTAAAAGAGTGGTGATCGTTGGGTTGGATGAAGACAATAGCTTCCGCAAGAAGGAGATCGAAAAGATTGTGAAAGGCTATCAGCCCGATAAAGTGTATATCATCGGCAATAAGGATGTCATAACGGATAAGTTTGAGGATGCGGTTGTGCTGATTAAAGGAACCCGTAAAGCGGATATGCAGCGCTTTGCTCGAAAGTTCAAGCTGAAGAATCATAAAACATATGTGGAGATCGATCTGAGCGCCGTGCGCCACAACATGACGGTCTTTAAAAAGCAATTGCGCCCTGAAACCAAGTTGTTGGCCATGGTCAAAGCACAGTCCTACGGTTCCGGTGTGGAAAAGATGGCTGCTTTCCTTGAGCAGCAAGGGGTCGATTACCTGGGAGTCGCATATGCGGACGAAGGGGTTGAACTGCGCAAGCAAGGGATCAAACTTCCGATCCTGGTGATGAATGCAGAGGAGGATGGATTTGAGGATTGCATCAATTATCAATTGGAACCGGCGATCTATTCCTTCGGACAGTTGGACCAGTTCATAAAAGAACTGATCTTTCAGGGGAAATACGACTATCCTGTGCACCTGAAGATCGATACCGGCATGAAACGATTGGGTTTTGAACTGCACGAGATCCAGCGGGTGTGTGAGATCCTTTCCGCTCAACCGGAGATCCGCATCCGTTCAGTATACTCTCACCTGGCAGATTCCGATAACCGCCGCGATAAGCGCTTTACGGAGCACCAGATCAAGTATTTCCAACAAGCGGCACGCATTCTTGCTCAGCATGTGAATTATCATTTCGACAGTCACATCCTGAATTCAGAAGGTATCGCGAATTACAGTGCTGCTCAGTTCGATATGGTGCGATTAGGTATCGCAATGTACGGTATCACCGGTCATCCGCAATTGAAATTGAAACTGCAACCGGTTCTGAAATGGATCAGTGCGATCTCGCAGGTGAAAACATTGAAAAAAGGTGAAAGCGTAGGCTATAGTCGCACGTTCATTGCCGAAAAGGACACCAAGATCGCTGTCATACCGGTAGGCTATGCGGATGGCTTCAGGAGAAGTCTGAGCAATGGAAAGGGAGGCATTTACATTCACGAAACGTTCTGTCCAACAGTCGGCCGCGTCTGTATGGACATGATCATGGTGGATGTTTCCAAGATCCATGCAAAGGAAGGGGATCGTGTAGAGATCATCGGCACCAAACAGACGATCGAGAAATTTGCAACGGCCATGGAAACGATCCCTTATGAGGTCATGACCTCGATCTCGAAACGCGTGCATCGCGTTTATCTGGAAGATTAATGTATATAACG
>JBKCJG010000097.1:0-19706 GCA_046301895.1 Flavobacteriia bacterium
TACAACCATGTCCCTTTCGAACCTAGGACCGGGAACTTATACTTTTACACTTACAAACTCCTTTGGTCAGTCCGTAACAGATTCCATTGTACTTGCAGCACCGCCAACTCTGGATATTCAGGCTGAAATCGTTAACCCAACATCTTCAACTGCACAGAACGGTTCTATTATTCTCAGCAATGTCATGGGAACGGGCTACAGTTACAACTGGGCAACATCAAATGGAACGGGTCTGGACGTGAATTCTTTTGATCAGTTATCACTTGGAATCGGAAGCTACAAACTAATGGTTGAAAATGCTGCTGGTTGTATAACTACGCGGGATTTCAATCTGGTTGCAACAACTCCTGTATACAATAACCCTGCAACAGGTATCAGCGGAACAGGCGGTATTTACATCAACAATCAGAACCATAATATCCTTGCAGGAAGCAGCCCTTTTAAAGGTAAGGCACACATCACAACAGGTGCAGACACAGAATCTGTTGAGATCTACAACCAGCGCGGAGAGCAAGTGAAAATCAACGGATTGGAAATGAACAACTCGTTACAAACTGTTGATCTTGAATCAGGAATTTACATTGTTAAGTTCAATTTCCTGGATGGAACGAAACAATCAAGAACTCTGATGGTAGATTAATTCTATCCATTCCGAGGAGAAAGAGGGGAGGTCGAAAGATCTCCCTTTTTTTGTTGGCTGCGGTATATTCGTCTGAATTAACAGTTATTTATCTTGACCGATCTTTTTTTATCTAAATTTGTTAATGTAAAAAATGAATATGAAAAATTCGTTGATCATCTGTTCGATCCTTCTGTTATTCTTCTCCTGTTCCTCTGAACCGAATGTGATTCATTTACGCACGGAAAAGGGCAAGAAGGAAACAAAAGTGCCGGTTGCTGCGAATCGCGTGTTGACTATGGAGATAGAAGGAATGACATGTGAAATGGGCTGTGGGGGAAGTATTCGCAAGGAGTTGAAAGCAACAGGTGGTGTTGACCGCGTCGAATTCGTCGATTTTAAGGACGGCGCTAAAGTTCAAACAGCCCGAATTTCATTTGACACCAATAAAATAAGTGTCGATCAAATGGTGGATATCGTGACTAACATGAACGACAAACAGTTCAAAGTAGGTAACACCTCTTCAGAAACGATTGAGACGCAGACTGCAACCGCGACAAATTCCGGTCCGGATGAATCAGAGGAAGAAAAGGTTAAGATCTCAGAGACGTCATTTCAGATTCCGAATCTACTGGATATTTTGTCGTCCATTATCCTTTAATTGGAAGGATACTGATACTGCTCCAGGTTGTTCAACGAAACATCGAAGATCATTCAGTGTACCCCGAATATGTGATCTTGCACAATGAACTATCTCCGTTAATTCATTACAACGCCTGCTCTTGTTAGCGAGTACCCGAAATGTATATACAAAAAAGCAGTACCGTCTGCGATACTGCTCTTCTAGTTGGTTTGTTTTTTTTATTCTAGTGTTGAGAGTCCATTAGCCATTTAGCGCTTCGGCACCACCAACGATCTCAAGGATCTCGTTTGTAATTGCTGCCTGACGGGCCTTGTTATAACTCAACTTCAGGGAACGTTGCAATTCCTTTGCGTTATCTGTTGCCTTGTGCATTGCAGTCATTCGTGCACCATGCTCAGAAGCATTCGAATCAAGTAAACCTTTAAACAATTGTACCTTCAACGATTTTGGTATAAGTTCGGTTACGATCTCCTCTTTAGAGGGCTCGAAGATATAGTCTCCTGAACCCGCATTTTCCTGCACGTTCGGTACAATCGGAAGGAACTGCTCAGTCTTCACCAATTGTGTTGCTGCATTCACGAACTGATTGTAAACGACCACAACCTTATCGAACTCCTTGGACGTGAACAAACGCATTAATTCATTTGCGATGATGGTCGTATTATCGAAATTCAATCCGGAAAAAATATCCTCTACCGGCTCAAGTGTTTCGTTGATATAGTATGCATCCGAACGCTTGTATGCATCCTTGATCTTCTTACCCAAACACAAAACACGCGGATTGGCATTCTTATAATCTTCGTTCACCAACTGATTCACGCGCTTGATGATGTTGTTATTGAAACCGCCACACAACCCACGGTTAGACGTAATACCAACAATCAACACATTCTTTACCTCCCTTGCTTCCGAATAGGGATTCTCAGAAAGGTCCAGCGTAGTACTGAGATTACCCAGAATGTCTTGCAGTTTCACGGCATAAGGACGCATTTGAGTGATCGCGTCTTGTGCTCTTTTCAGCTTTGCAGCCGATACCATCTTCATTGCCGAAGTGATCTGCATGGTTGAACCGACCGAAGTGATCCTGTTACGTATTTCCTTTAGACTTGGCATATTTTACAATTCTTAATTGACAATTGACAATTAATATTTGTCTGCGATCTCTTTAGCAACCTTTGTCAATGTATCGGTGATCTCGTCTGTATATTTACCAGCCTTCAATGCTACCAATACATCAGCATGCTTTGCCTCCATATAGTTCAGGAACTCTTTCTCAAACTCCTTCACTTTCGCTACAGGCACACGCTGCATCAAACCTTTTGTACCAACGAAAATGATCGCAATCTGTTTTTCAACGGACATTGGATCTCCTTCGCGCTGCTTCAGGATCTCAACGTTTCGCGCACCTTTATCCAATACTGCTTTGGTAGCTGCATCAAGGTCTGAACCAAACTTTGCAAACGCTTCCAACTCACGATACTGCGCCTGATCTAGCTTCAGAGTACCTGCCACTTTCTTCATTGATTTAATCTGAGCATTACCTCCAACTCGGGATACAGAGATACCAACATTGATTGCAGGACGAATACCTGCGTTGAATAAATCAGACTCAAGGAAGATCTGCCCATCGGTAATAGAGATCACGTTGGTAGGGATATACGCAGAAACGTCACCCGCCTGTGTTTCAATGATCGGCAATGCAGTCAATGAACCGCCACCTTTAACGATTGGCTTCAAGGACTCAGGAAGGTCGTTCATCTGAGCTGCGATCGCATCGTCACCGATGATCTTCGCTGCTCTTTCCAACAATCTTGAGTGAAGGTAGAAAACATCACCCGGATAAGCTTCACGACCCGGAGGACGACGAAGTAGAAGCGATACCTCACGGTATGCAACTGCCTGCTTGGAAAGATCATCATAAACGATCAATGCAGGACGTCCTGAGTCACGGAAGAATTCACCGACCGCAGCACCTGTCATTGGCGCGTAAAACTGCATGGTCGCAGGATCTGATGCATTAGCAGCTACTACAACTGTATATGCCATTGCACCTGCATCTTCAAATTTCTTAACGATACCTGCAACAGTTGAACCTTTTTGTCCAATAGCAACATAGATACAGAAAACAGGCTCACCTCTGTCGTAGAACTCACGCTGGTTAATGATCGTGTCGATCGCAACTGTCGACTTACCTGTCTGACGGTCACCAATGATCAATTCACGCTGTCCACGTCCGATCGGAATCATCGCATCTACCGCTTTGATACCAGTCTGCATCGGCTCCGTTACCGGCTGACGGAAGATAACTCCCGGTGCCTTGCGCTCGATCGGCATTTCATATAATTCCCCGGCGATTGGTCCTTTTCCATCGATAGGCTGACCTAGGGTATCTACTACACGACCCACCATTCCGTCACCAACTTTCACTGATGCGATACGACCAAGGCGCTTCACAGTATCTCCTTCTTTCACATCCGTTGAACGACCCAACAATACAGCTCCGACGTTGTCCTCTTCAAGGTTCAATGCGATTCCCTGCAAACCTCCGTCAAACTCGATCAATTCACCGTACTGAACACCGTTCAATCCGTAAATACGTGCAATACCGTCACCAATTTGTAACACGGTACCTACTTCCTGTAGTTCAGCTTCAGAACGAAATCCTGATAACTGCTCTCTTAAAATTGCAGAAACTTCTGCTGGTTTTACATCTGCCATCTTGTGTAGATTTACTTTGATCCCACTTCGTGGATTATCTTGTTAAACGTTGTTTTAAATTGTTAAACTGACTTGCGATAGAAGCATCTATCTGCTTGTCATCCATTCGAACGATGAAACCACCTATAAGTGTTTCATCAATAATTTCTTTGATCTCCAATTGACCTTTCACGGAGTCTTTCACTTTCGCCAGGATTGCATCCTTTGTCCCTTTGTCCATGGGTACCGCTGAGATCAGGGTTATCGGAACAATTCCTTTGAATGCTTTCACTTGAGCTTCGAACGAATGTGCGATCTCAGCCAATAGGCTTTCACGACGGTTCTTAGCGATCAGGTCGATGAACTTGGCCGTCAATTCGTCAAAGTGTGAGAAGATCTCATTGAAGATCGCGATCTTCTTATCTGCCTTGACAACCGGTGAATTCAACAGGATCGCAAAATCCTTCTCATCATGGTTGACCTGAGCAAGATAAGCCATATCGGCAGCGATCCTGTCCAGCTTATTTTGTTCAATAGCCAGTTCAAGAAGTGCCTTAGCGTATCGTGATGCTGCTTTTGTGCCTTTCATCTTCCGATCTCTTAGTTCATGTTAATATCTCCGGCAAGTTTCTCTGCCAATGCTTTCTGTTTGTCATCCGAAGCCAACTCACCACGAACTACTTTCTCAGCGATCTCCAGAGAGAATGAAGCAACCTGCGTCTTCAACTCTGCAATTGCAGCTGCCTTCTCTGCTTCGATCGACTGACGCGCAGCAGACAGAACCTTCTCAGCTTCAGACTTCGCAGTATTCTTAGCATCTTCCACCATCTTCACTGCAGTCTCCTTGGCATCCTTCACGATCGAATCGCGCTCAGCACGGGCTTCTTTCAAAAGATTTTCGTTTTCTGCCTGTAGCATCTTCATTTCAGCTTTTGTCTTTTCAGCCAGCTCCAATGCTTCTGCGATCTTCTGCTCACGTGCATTTACCGCTCCAAGGATCGGCTTCCAAATAAACTTCGTAAGAACAAACAAAAGTGAAACGAACACTAGACCTGTCCAGAACAAGAGACCAAAATCAGGTAATATCAAATCCATTGTTATCTATTTTTTAAATTGATTTCAAACTAAGAAGGCTGTACCGACCAACCGTCGGTACAACCATCTTTAATTACTTCGCTCCTCCTAGTAGACCAACTACTACTCCGAAAAGCGCAACACCTTCGATCAATGCCGCAGCGATGATCATCGTTGTTGTAATTTTTCCTGAAGCTTCAGGCTGACGAGCGATCGCGTCCATTGCTGAACCACCGATACGACCAATACCCAATCCTGCACCTAAAACTGCAAGACCTGCTCCGATTGCTGCTATACTTCCGTACATACTATATAGATTAAAATAGTTACTAATTAATGGTGTGCTTCTTCAACAGCAGCGCCGATGAACAATGCTGAAAGCATTGCAAAGAGATACGCCTGCAGGAACGCAACTAACAATTCAAGCACCGAGATGAACAAAGCCATTGGCACTGACAAGGCACCCCATGCTACATTTTTATTGATGAAAATGATCGAGATCAAAGCCAATACGATAATGTGTCCGGCTGTCATGTTCGCAAACAAACGGATCATCAAGGCAAACGGCTTAGTGAAGATCCCAACGATCTCGATCGGAACCATGATCGGTAACAATGCCAAAGGAACTCCGGGAGTTGCAAAAATATGCTTCCAGTAGTTCTTATTCGCTGAGAACAATGTTACCAACAAGGTGCAAATCGCAAGGAACAATGTAACAGAAAGGTTTCCAGTCAAGTTTGCTCCTCCCGGAATGATCGGAACCAATCCTAATAAGTTGTTGATGAAAATAAAGAAGAATATCGTCAATAAATAAGGTACATACTTGTGGTACTTGTGGTGGTCAATGTTTGCCTTGGCAACATCATCCTTCACCAGCACGATGATCGGCTCAACGAATTTAGCGATGCCCTTCGGCGCAACTGCTCCGTTCTTCTTATAGAACGCGGCTGCAGAAAACATCAGAAGAAGAAGGATGATCGCCCCGAAGAACAGGGAAAGCACGTTTTTGGTGATTGACATGTCAAATGGTTTCGTGTTACCGTGAACATGACCATCCTCGATGTGCAACATTCCTTCTTCAAGTTTGTAGATCTTCTCGTGATAAAGTCCATATCCTGCTGCCGGCCCTGTTCCCGCAATAAATTCAACCGCTGCCCCTGTTTTAGAGTCAGTCGTTTCACGAACTTCGCCATGATAGAAATGAGAAGAGGAAAACGTTTTCATTCCGCCATCAAACAGTATGACGGGTAAATAAATAGAAGTACCGCCATGCTCAGGGCCCCACAGGTGCCATTCGTGCGCATCCTTGATGTGATGCATGATCATTTCCCCGACATTGAATTCTTTTTCAGCATGTGCTTCACCGGAAGTATTTGGTGTTTCGCTCGCGAAGGCAGAACTCAACGAAAGAAAGGCTATAAGACTGATTATGATGTACTTAATTCCGCTATTAAAAATCATTGCACGTAATTTATTCTGTGGAATACCTCGAAAATTTGGCGCAAAGTTAGGCAAACTTTCGGAAGTAACAATAGAAATAAAGGAATAATCCATTTTCTTTTTAACAAGTCCGGCAGCGTTTTTGTGACCGTTGTTAAAAGCTTTTAGATACTAGGAATTTGAGCGGTTAATTCGGATCAAAAGGAAGGACTGAATGAACAGTAAAATACAGAAGACAGCGATAAAAGATAATCCGATGGATTTCACCTGATCGATCTTTTGAAATGCCAGGAATCCGATCACTCCAAATGCCGAGAGCATCTGAAAGGTTGTCAGTCCAAGAAAATGGATAGCAAATCGTTCAGGGTCCTTTTTCAAACCTGGAACGATGATCAGCGCGCCACAAATAAAAATAACGAACAATACAAGGCAAAGGCGCAGCACAACGGAGGCTTTCAATCCAATTACACCCCCAACCGTTAGGAAATAAAACGTTCCGGTTATCAGTAACAAACTCGGCAAGAAAAATGTCAAGTATTTTTTGATCTTATTCATCTTCTTTTTCCATTTTCATAACCTCCCGTATGACAAGTACCAACGATGCCGTTACGCCGAAGATCGATAATCCGATCGTCCACCAAGGGGTCGAGGTATGGTATTTCTCGTCCAGGTAGGTTCCCAGCCACGTGAACAGTGCGATAATAACCCCCATTTGAATTCCAATCGCTGAAAATCGGCCGAATTTGGAGATCCCTTTTTTTTGGTCCTGATGTGTCATCTGATCAATAGAAGGTGTCGTCTTCAGCTTGCGAACTTGAAACGATTGTGTTTTTCACTCCTGCCGCTGTCATTTTGCATTCGCCTAGGAATACAGCGCCTTCTTCAATATGAAGTTTGGCGGTATGAATATCTCCATTGACTTTCGCTTGTTCGCGCAAAATAAGCAATCCTTCGATGAGCAGTTTCCCATCGATCTTACCTTCTATATCGGCTTCCTGACAAGTCAGATTGCCTTTTATACATCCCGATTCACCAATTACCACCTTCGCCGTGGCAGTTACATTGCCATGCACTTCACCATCGATTCTGATGTTCGATTCAGAGACCAGATCGCCAATAATCCTTGTTCCTTCGACCAACCTGTTTAGTCTGTCCGGGCTTTCAAACGGAATCTTTTCTTTTCGTCTTAACATCATCTAGTAGAATTCGTCATAGAAAGTCTCGTACTCTTGCATTTTCTTTGTGTCGAAAAGCACCTTCATATTCTCTTGAGTGATCACCATGATCTTCGCTTTCTGAAGATCCATAAGGTGTTTACGAGTTGCTTTGAAAGTACGAACGTATTCTTTCGCCTTCATGTCGTTCGGGAACTCCTGCACGAGAATAATACTCTGGTCATCCCCGTAGATCTTAGAGCTTGTTTTCAATTTATCACGGCTAAAGAACTCTCGGTTGAAATCTGAAACCTTCGTCTTAGCCATACTGGAACTTTCATTTTTATCCAGGAGGATAATCACCCACTGTTCAACCTGATCATTGAAAGTATAGGATGATTTATTGCTGAAATCAGCTTCAATATTCTGGGAATATCCGTTCTTGATGATTCCGATCATTTCCTTTGCACGGGCCTCTTCTTCGGTTCCGGGGTATTCAGTTACCAATTGTTCCAGGACAGGCAAAAGTTCCTGCTTGTTCTCCGTGGTTTGTCCCATGCTCATTGCCTTAAGCAACATATACTTTGGTCGGAAACGATTGTCTTTTTCACTTTCGATCACAACATCCGCACGCGAAATTACAGGATAATACAATCCCCTGTTGTAACGATCCAGAACGGTGATGTATTCTTGTTCTGCCAATGCTTCTCGTTCCTTCCGTTTCACGAAGAAATCAGGATCCCGGAGGAAATTCGCATAATCGGAATTTGGATAATTCACAAGTATGTAGTTCTTGTTTTCTTCTCCTGAAACGCCACCGGCCTCATTCAGTTTGTACAGCTGGAAGGCAGATGAAAGATCGATTTCCCCCTTAATATTGCGGAAAAGTACCGCATTGAACTGCTTGCGTGCAAGATCCGGTTCATTCAACTGTTCCTTGTAGATCACGCCCGAATTGTACAAGGCCTGCAATAAACGATCCGTCGATGCTTGCATTGCAGAATCGGTTAATGGCACATCAGCCATTAGCATATCAACACTCAGAGAGTCTTTATTGGACTTTACAATTTCTGCTTCGATCGCCGTTGAGTCCCCTTCATCCTCGCCATTCATAGGCAAGAATACTGTTTTGTCACTTCTTCGCCAATCATCTTCATTATCTCGTGAACCCCATAATTTTCGGAATTCATCGTAGCCGTCGGAACGCGTTTTCGGATTATTAAAATACCACTTATTTCCCGCACCTCCGGTTTGTACGAAGTTGTTCTGGTTTTGCTGAAGCTCGCGAAGACGCTCGGCCTCCAATTTCTTTCTGCGCACTTCCTCATCTTTCTTCTGCTTGATTACTTTTTCCAAAAAAGCGACACGGTCATCTGCGGAAAGTCGGGCAATCCGCTGCACGCTATCCTCAAAGTTTGCCATCTCAACAGCAGCAACGAGATCTGCAAGTTTCTCTGCCTTGTTCCGAACCCCTTCAGCATTTGGATAGTTGTCATCTATTACTGTCGCACAAGAATCATAGTATTTCTGAGCCTTGACGTAGTCACGCTTTGCAAATGAAAGATTTCCCATCTTTTCATAGGACATCCCTTTCTGACGGTTGTTGCTGGTTGAATAAAAAGCAGACTTGGTCAAAAGTTCAAAAGCCCTTGCTTCATCATTCTTTTGCAGTTCAATATCTGCCAGGGCGTAATAGATCTGATCCTTATAGGGGGCGTTCTTTGCGTCCCTGAGCATCTTTAAGAGTTCCTTGCGCACTTTTTCATCTCCTCCCATGAATGCTCTTTTCAAGCGCGCATTGAAATGCATCTCGTAAGGCGCAGTATATTTCAAACAGAGGCCGTAGTGCTTTTTCGCCTCTTCCCGATTTCCAATTGATTCATAAAGCTGAGCGATAATAAAGTAGACACGCGACTTATCTGTCTTCTTTTTAGCGAATTCGAGCGATGACACGAGGAATTTGATCGCATTTTGAGGATCCTTCTTTCGAAGTGCGAGTTCCGCTTTGGTCTTCTCCAAATCAAAGCGGATCGATTTCGGAACCTTCGCCGGTTCTGCCTCTTTATCCCCTTTTTTCGCAGACTTCTTTGATCTGTCCTCTTTATCTGATTTTTCATCGCCTGCTTCCAGATCTGCAATGGCTTTATCCAGATTTGCAATATTAAAACCAGCTTCAGTGAGTTTGTTCATCTCAATGTTCGTCTTCGCCATCCAAAGCTCACCCACATAGATCGAGGGATCATTTGTGTAGAATTTCTTAACGAACAGAAATCCTTTCATCGCAGCATCGTAATCACGGCGATAATAATTCGCTATGCCAATGGTTGTCCAGTTTTCGTCGATCCACTTATTATGCTCCTCTTTTTTCTGAGAAGGACGGTCATTACTTGGCATCGAATGCCGCTGGATCACTTTTGTACATTTGGTAATAGCCGTATCAATTGCCGGATACATTCCAACAACTTGTTCTTCATTCGGGAGAGGATCAATGGTCAGTACTGAATAATAATCTTCCTTCAGATTAGTGCGAAAAGCAGTAACCGACTGTCGGATCAGTTCATTTGCATTGAAATAACCATTGTACCGAGCAGTCATCCCATGAAATGAACGGTTGATCAGCGTATTCTTTTCGGTAGAACAGGCCGCGACCAAAAGGATCAGTGCCATGAATCCGATAAATTTACGTGTGATCAGTGTCATAGTTAAAACAGACTAAAAAGAGTTCTTGCCGCAACAATAACTCATAAAACTCAAATTTATTTTAAATCGGTCAAACAAAGCAGATTCTAAGAAATATTCGTGAATACCTGCTGAATATCATCGTCATCTTCGATCTTGTCCAGCATCTTCTCTACCTCCGTCATTTGTTCTTCCGTCAGTTCGATCGGCGAGGTTGGGATACGCTGAAGGTTCGCCTTCTGAACTTCTACACTCATTTCTTCTAACGCCTTGGCAAGGGTTCCGAATGCTGTATAATCACCATAAACGAAGATCTTATCATCTGTTACCTCGATCTCGTCGCACCCGGCGTCGATCAATTCAAGTTCAAGTTCTTCAGCATCGATCGTGTCTGATTTCGTGATCTCAAATACAGATTTACGATTGAACATGAAATCCATCGATCCATTCGGAACAACACTTCCCCCTGCTTTGTTGAAATAGGATTTCACATTCGCAACTGTTCGTGTAGGGTTGTCCGTTGCACATTCCACGACAACTAATACTCCATGTGGCCCCTTTCCTTCATAGATCATTTCTGTAAAGGCGCTTATATCCTTTTGAGCCGCACGCTTAATTGCTGCTTCGATATTGTCTTTCGGCATGTTCTCAGCCTTGGCATTCTGGATTGCAGTTCTCAGTTTGGCATTCGTTGAAGGGTCTTCCCCACCCTCTTTCGCCGCCATTGTGATGGCCTTACCCAGTTTCGGAAACAATTTGGACATTTTATCCCAACGCTTTTCTTTTGCTGCTCTGCGGTATTCAAACGCTCTTCCCATGATCTGATAAAATTAATGCAGGCAAATTTATAGTTTTTTCTTTTTGATAGGATGCTTGAAACGAGGAATCGAAAAGATGGGATGAAAACAATGGCCTTCTTTTTGAAGTTAGCCGGAAACTAACCTGCGGATCGATTTTTATTTAACAAATACACGGAAAAATAAACTTTTTCCTCACAAGCTGATTTTACGGTTCAATCCTTACATTTGTCATTCAAATCCAGCTAATGAAAACGATCCTAATCCTGGGCGCCGGACTATCCGCATCATCTCTGATCCGATATCTGCTGCAGCGATCCACTGAATATAACTGGCAAGTCCGCGCAGTAGATCAGGACGTAGAGCTTGTGAAGCGAAAACTGGGAGGGCATCCAAATGGAATGGCTATGGCGTTCAATGCGCTTGATCCAAACGAACGAAGGGAAGAGATCGCTCAAGCAGACCTGGTGATTTCCATGCTACCTGCAAAGTTTCACGTTGAGATCGCCAGAGATTGCATCAATCTCAAAAAAAATCTCATTACTCCGTCCTACATATCCCAGGAGATGCGCGAACTTGATCATGCAGCAAAAACTGCCGGAATCATTATCATGAATGAGATCGGTGTTGACCCAGGTATCGACCATATGAGTGCGATGCAGATCATTCATAACATCGAGGATAAAGGTGGAAAAGTAACCTCTTTCCGTTCATTTTGCGGTGGCTTGATCGCTCCGGAGAGTGACAATAACCCCTGGAACTACAAATTCACGTGGAACCCTCGAAATGTTGTGCTTGCAGGTCAAGGTGGAGTTGCAAAGTTCATTCGAAATGGCGAGTTTAAATACATAACCTACAATCAATTATTCAGGAGGTTAGACCGCATTTCAATTGATGGCTACGGTGATTTTGATGGCTACGCAAATAGGGATTCGCTCTCCTACAGATCCACATACGGATTGGAGACTATACCAACCATCTATCGCGGTACGCTCCGAAGGGCAGGATTTTGCGAAGCATACAATATTTTCATCGATCTGGGTATGACGGATGACACATATAGCATGGAAAATGCAGAATATCTGACCGGTCGTTCGTATCTCAATGCTTTTCTATCTTATGACCCCACAATGTCGGTTGAGAATAAGTTCAAACGCTTTCTGGGAGAAGAAAGGGAACATCTATTTCCCAAATTTGAATGGCTGGGCCTCTTTGACGGTGATAATACAATTGGGGCGCTAAATGCAACACCTGCACAGATCCTCGAAAAAATCCTGGTATCCAAATGGATTCTTGAACCTGGAGATAAAGACATGCTGGTGATGTACCATGAATTTGTCTACGAATTAAAGGGGAAATCGCACGGAATAACATCATCTATGGTTAACATCGGAGAAGACCCTCTCTACACCGCCATGTCGAATACGGTGGGACTTCCCGCTGCAATCGCTGCGAAAATGATCCTAAACGGAACGTTAAAGACGAAAGGTGTGACACTTCCGATCCAAAAAGAAGTCTACACCCCTATCCTTGATGAGTTGGCACAACATGGAATCGTGTTCATTGAAAAAGAGTCTGTTGTATGAAGCTCGTCAAAGCATTGTAAGGGCTGTTGACCATGGAATTGCGCACAATCTCACTCTTAAGAGTTATCTTTGTAAATGATTTTTGAAATTTGAGCATGTCGAAAACAAAATATACTGTTACAGCGGCATTGCCCTACGCGAATGGACCATTGCACCTGGGTCATGTAGCGGGGGTCTACCTTCCTGCCGATATTTTTGTGCGGTTTCTGAGAATGAATAACCATGATGTTGCATTCATCTGTGGGAGCGATGAACATGGTGCAGCGATCACATTGCGTGCGAAAAAGGAAGGTATTAGCCCACAGGAGATCGTGGACAAATACAATGCGATCATTAGAAAAGCATTCAGTGATTTCGACATTTCATTTGATATTTTCCACAGAACGTCTGCTGATATCCACCACAAAACATCACAGGATTTCTTCTTGAAATTATACGAGAACGGCAAGTTTACTGAGGAAACATCAGAACAATATTTTGACGAGGAATTCCAACAATTCCTTGCAGATCGCTACATAACGGGAGAATGTCCAAAATGTCAGAATTCGAATGCTTACGGCGATCAGTGTGAAAAATGCGGTACAGACTTGAGCCCTACAGAATTGATTAACCCAACATCAACACTTAGTGGGAAAACACCAGTTCTGAAAAGCACCTCGCATTGGTACCTTCCAATGCAAAATCATGAGGAATGGTTGCGTCACTGGATCAAGGAAGGAAAACTGGACGATGTTCAGCAACATGATCCAAAGGCTTGGAGAAATCAGGTAATCGGACAGTGTATGTCTTGGATCGATGGAGGGTTGCATTCAAGAGCAATGACACGGGACCTTGACTGGGGTGTCAAAGTTCCTTTGCCCAATGCAGAAGGCAAGGTTTTGTATGTATGGTTGGATGCACCTATCGGATACATTTCTGCTACCAAGCAATGGGCGCTCGACAACGGAAAGAACTGGGAAGATTACTGGACCGGAGACCGAAAGCTGGTGCACTTCATTGGTAAAGACAATATAGTTTTCCATGCAGTTATATTCCCGATCCTTCTAAAGGATCATGGAGGCTTCATCCTTCCGGACAACGTGCCAGCATATGAATTCCTGAACCTTGAAGGGGACAAATTCTCTACATCCCGTAACTGGGCAGTTTGGCTGCATGAATACCTTGATAACTATCCGGGCAAATCTGATGAGCTGAAATATGTACTCACATCAATCGCTCCTGAAACCAAGGATTCTGAGTTCACATGGAAAGAATATCAGACGCGAGTTAATAGCGAATTAGCTGATATCTTGGGGAATTTTGTCAATAGGGCACTCGTGTTAACTCAAAAATATTACGAAGGTAAAGTTCCGGAAAGAGGTCTGTTATCCGAAGAAGACGAACAGGTCCTTCTTGAAATGAAAGCCATCCCGGAAAGGATTAGTAAACTGGTTTATGCATACAAGCTGAGAGATGCTCAGGCCGAAGCGATGAACCTTGCCCGGCTGGGGAACAAATACCTGGCTGATCAGGAGCCTTGGAAACTGATCAAGTCTGATCCGGATCGGGTTAAAACAGTCATGAATATTGCCTTGCAGATCACGGCTAATCTGAGTGTCGTTTTACAACCATTCTTACCCGCTACTGCGAAAAAGTTATCCGAGTTCCTTAATTTCAGTTCAACGGATTGGAATTCAGCCGGTATTTCGGATTTACTTTCTGCCGGAGCAATGACAAACACCCCGGAAATCCTATTCCAGAAAATAGAGGATATCCTTGTTGAGAACGAAGTGAATAAGCTTAAAAACACCAAAGCAATGGAATCGACATTTGAACCACAGAAAGATGCCATCAGCTTTGATGATTTCACGAAAATGGATATTCGCCTTGGAACCATTCTTGAGGCAGAAAAAGTTGAAAAAGCCGATAAATTGCTTAAACTAACCGTTGACACAGGAATAGACAAACGCACGATCGTATCCGGGATCGCTGAGCATTATTCTCCAGAAGAAATTGTTGGAAAAACTGTTCAGGTCTTATTAAACCTTGAACCCCGAAAAATAAGAGGAATAGAATCTCAGGGAATGGTCCTGATGGCTGAAGATGAAAATGGTGCCTTAAGCTTTCTGGTGCCTGAAAAAGGATTTACTGCCGGAGGAGGAGTTCGATAAGATCGTCTCGCCCAAAGAGACTAGAAGCGAGAGAAGAGACTTGAACATGGGAAGCATTCCAAAAAATGGGTCTCAATATCAATTTTAAGTCAAGGATTTTATAACGTTCATCAATAGAATTGTCTCACCTCTCGCAGAGAACCGGTCTCAGTACTCGTTTCTAAAATTGTACATCATGAACGACCTCATTACGAATTCCGAACTTCGATCCTACCTTGACAATGAAGAATTCATTTTGAAAACTCAGCAACAACTCGCCAAGGATTTTGCCAAATTCAATTTATTCTTTTCGGAGAATTTTGAAATAGGAACGTTATCAAAAGAAGAGATCGAACATCAAATTGGCCAGTTAATCGTTGAACTGATGAAAGAAGGAGAAACACGATTACTTCAATTGTTATATACGATCGATCTCTCCGAAACGCAATTCCTTGCCATTACAACTGACCCTGATTTTATTGCGAAGATATCGGAAAAGATCCTGTTCAGAGAGGCTTACAAGGTGTTCTTGAGGAGGAAGTTTAGTTAAATACTCGGCAAGAGCAAAAAAAACCGCATCCGTTAAGATGCGGTTTAATATCTTGTTTCGAAAAATTCTTAAAGTTAAAATAGCTTTAGTTACTCTTGATCTATTTGTCTTGAACGATTATCTCTTTTCCATTCTCAAGAATTATAACCTTTTGTTTTTCAGTTCTGAAGTTTTCATATTTTGCACCGTAACCCTCAACCTCAACAGTATATTTTTTAAAGATCAGGAAGTTCTTCACGGTAGTAGTGTAATTAGGGTGTACCAAAACGTCGTAATCTCCGCTCTTCAACGCTTTGTAGGCAGCCGCTCCTCGAACCTTATTCAAACGACCAGCCTTTAAAAGATTCAGAGGATTCAACTGCTGTGCAAAGCTAGCCGATGCATCTGTACTGTAGTTTATCCCATCTGCATAGGTTTTGTCGCCACTAACCCTGAAGATCAAGAAATAAGAAGCGGAACTTTCACCTTTTAATTTTCTCTCTTCATCTACTTTAATGTCAGCCTTAATTGGATCAAGATTTACATTCCTCGATATAACCGGGCTGGATTGAAACCCTTTGTTCGTGGACACACAAGCTGTAAAATTCAATGCGAGCACTGCAATAGCGCTCAAAAACAATAATTTTCTTTTCATTTTTAGTTTATATACTTATAATTCCTACTCTCTAGGATTTTCGGAAACCTCCACCATTAGTTGCTAAAAGACTAACAACTTTTAATCTAACTCGGGAAGTCAACCCATTGGCTCTCGCGGACTAATTCAAATATTAAAAGTTTAATAATTGATTATCACCAAGCAGTGGTTCTCGCGATCAAATCTACAAAAAAATGAAAGCATCCAATTTTTTAAGTAGAAATACTTAGTCCCAAATAATTGAAAAATGCTATATCTCATTATAAGTGATCGTTGAATCAATATAGCATTGCAGTTATTGGCTCTCTTTGAAGAAAAAACAGAAATCATGTACAAAATAATCTTAACGTTTTCAATGATGCTCAGCTCATATGGTATGCAAGCATATAGCCAGCAGCAATTCGACGCTTCCATCGAAACAACTAATATCTATGATAGCAGTGCTTTGGGTGCAGCTAAGATAACGGTTAAGGGAGGTAATGCTCCATATTATATCCTCTGGTCGAGTGGTTCGACACAGCAAAAAGTAACTGGTCTAAAACCGGGAATATATGCTGTACGAGTTAGTGATTCGAAAGGAAGAACTATTGAAAAGAGGATCACGATCGAAGACAGATCGTCCACTACTTTGTCAGCTAATCCCTGAAATACAATTAAACCCAAAATGAAGAAAAGGCTGCCTCGCAAGAAGCAGTCTTTTTTTGTTGTGCAAATCCGATATGGTCTGGATAGAGAACTGATATGTACGATTGGTTCTTACGGATTAATAAACCTAAGGAGTATTCATCCGGACCTAACCCAAATAATATAAAATTCACTTCCATCTGACCTTGCTATTGATCAAGTGACGTTACTTCACCAATGTGACATGACCTGTTCGTTCAAAGACTTCCTCGTTCTGGAGTGCTCCAAAGGTTATCTTCCATGTATAAACCCCGATCTGCGATTCAACACCCAAGTAGGTTCCGTCCCAGCCTTCATTCGGATCATTTGTAATGAAGACCTCTTCACCCCAACGATTGAATATTGAGAGCGTATATGAATCCCTGTCGAACCCGGAGTTCATAACCGGTAGAAAAATATCATTGGTTCCATCATCGTTCGGAGTAAATGAATTCGGAACATAGAACAAGAGTTCCTCCAGTACAACAATTGTATAGAACGTTGAATCATAACAACCAAGCTCGTTGAATGCATAGAGGGTTACCACATAAGAACCAGGTTCTTCAGGATAGGTATGGATCGGCTCTGTAGCTACACTTGAGGTCCCATCTCCGAACAACCATACATAGGTATAGGCGTTATCCGAATTGTTAATGAACTCAAATACAGGATCAGTCGTTGGCATTGTATCCGAGACAGCCATGAAGGAGGCGAAAGGAACATCAAAGGCACAAACATAGTCTTCCTGAGTAATCGAAGATACACATCCATTCTGACTGGTTACTGTTAATGTCACATCATAACACCCCGCCTGATCATATTGATGATCTACCACACCGGGTTGATTCGATGTTTGACCGTCGCCAAAATCCCATGACAAAGTCGATCCTGGCAGATTAATGGTATCGGTAAATGTCACATCGAAAATGACGCATCCTTCATTCTCAGTTACATAAAACCCAATCGGCGGTGAATCCTCCAGTGATACATCCAGCGTGCCTGAATTTACACAACCTGTTGCCGGATTAATCCCTGTCAAAGTTATAGTGTATATGCCGATATTGCCATAAGTATGTGACGGCTCATATTGCTGTGAACCGCTGCCATCTCCAAACTGCCAGTCGTAATCATAAGCCGGATCAGAATTATTTACAAATACAACAGGTGACAAACTGCACAAGACAGATCCATCCGTCGAAAACTGAATAACAGGCAATGGATTAACGATCACGGCAACCGTTGTAGCAGGGCCTACACATCCTGTAATTGACTCGGTCGGAGTTATGATGTAATTAACCGTCTGTGGATTAGCAGCAGTATTCACCAGAATATCATCGATCAATCCGTTATTTTGAGGTAGTTGTGTCTCACCAATCACTGAAGGTGCATTTTGAGCATACCAAACATACTGGGATGGAAGATCAGACTGAATCGTAATTCCGGTATTTTCGCCGGTACATATCTGCACTCCCTGATTGAGTATCTGAGGTAAAGGATTAACCAGAACATTCACGGTAAATACGGGGCTAACACAGCCGTTCAATGTAGAACTGGCCACCACGGAATAACTCACAACTTGTGGTTGATCGGTAGTATTAATGAGTACATCATCGATCATACTCGTTGTCTGCACATTCGTACTTTCACCGGTAACATTTGGATTATCCAGCGCAAACCAGTTAAAGGAAGCTGCAACATTCGCCTGAAGAGGCAGATCAGGACTTTCGCCACTGCAAATTTCAGCGGTATTTGGACTTACAAGTGCCAGTGGAGGTCTCACGAGAACCGTAATCACACGAATAGATCCGGTGCAAGAGGCAGTCACAGATGTAGGGAAGATCGTATAGACAACAATCTGAGGAACCGAAGTTGTATTAACCAACTGATCATTGATGAATGATCCAGCCTGTGTAATCGTTGTCTCACCTGTAATATTTGGATTGTCTGTAGCGATCCAGGTATAGGTGGACGGCACATTTGCTTGAAGCAAGCCATTCACAAAGCCTCCGCTGCAGATCTCATAATTAAGCGGTGATGTTAATTCAACATCAGGAACAACCTCGACTGTAAATGTGATCTCAGGTCCAACGCATCCTTCAGGAACTGATGTTGGCAAAACATGATAGATCACATCCTGCATAACAGCGGATTGATTTTCCAGCGTGTTCGTTACCGATGCAGAAGGCTGCGGAATATTCACATCGCCCGAAACATTTGGATTCGGTTCAGCATACCACGTGAAGGTCGAATTGATAGTAGCACCAATCGGAACATTGAGTGTCGTGTTGTTGCACACTGAAAAATCAGCAATTGGGTTGGCTTGAGGGGACGGGTTGATCGTATATGTATACGTTTGAGGTGTGCCGGGACATATCGTTCCATCAATGCTGGTGTAGACAGGTGTTACAGCTATATTTGCCGTGAGGGCAATGCTTCCTCCGTTGAACGTACTAAAGGCCGGAATGTTTCCGCTTCCGGCGGCTGCAAGGCCGATACTCGAAAGGTCATTTGTCCATTGATAGGAGGTCCCGGTGCCTGAGAAATTAACCGGCGCCGTCTGCAAGCCATTACAAACCACTTGATTCGCAGGATCGGTTAAAACAGTTGTTGGATTTACCGTGATCGTAAATGTTTCTGTTGACCCTTGACAGGAAACTCCTGATTGGTCGAAAAATGCCGTAACCGCAATAGTTGCAGTTGACTGTTGTGAATTGGATGTATTGGTTGAGTTAAATGTCGCAATATTCCCCGATCCCGAAGCGCCCAAGCCGATCAACGGTGTGGAGTTGGTCCAGTTGTAAAAGGTCCCCGTACCGGTAAAATTAATCGGGCCTACAGGAACACCATTACACACCGTTAAATTTGGGGGATCGTTCACAATAGGGGTCGGATTCACGGTGATCTGGAACTGTTGCTGTGTTCCGTTACAAGTCAGTCCGGCATTCGCATACTGCGGTGTGACTGTTACCGTACCGATCAGTGGGGTAGATCCACCGTTGCTCGCTGTAAATGCGGCAATATTACCCGTCCCCGTGCCACTC
>JBKCJG010000098.1:0-86801 GCA_046301895.1 Flavobacteriia bacterium
ATATTCGTGCTCTGCTCTTTGAGGGCTGAACATGCCTGCAGTTGAATTCTCAGCATAGATGTAATACTCCAGGGTGACACCATTCAACGTTACTGCTGCACCGTAGACATTATCTCCTGCATTGCCATCTCCGTGAGCACCGTCATCGAACATTTGAATGCGGTTGAATCTTAACGGATGTTCCAGTCTGTAACCAAGATAAACGGTAGAGGCATTCGAGCAATTTGCCGTAATATAGATCGTCTGTGCGAAAGACGGTGCTGGATTGCTCACTGCCCAGAAATTGATCGTTGGACCAATCAATGTATAATTTGAATTACTATTGAAATACGTAACACGCTGGCCCATAAGATTTTGAATTCCATAAATTGTAGTTCCTCCTCCCGGACCTCCACTCGTTGTAATGTTCGATGTTAGACCTCCCTGAAACTGTGCATATGTAAAGAATTTATAAGGATCCGCCTGAACATAGCTATCAATTGTACTTTGTAAAGCAGTTGCTGTGGTGACATAATCACCTGACGCGAAGATCTCCTGAACGATCGTGCGAACATGAGCCATATACATACGCTTATACATCGGATCAGCCAACATTTTTACGATGAGAGGGTGATTCGTTGATGTACTGTTCGACATCGGATCGAGTGTACTTGGCGTAGTTAAAGGCCCTGATCCTGTTCCTCCCGGAAAACCGGCAAAACTCATGTTCAGATCCCATACGGTAGGCACAAAGCGGTCATTGAGATCATTATAGAGATAATAATTCTGTCGAAATGCTCCTGAATATGAGTCCAGATTTACCAGGACATTATTGAAGGCCAGCATCCAAATGGCTCTATCCACGTCTATAACAGATTCAATATTGGTAAAATCGTTGTTCAATACATTGATCATGTTCACCAGATCTGTCCAGCCATAGGTTGACTTCAATTCGTATCGTGAAGTATACAAAGTGGTATCAGTTCCGATATAATTCAGATCCGGATTCCCCATACTTCCAGGTCCCGCACCTCCTACAGGATTACATTTGAAATGAGAACCATCAGAGCTGTAATAATGGTCACCATTGAACTTATCATTGATACTTTCCGCATTTGAATAAACACCTCTCAATGTCCCGTTAATATAAACGTTGGCGAAATTTGCCTTCGGACAGTCCATGTATTGCTCCAAAATGGCATAAGAAAGCACCTCTCTGATCATTGAGGGATCCTGATAGCCATTCTGCAATTTGATATCAGTATATCCCTGATAATCGTAGCTGCCATGCACATAGTCCAATTCTATGTGAAGCGGATTTTTGTTATTGTTCGCATTGTACGAGCTATTTCCTTTGTACTTCACACCAACACTATCATAGACTACCCCATTAATTCTGACTGAATCTGCCAATAGATAATCTTCTGTTGTTGAAGCCAAAGCATCAAGTTGAGCATCCCAATCAGAGAATCCGAAGAAGATTTCAATTGTTTGAACAGTCGCTCGGTCATAAAAGTCCTGTGCTTGGATAGAACCTGACAGGATCGATAACCACAGGAGAATAGAGAGCTTTTTCATGATGTATATTTTTAGATCAGTGAATTAGAGATCATTTTATTAAAATAATTGCTGTTAATCATTAATTTTTTTAATAAAAAAACGCCTCACACAAAAGTGGAGACGTTTCACTATTAATTTCAGTTGGAAATTAGACGTCGATCTTCGCGTATTTAGCATTGCGTTCGATGAATTCGCGTCTAGGCGGAACATCATCTCCCATGAGCATTGAGAAGATCTGATCGCATTCAGCTGCATTTTCGATAGTTACCTGACGAAGTGTGCGGCTTTCCGGGTTCATCGTAGTTTCCCAAAGCTGTTCAGCGTTCATCTCTCCAAGACCCTTGTATCGCTGAACGTTTACTGAAGACTCACTTCCGTTTCCTCTCAATTCATTAATCAATCTGTCACGCATGTCTTCATTCCAAGCATAATCTGACTTATTCCCTTTCTTCACCTGATACAATGGCGGCGTCGCGATGTAGATGTATCCGTTTTCGATCAGTTCCTTCATGTAACGGAAGAAGAACGTCAAAATAAGCGTCTCAATGTGAGAACCATCGACGTCGGCATCACACATGATGATGATCTTGTGATATCTGAGTTTTTCAAGGTTCAACGCTTTAGAATCTTCCTCGGTTCCGATACGAACTCCAAGAGCAGTATAAATATTCTTTATCTCTTCGTTTTCGAAGATCTTGTGCTGCATTGCTTTCTCAACGTTCAGGATTTTTCCACGAAGTGGCATGATCGCCTGGAAGTGTCTGTCACGTCCCTGTTTAGCCGTACCACCCGCTGAATCCCCCTCGACAAAGTAGATCTCACATGCTGCAGGATCTTTTTCTGAACAGTCTGCCAATTTACCCGGAAGACCTGATCCTGTTAGAACATTTTTTCGTTGAACCATCTCACGAGCCTTACGAGCCGCGTGACGAGCACGAGCAGCAAGGATCACTTTATCAACAATAATCTTTGCTTCTGAAGGATGCTCTTCCAGATAAGCCGACAACATTTCAGAAACCGCCTGACTCACCGGTGCAGTGACTTCACGGTTACCCAATTTTGTCTTGGTCTGACCTTCGAACTGAGGTTCCTGTACTTTCACAGAAACGACTGCTGTCAATCCTTCACGGAAGTCATCACCGTCAATTTCAATCTTTTCCTTCGCAAGCATCCCTGAATCCGTAGCATACTTCTTCAAGGTATTGGTTAGACCGCGACGGAAACCAGAAAGGTGCGTTCCACCTTCGTGCGTGTTGATGTTATTCACATATGCCTGAATATTCTCAGTGTAAGAAGTATTGTAAGTCAATGAAACCTCTACAGGAATACCTTCACGTTCTCCTTCAAAATAGATCACATCAGTGATCAACGGCTCACGGTTTCTGTCCAGATACTGTGCGAACTCTTTCAATCCACCTTCCGAATGGAACGTTGTGGTAGGAGAAACTCCATTATCATCCTGTACTCTATTATCTGTAAGGGTGATAGTAATTCCTTTGTTAAGGAATGCCAATTCGCGCATACGGGCTGCCAACGTATCAAAATTGTACTCCGTAGATTCGAAGATAGATCCATCCGGCTTGAATGTTTGAACGGTTCCCGTTTCTTTGGATGTTCCGATCTCTCTAACCGCATACAAAGGTTTTCCTATCGAGTACTCCTGTTCAAAAACTTTTCCTTCTCTGTGAACTTCTGTTCGCATGTGGATGGACAGTGCGTTCACACACGAAACACCAACTCCATGGAGACCACCCGAAACCTTGTAAGTATCCTTGTCGAACTTACCACCGGCATGAAGAACGGTCATAACGACCTCTAGAGCTGACTTTTTCTCTTTTGTGTGCATCGCAGTCGGAATACCACGACCATTATCTTTTACGGTAATCGAGTTGTCTTCGTTGATCCAAACATTGATTGTATCACAATGACCGGCCAGAGCTTCGTCAATGGAGTTATCAACTACCTCATAAACCAAGTGATGCAGACCTTTTACACCAACATCTCCGATGTACATTGCAGGTCTTTTACGAACCGCCTCTAACCCTTCTAGAACCTGGATATTATCCGCTGAATAATTGTCTTTTTTTGCTTCTTCACTCATAGTATTTCCTTTTTGGAAAATTTCATTTTGATGAACCTACAAAAATAAGAAATTGAGGCCGATAAAGACCACGGAGAATAATGTTGATAAGACGAACTTATCAACACAATATTAACTTCAAAAAGGTTGGGAAAGCTTATTTACCGGTTCTAATCCATTGGATAATTGCAGGATCGTTCGGCTTTGTTCCCGGAGGAATCACTTTAACCAGTTTTCCATTCTCATCCAACAGATATTTCTGAAAATTCCATTTGACTTCACTGTCCTCTGACCCATTCAATACTTTCTGCGTCAAGAACTTATAAACTGGATGCATATCAGCCCCTTTAACAGAAATCTTACTCATCATGGGAAATGAAACACCATAATTCTTCTGACAGAACTCAGCAATCTCCTCATTTGAACCAGGCTCTTGCGACATAAAATTGTTTGCTGGGAAACCAACGATCACAAAATTGCTGTCCTTGAACTGCTCATAAACAGTCTCCAGCTGCTCATACTGAGGTGTTAGTCCGCACTTGGACGCGGTATTTACAATCATCACACGCTTACCCTTCAGAGAAGCCATATCGAATTCTTTCCCTTCGATGTCAGAGACCTTGAACTGATGTATCGACGTGTTACCGGATGTTACTTGAGAATTACTCTCATTACCTCCCGATGCTGTTTCACTAACAGAGCTGCACGATAGTATGATCATTACAGCGAATAACATGAATGTACCTTTTCTCATTATCTTCTTTAGAAATTCTAACAAAGATATCAAAGTTGTGTTCAGATAAAGTGGTGACTTTTCGGAACATTTTTTGAAAAGAAACGAATAACAGATGATGATGCGTCGAATAGCACTTTTATTTCCCCTCTTGTTTTCATTCATTACACTGAACGGACAGACCGATCTGAATGGAGTATGGCAAGGGGTCATGATAAAGACAGGGGGAAAGATTGATGAAGGAACTATCCTGTTCACATCCTTCTCAATAAATGAAAAGAATCTTGACGGTCAAACACGCGACGAGATCCACAATACCGAATATTTTGCCGTAAAAAAGATCAGAGGATCGGTAAAGGGAAACACAATACGATTCAGCCAGATCGCGCTTGAAAAGAACAAAAAAGCGCCAAAAACGAACTGGTGCAACATCGATGCACTCCTTACGTACAATGATTCTACCGGATTCCTTGAAGGCACTTACACAAGCCTTGAATGCAAGAATACTTCAGGCAGGATCATTCTTTTCAAGACGAATACTGTATTCTCTACAACTGAAGAATCGCCGCTGTCACACACCTGGTTCCAACGATTCCAGAACGATCTGAAAAAAGGATACAATGCACCTGTCATTCGTGAAAAGGAGCGAAAGGAGTTCGTTTTTCAGCCGATCTATTTTGACTATGATAAAACCGAGATAAAACCCGAATACCAGGCTTTCTTAAAAAAAATGATTCGTGTCGTGGACGGTCATTCTGATCTCAGGATCAAAGTTACCGGTCACACGGACGCGGACGGATCCGATACCTATAATCTTGATCTTTCAAAACGCCGCGCTGAAGCGCTTATTCAATTCTTTATCGTTAACGGTCTCAGTCGCGAAAGGATCGAGATCGATTTTAAAGGGGAAGCTGACCCCATCGACGATAATGCAACACCTGAAGGCAAACAACGGAACCGTCGGGTGGACTTTTCCTTTATTTAGACTTATTTACTCTTTTTGCAGTAAACTCTATGATTATTCCGAGTGATGGCTGCAAGATACCTGAGGTATTTTCAATCAGCTTCGTTTGATATCGCGTGGGATCATTGGGAACGGTTAATGGATTTCCATTCTCATCCTTCACTAACAACAATATCGGGGCAACTTTCGTCTTGTATGCGTAAGCATTTTGAATATCCAGATAGAAATTCATCGAAAACTTATTCAGGTAAATCTTTTTGTCCACACGGATATTCAACTGATGGAAACTTGCCTCACGTTGTGAGTTTAATAGGGAATAATTTGGAACTCCCTGACCAGTTACATCCCAAACTTCTTTTAAACTGGAAGTTGTAACATCTACCGGAGTATACGGTGAACCACCTGAATACAACCATCTCATGCCCACTTCCCAACCTTTATTGAAGCGTTTACCGGCAGTTAAGGAAACGATGTGCTTACTATCCCATGAACTTGAAATATAGGTACCGTTCTTGTCTTGAAATTCTGAATTGACAAAGGTATATGCAACAATTCCGTAAAATCCTTTGATCAGTTTCTGCTGATAAAGGAACTCAATCCCGTAGGATCTTCCCAGTGAAGATGAAACAACCTCTTCGTTACCCAAAACACCAAAATCAGACCCAAGGTTTGCCAGTGAAATAGAATCCTTAACAGAGAAAGGATAGCGACTGTAGTTCTTGTAAAAACCTTCCAAAGTAAATCGGGAACTGAACTCAGTCAGGTATTCTGTACCAAGCACGAAATGATCAGCGCGAATATATTTAATGCCGTTATTTTTGTTCACCAACTCACCCGCTGCATCTCGATAACCAAGAATCGTGTAGGCAGGTAATTGATGGAAGCGCGCAATATTACCGTTGATGCTGAATTTCTCAGTTACCCTGTAGCTTGCCGAAAACATCGGTGAAAGTTGCTCCAGCGGATTCATCATACTGTTTGAGTAATTGTTGAAATCTGAACGAATACCTGCCGACAGGTTCAAACGGTCAGAAATAAAAGCCTTTGATAACTGCGCAAATAAAGCACCTTTGCTTAAATAAAGGTCAGACTCATAATCAATCGTTACAGGTGTTCCTTGAACCGAAATGCGGTTAAAGGTTTCATTGTTATAACGAGCATACTCATAACCAAAACCGGCATTCAACTTCCATCCGTTTCGGTTGATATTGTGTTCGAAACGAAACTTGTTCTCTGCCTCGAATGAGGAATAATCTAAAAGTTTGTTCGCTTCGTTTTCAATATTATTCGCATAGCGCGTTGCAATATTCTTCAGCATGTTACGGCTGGCTATAATGTTCTGATATGAATTCTTCGAGTAGTGAAGCCAATTCACGCCGAACGTATAGTTCCACTGATCCTGAGTAGGGATATTTCCCAAAATGAACTCATTGTATTCTCGAGTTTCAGTATCTGTTACCTTGTCATTCACTTTTGTATTGAGTACAAAGTCATCCAGCGCTCCTAAACCGATTATTGTAATCCTGTTCTTTTGATTCAGTTTCAGATTCACTTTAAACTGAGCATCATTGTATGTGGGAAGGAATGGTAATTGCAAAGCGGCAAAAAGGAATTGTAAATAGGATCTTCGGGCAGAAAAAATAAAATCTGCTTTTTTCCCTAATGGTCCATCAAATGTTAACGCTGCATCACTCGATCCTAGTGCAAAATTAGTGATTAACGCATCAGGATTACCGTCCTTCTGCTTGAAGGAAATAACTGAACTTAGTCCATTCGCGCGATTGGCTGGAAAAGCTCCAGCGTAAAAATCAACTTCCCGGATAAAATTAACATTTAATAAACCAACCGGTCCGCCGCTGCTACCCTGCGTTGCAAAGTGATTGATGTTAGGAACCTCGATACCGTCCAGATAGAATTTATTTTCCCCCGGAGCACCGCCACGAATGATGATATCATTTCTGAAGGTGGCGCGCACTCCAACACCGGGAAGTGCCTGAAGAACTTTGCTCACATCTCTCCCTGCACCCGGCTGACGTTCGATCTCTGTCGCATTCAAGGTACGCAGTGAAACTGGAGATTCAACTTTTCGATTGAACGGAGATGCCTTAACAGTAACTTCCTTCTGCTCTTTCACAATGGGTTCCAGAGCAAAATCGAGGTCTACTGTACGAGAAATCGTCACGGTTATATCATTGATCAGTAAATCCTGAAAACCTGGTACAGTTGTCTTGAAGGAATAAATTCCTGGCTGAAGTCCCTCTATAACATACACTCCATTATCTTCCGTCATTGCTCCTGCCTGGGCATTAATGACAGTAATTTTAGCAAAAGGAATCGCCTCATTATTGATACTATTGTAGACCCTTCCGGTTACTTTACTCACTTGAGCAATGGATATGGCTGAAGAATATAGAAATAAAAAAAGAATCGCTGTTCTCATAAAGAATTTTATGAAAGACAAAATTATTGCTAATTTGTTCGTTGTAAAACAAAAAAGGCCACCTACTGGTGACCCCTTGCTATTTTTTCTAAATTCTTATTCCGTACGCACCCATTTTTGTGTTCTGAAGAATGGTCCGATGTAACCCCTTACGTTCAAATAATTGGAGTTCGCGGGATCCAACCACATTTTAACTGTGTAGATCTTTCCGTTCTCTGGGTCGACAATTGTTCCATCTTCCCATGCACTCCCGTCCCATTTCAATCCTCTCACTATCTGCAGCCCAACAAGAGGCTGGTTCTTTCGATCATCCGTGCATTTCTTGCATTTGGCATTCGGTTCACGCCCTTCCCTTGGAAAGAGATAGGTGATCTTACCATACATTTTTCCATCGACTTTGTATAGTTCAACGATCGATTTCTTTTTGTTTGTCTCATCATCAATAGTCACCCATTTTCCAAGGCATGATTGCGCAAATGAATTCATGGAAAACAGAACTACAAGGATTGTTAAAAGGTTCTTCATATGTTGTGATTTTATTTTCAAAAATAATACAACTTCCTTACCAAAAAAATAATCCATTCATAAGAATAAAAAATTTACTAAAATATTCTTACCGTGCTCCGTTAAAATTGATTCTGGATGAAACTGGACACCATATATGTTCAAGGACTTGTGTTTGATGGCCATTATAACTCCGTTTTCTGATTCTGAAAGGATTTCAAGGACATCAGAACGATGGACGTCAACTGCCCAACTGTGATAAAGACCAACTTCAAAAAAATTCGGAAGATCTTTAAACAAAGTATCAGGCCTGAGTATATTCATGCGTTCAGAAACACCGTGCTTCACCTGTTTCTGGTTGTAGATCGAACCGCCGAAAAACTGCGCAACACCCTGCATTCCAAGACATATTCCAAGGATTTTTTTGGATTTATCATAACGTTCAAGAACACTAAACATGTGAATGGTGTTCTCGGGAAGACCAGGACCCGGAGAAAAAATAACTGCGTCGTAAAACTCAATCTCATTTATGTCCAGTTTGCCATCCTCGACAACCTTTGCATCCACACCGCATCCTATGAGATAGTGGTATATATTGTAGGTAAATGAGTCGTAAAAATCAATGAGAAGAACTTTCAATTATGTGCCCTTTAATTGTTAAACTTGCACAAAGTTATGGAAAGAGTCGGTAACAAGAAGTAAAACCGACTTTTCCCACAGAACAATAGATCATTTAATTTGGCGTTTTTGCCAACACCGTTATGTAATGAAAAAAGCGATCCATATTCCCGGTGCACCTGCACCAATAGGCCCTTATAGTCAGGCTATACTTCATGGCAACACCTTGTATGTCAGCGGACAAATACCACTTGATCCATTCAATGGACAGCTGGTGGTTAATTCTGTCGAACTGGCAACTCGTCGAGTTTTGGATAACATCACAGCCCTATTGCACGAGGCAAATATGGATCGAAGTCATGTTGTAAAATGCAGTATCTTTTTAAAAAGCATGGATGACTTTGCTTTGGTTAATGCGGTTTATGCGGAATATTTCGATTCAATTCCTCCTGCCCGTGAGACTGTGCAAGTCGCCAAACTGCCTCTTGACGTACCTATTGAAATTTCCTGTATTGCGGTCAAAATCTGAACTTGGGTAACAAATACGCTCATAAGATATCCGTCATCATTGTAAATTACAATGTTGAGTTCTTTTTGGAGCAATGTCTGAACTCCGTGACGAAGGCGTTGAAAGGATTAAACGGACAAGTTTTCGTTGTGGATAACAACTCTATTGATGGATCGGTTGACATGGTCGGCAGAAAATTCCCGGAATTAAATCTTATCGCAAATAAGGAGAATAAAGGTTTTTCAAAAGCCAATAATCAGGCAATACTGCTTTCGGACGCAGAATACATCTTATTATTAAATCCGGATACAGTTGTTGAGGAGGACACCTTTTCAAAGGTTATCGGCTTCATGGACACTCACCCAGACGCAGGTGGTTTGGGTGTAAGAATGCTTGATGGAAAAGGCAAGTTTCTTCCTGAGTCGAAAAGAGGATTGCCAACTCCCTCCGTAGCTTTCTATAAGATCTTCGGTTTATCAAAACTATTTCCACGATCCAAAAAATTCGGGCAATACCATCTCGGTCATCTGAGTGAATTTAAAACCCACGAGATAGATATACTCAGTGGAGCATTTATGCTAATGAGAAGAGATGCATTAGCGAAAGTTGGTTTGCTGGACGAATCCTTCTTCATGTACGGAGAGGATATTGATCTTTCATACAGAATTTTAAAAGGTGGCTATAAAAACTACTATTTCCCCGAGACGAGGATCATTCATTACAAGGGTGAGAGCACTAAAAAAAGTTCTGTCAACTATGTATTTGTCTTTTACAAAGCGATGGTCATTTTTGCCGAAAAGCATTTTTCTCAAAAAAATGCCCGCCTTTTCTCATTTTTAATCAATCTAGCGATTTATTTTAGAGCTTCATTGGCCATTTTTACGCGTTTTATTAAAAGCGCAACAATCCCATTCATAGACTTTTGGATAATCGCCGGAGGCCTTTATGCCTTGACAGACCAGTGGTCAAGAAGCAATATTGACTTTCCCGATGATATCCTAGACATCGCAATCCCGTGCTATGCACTTGCTTGGATGACCAGCATACTTTTTAATGGAGGTTATGATAAACCGATCAAATTACAGAAATATGTGCGTGGAACATTCATGGGTACGTTAATCATTCTTATTGTTTATGCCTTATTACCCAAGGAATGGCAATTTTCAAGACTATACATTCTGACCGGTGCGATTTGGGTAATCCTTTACTATTTGTTGTCGAGAATCTACCTACATTTCGCATTAGGCGAAAACCACAGCCTCGCTAAGGATAAACACAAGAAATTTGCAATCGTAGGATACAGTGAAGAGTTCAAGAGAGTTTCTGATATTTTGAAGCAGACAAATGAAAAGATCGATCTCATTGAGCATGTATCACCCGGAGAAGAAAAAGAACCAGGAGCTGTTGGAACCTTGAATCAATTGGATCAGATAACGCACATACATTGTATCAATGAGATCATATTCTGTGCAAAGGACACTTCGGCTCAAACGATCATTCATTGGATGAGTGCTATCGATTCGGCAAAAACAGACTTCAAGATCGCACAACCTGATAGTTTATCTTTGATCGGTAGCAATTCGATCGAAACGGCTGGAGACCTTTATGTTTTAAACATTAATTCCATCACCAAGCCTGAAAACATTCGCTCAAAAAGAACTTTCGATCTGGTATTATCACTCATAATTGTTACAGCGCTTCCCATCAATATTTGGTTTTTCTCCAAAAAGAGAAACTTCCTTCGAAATATTTTCAAGGTAATTTCGGGCAAATTATCCTACGTAGGATACGATGTAACCGATTCTTCATCGGTTTTTAACTTACCTCGAATCAAATCAGGAATCTTCAGTCCATCAGACGGATTATCGTTTAATGACGGTACATTGACGGATAAGTTGAATCTTATTTATGCCCGCGACTATTCTATTCAAAAGGATTTGGGTATCGTGCTCAAAGCTTGGCGTAAACTGGATAGATAATTCATAATTCCTTCCTTGTTCAAACCGAATTTTAACTTATTTTTGTGCTCGAAAAAAAAGTAATCCATTCTTTGAATATGGCACAGATTGAAATCAGACTTCCTAAAATGGGAGAAAGTGTAACAGAAGCTACTATCACCAATTGGTTGAAGAACATTGGAGACAAGGTTGAGATCGATGAACCTCTTGTTGAGGTAGCTACAGACAAAGTTGATAATGAATTACCGTCTGAAGCAGGAGGAGTTCTTATCAAGCGCTTTTTCGAAAAGGATCAAGTTGCACAAGTTGGCGACGTGATAGCTCTGATTTCGACCGATGGCGGCAGTGTCGCAGCTGAACCAATTAAGGAAGCGACCGCTTCAGTTGATGCCGTGAAGGACATCACTGTACAGGTTGAGGCTGCTGCATCTTTAGTGAACGGAACATCTGAAAATATTGATAAGAATGGACCTTCAGGTAAATTCTATTCTCCGCTAGTTAGAAGTATTGCGGAGAAAGAAGGCATTTCGATGGCAGAACTTGAGTCATTGAAAGGTTCTGGTCAATCCGGAAGAGTGACGAAAAAAGATATTCTAGATTACGTGGAGAGCAGAGAGATTTCAGCTGTAAGCGAGCCTAATGCCACTGAGGCTGTAAAGGTGTCAACTACCGCTTCGGTTTCTTCGGCTGATTCGCACGGTGCATTCTCACACATAAAAGGACCTGTTGTCTTGCCGAATCCTGGAGATGAGATCATAGAAATGGATCGAATGAGAAAACTAATCGCCGAACATATGGTAATGTCAGTGCATGTATCACCACATGTTACATCCTATGTAGAAGCAGATGTAACGGAGATCGTAAACTGGAGAAACAAGGTTAAGAACGAGTTTTCTAAACGTGAAGGAGAGAATATCACTTTCACTCCAATTCTGATTGAAGCCATTGTCAAGGCAATAAAAGACTTCCCGATGATTAATGTTTCCGTAAGTGGAACAACTATCATAAAACGCAAGGATATCAATATTGGTATGGCCACTGCTCTTCCATCCGGAAATCTAATAGTTCCCGTGATCAAAAATGCTGATCGACTGAATCTGGTAGGATTAACAAAATCTGTCAATGAACTTGCCAACAGCGCTCGCAATAATAAATTGAAGCCAGAAGATATTCAGGGAGGAACTTTCACGGTAACAAATGTTGGTTCGTTCGGAAATGTTATGGGCACACCTATTATCAACCAACCACAAGTGGCAATCATCGCTCTTGGGGCGATCAGAAAGGTTCCGGCTGTCATTGAAACTCCGCATGGGGATTTCATCGGTATCCGACACAAAATGTTCTTGTCTCACTCTTACGATCACCGTGTAGTAGATGGTTCTTTAGGCGGTCAATTTGTTCGACGTGTTGCTGATTATCTGGAGCAGTTCGATCCCAACAGAGAATTATAATTGATCCCACTCAAGCATTAAACCACTCATAATGAAAAGATTATTAAATCTTTTGGCTTTGTCTATGCTTCCAGTTCTGGGGTATTCTCAGCTAACAGAATTCGACGTTCGCAAAATGGTACAATCCGCTCCGGAAGAGCAGCTAGTGGTAGAAAGTTCACGTATGCTTCAGGAGAATTATTTCTATTTCTCTGAGATCGTCGTCGATCGATTATTGGAAATTAACCCCAAAAGTCCAAACTACAATTACAGAAAAGGATACATTATTCTAGATTCTCGTCATGATTGGATGGCCGCATTACCATATCTTATGATCGCTGCTACTGATGTTGATCGTAATTATGATATGTACTCTTCCAAAGAGACAAGTTCACCTACCGATGTCTTTTATCATTTGGGAAGATGCTACCATCTTGATGAACAAATTGATAAGGCAAAAGAATTTTACACGCGGTTCGTTACTGAATCAAATGGGAAGTCTGAGTTGATTCCCAAAGCGCAACTTAAGCTTATCCAATGTGGCATAGCCAAGGAAATGATAGCAAAACCGAAAAGTGCAATCGTTTATAACATTGGAAATAATGTCAATTCAGTCTATCCAGAATATTCACCGGTGATTTCACTTGATGGTACAACATTGTATCTCACGTCGCGCCGCCAATGGGCCGATCAATCTACAGATGATTACCGAGACCCCATGCTGAACCAGTACCCTGAAGATATTTATATGAGTATTCATGACCTTGATCAGGCATATACGGATCCTCAAAGACTGAGCTTTTGCCAGGGAAAATTAAATGAGGCTACCGTAACAGTAAGTTCAGATGAACGACGGATTTACACATATGAAGATAGAACGGGGAGCGGAGATATTTACTTCTCTGATTTCAAACTTAATCAGTTCCAGGCTCTTTCCCGGCTCCCGAACAATCAAGTAAATACTAAATACTGGGAAACACACTGCACAGTTACTCCCGACGGCCAACAAATGTACTTCGTGTCTGATAAACCCGGGGGATTGGGTGGTCGTGATATCTACCGAATCGTGAAATTACCAAATGGAGACTGGAGCAGCCCAATCAATCTTGGACCTGTAATCAATACACCCTACGATGAAGACTGTCCATTCATAGCTATTGACAACAAGACTTTGTACTTCTCAAGTAATGGGCAGAAGAGCATGGGAGATTTCGATATTTTTGTTTCAGTAAGGGATGAAAAAGATGTCTGGACAGAGCCATTCAATCTGGGTTATCCGATCAATTCAACGGGTGATGATGTTTTCTTTACGACCACAGCAGATGGCCAAACTGGATATCTTTCATCCTTCCGCAAGAACGGTTTTGGTGAAAAAGATATTTATCGGATAAAAAGTGAAAATCTTGGAATAAAGAATTTAGCTTTATTAAAAGGAAAGATCAAAACTTCCGATGGTAGCCAGATACCTGAATCCGTGATAGTGACACTGAAATGTCTTAATTGTGAGGACCAGCGTGAGCAGGTTTTGAGCCCAAGATTACGGGACGGTTCTTTTATACATGGTTTGATTCCTTGTCGTGACTATGAGATAGGATTCAAATTTGATACGCTTTCAAAGAACATATATTCAGATAAATTCAGTACTGATTGCACTAAAAACTATCAAGAGATCTACAAGGAAGTAATCTTGGATGTGAACAGAAAACGCATCATTCCTCAGCTTGAATATACCCTAGACGGAACAGTTGCCGATAAGAGAACTCTTCAGATGCTGGAAAGCTCGATAGTAGAATTCATTGATCCAAAAACAAATCAGATCGTTGAAACTTTGAAAACGGATGTAAATGGCTTCTTTGCTTCTAAAACTCTGAATGATAATGTTTATGGTGACACAATAATGTTTCAAATTAAGATCGCAAAGGAGGGGTATCTTACACAGACATTTGAGTTGAAGGAGATTCTAGGAACAAAAACGGACATACACTTGTCTTATCTCCTTGAGAAGCCGGAGATCGGTATAGATCTTGCCAAAACACTTGATCTGAATCCGATATACTTTGACCTGGACAAATCAAATATTCGACCGGATGCGAGGATCGAATTAGACAAGATAGTACAGATCATGAATGACAACCCGACTATAGAGATAGAATTGGGATCTCATACTGACTGCCGTGCAACAAAAGCATATAATATGTCCCTATCGGACCGTCGTGCGAAATCATCCGCAGAATATATTCAGAAACGAATCAACGATCCAAAACGGATTTTTGGGAAAGGCTATGGCGAATCAAAGCTGGTCAATGATTGCGAGTGTGAAGATAAACAAACTACACCTTGCAGTGAAGAACAGCATCAGGCAAATCGTCGAACAGAGTTTAGAATCGTAAAAAATTAGTACTTTAAAAATTGATCAACCATATAACCCAATGAGACTAAAACATTTCATTCCTGTTGCCCTTGCATTTTTCGTGTCAGATTCATATTCTCAGTTCAGTGATGATGAGATCAGAACAAAAATTTCAAATTCTGATCAAAACACCCTGTTAAAGGACAATTCGCACTTGATACAGGAAGGATTTTTGTATCAGGCAGAATGGGTAGTAGATAAATTATTAACATTTCAGCCAGAAAGCCCAAATTATAATTATCGAAAAGGGTTTCTTGTTTTGGAAATCCGTAAAGACCATAAAGCGGCCATACCATTTTTACAAAAAGCAATCACTGATACTAAACCTCACTTTGATGCGTTCAACACTCATGAGAACAGCGCTCCGGCCGATGCGTACTTTTATCTGGCAAGCTGCTATCATTTGAACAATGAGATAGAGCTGGCTCTCGAAATGTACCAAAAGTTCCTTGATAACACTTATTCAAAATCCAGCTTAATACCTCAGACTACTATTCGAATAGCACAATGTGAGGTAGCCAAGAGATCCATTACAAACCCGGTGAATGTTTCACTTTTGAACCTTGGAAATGCTATAAACAGCCCATTCCCGGACTACAGTCCTGTGGTGTCATTAGATGGTTCAGCTCTCTATTTCAGTTCCAAAAGACCATGGGAGGGCGGAAAAACCGATAATTTAAGAGACCCTGCATTAAATCAATACCCAGAGGATATTTATGTAAGTTATATGGACTTTGATTCTGAATGGACTGAAGCCATCAGACTTGATTTCTGTCAACCAAAACGAAATGAGGCTACCGTTGCAATCAGCGGTGACGAAAGGCGCATTTATTTGTATGAGGACTCGACAGGTTCCGGGGACATTTACTATTCAGATTTTTACAGCCAAAAGTTCAACGAAATCTCCCTACTCAATGAACCCGGCGTGAATTCTCCTTATTGGGAGACTCATTGCTCCATGAATATCGATCAAAACGAACTGTATTTTTCATCTGATCGCCCGGGAGGACTCGGTGGAAGAGATATTTATTACTGTAAAAAGTCAGATAATGGATTATGGTCAGAACCTTTCAACATGGGATCAGAAATCAATACTCCACAGGATGAGGATTCTCCATTCATCTCAGTCGACGGCAAGCAGTTATACTTTGCTTCAAACAGTGCGAAGAGTATGGGAGGCTTTGATATTTTCCTAAGTCAACGAAAGAATGATGGTACGTGGAATGTTCCAAACAACATGGGCTATCCTTTTAATTCAACAAATGATGATATTTTTTACACAACAACCATAGATGGGCTTCGGGGATATCTTACTTCTTTCAGATCTGATGGCAAGGGAGAAAAGGATATATATGAAATCAAGAACGACTTCCTTGGTTTGAAAAGTTTGGCTGTACTAAAAGGATTAATCCGAACAATGGATAATACGCCATTACCAGAAGATATTCAAATTTCAATGGAACTTACATGCACCGATTGTGGTGAGAATTCTGCAAAAAGAATAATCTATCCACGGTTAAGAGATGGCATTTTCATTACTGACCTTAGACCTTGCCATACTTATGAACTGACTTATGTAAATGCATCTGACAAGGTCAATCTTTACAAAAATAGTTTCAAGACAGATTGTACCGACTCCTATCAAGAAATTTACAAAGAAGTAATTCTTGACAAAGTTAGAAAAACCATCATTCCTGTAACGAACTATACTCTCGACGGACTTATTGTAGACAACAACAATTCATTACCGATAAAGGGTGCCAGATTAGAAGTCTTTGACAGAAAATCAAATTCAATAGTGGCAACAGTTAATACATTGGAAGATGGCCGATTCAAATTAGACATCTTAAAGGATAAAACCTTTGGTGACAGTTTGAATTACACCTTTAAGATTTCTGCCATTAACTATTTAACGAAGAGTTTTGAACTTTCTGCAATTTTGCAAAATGAGGAAAAAATGAACCTAGTTATTCGCTTGGACATGTCTACTCCTGGAGCAGATCTTGCTAATTTATTTGATATCAAACCAATCTATTTTGATTTTAACAAATCCAACATAAGGCCAGATGCTAAAATCGAATTGGATAAGATCGTAAAAATCATGAATGATAACCCTACACTCGTTATTGAATTTGGATCACACACGGACTGTAGAGGAACAGAAATTTACAATAAAGCTCTATCCGAGAGAAGAGCAAAGTCCTCCGCTGCTTATATCAAGTCGAGAATTTCTGATCCATCGCGAATTTACGGTACTGGTTATGGCGAATCAAAACCACTGAATACTTGTGAATGTGAAGGAGATAAGATAAGTCAATGCTCATCTGAACAACATCAAGCAAACAGAAGAACTGAGTTCAAGATCATCGGAAAATAATTGAAAAAACCGACAATATGTCGGTTTTTTTTTGATGTTTTGCAACTATTCCCTAAACATCTCGTAGATTAGGTGGTCACATTGATAAGTGTGTCGAAAACAAACACGAACTTACTGATATGAGAAAATTAGGTCTTCTTCTACTACAAATGATCACTCCCATCCTGCTTCTGGCTCAGATGACAGATGAGGAAGTATTAAAAATGATCGAAACATCTTCGGAACAACAGCTCATTCCGGAAAATTCCAGAATGATGCAAGAAGGGTTGCTTTATCACGCTGAATTGGTTGTTGACAAACTACTAACTTTCAAACCCGAGAGTGCCAATTACAATTATCGTAAAGGATTCTTAGTTTTACAGATCAGAAAGGATTATTTGAATGCTATTCCATATTTTGAAAAAGCAATACTCAATACCGATCCAAACTATGATGCATTTGGTATCTCTGAAAAAAGTGCGCCAACCGATGCCTTTTTCCATTTAGGATCCTGTCATCATTTGAATGAAGACATCGACAAAGCAAAAGAATACTACAACCGGTTTATCAGTACCTCGAAACCGAAATCAGAGTTATTACCTATTGCAAAGTTACGACTGATGCAGTGTGACCTCGCGAAAGAAGCAATGGCTAATCCGGTTAATGTTTACCTTAAAAACGTTGGAAATGTGGTAAACAATGAATACCCCGACTATGCCCCCGTAATATCTTTGGATGGAACCTCCCTCTACTACACCTCAAGACGACCTTGGGATAATGGTAAAACAGAGGTCTACCGTGACCCGGCAATTAACCAGTATCCTGAAGACGTCTATGTTAGCTATATGAACCTTGATTCGTCATGGACAGCTCCTTTGAGGCTGGATTTTTGTATTCCTAAACGAAATGAGGCGACCATTGCCGTGAGCACAGACGAAAGGCGCATCTATCTTTACGAAGATTCAACAGGTTCCGGAGATATCTACTACACGGATTTTTACGCCAGCAAATTCAACGCAATCGAAATGGTTACGGATAAGGATATCAATTCGAAATTTTGGGAAACACACTGCATGATTTCACATGACAAATCAAGAATGTTCTTTGCATCAGACAGACCCGGCGGATATGGTGGACTGGACATATACATGAGTCGAAGAAAAAATAACGGCACATGGGGAGATCCAGTAAACCTCGGAGCTAAAGTGAATACACCCTACGATGAAGATTCTCCCTTTATCTCAGTAGATAATAAAATGCTTTATTTCTCTTCAAACGGCGACAAAAGTATCGGTGGTTTCGATATTCTGGTTTGCGACTTATTGGAAAATGGTTCATGGTCAGAGTCACGAAACCTTGGATATCCGTTCAACTCATGTAATGACGATATATTTTACACAACAACAGTTGATGGTCTTCGTGGATTCATGACATCTTTCAGAAAAGGTGGGTACGGCGAAAAGGATATCTATGAGATCCACAATGATTTTCTGGGACTAAAGAATCTTGCAGTATTTAAAGGAACCATCAAAACTACCGATGGCTCTCCCCTTCCTGAGGACTTTGCGATCAATGTAAAATTGACTTGTGATGACTGCGAGGAATATGAAAAAAACAGAACGATTTTTCCCCGACTGAGGGATGGAATGTTCATGACAGGTCTTAAACCTTGCAAGACTTATCGCATTGCTTACTTTAATGCTTCTGACAGTTCAGTAATGTATGAAGAGTCGTTCACAACTAAATGTGACTTAGCATATCAAGAGATTGTTCGAGAATTGATGCTGGACGTGCCGGGTCGTAAATTGATATTCCCAAAAGACTCGGTTGTTGATATTCCACCTGTGGATGTGGTTACATGGAAAAATCTCGAGTTCATCCACTACTTCGATTACAATAAGAACAAGTTGTTCACGAACAAAGGGAAATTAAAGAATTTTGTGAAGGATGTAGAAAAACAATTGAAAGATGGACGTTCGGCAATAACTATCAATGTATACTCGTCAGCTTCTCAGGTACCAACAAAGACCTACGAAACTAACGAGAAGCTGACACAAATACGAGCTGAAAATATGAAATACGATCTACAAACCTATTTTGAAAGTCAGCCGGAGTTCAAAGGAAAAGTGAATGTCGTGATCGTTTCAGCTGTAGTTGACGGACCTGAATATGTGAAAGACTTTAAGGATCAGAAAAAATATAAACCATACCAATTCGTCGGTTTGAAAACTGAATAATTCAAAGCCCGGTCAAATGATCGGGCTTTTTTTCGATACTTACTTTATCTTTGGATAAAAAAGTATGAATCTGAGCTTAGAACGCCCCTTCGCAATATTTGATCTCGAAACAACTGGGATTAACATCACGAATGATCGAATTGTTGAAATCGCGATCATTAAAGTATATCCGGATGGCAAGGAAGAAAAATATTGTAAAAGGGTTAACCCTCAAATGCCTATTCCCAAAGAGATCAGCGCTATTCATGGTATTTATGATGAAGATATTGTGAATGAGCCGACTTTTGAGCAATTGGCAGCGGAGATTGAAGCATTCATCGGTGATGCAGATCTGGCCGGATACAACTCCAATAAGTTCGACATCCCGGTTCTTGCTGAAGAACTGATGCGCGCGGGTTCTGATTTCGATATTTCGAAACGCCGCTTCGTCGATGTTCAAAATATATTCCATAAAATGGAGCAACGAACACTTGCAGCCGCCTATCAGTTCTACTGCAGAAAAACGATAGAGAATGCCCACAACGCGCTGTATGATGCAGAGGCAACCTGGGAAGTACTGAAGGCACAGATCGAGCGATACCAGGACCTCTCAAATGATGTTAGTTTTCTGGCTGATTTCTCAAAAGGAAATACAATGAATCTACTCGACTTTGCCGGCCGACTTGCCACAAACGAAAAAGGGGAAGCCGTGTATAATTTTGGAAAACATCGGGGAAAGACCATAAAAGAGGTCTCTGTTGTCGAACCCGGTTACTACGGCTGGATGCTGGATGCAGACTTTCCGCTTTATACAAAACAATGTCTTAGAAGGGAAATGGAAAAGATCAAGCAAGAGCGTGAGCATCATAGAAAAGATCAACAGACCGAAGACCTGACGAGCAAACTGGAAGCATTAAAGAACAAATTCAAATAAAATGAAGATTATCTGTATTGGAAGGAATTACGCGGACCATGCCATGGAAATGAAGTCTGAGGTACCAAAATCACCTGTTTTTTTTATGAAACCAGATACTTCACTACTAAAAGATGGGGCAGATTTTTATATTCCGGATTTCACAAATGATCTTCATTATGAATGTGAACTAGTTGTAAAGATCGATAAGGCTGGAAAGAATATTGCTGAAAAGTTTGCTCCGAAGTATTATAGTAAAGTAACATTGGGTATCGACTTCACTGCACGTGATCTTCAGCAACAATGCAAAGAAAATGGCCTGCCATGGGAGATCGCCAAATCATTTGAACATTCCGCTCCAATTTCGAACGAATGGATTGACGTAAAAGAACTTGATTTGAACAACACGCATTTTGCACTCAATCAGAACGGAAAAACGGTACAAAAAGGACATACTGCCGATATGATCTTTTCGATTGATAAAATCATCGCATATGTTTCGAGGTTTATGACCTTGAAGACGGGAGATCTAATATTCACAGGTACACCAGCAGGCGTAGGACCTGTAAAGATTGAAGATAAACTGGAAGGTTATCTAGAAGACAAGAAAATGTTTGAATTCACGGTAAAGTAATTACTTCCCTTTAGCCTTTAGGATGATCAACACAGTATAAAGCATGATCTTGATATCGAGAGCCAATGTTCTGTTCTTCATATAAAGCAGGTCGAATTTCATGCGCTGAAGCATCTGATCAACATTCTCGGCATATCCGTACTTAACCTGCCCCCAGGAAGTGATTCCAGGACGAGCTTTGGTCAAGTGCAGGAATTGCGGTTCGATCTCAACTATCTGATCAATGTAAAACTGTCGTTCGGGTCTTGGACCTACCAGTGACATATCTCCTTTCAATACGTTAAAGAACTGAGGGAATTCATCCAATCGTAATTTCCTCATAAAACGCCCGATGGAAGTAATGCGCGGATCATTCGCAGAGGACAACTGGGGCCCGGTTTTTTCTGCATCCTGATACATCGTTCTGAACTTAATGATCTTAAAGGGTTTACCATTTAAGCCAACACGCTCCTGCAAAAAGAAAATTGGTCCAGGAGATGACATTTTCACACCAACGGCAAGTGCAATGTATACCGGAACGAGCATAATGATAGCTATTACAGAAAGAACGACATCCATGAAACGCTTCAATGCCTGTTGCCATATAGGCATTGCTTCAGCATTTACTTCTATCAGTATTGCTCCGAAAATGTTACTCATCTTAACCGTACCCGAAAGAATATCATACATATCCGGGAGGATCTTGATCTTGGTATCCCCCCCTTCTATTCGACTGATAATTGATCTCAGTTTATCGTGTTCGGTACTCTCCAACGCAATGATCACCTCCTCCACTTCATTCTCTCTCAAAACACTCTCAAGATCATTCAGATGGCCCAAATACTGAATTTTATCCTCCAGTTTTCTGTCTACTCCATTAATATTCACAAAACCAATAAACTTGTTGATACCCTTCGGCAGACTTAATATCTCATTATAGATTTCTACAGCTTTGTCGCTCCCACCAATCAATAGCGTTTTAAAAGCATATTTTCCGGAATGAATCCTCCCGACAATTGCACTGATCAAAATGAGTCTGGGAATGAATACGATTAAAAAATGAATGCCAAAAAGAAGGAACATCGACTTGTAATACTGGTGATATTCAGTGATTTCGTCATCCAGCAAGAGCGTAAAGAAAATAAAGACGGAACCCAGCAGTGTTCCAAGAAATGTCAGGTTAAAGAGTTTGATCCTGTAGAGACGTTTAATGTCATGATAAGTTCCCTGCAAATAATAGAGGAGCACCCATAAAACAGGTATTAAAATAATCCCCCAATAGAATGATTCACCGATATTGAAATCAACATGTTCGATGGTGGTTTTACGCAAGTAATAAAAGACAGTCCATGCCAATGCGGACGTCAGAAGGTCCATGAATACAAAGAAATAAGCAAGAGAACGGTGTTGCATGATCAGAAATGAACGACTTTTATGTTATCCAAAATAATGAAACCGTTTGCATCACCGGGGTCCAGTCCTGCTTGAAGTGAAATCTTAAAGTATTCCGCATTGGGAGAATTTCCTACGATCTCTTTCATTTCTATGTAAATCTTTTTCCATTTCACTGTAGCCGGATCTTGACGATTGATCTGGTAATTTATATTATTTTTCACTTCAGTTGCAGAAATACCGATCACACCGGTAACAAGATCATTTGTACTGAAATAGTCCACTTCAAGATAGAGTTCCTGTCCTCTGGGCCAATTTATAAAATCATTTTGTGTATATGCAATCCAGGTTGAATCGATGGCGTTAAGTTGAACAACCCCATAAAAATTACCCCATTGTAAAATATTAGGATCGGAACCGGATATCATATCCGACGCAGAGGTTGGGTCCGAAGTGAATTTAGGTGCAGCATCCTCGAAATCCTCAATCCAGAAATCGAGTCCTGTTTTGTACCTTGTAATCGGATTAATTGTTAACACTTCATTTTGCACAAGATCAGCATTGATCTCATATTCCGCTACAAAGGGATAGATCTTTTTTGTTGCGGAAATACCATTATTTCGAACGGTGGGATAGACTTTGATGTTGCAGTTTCCTGATTTTAGGACCGGAATCTTACATGGTACCTCAAAGACACCCATCAATTCATCATTCACGTATACCCAGGCATCACTAAAATTATGTGTAAGTTCTCCCTCCGCTCCGGACAAATCAGCATTTGCAATAAGAGTCCACTCGTTCACCTGAATCCAGGCTGGCGAAGGATTGTTCTTTACACAAGAAGATAAGCTGAGGATCGAAAACGTATAAAAAAGTAGTTTCTTCATAAGTTATAATTTCATAACGAAGAAAAATGTCAGATATTGTCAATAAGAGCAGATGGTGTAATTTTTAATTTATCCAAGATCTTGTGAGCCACATCAAGGGCAGTGTAACCATCTTCAATTGGGACGATAGGTATAGAATCGTTCATGATGGCGCTGCAGAAAGTCTGAAGTTCTTCCTTGATCGCATTTGTCGCACCAATTTCTGGTTTATCGAAGTACACTTTTTTGATTGGTTTACCTTCTCCCAGGTCAAAAACAACATCAAAGGGAGTTGGTTCGCCTTGTATATCTTCAAGCCGAACTACCTCTAATTCTTTTGTAAGGAAATCGACACTGATGTATGCGTCTTTCTGAAAAAAGCGGGACTTCCTCATGTTTTTCATTGAAATTCGAGAAGCAGTCAAATTAGCGACACAACCATTGTCGAATTCGATACGTGCATTGGTGATATCGGGCGTATCACTGACAACGGCAACACCAGAAGCTGATATCCTTTTTATTCCGGACCTTACAACGCTCAATATAATATCCAGATCGTGGATCATAAGATCCAAAACTACCGGAACATCCGTTCCCCGTGGATTGAATTGTGCCAAACGATGTGTCTCAATGAACATTGGTTTATTGAAATAGGGCACTGCAGCCTGAAATGCCGGATTAAAACGTTCAACATGACCGACTTGAACTTTGACATCTGCTTCACGCGCCAGACCCATGAGCATTCTCGCTTCCTCAACAGTTTCTGTCACCGGTTTTTCGATAAAAACGTGCTTACTTTTGCGCAGGGCCTGCGACGCCAGTTCAAAATGACTTAGTGTGGGTGTAACGATATCAACACAGTCCACTGCATCGAGTAAATCCTGAACATTTTCGAATCGTTTGATCCCAAAACTCAGAATTGCCTCTTCTGCAGCATCATCACTAGGATCGTAAAAACCTACTAACTCGAACTCATCCTTCAGTTCCAGTATCAATCTTATATGGATCTTTCCCAGATGCCCGGCTCCAAAAACACCGATCTTCAACATGCGTGATTTATTTTGTGCAAAGATAACGCAGGCTAACCGATCAGTTCGGATTAAAACACTGAATTATCAACAATTCCGACTTATTTACGAAACGTTAATTCAGTTTATTAAGTTGGTTCAAATCAATATTTCCGTAATAATCTGTTTGCTTGTTGGTTAGCCATTTCGTCAAGGTCGTGATCTGCCCAGTGTGGTAGGAAAAATGCTCGATTACATGAACTAGAACGGAAAATCCGGTTACATCAAAACCCTGGATCAAATACTTTTTGTCTATCGTTTTTGGATCCATTTCACGGATTGTCTGCTTTAGATTTACCTTCAAGTTTTCAAGCAAAAATACCAGTTCAGATTTTTTGATCTTTGATTGTATGATAAACTCCTGATCCCTGTCGCGATTATCAGGCCGACCGCCTATTCCTGAAAGTATCCATTGACGGGCATTACCACAAAGATGCAGGATCATGTTTCCGATCGTGGGAATTCCTTCATTCGGTGATCTCCAAAGGTCCTTTTCATCGATCATTGACAAGCATTTGTAAATCCGTTCATACGATTCATTGAACACGCGCTCTTCAAATTCCTTTACAAGTAACGATTTGGTATTCATGTTAACTATCTCAAATTTTACTTCTAAAAATAAAAAAATATACCTCTCATATTTGAAAAGTATAGAAATTATCTATATTTGCACCCACCAAAACGGAGGTTGTAGCTCAGTTGGTTAGAGCGTCGGATTGTGGTTCCGAAGGTCGTGGGTTCGAAACCCATCTTCCTCCCAGAGATCAAAGGAGTTCAGTAATGAGCTCCTTTTTTACTTTAGCTAAAATTGATCAGATTATTTTTGCACCATGAAGAATTCGGAAGCAATCGAAAAAAGAAGAACCTTCGGGATCATCGCCCACCCCGATGCCGGTAAAACTACACTGACCGAAAAATTACTCCTTTTCGGAGGAGCCATCCAAACAGCCGGAGCTGTAAAGAATAACAAAATCAAAAAAACCGCGACATCTGACTTCATGGAGATAGAAAAGCAGCGTGGAATTTCGGTTGCCACTTCAGTCATGGCTTTCGAATACGGTGGAAAACAAGTGAACATTCTGGATACTCCAGGTCACAAGGATTTTGCTGAGGACACCTATAGAACCTTAACAGCAGTAGACAGTGTGATCCTTGTAATCGACTGCGCAAACGGGGTCGAGTCACAAACTGAAAAATTGATGGAAGTGTGCCGTATGCGCAAGACCCCCGTGATCATCTTTGTCAACAAAATGGACCGTGAAGGAAAGGATGCTTTTACACTTTTGGACGAACTGGAAGACAAGCTGGACATAAAAGTAAGACCACTTACATGGCCGATTGGTATGGGTGACCGTTTCAAAGGCGTCTATAATATCTATCAACAGAACTTAAACCTATTCTCAGCCAATAAAACAAAAAAAGCGGATGATATCGTTTCAATCAAGGACCTAAACGATCCTGAATTGGATGAGTTGGTGACACCCGTATTTGCCCAAGAATTGAGGGAAGAACTGGACATTATTGGCGGTGTTTATGACGAGTTCAATCGAGAGAAATACCTAAGTGGTGAAGTAGCTCCGGTTTTCTTCGGTTCAGCAGTTAACAATTTTGGGGTCCAAGAATTGCTGGATACCTTCATAGAGGTATCTCCTTCTCCGATTGGACGTGACACAGACGCCCGATTTATAGAACCCGACGAATCGAAATTTACCGGTTTCGTTTTCAAGATCCACGCTAATCTTGATCCAAAACACCGCGACAGGATTGCATTTCTGCGCATTGTATCCGGTAAATTCGAGCGAAATAAGTTCTACCACCATGTTCGTTTAGACAAAAATTTCAAGTTCCCGAACCCAACATCGTTCATGGCGCAGGATAAAAGTGTGATCGACGAGGCATTTCCGGGAGATGTAATCGGTTTGTATGATACCGGTAACTTCAAGATCGGAGACACACTGACTGAGGGAGAAGAACTCATGTTCAAAGGAATTCCATCATTTTCTCCGGAGATCTTTATGGAGCTGGAAAACCTTGATCCTATGAAATCTAAGCAGCTGGATAAAGGTATCCACCAATTGACTGATGAAGGTGTGGCACAGATGTTCATCATGCAGCCGGGTAATAGAAAGATTGTCGGTACCGTTGGTCAACTTCAGTTCGAAGTGATACAGCATCGTTTGATCAACGAGTATGGCGCCAATTGCCGTTTTGCCCCGAAAAATTACTACAAAGCGTGCTGGGTGACTACCGATAAATCGGAACAACTTGATTCGTTCATACGGGCTAAATCCAATTATCTGGCTAAAGATAAGGATGGCAACCTTGTTTTCCTGGCTGAAACACCGTTCTTGCTTAATATGGCTGAGCAGGATTACCCTGATCTGACTTTCCACAGAACCTCCGAATTTAAACTTGACGTAAAATAGAAAGTACTTTAGTCACTATTTAAGTTCTCAGCCTTTCTTGCTTTGACCGTCTTTAAAGAGATGTTCTCAAACTTGGCAAAAAGGTATTGTTTCACATTCCTGGTATTTAAGATAGCAGATCCGATTACAATTTCTATTTCGAAATTTGCATTACCATCTAGAACTCCAAATTTCATTCGGCTTCACTGCCCTAAATTCAAATCCGGTAACACTTCCAGCATCACCAATCTGTTCCTCTCACGATCGATCCTACTCACCACATGCAGCAAACCATTGGTCACCATCAAAAGGTCTGCACCCAAGCTGAAATTGTAATGAGCGATCTGTTGATAGACCTTATCATCCACACTAACCTCCGGAGCTTTGCATTCCACAATCAGCAATGGTTTTCCGGAGCGATCGAATACAACAACATCACATCTCCTATCCATTTCATTCACTTTCAAAGACATCTCGGCGGCGATCAAGCCAATAGGAACATTTCTTTCATTTAAAAGATAATGAATCAAGTGTTGCCGCACCCATTCCTCAGGGGTAAGAATAAGTGTTTTCTTTCGCACAATGCACCAAACATGAAGCTTCTCCCCTTTTTTTGTAAGTTTCAACTGGGCTTTTGGAAACGAGAGCGGTCGAATCATTTTTTAACTTCGGAAGTTGATAAAAAGATTCCTACAATAAGTCCGATAAGGGAACATAACAATCCATAAAATATTGATGGAACTGATACTTGCACAAATTCAGCTATTAACCAACCAAGAAGTCCGAGGATCATACCTAGAATTACTGCTAACGAATTTGTATTTCTAACGAAAATTGCAAATGTGAACGGCAGAAAAAGTGAAACCAATCCAAAGGCTGATGATAAACCTACCAGTTCAAAGATACTTTGACTTGTAAAAGCAAGAAAAACTGAAAAGGCGGCAATTAAAACGACACAGTAGCGCATGATCTTCAACAGATCCATCTTGATCATGTAAGGGCGTGCGATATTTTCAGCAAGGATAGTAGACGGGGCAAGAATAGCTCCCGAAGCTGTACTCAAAATAGCCGAAATCAGCGCGCCAAAGAAGACAATCTGGATCCAAACGGGTGTTTTATAGAGGATGACGGCTGAAATAAAGTTACCCTTGTGGGTTTGATAGAAATCCGGATATAACTGACTTCCTACCAATCCGATCAATAGTGGTAACAAACCGATCACAAGGTACAATACTCCGGATGTCAAAGAAGCACGGATAGCTATCTTTTCACTTTTTGCAGAAATAACACGTTGAAAAACATCCTGAGAAGGTATGGATCCCAGGCCAACAGTGATCCATGCGGCACCCCATTCCCACATTGATAATTTATCGGTATTGACCAGCTTAAAAAAATCGTCACCCGCCTTCATCGAGACTGTTGAAAGATCCGTTTTGGTCAGAAAAAGTCCCAGAACTATTAGCAGACCAACGATTATGACAACCATTTGAATTGAATCCGTAACAGAAACAGCCCACATTCCTCCCAGCGCTGTATAGAAAACAACGAGTAGCGCCCCCACTAAAATTCCAGTTGGAAGATTCAAACCGAAAATCAACTGGAAAATGAGCCCCAAAGCAAGGAATTGCGCAGCTATCCATGTAAAAAATGAGGGAATCATAACCAAAGCAGAAATGATCTCAGCCCGCTTTCCGAAACGGTCTCGAAAAATATCAGAAAAGGTAAGAGCATTTGTCCGGTAGATTCTTTTTGCATAAAACACCCCGACTAATATCAAACAAAGCGCAGCTCCAATAGGCTCTTCTATGACACCAATCACACCATGTTCAATGAACTCTTCCGATGCCCCAAGAATTGTCTCACTGCCGAACCAGGTGGCAAAAAGCGCTGCGGAAGTCATGAAGAACGGTAGATTTCTTCCTGCCACTGCAAAATCAGTTGCATTTTTAATTCGCCTTGATGCGAGGTAACCGATTATGACAGTTACCAAAAGATACAAAATAACTGAAAAACCAAGCATCTTAAATACCGAGAATCAGCAACTCAATGTCCTTATATTTCAGATCAAAAACCTTCCCTAGCACCTCACTTGTCAGCGTTCCTTTATAAATGTAGACACCACTTCGGAAACCATGATCGCTTTTGATCAGGTCTCTGCAACCGCCATGATCCCCCATATCCAGAAGGATCGGTGAAAAAATATTCGAAAGCGCAAAAGATGCTGTCCGAGATACACGTGATGCAATGTTCGGAACACAATAATGGATGACTTCATGTTTCACGAAAGTTGGCTCATTGTGATTTGTAACACGGGATGTTTCAAAACAACCACCCTGGTCTATACTCACATCTACAACAACGGAACCCGATTTCATGGTTTCAATCATCTCTTCAGTTACCACACATGGCGTTCGCCCTAACGGGGCTCGGATCGCTCCGATGACAACATCCGCTCTTTTCAGTGCCTTGGCCAGAACTTTTGGATTCATGACAGAAGTGTAGATACGCTGTCCGCAATTGTTTTGGAGTCTTCTAAGACGCGAGAGTGAATTATCAAATACTTTAACAGAAGCCCCAAGTCCAAGAGCTGCACGTGTCGCAAACTCACCAACTGTGCCCGCTCCGATCACTACAACCTCCGTTGGAGTAACACCAGCAATTCCTCCCAACATGATCCCTTTTCCGTTGGAGAAGGAAGACAGCAATTCGCCAGCAACAAGAATTGAGGTTGTCCCTGCGATTTCTCCCATCGTGCGGACCACAGGAAATACGCCTTCTTCATCTCGGATATAATCCCATGCGATAGCCGTGATCTTTTTCTGCATCAGACTCTGGAGGATAACCCTCGGTTGCACAGACAACTGCAAAGCGGATATCAGTGTCTGATTTCCCGGCATCATTTCGACCTCCGCTTCAGACGGAGGTGCTACTTTAAAAATAATATCACATTGAAAAACTTCTTTCGGATCATAACAGATTTCAGCTCCTGCCTCAGAATACTCATTGTCCGTGAAATTTGCCCCTTCCCCGCTCTTTGTTTCGATCTTAACACGGTGTCCATTGGCCACAAGTAACGACACTGCCTCCGGCACTAACGCTACCCTTCGTTCCTGAAAAGAGATCTCTTTCGGAATACCGATGTACAAGCTACCCTTTTTACGGGCAATTTCCAGCATTTCTTCTTTTGGCAACAAGCTACCTTGCTGGATTAGCTTTTTCAGAATTTCAGGATCCGTGATCATTGTTCAATAGTTATGTTTCTGGTATTATCGTCGTTCTTACGAATATACACCCAAATGGTGTTATCCGGTAATAAATTTGCAATTTTTTCCGGCCATTCTACGAAACAGACTCCTCCGCCGTATAACATCTCTTCGATACCGATGTCGTAGGCCTCTATTTCATTTTTCAAGCGGTAGACATCAAAGTGAAAGATCTTGCCAAACATCTCACTATCATAGAAATTCACGAGTGAATAGGTTGGCGACCCTTCAAGTTCCCGGATACCCATTGCCGACAACAATGCTGAAATAAAGGTTGTTTTTCCAACCCCCATTTCTCCGTCAAAGGCAAAAACCTTATTATGCCCGAATTCATCCAGGAATTGCTTGGTAACACCAGGTATATCTTCAAGTGACTGAAGGTGATAACTTGTCATGATCAGGACTTAAAACATCCAAATCTAAAGCAAATTAAGACATGTAATATATGCTTATTAAAGTATTGCTAACACCAAAGTGTTATTTCTCATTCTTGGCCTTCATCACGACAAAAGGAATGAGCAACTCTTCCAGTGAAATCCCTCCATGCTGGAAGGTATTACCGTAGTAATTCACAAAGTGATTGTAGTTATTAGGATACACGAAGTAATCTGCTTCAGTGGCGAATACGAATTCGTTCGACATCTTGATCTTAGGAAGGAAAGCTTCCTGTGGATCGGAAACGCGGAAAACTTCTTTTTCATTGTAAGAAAGTCCTCTACCAACCTTATAACGAAGGTTTGAATTGGTATTTCGTTCCCCGACGATCTTTATCGGATTGGTCACTTTCACTGTTCCATGATCTGTGGTAATAATCAAGCGGAAACCATTATCGGAAACTTTCTTCACGATGTCGTGCAACGGAGAGTGATCGAACCAAGAAACTGTTAGGGATCTGTATGCGGCCTCGTCATCTGCCAATTCGCGGATCACTTCCATTTCTGTTCTGGCATGCGATAGCATATCCACAAAATTGTAGACAATAAAATTAATGTCGTTTTCTTTCAGATGACTAAAATTATCGGCCAGTTTTTTACCCGCATCGAGGTTCGTGATCTTGTTGTAGGACCATTTGACGTTCTTTCCAAGACGTTTCAGGTTTGCTTCCAGAAAATCCTTTTCGTGCATGTTCTTACCACCTTCATCCTCCTCGTTCTTCCAGAGATTGGGAAAGCGCTTTTCGATCTCGCTCGGCATTAGTCCGGCAAAAAAAGCGTTTCGGGCATAATGAGTTGCTGTCGGAAGGATCGAATAAACGACCTCCTCTGTTTCGAGCGCAAAGTATTTCGAAAAGATCGGCTGCAACATTTTCCACTGATCAAACCGTAGATTGTCAATTACCAATACAAAGGTCTTTTCCTTCCCAATAAAGGGTGCGATCTTATCCTTCATGAGCGTGTGAAGCATCTGTGGAGCATCTTCATCACCCTGCAACCAGTCTAAATAATTGTCCTCTATGAATCTTGCAAACAACGTATTTGCTTCTTTTTTCTGCATTTCAAGGATCTCGCGCATCCCGGAATCTTCGATCTTCTCGAGTTCAAGTTCCCAGAAAACAAGTTTTTCATAAAGATCAGACCATTCAGCCGCGTCGAGACGACCATTAAGTTGCATGCCCAGCTGACGGAATTCCTGCTGGTAGTTCGAATTGGTTTTCTGAGACACCAACTTCCCCTGATCGAGATTTTTTTTGATACTCAACAGGATTTGATTCGGATTGACCGGCTTGATCAAATAATCTGCGATCTTACTTCCGATAGCCTCTTCCATGATATGTTCTTCCTCACTTTTCGTGATCATCACCACCGGCACATACGGCTTGGTTTCCTTGATACGAGCCAAAGCCTCCAATCCTGAAATACCAGGCATATTCTCGTCCAGAAAAATAATATCGTAATCGCGCTCATTGCTCTTGTCTACGGCATCTGAGCCATTATTGACCGAATCAACTGTATATCCCTTCGATTCAAGGAAGAGGATATGTGGCTTCAATAATTCGATCTCATCATCTGCCCAAAGTATTTTGCCTTGCATGTGCGCTAATTTTATAAATTTGAAAACGATCTTAAAAATATTCAATTGCGACCGAATCTCAACCGAAATAACAAAAAGAAAATCTTTAACGACCCGGTTTACGGTTTTATTTCAATTCCGGATGAGTTTATTTTCGATTTGATCGAGCATCCATACATGCAGCGTCTGCGTCGAATCATGCAACTCGGGATGAGTCACCTCGTTTATCCAGGGGCTTTGCATACCCGCTTTCACCACGTTTTGGGCGCTATGCACCTAATGACTTTGGCTGTCGCAACGATCCGTAGAAAAGGTCACGAGATCACTCCCGATGAAGAACGTGCGGTACTGATCGCAATCTTACTGCACGATATTGGACACGGACCTTTCAGTCATGCGCTGGAATATGACATCGTTCACGGCGTGAGCCACGAAGAGATCTCCGGTTATTTCATTGATCGCTTGAGCAAGGAATTCGGTGACGACATGCAACGGGCACTATTGATCTTCAAGAACAAATATCCCAAACCTTTCCTATATCAGTTGGTATCGTCTCAGCTTGATATGGATCGTTTGGATTACCTCAACCGCGATAGTTTCTATACGGGTGTCAGCGAAGGGATCATTGGAAGTGATCGTTTGATTGAAATGTTGGATGTTAGGGATGGGAATCTGGTTCTGGAAGAGAAAGGGATCTATTCGATCGAAAAATTCATCGTTGCACGCCGCCTGATGTATTGGCAAGTTTATCTTCATAAAACTGTGGTAGCAGCCGAATTCATGTTGATCCATGCTTTGCGCAGAGCCAAACAGTTGGTGAAATCGGACAAGGCACTGTTCGCCAGTCCTACGCTGATGTTTTTCCTAAAGAACGATATCACGCAGGAGCATTTCAAATCCGACCCGACAGTTCTGGATAATTTTTCAGACCTGGATGATTATGATATTCTGGGTGCACTTAAGGTATGGCAACATCATCCGGACAAGATTCTTTCAGCCTTGTCGAAGCGTTTGGTGAACAGGCAGCTCTTCAAGATCGAAGTTTCGAAAGAGCCGTTTAGTCCGGACAGAATCCAGCTTGAAAAGGAGCTAATCCGCGATCAGTTCAAACTAACCGGAGACGAGGTTGGTTTCTTTGTGTATTCAGATATTCTTAGCAACAATGCTTACAACCAGAACAAGCAGAATATCAACATGCTGATGAAGAATGGCGAGATCATCGACCTTACCAAGGCATCCGACAATCTGAATATCTCCGCACTGGCGAGTCCGGTTGAGAAGTACTTTTTGTGTTACCCGGTGTGAGGGAAGAAGAAACTGTGCGCCATATCAATTATTTCGCGCTAATTGGCCTGGCGTGTTAAAAACAAAGTCATACTTTAACTGGCAGTATTCATAAAAGGTTAAATGGATTTATAAAATTTTAAATATAACAACATGAAAAAAACAATGATTTTAACAAGCATGCTTTTCATTTTCGGATGTATCCATGCGCAGACAATTCAATCAGATAATCATAACACCACAGGATACATTAAATCTGATGGGACGATACAAAACAGCAGTCATAACACGGTTGGTTATATCAAGAGTGATGGAACGATTCAAAATAGCAGCCACAATACAATTGGTTATATAAAAAGTGATGGGACAATTCAAAACGGGAGTCACAACACGGTTGGATATGTAAAAAATGACGGTACTGTTCAAAATTCAAGTCACAACACTATAGGATACATCAAAGACGATGGTACCGTTCAAAATTCAAGTCACAATACGATTGGATATGCCAGGAATGTCGATAAAAAATGGGCAGCAGTAACCTTCTTTTTTTTTAGATTTAATTAAAGAATAACAAAACACTATCAGAATCCAAACAAATCCCTTCAAGGAATCATGGAATCTCAACACGATCCATTCTATTTTTCGGAATCGGAAAATTGTGCTTTTAGGAAAATAATTGCCCGAGGAAATTCGGTGATCCCTGAGGAGTATTGCTCCTCAGAATTTTACAAATGTCACTGCTTGGACAGTTTCCCTGCCTTCCAGTCCTGGATAAGCTTTGCCCAGGAATAAGGGTTCAGAAGATTATTAACCGGTAATTGACCATTTGTGTAGAGTTTTGTATACCGCTGATTGGCAACATATCCATGTGCAAGCGAAGCATCATTGTCAAGACGAGCCGCAACAAATGCTAAACTCTCTCCGGAAAGCTCACGCTGCGCTCTACGGATCGCATCATCATAGGGTTCCATTTCCACGAAAGCACGCGCAAAATCCTCTCTTGACGGCCACGGATAAACAGTTACCGACGGCAAATTTACTGTATCGCGCTGTAACATGTGAATCATCGAATACCGATTGTCTTGGAGTGTGTCAGGCACAATGTACGTGGATGTTTTGTAGCTGTAGGATGAGAATAGGAGCGTATCTCCAGGAAGAACCACCATCGAAAAGAAGCCATAGTAATCGGATATCACTCCTTTTTTGATCGACTTGTCATAGACCGTTGTGTAAGGCAATGGATTCAGGTCACCCTCAGAAATTGCAACTCCTGATAGCTGAATGAATTTGGTTGAATCTAAGTTCGACTGCGCGAATCCCATGAAGGAACCAGCCAACGAGAAATTTAACGTAAGAAGGATCGCAAAGCGCATAGATCTATTTGAATACAAGAGTACTATTTTAAAATCTTGCAACAAAAAGTTTTTCAAAAAATTAACAAACCCTTACCTCATCCGAAAGTCACAAAATAATATTACTTTTGCAGGAATTTATTCAATAAATAAGTTCACATGTCACTTACAAACATCAATGAGATCAGGGAAGGATTAACATACGACGACGTACTGTTAGTTCCTGCATATTCAGAAGTCCTGCCAAGAGATGTTCAATTGAAAAGCAAAATAACACGGAACATCGAGGTGAACACTCCAATTGTTTCTGCTGCTATGGATACAGTGACGGAAGCGCGCTTGGCAATCGCAATTGCTCAACAGGGAGGTATCGGTGTCATACACAAGAATATGACCATTGCCGAGCAAGCATTGGAAGTACGGAAAGTAAAACGATCAGAAAGCGGTATGATTCTTGACCCGGTTACCTTATCGGAGGAAGCTGTCGTGAAAGATGCCCTTAACCTGATGAAAGAGAACGGTATCGGAGGAATTCCGGTTGTTGACGATAAGCGCATACTGAAAGGTATTGTGACAAATCGTGACCTTCGCTTTGAGAAGAATCTAAGCCGTCCTATAAGGGAGGTAATGACCGCATCGAACATCGTAACAACACCAGACGGAACAGATCTTTCTAAAGCAGAGGAGATCCTTCAGGAAAACAAGATCGAAAAATTGCCGGTGGTTGACGTTTCCAATAAACTCATCGGTTTGATCACGTACCGTGACATTATAAAAGTAAAGACACACCCGAATTCGTGCAAGGATTCATATGGCCGTCTCCGAGTCGCTGCGGCTGTTGGTGTTACATTCGATACATTGGATCGTGTGAATGCACTGGTTGACGCAGGCGTTGATGCCATTGTAATCGATACCGCACATGGCCATACAAAAGGGGTGGTTGAAAAATTGAAAGAAGTGAAAGCGACGCATCCGAAACTGGAGGTGATCGTTGGGAATATTGCAACCGCAGAAGCTGCGAAATATTTGGCAGAAGCCGGTGCAGATGCAGTTAAAGTTGGAATCGGACCAGGATCGATCTGCACTACCCGCGTGATCGCAGGTGTCGGTGTACCTCAACTCTCTGCTGTAAATGACGTCGCACAAGCCTTGGAAGGGACAGGTATCCCTGTCATCGCGGATGGTGGCATCCGTTACACCGGTGACATTGTAAAAGCGATAGCGGCTGGAGCTGATACTGTTATGATCGGATCGATGTTCGCAGGAGTAGAAGAATCTCCGGGTGAAACGATTATCTATGAAGGGCGAAAGTTCAAGTCATATCGCGGAATGGGATCATTGGAAGCGATGCAGAAAGGTTCTAAAGACCGCTATTTCCAGGATGCTGAAGACGATATTAAAAAACTGGTACCGGAGGGTATCTCAGGACGCGTTCCGTACAAAGGAAATCTCGTCGAGGTAATGTACCAGATCATCGGTGGATTGAGAGCCGGCATGGGATACTGTGGTGCTCCTACCATCGACAAATTGAAAGGGGCAAGATTCGTGCGTATAACATCGGCAGGAATGAAGGAATCACATCCTCATGATGTAACAATAACGCGTGAGGCTCCCAACTATAGCATTAAATAATCGTTAAAATTTGAACGACGTATTTCGGTTGAATTTAATTTTATCGTTCTACTAAAAAAACACATGTATACCATGAAAAAGAAGTTATTGCTTGTTTTAGGATTTTTTTTGGTTTTAGGGGCAAATGCCCAGCAAGATCCTATTTTGATGGAGATCGACGGAAAACCGGTAACCAAGTCTGAGTTCTTACAGATCTATCTGAAGAACAACCCCGATCCGAAGTATGATAAAGTATCGCTGGACGAATACATGGAGCTGTTCAAACGTTTCAAACTAAAAGTAGCGGAAGCCGAGGCACTTGGATACGATACGATTCCTAAGTTGAAGAAAGAACTTGAGGGTTACAGAAAACAATTGGCACTACCCTATCTGGTGGATTCAGCGAAAAACGTTGCGCTGGTGCAAGAAGCCTATGATCGCACAAAGAATGAAGTTCGTGCATCGCACATATTGATCCGCGTCGAGCCGACTGCTTCTCCGGAAGATACCCTTGCCGCATACAACAAAATCATGGGCTTGAAAAAGCGCATTGAAAAAGGAGAGGATTTTGCATCTGTAGCAAAAGGGAAATACGGTTCTGAAGATCCATCGGCAGCAAGCAACGGTGGTGATTTGGGTTATTTCAATGCCTTCCAGATGGTCTATGCTTTTGAAGATGCGGCTTTCAACACACCTGTTGGAACCGTATCTGATCCGTTCAGAACACGTTTTGGTTATCACATTATCAAAGTTACAGACAAGCGCAAAGCACGCGGAACGATCAAAACTGCTCACCTCATGGTAGCAACTCCCAAAACCTCAACTCCTGAAGACCTTTCCAATGCAGAAAAGAAGATCAACGAACTATATGATAAATTGATAGCCGGAGAGAACTTTGAAGACCTGGTAAAAGAGCACTCGGACGACCCCAGCTCCAGCCAGAAAGGTGGAGAACTTCCGGCTTTTGGCACAGGTACAACAACTCGAATGGTACCTGCCTTCGAAGATGCTGCTTTCGCATTAAAAAATAATGGTGACATAAGTAAACCAGTAAAAACAGATTATGGCTTCCACATCATAAAACGTGTCGAATGGAATGATGTGAAGACATACGACGAAATGAGGAAAGAGCTTCAGAATAAGGTCAACCGCGATGAACGATCCAAGAAAACACAAAGTTCTTTTGTCGAGAAACTAAAAGTTGAATACAATTATCAAGACAAGTCAAAAAAGAGCATGAAGTGGTTCGTAAAGAACATTGATACTACTTACTACTCGGGGAAATGGAACGCCGACAAGCTGAAGTCAGACAAAGCAATGTTCGTATTGGATGGAAAGAACTTTGGTCAACAAGACTTTGCCAATTTCCTTGAAAAGAATTACCGGGGCGTTCGAAAAGACGCATTTGAGATGGTTGTACGTCAGCAGTTCAAAGCATGGGAAAAGGATGCTGTCCTTTCTTATGAGGAATCAAAGCTTGCAGGAAAATACCCGGATTTCAAAGCGTTAATTACAGAATACCATGACGGCATTCTTCTTTACGAGATTATGACTGACAAAGTATGGAATAAGGCGATGAAAGACTCTGTTGGCCTCAAAGACTACTTTGAACAGAACCGCACAAAGTATATGTGGGGAAATCGCGTTGATGCCGTTGTCTATGAATGTGCAAATCAAAAGATCGCAGATCAAGTGTACAAAATGATCCAGAACGACACAATTAATTCAAAACATGTTTTGGATGTTATCAATAAAGACAGTGAATTGAATCTGCGTGTTCGCACCAATAAGTTCGATGCCGAGACAACAACCTATATTAAAGATCAGAATCTGAATGTCGGTGTGAACAAGTCTTATATTTTCGATGGTAAAATATATGTCGTTAAAGTAAACGAGAAACTAGTTCCAAAGAACAAAGAGTTTAACGAAGCAAAAGGTGCAGCAACATCCGATTATCAAAACTACCTTGAGAAAGCATGGCTTGAAGAACTCTCCAAGAAACATGCTATCAAAGTATACGATACCGTACTATATTCAGTTGGTAAATAAACGATCATATTTCATCATGCGGGCTGGCTTCATTGTCAGCCTGTTTTGTTTTATCCTGCTCCCTTCCTGCACTGGAGATCGCGTGATTGCTAGTGTTGACAATAGCGAGTTGACAGAAAGCGATGCCGTGATAATAATGGAACATCTGGGCTATAACCTCAAGGACAAGAAGGAATGGGAACTTTTCATTAACCAGTGGACAGAACAGGAGGCTCTCCGACTTGAACTTGCTGACAAAGATGAATTGAAAGCAAAACTAGTTACAATGCGTTCACAAGCTTATTCAGGTGAACTTTCCAAGTATTATCTCGAAGAACTTGCATTAGCACAAAAGGTAGACACCAGCATCTCGGAAAAAGAGCTTCTATCCTACTACAAGAAACACAAACAGGAGTTCGCTTTGCAGGACTACCTTGTGAAAGCACTTTACATTAAAGTACCAAAGGGTGTTCAAGTGGAAAAGGACCTTCGGGAACATTACGTGTTAAAAAATGATAAAGACCTATCTAAAGTGAATTCTTATGCTAAACTTTATGCAGAGAATTTTTATTTCGATGACGAACAGTGGATCTATTTCACTGAGCTGGTAAAAGATATACCTTTACAGGATTATAACAAGGATAACATTGTTCTCAACAGAACAAAGACATATTTTTCGGATGATGAGTTCACTTACTTTCTAAATATCATTGATTACAAGTTGAAAGACAGTGCACCGCCTTTCGAATTTTTAAAACAACAGATCAGAGAGATCATTCTTTCAGCGAGGATCAACAGCCTTCGGGAAGATATAGGATCGAAACTGATCAAAATCACGAAAAGTAAACATGACATTAAAATTAATCTGTAGCATTTCATTTTTTTCAGCATATGTTGCACATGGTCAGGGAATTGTCGTTGACAAGATTGCTGCCCAGGTTGGAGACAACGTCATTCTGATGTCGGACATCGAAGCTCAGAAACAGCAGGCTATTGCCGCTGGCGTGCAGGTTGGTTTCAGCACAGACTGTGACGTACTGGAAGAACTCATGTATCAGGAGCTGTTGATCAACCAGGCAAAACTTGACAGTATCGAGATCCAGGATCAGCAGGTGGATGCTGAGATGGAGAATAGATTGCGTGTCATCGAAAACCAGATTGGAAGCCGCGAAAAAATGGAAGCATTTTATGGAAAGACTGCGGCACAGATCAAGGATGAATTCCGTCCAGTCATCAAAGAACGTTTGATGGCGGAAGAAATGGAGCGACAGATTACTATGGATGTGAGTGTCACTCCTAAGGAGGTCGCAGATTTTTACGCAACCATCCCATTTGACTCAATTCCATTGATCAACTCACAATTGAGTTTTCAGCAGATCGTTTATTACCCAGAAATTACGAAAGATGACAAAAAACGTGCTTACGATCAATTGGCGGAAATTCGCGCTTCGATAGCCAATGGAAAAAGCTTCGAAACACAAGCCCGTATTCATTCAATGGATCCAGGAAGCGCTCCTCTGGGCGGAAAAATCGAAGCTTCGCGAGGAATGATGGTTCCGCAGTTCGAAGCGGCGTTATTTTCTCTTGAACAAGGACAAGTTTCTGATATTTTCGAAACAACGTATGGATATCATATTGTAAAGCTTAACAACCGAAAAGGAGATGATTATTCATGTCAGCACATACTTATTATCCCCGAATTCAATGGTTCTGAATTGGAAAAAGCAGCCTACAAAATGGATACCTGTTACAATGAACTGAGTCAAAAGAAGATCACCTGGGAAGAAGCTGTTTTAAAATTTTCGAATGACGAAATGACCAGACAAAACAAAGGTATCATCACCAATCCGATAACTGGTGAACAAACGTGGGACATGGAAGACCTTAATCAGGTTGACCAGCAGATATTCCTGATAACCGATGCGATGGAAAAAGGAGATATTTCCCAACCCAATCTATATGTCAATATTTATGATCGTAAGCAGGGAGTCCGTATCGTTCGTTTGATGAACCGCACAGAACCTCACAGAGCGAATTTGAAGGATGATTACGCACTCATCAAACGGGCAGCAGAAAATGATAAAAAACAGAAGATCATAGACAGCTGGATCAAATCCAAAATAGGAAATGCATACATCCGCGTCGACGACGATTATGAAAATTGTACATTCAGAAACAACTGGTTAAAAAAATAGATTTTTATCTTTAACAAAGAAAATTAGAAAGCATGTCAGACAAAGAGGCTATCGATCAACTGGTTGAACATTACAAAGAATTAAAGAACGAGATCCATAAAGTAATCGTTGGGCAAGATGAGGTAGTGGATCAGGTCTTGATCTCTATTTTCTCAAGAGGACATTGTCTTTTAGTTGGTGTACCTGGTCTAGCGAAGACCCTTCTAGTAAATACGATCTCTCAAACGCTTGGGTTAAGTTTTAACCGTATCCAGTTCACACCTGACCTTATGCCGTCTGATATCATTGGATCTGAGATCCTTGATGAAACTCGAAATTTCAAGTTCATAAAAGGACCTTTATTTTCAAACATCATTCTTGCGGATGAGATCAACCGGACACCACCAAAAACACAGTCTGCCCTTTTAGAAGCCATGCAGGAAAGATCGGTAACTGCAGCGGGCAATAACTATAAACTTCCTGCACCATTTTTTGTTCTTGCAACACAGAACCCGATCGAACAGGAAGGTACCTATCCACTTCCGGAGGCACAACTTGACCGATTCATGTTCAATATTTGGGTAGATTATCCGAGTTACATTGAAGAGTTGGCTATCGTGAAAGCGACAACATCAGATAATGTTATCAATTTAAATCATATCCTGAGCGCTGAACAGATCATGCATTATCAGGAACTTATACGTCGCATCCCGGTTGCAGACAATGTCATGGAGTATGCTGTTAAATTAGTTGGAAAAACACGATTCAATTCTGAATTTGCTCCTCAGATCACGAAAGATTTCATTTCCTGGGGGGCCGGTCCACGAGCATCTCAGTACCTGATCGTCGGTGCTAAATGCCATGCTGCACTGAATGGCAAATATTCTCCCGATATCGAGGATGTAAAAGCGGTTGCAAAACCGATCCTTCGTCATCGATTGGTAAGAAATTACCGTGCAGAAGCTGAGGGTTATTCCATGGATAGAATCATTGAGGAACTGCTTTAATTACTATTTGAGAATTCGTTTAATGAGAAAATATTGAAATTTTTCATTACTGAATTCATTTACAATGCGTGTGGTAAGACCATTTAGCTACTTGAGACACACACCAATTGTAAAATGGGATTACCTGTTCGCGACGATCGGAAAAGATTTCAATCAACACTCTGGAAACAAAGGGAATCTAAAATGTATAGGGTATTCTAGGATGTCTTTTGAGAAGCGCGATATCAGTATCAATAGGCCGTCCATCCGCCGTCAGCAGTAAGCACTGAAGCATTTACAAAACTCGATTCATCACCTGCCAAGAATAGCGCCACGGATGCTATCTCGATCGAATCGCCCATGCGTGGCATCGAGGCACCACCAGATGTGCAGCGTTCATAACCGAACGGATGTGGATTCATATTCTTTCCAATATTCGTGTTTACTCCACCAGGAGCAATCGCATTACATCGGATACCTTTTTGAGCATACATGAATCCGATGTTTTTCGTAAGTCCAACTAATGCATGTTTAGATGCGGTGTAGGTAGCACCTGCTCGCGCACCTTCCAAACCTCCGACAGAAGCAATATTAATGATCGCACCTTTGCCCTGATTGAGCATGATCGGCACAGCGAGACGACAAGCATACATTGGCCCATTCACGTTCACCTTCATTACACGTTCCCAGAGTTCGTTTGTTACCGATTCGATTGGCATGAAATCATCCATGATACCCGCATTGTTCACTAAAATGTCCAATGAACCGTATTTTGAGACAGCAGTTTCAATCATTCTCGCTACATCTTCCTCCCGGGCAACATTAACAATGATACCAACAGCCTGCCCTCCTTTCGCTTTGATCGAATCTACAATTGAGTCGATCCCTGACTGATCAAGGTCTGCAGCCACAATTCTTGCGCCTTCAGCGGCAAATAATCCTGCTATCGCTGCCCCCATTCCGGACGCTGCACCTGTTACAACGGCTGTTTTACCTTCTAATTTTCGCATATATTTTAGTTTATATCATTTCAGCTTTATTCATGTTATCGATACCTTTGATCAGCGCATCTGGATTGAACGAAATACTATCAATCCCAAGTCCAATAAGAAATTCTGCAAATTCAGGATAATCGCTAGGCGCCTGGCCGCATAATCCGACCTTCACTCCCGCTTTTTTGGATTTTTTTACAACCTGTGCGATCATCTCTCTAACCGCGTCATTGTTCTCATCGAATAATGAACTTATAATGGAAGAATCACGGTCTATCCCCAATGTCAGTTGGGTGAGATCGTTGGATCCAATAGAGAATCCATCGAACACCTTTGCAAATTCCTCGGCTAAAATCACATTACTCGGAATCTCAGCCATTACATAAACCTCAAGGCCGTTATCACCGCGCTTCAATCCAAACTCTTCCATGATACCGATCACCTTCATTCCTTCTTCGACTGTCCTGCAAAATGGAATCATCAACTTAACATTTGTCAATCCCATCTCGTTTCGTACGCGCTTCATTGCCTCGCATTCAAGTCGAAAACCTTCCTTGTAACGCTCGTTATAATAGCGCGATGCACCTCTAAATCCGATCATCGGATTTTCTTCTTTCAGTTCGAATAGATTACCACCGATGAGATCAGCATATTCATTCGATTTGAAATCACTCATGCGCACAATAACTTGTTTCGGGTAGAATGCTGCTGCAATCGTACCTACCGCCTCTGAAAGTTTCTCTACAAAATAAACGTTCTTGTCTTCAAAACCTTCTGTCAATGAAGTGATCTGGTCTTTCAATTGTTCGTCCTTTATCGTCTCATAATTGACCAACGCCATCGGGTGTATCCGAATCACATTGCTAATCACGAATTCCAGACGCATCAAACCCACACCCTGGTTCGGATAGTAAGAGAACTTATAAGCTTTATCAGGATCGGCAAGAATCAACATTGGCAATGTTTTGGGCAAGGTGATATTCCGAAGATCAGATGCATGCTCTTGCCATTCCGCTCTGCCTTTGTATATGAATCCCACTTTTCCCTGTGTATTATCAACAGTGATTAAGTCTCCGTCTTTTATGATGTCAGTAGCTCCTTCTGCACCAACAATAGCGATAGCTCCTAATTCACGAGCAACAATAGCCGCATGGCTTGTCCTTCCTCCTTTATTGGTAATAATCGCTGCTGCCTTTTTCATAATTGGATCCCAGTCAGGATTTGTGTTCTCAGTTACCAGCACCTCACCTGTCTTGAGTTTATCAGAATCGGTAACAGAATAAAGTACTCTGGCAACTCCGGCTGTTATTCCTGTCCCAACAGCATTTCCACTAACCAATATACTGCCCTTAGACAGCACTGTATATTCCTTTATCATGAGGTTGTCTTTCAAAGAATGAACAGTTTCAGGTCGCGCCTGAACGATGAATAGCCGATCAGTTTCGCCATCTTTGGCCCATTCGATATCCATTGGCATTCCATAATGATCTTCAATGAGGCAAGCCCATTTTGCCAATGTCTTAATCTCATGATCCTGTATCGTCCATTCCCTTTGTCTGTTTAACGGTGTAGCGATATTTTCAGTTCCTGAACCATCTTTTCGATAGATCAACGTCTTTGCTTTCGTGCCAAGCTTTTTAGAAATTATTACACGCTCAACCTTTCCTATCATTGGTTTGAAGATCTGAAACTCGTCAGGGGTTATAATTCCCTGCACAATATTCTCCCCTAATCCCCAACATCCTGTTATAACGATGGCATCCCGAAATCCTGAATCCGGGTCGATCGAAAAACATACCCCAGAACTTGACTTATCTGAACGGACCATCAACTGAATACCAACAGAGAGCGCTACTTTTTCATGCTCAAAACCATTATCATTTCTATATTTTATAGCTCTTGCATTGTATAATGATGCATAACATTTTTTTACAGAGATCAAAACATCATCAATCCCACAAACATTCAAAAAAGATTCATGTTGCCCTGCAAAACTAGCTGTTGGAAGGTCCTCTGCCGTGGCACTGCTTCTAACCGCAACAGCTAATTCTTTGCCATATGTTTTGTACAACTGTTCGTAATAGCGTGTTATTTCATGACATAAGTATTCAGGTAAGTCAACTGCCAAGACCAGGGCCTTCGCTTTTGCAGAAACACTTTTCAAGTTTGAGTAAGTATTCCTGTCAATACTGTTAAGCAATTCTGTAAGACGGTCGGTCAAATGATTGACTTGAAGAAATTCCTTGAACGAACCTGCAGTTATGGCGAATCCGTCTGGAACAGAGACGCCTAAAGGTTTTAAATGACGGATCATCTCACCCAATGAAGCATTCTTACCTCCCACAAGATCCATTTGCGTTTTGTCTATTTCGGAAAATGGAATAACTGCTCTTTTCATATCATTAATTTGTTGGATGAAATTAGATTTAACTGAATCCTAAGAAAATGACATTTGTTAGCTTTTAATTAGATTGATGTCATGTGAAGTTTATTCTAAAGAAAAAAGGATGTACTAAACCGGATTAAACCTTTGATTGATTGAGATGTCTAAACTAGATGCGATGAATACGAAAAAGAATTGTGAAAAATCGTATCATTAAATTTAAATGTTGAGGAAGAATCATTCAGATAAGGAATTGCTCCAAATGTTCCAACTAGGCGGGACAGAAGCAGAAAAGGCATTTGCTTTACTGGTAGATCAATTCAGTGAAGTGCTTTACCGACAGATCAGGAGAATAACACGTAATCACGAGCTAACGAATGACATTCTTCAAAACGTGTGGATCAAGGTTTGGCGAAGTATAGACAGTTTTAATGAAGATTCAACGTTGTTCACATGGATCTATCGCATCTGCAGAAATGAAACAATCAACGAATTAAAGAGAGAGGGAAGACATGTTTCCCACGATCTGGGTCACGAACTTATTTCAATAATACCGGGACATTCGATATTGGATCAGTATTCTTCGGACCAAATAAGCGAACTGCTCAACAAATCCCTTGATCAGCTTCCGGAAAAACAATCGATTGTCTTTCAATTAAAATATTTCGATGAACTCAAATACGCAGAAATTTCAAAATTAACGGGGACCTCTGAAGGTGCTCTAAAGGCGAGCTATTCCATTGCTGTGGGGAAGATCAAAAAATTTCTTTCTACCATTTAAACCTATTCAAAACTAAATTGTCAAAGCAATATGGAAACAAAGAACGATCCATTCGAACATATCAAGATTAATCAACAACAAGGGCCTGGATCCGATTATTTCGAAAAATTGAAAGCTGAACTGTTGACAGTGATTGAAAAAGAGCCGAAAGTACCTGTGAGAAAACTCGTCCGACAACCGTTACACTGGGTAATTTCCGTTGCAGCATCCATTATCCTCCTTTTCATCATTCACTCGTCTCTCAATAAACCCGCGGAGGCAGGTTTAAGTTTCAGTAGTTTAACGGATGAAGATATCATTGCCTATGCATGCCGCAATATAGACGACTTTGATGAGGAATTGATCACTGCGGTGCATGATTCTATAGTCCTGGAAAGGCATCAAACTGTCAGCGACACGACAAAAAAAAGAACGGGAACAATAAAAGAGGTACCAGCGCTTGTTGGTACGAGTAAAATAGAAGTTTCATTCGAAAATATTACTGAAGAAGATATCCTGAATTATTTGAACAGGAATGAACTTACCGAAGAAGAGCTGGAGGAATCACTAGAGGCTTCGGGAGACTGAGCTCACCATTAGTATATAAAGAACAACAAGTAAAATTTGAAAAGATGAAAAAGAAAATGATCATGTTTTTAATGTTTGTAGGCTTAAGCCTTTCCGCATTAAGCCAAGATAAAGTAGAGCAACTGAAGATCGCTTACTTTTCGAAAGAACTGAACCTTACCACAAGTGAAGCTGAAAAGTTCTGGCCGATCTATAATGAAATGGAAGGCAAAATTAAAGAGATCCGAAAGAATCGCAGAAAGACTTCAAAGTATTTGCAACAAAATGGAGATTCACTGGCAGCAGATGTCGTAAAAAAGAATACCATAGCCATCTTCGACAATGAGATAGCAGAAGTCAACCTTAAAAAGGAATATTACAATAAGATTGGTGAGGCAATTGGATACAAGAAGGCCTCAAAGGTTTATAAATTGGAAATAGAGTTCCGCAAGAAACTCTTACACAAACTGAAAGAGGAACGAGGAAATGGAGGTAGTTCCGGAGGCAATCGTCCTGCGAGGTCCGGGGGTACCGGCAGAACGGGAGGCCCAAATCCTTCAATGGAATGATAAAAAGCCCGATTGATTGGGCTTTTATCATTTAGCGCTGTCGGATATATCCAACTTTTCCCTCAGGAATCTCGAAAAGCCAGGTATACAGTCCGACGAAATGTGAATCAAAAAAGCTCTTCTTTTTGAACAGGTGCGACGGCAAATAACACCTGCGACCTTGGGGTAATCCACCAACCTTCACTTGAGGAGCTATGCCATCCAATAAACAAGGAGCATCACTCATACCCCTGTTAAAATTACTTCCATATTGCCAAACTTCTTCCCATTCGCTTGGTTTAATTTTCCCGGCAGCGGCATTTTCAGGTGCAAGGATATAGAATCCTCCAAAATGGATCTGCCCTCTTAATTCATCAATGATCCCAAGTGCATAGGCATAGCCCATGCTGTGCGCTACAACAAAAAGTGTATCGTTCTTAGATCTATTCGGAATCTCATTGAACAACTGATAGAGATTTTTACCGGCTATTTTTCCGTTCCTCTTTCGTATCTTAAATCCTTTTCTGTTGGATTTTGTTGGAAGCAGATCAACAGTCTTTGTTAATTTCGAACCAAAAATACCGGAAGAAGTTACAGCCGTTTTATAACACGTGTGATTAAACTTGTTCATGCACCTTTTCGGATAAATAGTCGAAACAGTTGTGAAGTTCAGTATTGTTTCATGGTTACTCGTTGTAACCGAAAAGTGTCCATCAGCATAATAGATTTCTGTTGGATTAATTCTTTTTTGGAAAAGTAGATCGATCTTTTGCCAGGGCCTCCAGTAATCGTATCGATCAAAGGTATAGATCATGTTCTCAGAATTTGGGAATTCAATACCTTTTGATCGAATATCCCTGAAATTATCTTCGAAGGAATGTCCTGTAGATGTTGGACGATAGCCGTTGACAAAGATCAGAATCCGTTTTGCAGGATCTTGAAGTCGTAATTTTGAAGTGACGTTTATTCCAATATGATTGTAAACTTGCTGGTCCTTTAATGAGGTGTCAGAATCCTTATAATTAAATACCATATAGTGACTTTCTGCAAGAGAATGGTGGTCATGAACATCTAGGTTTAAACTATCACTGTCTCCTTTAAAACGCACCAATGACCTCTGGCTTAGGCTATCCTGTGTTACTTCAAAATATAGCACCTTGCGACGCTTTTTTACATACCACCTATTCTCTCGTTTGATCAAAATTTCCGAAGCTAGATCATCTTGTTCACGGTGTCGGATGTTTTTGTATCGTATCAATGACTTTATCGCCTGATCAGTAGCCTGACCGGACAAATAATTCAGATAGCCAGAATGGACCTCAAAACGCTCATATCCCCTATTGATCAAAATAAAACATAGCGATGCAACTCCGCAGGCTGTAAGAAAGAATCCGACACGAGTCATGAACATCCAAAAACGAGGCTTTTTGGACTTGTCCCGGAAAAATCGGTGCACCCTTCTTCGTATCATGTAAAATCCACCAAATGTTGCAACCCAAGTTAAAAGATGCCACGGACAAACCATGTATTTCAACACCGTAAAAAGTGGTTGATAGAACCAGTCGGTTATATCGAGATGAAAAGACATGTAATTCTTCTTATATGGTCTTCGTATTGACTGCAAAAGATCATTTTCAGTCAAAATGATATTTCCGTCTTTGTCTTCTCTCCAGAAAAAATAGGCCACAAGCCCACTGTTTGTAACGACATCCTCGTAATTGTCATACAACGAAAAACTATGACTGCCATGTCGAATGTCTTCCCATTGAAAATGTGCCAGATGCGTTCCACCAGCATTATCCATGAGATTATCAGTGGTACCTTTCCCGGGGCCTTTATTCTTCCAGGTCTCTTTCAAAATTCCGATACCATGACCCAACTGACGCGCAATTGATGAATATAGTGTTGAATCCTTCTCAAAACGGACGAAACCGACCGCTTTATTATTGACCATGTATCCATCGATGGAAAGATCAGTAAATCCAGCTATCACAAAAATGTAATAGGATCGTTTATCACTATTTGGATGTGCGCGAAAATAAGCATCCCGAAGGTCGCGCATCTGATCGGTATAGCGATCATTGTCAGGACTGGGATTGTCAAAAGTGGTTTTTGAACCAAAGTTTTTTGCTTGAAATACTGGCTTAACTGTGACTTTCAATAATAGATTTGCCTGGCTGTATATTTTATTCAAGTGACGTTCCAAACTATCTGAAATTATCGGATCTTTGACAACAGGTATTACGATGACTTTTTCAAGACCGGAAGAATAAACAACTACATTCAGTTCTCCAAAAACATATCCCTTGTAGATCGCTTCAACAACGTAATCGGAAAGCATTTTTGGGAGAAATAGGGTAAACGTTGTATCATCACGTTGTGTAAAACGAATGATCTTTTTGTTTTTTTTTATCCTGAAAATCAAAGAATCAGTATGAACCTTCCGTTTGCCTGAAAAAACCGCATCGACTACATCCGTGTAATTATAAGCGATGGATTTGTATGGTTTTCTATACCCATTTAAATAGTCCAGACCGATGGTATCATAATCTCCAGCCCATTCTTTGTAGGAGGAATTATCGAAGCCGTACTGTTGAAATTCATTCGCTTCGAAAAGGATTCGAGGCTGAACCAGTTGCTTCTGAGCGAATACTGAGAAATTAGCCAAAAAGACCCAAAACAAGAACTGGAATAAGCGTAAATGGTTCATTACCTCAAAGATAAAACAAAGAAGTTTGTATAATTTACTATGGCATCGGTCTTAACAACCATTTTTACTTAAAGAAAATGATCAACTATCCTATTTGATCATCTTAATGAAAACTTCAGTCCCCTTTCTAGGCCCAATACTATTGTAGCATGGTTCGATATAAACAGAGGAAAAATAATCTCTAAAATAGGTCATGTATTCCTCGATAGATCCGCCGAATGGTGGCCCTCCTTCGAAATCGCGATTGAATAGAACTCCTGTCAATTTACCCCCTGTCCTTAGCAGTGAAGCCGCTTTTTCTACATATTTTCTTCGTAGCTGTGGATCAATTGCACAAAATAGGGTTTGTTCAATAATCAGATCGTAATTTCCTTGATGCTCGAAAAAATCACCTTTATGCAGCTGTTTTCCTGGGAATTGAGGGACTCTGTTCTTAAATTCCACCAAAGGGTTAGCCGAAAAATCAAGCAAATAAACATTTCTGAAGCCTTTCAGGAATAAATATTCTCCTTCATATCCTGAGCCACATCCGGGGATTAAAATTTGGAGCTCCTTATTGGTCAGTTGATCAGCGTAGTGCTGTATCGGTGGTGAAACAAATCCCAGGTCCCAACCTGTTTGTTTTTCCTTATATCGTTTGTTCCAATAATCAGAGGATAAGAAATCAACCATGAACTAAAAATAAAAAATCCCGGCTAAAACCGGGATCATTTTATTATTTCTTCGTGATCTTCCTGGTTATGATTTCACCGTTTTCACTCTGTATGCGACACAAATAGTGCCCAGAGCTTAAATTCTCAAGTCCCAGTTCAATCTCTCCGTCTGTTATATATTTAGCAAGAACGACAGATCCAGTAAGATCGGTTATCTCAATATATTTTGCAAAAGATGCTTTTACGGTTAACGATTCACTCGTCGGATTCGGGTAAATTGCCAAATCCGATAAATCTTCGGTAATTCCCGCCATTGATCTCACGTCAAAAACAATTGTTCCAGGGGATATTCCCACAGAAAAGTTAGATACTTGGTTATTTGAGTTATCGTAAATATAGACGGTACCAAATGAGGAGAAATTAGTTACTGATGTATAAAGTTCACCTGAAACCGGGTTTTGTGCTAATTCGTAGTAATTTAGGTTAAACCCAGAAACAGGACCAACATTATTCATTGCAACAGCATCGAATTCATTTAGCGTATTTTCAAGTGATATCTGGTAAACAATCTTGTCATCGCGCAGTGCAGATGTTCCACAACCAGTGCTCGCTGTTGCAATATTAACAGTTGTATTGGTAATACCATCAAGAGAAACTTTAGATACAGACGAACCAGACCAGTCCTTGTTATTGATAGTATAAATGAAACCATTATTTATGACCATATTATCCGGATTCTTACCATCTGGCCCAAGATCGATCTCATTTCCATATGTCAATGATGTCATGTCGAGGCGACCAATAATACCCTTTTCATTCCCCCATTCATAACCATTATTTACAGCAACATACACATAATTTCCGTCAACTACGAGATTTTGAGTTGCCCACTTAGGACCAGAAATATTGTCGATTGCAGTTATGAAAGACAGATCTGCCGCATCATAAATATGTAAATATGAATTAAAGGTTGTCAGGTACTCTCCTCTTGTCGCCACTATCTTTCCATTTGCATAGGCAAGATTTCTTACTCCGGGACAATTCGCAATCGCCAATTGCTGATGGGTATTGAGATCAAATTTATAGATGTTTTGATCAGCAGCTACATAATATGCATCTCCCTGAACGATAGCATCAGAGGCGAATCTCATTCCCGTCAGGGTATTGACCATCTGATAGCTTTGGGTGGCGGGATCGTAAGAACCAATTGTAACAGGTTCAACGATCACTGCGTTTGTGTAATCATAGTAGCCTTCGTTCACAATAATTGCCTGATGAACATAGTTTTGGGCATTAACAAGGGTGATGATCCCTACAAAAATAATTAGTAAACCATTTTTCATTTTTTCTGTTTTTAAATGAATTAATAAAACAAGAAGAATGAAAAAAGAAGGAGTTGATAATTACCATAATGGCAACCCATTCAAATCCGACTTTAATCTGAAGTCTTCATTAATTGATCTGAGGCAAGTATTCTGACTTTCACCAACTCTCCCCCGGCCTTCCCATCCTTATTAAGAGATAGTGACATTTATAGGGTTGATTTAACAGTGATCACAGCTGCAGATACAGTTCCGGTTTCACACCGGATTCCTTTTTAATCCACTAGGTGGCACCAAAGATCGATGCAAATATACCTTTTAATTATCAATTTAGGCCAAAACTTTAATTCTTCTGTTTTCCTTCCAGCTTAAACGTGTATTGAACCATGATGGTGCGCGGTGGTTCTATCTTTAGGGGACGAAGTGAATAGCTGCGATTCAGGATATTGGTTCCAATGATCGCAAATTTGTGGGTGTCGGAAAGGTTGTAAGAGATGCGGGCATCAAAGATCCAGTTTCCAAAACGATGCGAATCAAAATAATCCATGTAACGAATGTTTTGAAGGATTTCATATTGATTGGTCAGATTATCGAAATCCTCCACTACGGCATCCATGTTTACTATCTTGCTGAAGTATTTTGCGCTGATACCCAAACCGACCTTCTTATTGAAATTGAATTCAATATCCGCCTTTACATTGTGCAAAAACCGATATTTCAAAATTCTGTTAGTTGGGTCGAGGGATGTTGTATTATATGAGAACGCACGGTATTTACCATCGACAAAAATTGAGTCATAGGCATAGGTATAATCAGGAGTTAGGGTTTTTGGAACGATGTAATTGTAGCCTGTCATAAATGTCATTTCAGTTCTTTTACCGATTTTGGCCATTCCTGAAAAGGATGCATCAAGGCCAACCACCCTTGACTCCCCTGTGTTCAAGAATTTAAACCCTGCTCCCGAACCCATTGCTTCAATGCTGTTAAATGGAGACCAAACACCGAACATGTACTCTATGGTGTTTTGATATTCCTGCCAGAATCCAGCAACATCAAGGTATCCGAAGATCTTTCCGAATTTTAACCCTTGTTTGATCCCAACTTCTGCATTCCAGCTACTCTCAGGCTTCAGATCAGGATTCGGGAAGACTCCCATATTACCCACACCCGTTTTGATGAAACGCTCAGTGATTGTCGGAAAACGGTAACCTTGACCGTAGGATGCCCTTAAATACGTTTCCTGGTAGATCTTTATACTTGTCCCTGCCCGGAAAATGGGTTTCATCGCAGTCACTGAATCGTTCAATTGAAAATACTCAAAGCGCGCTCCGGCTGATAAATTCAATGTCTTGTTGATCTTATTTTCAAGTTGGGTATAAGCCGAAACGTTCAACAACTGATTGTTCGGAGATCCTGATCCAGCATAAATATTCGCATAGGAATCTGTGAATGTTGTCGTTACACCACCGATGAAATCAAGGCCTTTCAACTGAGGATAGTTCTTCTGAAAAATATAGTCCCCATAAAATGTAGTCGATCTGTTAGATTGGTTCGCAGACATCTCATTATTCGCATGTAAAATCCGCGTTCTCAGTGCATGCTTCCCTTCTGTCGATGTAAAAAAATTGATATAGGGATCGACATTAAAGATGAATTGATCCTGAAGGAAGGCTGCACCAGGATAAGCCCTGTAGAGACCAATTGAATCATTCAGCCAGGCAAATGACATATTCGTATGAGCAACCATGAAGTTTCCATTAACACCATAATTCAGACCTTTTATCTTCTTTGATCGATAGCGAATATTAAAATTAAACCGCGCGCGTTTTGAAGCCATTTGTTTCTCCGTAAAATTAGAAACTGTATCCGGAAAGTATTCAGCCACAACTGAATCAGTGATTGGTGGACCAATGTATCCGTGATCGTAATTCAAATTTCCGCCAACAACGACATCAAGATTTCTGATCATCCTGGAATGCAGGAAATTTATGCCATGTATTCCGGGATAGTCTTCCCACCAGTCAGCACCCTCTATGGAAGGTTTTGAATACGCTCCGGAATAAACATTGACTTTTGTCAGCGGTTTTGCTTTTGGATAAGCTGTTCGAATATGCACGGAACCGGATAAGGCAGAACTTCCTGAAAGCACTGATGCAGCTCCTTTAATTACTTCAACCTGATGTATATTCTCAACGGGAATAAACCCCCATTCTGGTCTACCCGCGTCACCTGAGAGCATTGGCATATCGTCCACTATGACAGCTACTTTGGAACCTACACCAAAAGTAAAACCACTTCCTCCACGAATCTGTGGTTCTCCATCTAAAATATTCAAACCGGGAGTTTGATCCAATGCGGTCTCGATACTTCTTGTATTCTTATTCTCAATCAATTGAGGTTTGATCACCTGCATAGAGACGGTCTGGTCTTCAATGGGCTTATCAAATTTACCTACCTTAACCTCTACATCCTTCAGTTCTACAACCACCGAATTCAAAACAATGTCAAAATTAACCGTCTGATCTGCTATCACGGAAACCGTCATTGTGTCGGTAATCATACCTGAGTATCTGCAGACAAGCATACTTTTTCCAGCCGGTACTTCGAGCATGTAATTTCCATTTTCATCTGTTGTGGCGCCGATCGTAATATCCTTCTTATTGATAACAGATGCGCCAATCAGAGGTTCTCCTTTACTATCGCGAACTTTACCGACAACCTTCCCCATTTGAGCAACAACTGCGATGGGAAGTATGACAAAAAGAATAGAAAAAAGAGTCTTCACGGGACAAGAGTAAATAGAAAACTGCCCTTGAAAGGCCAGTTTAAATCTTCATTGATTAATTCTTAATGAACTTCTTAACAATAGATCCTTTCGAAGTGGTCAAGTGAAGGAAATAGATCCCGTTTACACTATTAAAATCTATTTCAGGCATGATCGTTCCTTTTTGAATTTGAGCTCCGGAAGCAGAATAGATCGCATAGTTTCCTTCCAAAACCTGCTTTGAATGCAATCTCACCGCAGAACTTTCAACAGAAACGTGCACAGAAGATGCAGTCAATTCAAAAGTACTGGCCGTAGAAGGTGTATAATATATCAGTTCCACATCATCGATCAATAGAACGTCACTTGCAGAACCTACACCAGGTGTCATATTGGTGGTGAATGTTGCCAGAATGTAGGCAGCATCTGCTGGATTTCCTGCGTATGTAAAGGGCACTTTGATCAATTCCCAATTACCTCCCGAATAAGGGAAGTTATAGATCGCTGTAGCTACAGTGTTCGATCCGGAAACATCATTCGGATCCTTGTAATTATTTGTGTTATTATGAATAATAGTGCTAACACGAGCTGAATGACTTGTGTTTCCCGGAGTGTACTTCGCCCAAAAATAAATCGAATCAGGAGCTTCCGTAAACGCCTCTGAAAAGTTTGCATCACCCGTACTTGAATAGTTGTAGTTCCCCGCACTGGCAGGAGTAATACTTCCCATTTCAATTCTACCCAAGGTCATATTGCCTTGAGCTATGACACCAAAACCGGCATCCCTTCCAGTCAATTTAGCAGAAAAAGAACCTGAAGATCCCGGACGAACATCGGTTGACTTGTCTAACTGTTGTCCTGAAAAACCGATAAAACTTCCGGTAGCAGTTTTAAAACTATTCCAGTTAACAGGTTCGGCTAATTCAGACGTAGCGGTTTCCCACTGTTCAAAATCGCTGTTACCTATCTGCTGTTGAGAAAATGTAGATGACGCAACCAAAAATGCTGCAGAAAAAAGTATGGATCTTTTCATATGACTGTATTATGTTCATGTCAAATATAAAAAACCATTCGCTCATCAAACAAAATAATTTATTCACACACAGCTACCGTTAAGTAGTTCGCTGTGCTTCCAACCAACTGAAACAGCTCAATATTCGTCTTAATTACAACGTTTCAATAATGGAAAATGATGAAAGTGAAAAACATTCAGGAAATGAACGAAGCAGTAATCATCCTCAGACACTTCATTGATTTAAGCGCCCGTCTTTTGCCACTATTATTCAAGATTGATCAAACTATTGAACAAACTCAAAGAGATGTTGTGAACAAAGAGAAAATATTGACGGTATTCAGATCTTACAATTTTGAGATCCATACCTCAAAGGTATTATTGGAATCAAACATACTGGAATTGATTAAAACATGTTATATGCATGTCATCCATGATGCTCCGGCCATATTTAAGAAAGCCAGTTTGGTTGATTTCTTAAATGAATACAATCGCCTCAAAAAGAACTGGCGTATGATTGAAAATAACTGATCTGTGTCATTTTAGTAGAATGAAGGAAAGAAAAGATCCCGAGTTAGGAAGTCCGTTTGTTAAATAGGCGAGCCGATTAATGAATGAGGATGTCTCCTGGAATAACTGTCAAAAAGGCGCACCAAATGGTATTTATAACACCTACCGATTTCTCATTGAGATAAGGGATTTCGACCGTGTTACTCCAATAAAATAGTTACTTTTGTCCTGTGAAGGTCGCAGATATCGATACATCCATTGAACTGCCGGTAATGGAATCCTTTTACACCATTCAAGGTGAAGGGTATCATTCAGGAAGATCAGCCTATTTTATTCGATTGGCAGGTTGTGACGTGGGCTGTATTTGGTGCGATGTCAAAGAGAGTTGGGAGGCAGATAAACACCCCCTCGTTTCTATTAATGACCTGATCACAAATTCCGTTGGCTCAGGAACCGACTTTATAGTGATTACAGGAGGAGAACCCGCAATGTATAATTTAACGACATTCGTTAAGAAACTAAAACAAGAAGGGTTGACCATTGCGATAGAAACCTCAGGAGCATACCCATTGAAAGGTGATGTTGACTGGTACTGTTTCTCACCTAAGAAATTTAAATCTCCATTGGATGAAGCCTATACCCGAGCGTCAGAGCTAAAAGTAATTGTTAATCATGCTTCTGATTTAGATTGGGCAGAAATGCATTCAGAAAAAGTTTCAAAAGACTGCATACTCTACCTGCAACCGGAATGGTCCAAACGGGAACGGTTTTTGCCATTGATCATTGATCATGTAAAGAAAAACCCCAAATGGCGCATCTCTTTGCAGACACATAAATACATGAATATTCCATAATTATGAGGACTATTTTCTTCCTGTTCATCCTTCTGCTGATATCTCCGGGCTGTGTAGCCCAACAGCGTTATTCTACTTCCAATAAAAAGGCGATAAAGCTCTTTGAAGAAGGGCACAAAATACCGGGAAGTTCAACTGATCCTGCGACAGGTCTTCCCAATTACCGAAAGGGTCTTGAGTATATGGACAAAGCCCTTGAAAAGGACCCTGATTTCTGGGAAGCACACATGGTTGCCGGAGAGTTCGCCGAGATAATTGGGGACTATCAACTGGCAATATCTCATTATGAATCCGCATTAAAAATTAATCCAAACCACAGTTCGACAGGAAGCACCTACTTCTACCTTGCAAACCTTCAACAAGCCGTGGGCGATTATGAGAAAAGTATTCGAAACATTGATCTTTTCATCAGAAACAGAAACGCAAATCCAGACCTTGTAAGACAGGCTGAATCAATCCGTGCAAACTGCGAATTTGCCGTGAAATCGATGAAAAGCCCAAGGAATTTCAATCCGGTCAATGTTGGTCCAGGAATCAACACCGCAGATCCGGAATACTTTCCAACAATTACCGTTGATGGGAAAACGATCCTTTTCACACGTCGGATAAAAGATGAACGCGTTCCAAATTTCAAGCAGCAGGAAGATTTTTATGTTTCTCAATTGAATGATCGCAATATGTGGGGAACGGCAGTTGCGATGCCACTGAATGTAAATACAGTATTAAACGAAGGCGCACCTACTATTGCAGCAGATGGACGTTCATTGATATTCGTCGCCTGTTCCGATCAGTCAGGAGATGCAAACTATGGGGATAATCGAACGGGTAAAGGTAGTTGTGACATGTTCTTTACAAAAAAATTAGGCGCACGTTGGACGGATCCTGTGAACCTGCCTGGAAATGTAAATACTGCAAGCTGGGAATCACAACCATCGCTGTCAGCTGACGGCAAAACACTTTATTTCATACGTCGCGTGAGTAAAAAAGGAGAGCCCACAGACTCTGATATTTTTGTTTCCAGACTTCTTGATAATGGTCAATGGAGCACACCTACCCCACTTCCCAGGAATATCAACACCCCAATGCAGGAAGAATCTGTCTTAATACACCCAGATGGCAAAACCCTCTATTTTGCATCCAGAGGGCATGTCGGAATGGGAGGTTCAGATATCTATCTTAGCCGTATGGATGAGAAGGGAAATTGGTCGAATCCTGAAAATCTCGGATATCCTATCAATACCATGTATGAAGAAAATTCTCTAATGGTTTCACCCGAGGGAGAGATTGCTTTTTTTGCGTCCGACAGAAAAGGTGGTTACGGGCAACTTGATATCTATTATTTTGAGATGCCCGAAGAGTTCAGACCTACCAGAACATTGTATTTTGAAGGGATCGTTTTCGATGCAACGAACAGAAATCCAATTCCTGGAAAGTTCCAGCTGATAGACATCAAGACAGGTAAAGAGATCATTTTTGCAGAAGCAGATAAGTTAACCGGAGAATTTACCGTTTCTCTTCCTTTGAACAGAGAATACGCATTGAATGTTTCTTATCCGGGATACAATTTCTTTTCGAAGAATTTTAACATGACCAATCCGGAAGGACTTGAAGCTATCCATATTGATGTGCCGCTTGTACCGATCACTAGTGATCTTCCGACAGTACTTGAGAACGTGTTCTTCGATCTTGGGAAATCTACTTTACGCGCTGAATCATTTGTCGAACTTGATAAACTTTATGACTACATGAGTAAAACACCAACCTTAAAGATTGAGATTGGTGGTCATACAGACACTCGCGGTGATGACAAGGACAATTTGAAACTGTCAAATGACAGAGCAAAAGCTGTTTACGATTATATTGTTAACAAAGGGATTGATGCAAATCGAATGAGCTATAAAGGATATGGTGAAACAAAAACTGTTGTTTCTGACGCGGAAATTGTTAAATTGTCCACTGAAAAGGAAAAAGAAGCGGCTCATCAGAAGAACCGTAGAACAGAATATAAGACCGTTAAATAGTGAATTTTATAAGGCTCATACGACCAATCAATCTTGCCATTATTGCATTGACAATGTATGGCATCCGGTTGTATATTCTTGCTGATAATCATTTTCAAAAATTAAATGATGATCCCGTTCACTTCTTTTTACTTGTATTTTCAACGGTTCTTATTGCAGCAGCAGGTAATATCATCAACGATTACTTTGATGTCAAAGCAGACAGGATCAACAAGCCCGAAAAGCTGATCATTACGAAACATATCAAACGTCGCTGGGCGATCGTTACACACTGGACCTTCAATGGAATTGCGTTTGGAATAGCGGTATATCTGAGTATTCTATACTCTTCTCTTTCATTTGTCTTTATACATTTGATCTCAATCAACACTCTTTGGTTCTACAGTATGCTCTTCAAGAGAAAGGCTCTGATTGGCAATATCCTGATCGCAGGACTCACCTCCATGGTTCCATTACTTACAATGGTCTACTTTGAAGCTGGAAACCCATCTAACCTCTCACATTCAGAGTTCGAACCGGAAACCTGGGGAACAATAATCGACATCGATTACAGGCTGATATACGTTCTGATGGCTTTCGCTTTTATTCAGAACCTGGCTAGAGAGATAATCAAAGATATCCAAGATGTAAAAGGTGACGAATTGATATATGTTCAATCGCTACCGATGTTGATTGGTCAAAAGAATAGCATGTTTCTTTCAGGTGTTCTACTCCTTATACTGCCGATCTCTTTCCTGTGTTACCTTGTCGTTAATTTGGACAAACTAATCGTTGATAATCGCCTTTCCATGGATACTATACCATTTGCATTGGCTGCATTGGTCAACCTTATTTTGATCCTTATAATGATAGTAAATAAGGTAAATCGTCTAAAATTGTACGATGCACTCATTAAGATCTCTATGCTGCTTGGCGTTCTTGCAACCTTCTATCTTGCATACTTCCAACGATGAAGATCATTCTTGGTTCAAAGTCACCTCGCCGAAAAGACTTGCTGACTCTGTTAGGTTATGAATTTGAAATCCGTGTAAAAGAAACGGATGAATCCTTTCCTCAAACCATACCGGTTACAGAAGTTGCGCAACTTATTGCGGAAAAGAAAGCGAATGATATTTTGTGTGATCTTCAGGATGACGAGATCGTTATTTGTGCTGACACAACAGTTGTGATCGACAATCACATACTTGGGAAGCCGATTAACAGAGCTGAGGCGATAGCTATGCTTCAAAAACTATCAGGTCGTGAACACCACGTTATTACCGGAGTTGTAGTATGTTCCAGGTATAAAAAGATCTGCTTTAGCGTAACTACGAAAGTGATGTTTAAACCACTCAATGAAGAAGAGATAAGCTATTACGTAGATACTTATGCACCCTATGATAAGGCCGGTTCGTATGGTATTCAGGAATGGATCGGTGGCACAGCTATCCAATGGATCCATGGTTCATACAACAATGTTGTTGGATTGCCAACCCACGAAGTGTATTTAGCACTTAAAGAATTTGAATAAAAAAAAGGCCGACTAATGCCGACCTTCCCTCTATCTCGTTCTTTTTTTTGATCAACGAACTTTGAAAGTAACCCTCCTGTTCTTTGCCATTTTCAAATCAGCCTCATCCGTTGCAGCTATCTCTTCGCTCGAAGTTTCACTTCCCTGCGGTGATGGGATCAATCTTGATTCCTCTATTCCCTTACCTGTCAGATATACAATAATGGTATTGACCCTCTTCTGATCCATGTCGGCATACTGGGGTTTTTCTTCCCCTACCTTGTCTTCTTCCCCATCACTATGCCCCATTATTTCCAGCTTCATAGCTGGATCAGCCTTCATCAATTCAGCAATCAGGTCAAGTGACGCAATACCTTCAGTTGTCAGTGTTGTTTTTCCAAAAGCATAATAGGTCTGCTGTCTTTCTACCTTCTGTGCAGGTGTCATTTTATCATTCAACACAACTGCCTTCTGATAGATCGTGGTTGAATAGTTATCTTTCTCTTCTACAAGACAATCGCACTTTTCACCTTCGTTGATAAGCAAGACGGAAACATCATCAATATAGTAATAAGCACCCGGAAATTGATCGATTTTCATATCCTTTGGTTTCTTATTGTTCTCTGACTTTGTTTTGTCATCTGGATAGAAATTACCGATCGTTAAGTACTTTTCACCTCCTTCGGCTTCATAAGTACCGCAAATCTGGTCCCAGTTAAAAGTTTGATTGATCTTGTGATTGTCATTGTCAAAATGAAGAACATGTGCAACATCCTTTATTATCGTCTTTTCTTCTGTTGCAAAAGGCTTCTTGGAAAGGTTCGCACCAATATTGTTGGATGCATACTTGGAAGCCTCTGCCAGGGATGCGTTGAATTTAACACAGTATTTCATTCCTTTCTTTAGCGGAGCATCTAACTTTACCATCAGATATGTTCTGGGCTCTTTATTCCCATAATAAAACCCAACAATACCAGCATAATTTGAGCCTTCTTTAGCTGCTTCTTTTCCGTATAAATTGTCAGGCGTGTTTATCTCAGGAACCTTTCCAGGAGTGAAAAGATCTGAACTTGCGCCGGTAGGAGATGTCCAGCCCATTGCACTTTCAATGGATCCTAACTTTTTAACTTTACCATCTGTTGCCTCAAAACTTCCGTTTGGAACAAGGTTCTCACCCTGCTGAGCAAAAACGCTAAATCCGGTCATTCCGATAAAAAGAATTGCACTTAACTTCTTGAGATTCTTAGAAACGTAACTCATAGTCTTTTACAGTTTTAATAAATGTTTTAACCTTTTCAGGATCAATATCGGGATACACGCCGTGACCCAAATTTACAATATGTCTTTTACTTTCGAACGAATCCAGCATTTTTCTGGTCAGATTCTCAACCTCATGATGAGAAGCATACAACGCGCAAGGATCCAAATTTCCTTGAAATGTTCGGCTTTCACCGATTTGTGCTCGAATCCCAGGAATGTCCATGTTCCAATCCAGCCCGACCGTATTGCAGTTCAATTGAGCGATTGCCTGAACTGAAGTAATCGCACCTTTGGAAAAGAGGGTAACAGGAACTTCATTAATTGCATTGGAAATCTTCTCAAGGTATTTCAATCCGAATTCAGCATATTGCTCAGTTCCAAGGATACCTGCCCATGAATCAAAGATCTGAACCATGTGTGCACCCGCAGTTATCTGAGCTTTTAAATACTTTATCGTCACTTCTGTAATACGGCTTAGCAACTCGTGTGCCAAAGTTGGATCAGTGTAAAGTAATTTGCGTGATTCAGAAAAAGTTTTTGATCCTCTTCCTTCTACCATGTAACATAAAATAGTCCATGGCGCTCCTGCGAACCCAATCAAAGGAACCCGACCGTTCAACTCTTTATTCGAAATACGAATAGCTTCAAGCACATACCCGAGTCTGTCCTCGATATCGAAATCTGTTTGGGCATATTTCAAACCTTCACGGGATCGAATGGTATTCTCAAACCATGGCCCTGACTTCTCGATCATCTGATACTCCAAGCCCATGGCTTCAGGCACCACCAAAATATCTGAAAAAATGATCGCCGCATCGACTCCAAGCAGATCAACAGGCTGAATAGTTACTTCTGCCGCATGTTCTGGTGTTTCCACCAACTCTTTAAACCCGGAAAGTTTAGCTCTTACAGCTCGATATTCCGGTAAAATACGTCCAGCCTGGCGCATTAGCCATACAGGGTAGCGCTCAATAGCCTCTCCTCTTGCAGCTCTCAGGATCAAATCATTCTTTAATTCCATTGCGCGCAAAGATAGCGATTCAAATCAGTTTTCAGACAATTAGCACTACCAGTTTATTGGATCCTTGTCATTTTTCAAAAGGTATTCATTTGCCTTTGAGAAATGTTTACTTCCAAAGAAACCGCGATGTGCTGAAAGAGGGGAAGGATGAACAGTGCGAAGGATCAGATTTCGCAAAGGGTCAACAACTGAGGCCTTCTCCTGAGCCTTGGCACCCCACAGTATGTAAACAATTCCCGATCGCTCATTATTCAAGCTGCTTATCAGGGTATCCGTGAAAAGTTCCCATCCCCTTCTTGAATGACTTTCAGGCCTGCCTTCTTCAACAGTCAGAACGGAGTTCAATAGTAGCACACCCTGTTCCGCCCACCTAACAAGAGATCCATTTGACGGAAATGGCTTACCGATGTCGGTTTCGATCTCTTTGAAAATGTTGGTCAAACTTTTTGGGAAAGGTTTCACATCTTCCTCAACGGAAAAACAAAGTCCATGGGCGTGTCCTCGAGTCGGATACGGATCCTGACCTAAAATTACGACCTTCACATTTTCAACCGGACAAAGGTCCAATGCTCTAAAAATCTGATGACCCTTGGGAAATATCCTATCTTGCTTTGAAGAATATTCAGCCTTTAAAAATGAGGCCAATTCTCCGAAATAGGGCCTTTCAAACTCATCTTTCAGAAGTTGCTTCCAGGAATTTTCAAGTTTGACATCCATGTTCTCAAAATTAAGACAATCTGCTAAACTCGAATGATCATTCGAAACCTTTACTTTATCTTTGTTCAATGAAAAGGTCATTTTTCTTAGGGATATCCATTATGTCTCTGTTCTCTTGCACTGACGAAAAGGAATTGGAAACATCCATTGAACCCAAAAATCTTCAAAAAGCAGCATCCGGACCGGTTGAATCCCGCGCAAACGCTCATGTAGAAAGTTCTCTGGGAATCCCAGGTAATGAAAACTACTCGTTGAAGATATTCAAAGAGCATTTGAACGGAGATGACAAAATAGACGCGATAGTGACTGTAAACAGATTGGAACATGCAATGAGCAAAGCCGCGGCCTCAAACAAGACTGCAAAAAACGCAGAAATGGGATTCATGGGCCAATACAATTACTTCTTCTTTTTTGACGGGAAATCAGGTCAATTCTCCATCCCAATGCTCATTGCATCGAGTGCTCTAGTTGAATTGAGCGTTAGTTTCGATAACATTACCTCTGACGCCTATAAAGACGTAATGTTCGATTATAGGGTTCTGGATGGTTCCTTCAAGGACTTTTACACCGTGAATGGCATGACTCCATCAAGGATTTTTCAATGGAAAAACTTTGTCGGACTGAATACCAAGGAATCAGAAGCCTATTATTTCAAATTCGATCAGGGAACAATGGGGACAAGAAAAGATATTCTTGTCATGAAAGCAGAGCTGATCCAACCCAAGGAGGAGATCGATATTTACAAATATGATCCTGAGATCAAAAAGAGTGAAGATCTTCTAATTCGCTTCTTCTACCACCCTTCCACCGGTAAATACATGACAAAAAACAATTAAATATTAAAGGGCGACATTACTGCCGCCCCTCCGTATCACACCGATTAAAAACTTCCTCTTAGCGTCAGAATAAAGTTTCTTCCGGGTGCTGAGATATTCGATGCGAATACCCTATAATTGCGATCAAGAATATTCTCACAGGCTATTTGTAGCCCCACGATCTTATTGAACTGATAGGTGACGCGCGCATTGATAGTATACCAGGAAGGCATCCCTTCGGGTAATGCATATGCTTCATTGTCTTCAGCATTCAGCCTGTAATCTTCAATTCGTTTCCATCCACTATAATTAACAAACAAATCTCCGCGAAACTTCTTATTGTTGATCTGCACCCCGAATTTCCCAAATGCCGGTGGAATATGATCCAGCGGAATTGCAACAGAATCTGTAACAATTCGAGCGTACGTGTAGTTATAGGTTGCATACATCGTCATATGATCATTCATTCTACCATTCAATGTAAGTTCAAGACCATACATGTATGCTTTATCGTTGTTTTGAGCAGCAACTACCTTACTCATTGTTCCATTATATATAACTGAATCCTCACCCTGATAAGTAAAACCTCCAAGTGAAATTGCATTCCTGTAGGATGTATAATATCCCGTTGCCTGAGCATAAACACCTTTACCAATACGCTGAGATATACCTATTTCACCGTTAACAGTATATTCAGGTCGAAGATTATTATTCGGAACAACCAGATTTTCCGGAGTCGACTCAAAAACTTTGCTTAGATCATCAACATTAGGAGCTCTGAATCCGGAAGAAACCAAAGCGGTTATGCGTGATTCTTCCGTTGGCATATAGATCAAGCCCAGATTCCCTGTCAGGGCCGTGTTCCGTTGATTTGCTTCAGCAAATGGGAAATTGAAGAAAGTTGTATCGGTAAATTTCGCATTCAATCCAATTGCAGAAAAACGCAAACCGTCATTCAGAATAAGCTTGTCATTGATCTCAAATGTATGTGTTGCATATATCGCCAACGATTGCATATTAGCTCCCCCCGATGCGTAGCGCGTATCCAAAGGAGAGATCAAACCAGTTTCAATATCCTCAGTGTATGCAGTTGATTCAACCGGATTATACCATCCTTCCAATCCATAGCGGAGCTCATTTCTGCCAATTTTTTTCGCAAGATCCAAATTGACAGTGTAGATATCAAGGTTTTCAACACGATGATTTCTATTCTCGTTATTGAATCGGCGATCAATCCTGCTCTCTTCGATTTTTTGATAACCGACAATAAAACGAGCATTATCGTATAAGGAATTTTTATTTGTGAGCTGGAGTGTGTAGGAAGCCAACAATCTTTCTTGAGGACCATAATACCATTCTGCAAATCTTGGCAAACCTGAGGATGACACCTGAACCAATCGGTCATAACGAGGAATATCCCCTGAGGATGAGTACTGAAGGTTAACAATGTGTTTCACATTTTCATTTTGTTGAAACAGGAATTTCTGCAGAATATCGTACTGAGTATATCCTGAACCGACCTGAACATTGGTATCTGCGTTAACGAAGATCGAATCCTTGCCATTCACTCGGTTCACGAACCATGGCCTCGCCCCGAAATTCCCAACAAACGGTTCACGGTTCGCTCCCTGTCTCAAGTCTCCGAAATGAGAATATGTAAAAGAAGTCAGTGATCCGAACTTCTTCCCCCCTATTGATACGTCGCCATGAGCAGCATATCCGGTTGCCGCAGAATTGTATCTCGTATATCCACCCGCTTTCACTTTCTTCTTTCCATTCGAAGAAAGTTCAGGATTCTTAGTGGTCATCGACATTACACCTCCAAGCGCATCTGAACCGTACACTACAGATCCTGGCCCGAAAACAATTTCAACCCTATCCATAATGCTGTTATCGAGTGTGATCACATTTTGAAGGTGTCCACCACGGTAGATAGCATTGTTCATGCGGATACCATCGATTACGATCAAGACCTTGTTCGTCTCAAATCCTCTGATGATAGGACTCCCCCCTCCCAGCTGGCTTTTCTGAACCATGATGTTGCCTGAGTTTGCCAGCACATCTGCCGTTGACGTTTGATTCATGTTCTGGATTTCAGACGCTCTAATGACCTGGATCTTCTGAGAAACATCCTTGCGCTTTTCTTCAAATTTGCTTGCCGAAACTACGATCTCGTCGATCGAATTTACGTTTTCCGTCAAACGAACAACATTTCCCATTTGACCAAGCTGTTCCATTGTTAGCTGCAGTTTGGTGTACATAGGATGAATAAAAACCAATATTTCTGTTGAAACAAGTCCTTTTAACTGAACCGTTCCGTTCGTCTCTGATTCTCCAATAGGATCTGTATTTTTAAGTGTAAAGACCTTTACACCTTCGATCACATGAAGAGAGTTTTGATCAATTATTGTGATGGATTGTGCGAGTGAACAAAACGACACCAGCAAACAAAGCATCAACAAGCCTGTTCTTTTCATTGTATAATTTTTAATTGTTGAATACTATCAGACCTTTAAAGGTAGATCATCATTAGCCAATCAAAAGCGGAGGAGGGGAACCTATTAATACCGATTTTTCAGAATACATCGGCAAATAATAGAAGTTAGAACTTGTCGGTTCCTCGAAAGAATATATCACTGCTTTAATGTCCACTACCTCTCCAAACAAAGCTGGAAACTGAAGTATTTTCATCCAGCTCGAGACAGGCGTTGGATGTTTTTCATCTCCCATGTTCATGGAGATATTCTCACCCAAATTCGCAAATAAAACCTTCTCCTTTTCATCGGAGATACACTCCATGTAGACTGTCCCGTCTTTTTTCGTGTGCCTCCTTACAACGTCAAACAAACTACCATCGAGATCAAACTCATTCTTTTTGAGCCAGATCAATTCATCCATTTCGGAGGACGAGAATGTGAAAATAACCAACTCTTCATGAGGAACACCTTGTTTCAGGAGCAATTTTATTTCCTTTTTCAGGCAATGGTGCGAAAACTCAAAATACCCAACAAATCCAAAGATCTGCCAGACGAAAAGGGTTAACAAACAGTATTGTATGATTCTTCGCACAAACAAATGTATTAATTTGCAGGCTTTTATTGACTTTTTGAGACCCAATCAAACGAAAAATATACATCTCTATGAAAAGATATCTTGTTTTGCCTAAGACTTTTCGATACTTCACTCAAGGTGAGCCAAGTCAGGCAAGCACCCTGATTTATGTCCTACACGGATACGGTCAGTTAGCCGAATTCTTTATCCGTAAGTTTCAATTTCTTGGAGATGATTATTTCATTGTAGCACCGGAAGGCATGCATCGGTTTTATTTGAACGGCAGTTCAGGAAGAGTTGGTGCTTCATGGATGACAAAAGAAGAACGAGAAACTGACATATCTGATAATATCCGCTTTCTTGATACAATGCACTCAGAGATCATGGCCAATGGTACATTTGACAGGATTATAATCCTTGGATTTTCTCAAGGTGGAGCGACCGCCGCAAGATGGCACTTCAAAGGAAAGATTAAAGCCGATCATTTGCTGATCTGGGCAAGTGTTTTTCCTCCCGATCAGATGATTGAACAAGAGGTCAAAGGAATTCCATCATCAAAGAATGCATTCTTCATTGGAGAAGACGATGAATACTATTCGGCCGAACAACAAATCGAGCAACTGCATTTTTACCGATCAATGGGTTTTGAATCAATACATTACAAAGGAGAACATGATGTTTCACCGGAGATATTATTAGACTATCTGAAAAAAATCGGACAATAGAATCTTCAAAGCCCATTTTTTATTTGGCACAATTTCTGATATTTGCCACGAAAACAAAACGACATGAAATTTTTAGTAGCGCTATTTGCCCTTGTTTCTTTCACCAGCTTCGGTCAGGATGCAAAAGCACAAGGGATTCTTGATAAGCTTTCGGCTAAAATGAAAAGCCAGAAATCCTTCTATATTGAGTTTACCGCGAGTATAAAGAACAATTCAACCGGCACCAATGAAAGTGAAACCGGCAAAGGTTGGGTTAAAGGAGAGAAGTTCTATGCATCATACGGAGAGAACACGATCATCTCGAACGGAATTAAAACCTGGACGATCGTGAAGGAAGAAAAATCCGTTTATGAAACAGATGCAAAGGAGGATGATGAAGAGTCAATGAACCCGAAGAAGTTGATGACAATTTGGGAATCAGGTTTCAAAAACAAGTATGAAAAAGAGGATAAATTGAATAATGAAGCGGTGCACGTGATCAACCTTTACCCAAAAAATCCTGGGAAAGTTGAGTACCATACCATCACATTATACATTGCCAAGGCTTCGAACGAACTTAAGAAAGCGGTTATGAAAACTAAAGATGGTACAACAATGACCTATACACTTACAAAGTTCACATCCAACCCAACAGTTGAAGATTCAAAGTTTGTGTTTGACATAAAGAAATATCCGGGTTACACGCTTATCAAAGACTAATGTAAAACCGGTACAATAAAAAAGCTCCGATTTAATAAATCGGAGCTTTTTTATTGTCATTAGCTGATCAATAGTTCAATAACTCAGTGATCGCTTTTGTAAGTCTTTCTTTTGGCAGAAACTGATTCTCTAGTGTAACAGCAAAAGGTACGGGAGTATCGAGCGATGCAACACGCTTGACCGGTGCATCAAGATCTTCAAAGCAATGTTCGTTGATCAGTGCAACAAGCTCCCCTCCTATTCCTCCTGTCATGCAATCTTCATGAAGAACGATCACTTTTCCGGTTTTACGTGCAGCCTTGTAGACTGTTTCTGTATCCAAAGGAAGTAGGGTTCGAAGGTCAATGATCTCTGCCTTCACATCCGGGAGACTTTCCATCGCTTCGGTTGCCCAATGTACACCTAAACCATACGTAATGATCGTAAGATCGGAACCTTCAGAAACTGTTCTGGCTTTACCGATCTCAACTGTGTAGTAATCATTCGGGATCTCTTCCTTCAAGCTTCTGTACAAATATTTGTGCTCAAATACCATCACTGGGTTCGGGTCCTCGATCGCTGCATTCAATAGACCTTTCGCATCGTATGGTGTTGATGGGAACACGATTTTAAGTCCCGGCGTATGGAAAAACCATGCCTCATTACTTTGAGAATGGAATGGTCCAGCTGCTGTACCCGCACCGGTTGGCATTCTAACGACAACATCTGCATTCTGCCCCCATCTCCAATGCAATTTCGCAAGATTATTCACGATCTGATTGAATCCGCAGGTCACGAAATCTGCAAACTGCATTTCCACAACCGCTTTCATACCAGCTATTGACAATCCCAAGCCTGCTCCAACAATTGCAGATTCACAGATCGGAGTATTGCGAACACGATCCTTTCCGAATTGATCAACAAATCCTTCAGTTACCTTGAAAGCACCTCCGTACTCAGCAATATCTTGTCCCATGATGATCAGATCGGGGTATTTCTCCATGGATTCTCTTAATCCGTCCTGGATAGCATCGATCAATCTTTTTTCTGATTTCGCGCCAGCTGAATTCACAACTTGTTGCTCGAAAGGAGCGTACACATCGTTCAATTCCCTTTCGAGAGAAGCTTCAATCACTGGCTCTGCCTGCGCAGTTTCAAATCCTTTCTGGATCTCTTCCTTGAACTCATTCTTGTATTGCTGCTCGATCTCATCCGTTAAAACACCGATCTCCTTCAAGTACAGTTCATAATTCGCTACAGGATCTTGCTTGGACCATTCATCTTGAAGTCCTTCTGGGTAATATTTTGTACCGGAAGCTTCCTCATGGCCGCGCATTCGAAAAGTCATCAATTCAAGGATATAAGGTTTTGGATTATTTCTAATATCTTCATTGATCTTACGAACCGTTCTGATCACATCCAACACGTTATTACCATTCACCTGGACAGCCTCCATTCCATAACCTATTCCTTTGTCAATGAATTGCTTACAGCGGAACTGTTCAGAAGAAGGTGTTGAAAGCCCCCAGCAGTTATTCTCGATGGCAAAGATCACAGGCAGATCCCAAACAGACGCGACATTTAGTGATTCATGAAAATCACCTTCTGAAGCTCCACCATCGCCAGTGAAGACAATCGTGGATCTTTTATTTTTTTTTATTTTATTCGCTAAGGCGATACCATCCGCTATTCCGAGTTGTGGTCCCAAGTGCGAGATCATTCCTACCAATTTATATTCCTGTGTACCAAAATGGAATGAACGATCACGACCTTTGGTAAACCCTGACTTCTTCCCCTGGAATTGCGCAAACAATCTTTCTAAAGGAATCCCTCTGGTTGTAAAAACCCCAAGATTTCGGTGCATTGGAAGTATGTATTCATCATCATTCATGGCATAGGCACATCCAACTGAGACACCTTCTTGCCCCCATCCGGAAAACCATTTCGAAATTTTACCCTGACGGAGCAGTATCAACATCTTTTCTTCGATCATTCTGGGCTTAAGAAGTATTTTATAGATCTTCAACAATTCCTGATCTTCAAAGCCTACACGGTTAAATTCAATATGTCTTTTTTCTAATACTTCCATTCTGGTTGAATTGATAAATACTTTGCAAAACTAATTTAAAAACTATCAAAAATGGGGTTGTCTGTTAAAAAAACAGCAACAAAAAAAGGCTGATCCAACGATCAGCCTTCCTGTAATAAATCGATCTATTATTAAACCAACCCCTGATCCAACATAGAGTCAGCAACTTTAACAAATCCTGCAATGTTAGCACCTTTCACATAGTCAACAGAGCCATCCTCGCGCTTACCATATTTCACGCAAGCTTCATGGATAGATACCATGATCCCGTGAAGACGCTGATCAACTTCTTCTCTTGACCAAGAAAGTCTCAAAGAGTTCTGAGACATTTCCAATCCTGAAGTAGCTACACCTCCCGCATTGGATGCTTTACCAGGTGAGAACAAAACACGCGCCTGACTGAATACTTCGATCGCTTCAGGAGTAGATGGCATATTTGCACCCTCTGCAACACTCTTTACACCGTTTGCAACCAATACTTTCGCTTCTTCACCGTTCAATTCATTCTGTGTAGCACAAGGAAGAGCAATATCACACTTCACTTCCCATGGACGCTTTCCTGCAACAAACTTCGCTGAAGGATACTGCTTAACGTATTCTGAGATACGACCTCTCTTAACGTTCTTCAATTCCATAATGAAATCAAGTTTTGCCGCATCGATCCCTGCCTCATCATAGATGTAGCCTTCAGAGTCAGACAATGTAACAACTTTAGCACCCAATTGAGTTGCTTTTTCGCATGCATACTGTGCTACATTTCCTGAACCTGATACTGTTACAATCTTTCCTTCAAAAGAGTCTCCTTTTGTAGCCAGCATTTCTTTCGCGAAATATACCGTACCATACCCTGTTGCTTCAGGACGGATCAAAGACCCACCCCAGTTCCTAGCCTTTCCGGTCAATACTCCTGTAAATTCATTGCGAAGACGCTTGTACTGTCCAAACATGTAACCTATCTCACGTCCACCAACACCGATATCACCGGCCGGTACATCTGTATCAGCACCGATATGACGAGCCAATTCACTCATGAAAGACTGACAGAACTTCATCACTTCATTGTCAGACTTTCCCTTTGGATCAAAATCAGATCCTCCTTTACCACCACCCATAGGCAGCGTTGTCAAAGAATTCTTGAAGATCTGTTCAAAACCGAGGAACTTAAGAATTGAAAGATTCACTGATGGGTGGAATCTCAAACCTCCTTTATACGGACCAATAGCAGAGTTGAACTCAACTCGGTAGCCTCGGTTTACCTGCACATTTCCTTTGTCATCCAACCATGGAACACGAAAAATGATCGTTCTCTCTGGCTCAACGATTCGATCCAAGATCTTTGACTCTTTATACCTTGGATTTTCCTCTATAACTGGAATAACGGCCTCTGCCACTTCATGAACTGCCTGGATAAATTCAGGTTCGTGTCCGTTCTTTGCCTTCACGCTTTCCATGAAAGCATCAATTTCTGCTTGATATTTGTTTGACATTATTTACTGTTTTAAAAATCAACGTGGCAAAAATGTGAATATTTTTTAAACGAAAGATCAAAAAAACAAAATATTGTTTTCCTCGATGAATAGTATTAAATATTCAGTAAAACATTATGAATATTCAGTAAACAGTGCATTTCATCAATGTTTAGCAGTCGTTAAGTGAATTCGAACGCAACTTTCGGTAAATTTGTTCGTCTAACCGTAGATACATACTTTGAACCAATGAAGAAATTCCTTTTCATATTCTGTTTTCTTACTACCTACACTCAAACCGCAAAATCACAAACGAACCTTTGTTTGGGTCAAGACGCGACTGTGTGCGTCGGAACACCCGTAACAATTACAAACTGCACTCCCGGAGGAACGGGAGGAGGCAACTCAGGTGGGATATATCTGAATGCACCAACAAACGTTCCCTTGTTTGATGATGTCTGGTCAGGTGTGGTGAACATCGGATTTCCGTTTAGTTTCTACGGCAATACATACAACCAATGTGTAATTGGTTCGAACGGTCTGGTTTCGTTTGATCTTTCAAAAGCAAATGGATACTGTGATTGGGCGCTCGCCGGAGTCGGGACCTTGCCTAATGCAGGTTTTTTTGATGCAAAGAACTCAGCTATGGGATGTTATCAGGACATTAATCCAGGAATTGGAGGTCAGGTTCAATACCAAACCGTTGGAACCGCTCCAAACAGAATTTTTGTAGTGCTCTACCGCGAGATTCCAATGTTTAATTGTGGCTTGTGCACCTATATGTCCATTATGATGTATGAAGGCAGCAATAATGTTGAATTTCACATTGGGAATAAACCTCCCTGTATTACATGGAATGGAGGACTCGCAATTCAAGGGACCGAAAATATACCGGGAACTGTTGCACACATTACTCCCGGAAGAAACAATGTTCAGTGGTCCGCAAACCAGGAATGCAAGAGATTTACACCAACATCTCCTACTGTAACAACAGCCTATACAATAAGTACTGAACAATACTTGTTGGTAACATCAAGTTCCTCATCATTAGTTTGGGGAAATACGAATGGGCAAACCTTTCCATACAACAATGGTGTATTGAACATCCCTTCAGCAGCAGCCGGAACTACAGGATATTTCTTAACGGGCTCTGCTTGCGGTGTTGGTATTGGATCAGTTACACCTGATACATCCTGGGTAACAGGGGTTTCTTCCTCTGTTACTGCTAATCCAACAGCAGACATTTGTTCTTCGGGTATCGGTAGCGTTACTGCAAATCCAACATCAGGAAGTGCTCCATATTCCTTCAATTGGCCTGCACTCGGAGATACATCTCAAACTGTAACCGGACTAATTGCAGGTACATATCTGGTTCAAATGACTGATGCAATTGGCTGTGTTTCAAATGCAACTGCTACAGTTACAGATACACCGGCAAGTTTTTCAGGCACACCAACCGCAGTATCTTGTCCCGGAGGCTCTGACGGAACAGCTACGGCTATCATGTCTCCACCATTGGGAATTATCACTTACCAATGGGATGATCCGGCAGGACAAACTACACAAACAGCAACAGGACTAATTGCCGGCACCTACACATGCCTTGTCACTTCAGATATTGGTTGTCAAGACATTGTGACGGTGACTGTTTCAGAGATACCCGGCATGATTGCATCCATTACCGATCAGAATGATGTAACGTGTAATTCGTCAAACGATGGATTGATGGAAATCACCGTAACCCAGGGAACACCAACTTATTCTTACAGTTGGGATAATTCCTCTTCAACAAGCAATATCGCTAATGATCTATATGCGGGTACTCACACTGTAACGATAACGGATGCAAATGGTTGTACGATCGATGTGACCGGAACCATCGGCGAGCCATCCCGCCTAATGGTAACATATATAACACCAGACTCTATGATCTGTGCTGAGGATGACATTACACTACTTGCAACTGGAAGCGGCGGGTCATCATCATATACGTTTACATGGCTTGAAAACGGAAATACCATTGGAACAGGGTCGTCTATTACAGTAGACCCATTGCTTACTAATACTCAATATTGTGTTGTACTTTCTGAAGCTTGTGGTTCGCCAACGAACGATTCTTGTATGGTTGTGACTTTCCCTACTCCAATAGATCCAAACATCACTCCGAACAAAATAGAGGACTGTACCCCAGGATTCTTTGAGTTTACGAATATTTCAACAAATCCTGCGGAGATCGCAACAACCTATTTCGAATTCTCTGATGGAACTTCAATAATGGAAACGGGTACAGATTCAACGTCCAATACATTTGAAATCCCTAGTTTTTATTCCTGCAATATGACAATTACGTCAATCTACGGTTGTGTATATACTGGATCTTTCAGCAATGTTATTGAGGTGAAGCCACTACCTGTAGCAGATTTCACCTTCTCATCCAATCCTGCAACATTCTTTGAAACATCCATTCAATTGCAAGACAGGTCATCTCTTGATGTAATTGATTGGGAATGGTTCAGCCCGGGTTCAACACCTTCAGTGAGTAATTCTCAAAACCCGGTTTTCACATTTCCGGAAGGGGTGGTAGGTACTTATCCCGTTACACTAATGGTAACAACCGAACATGGCTGCACTGATACGGTGACTTATATTATGAATGTGGTCTCTGATATATTATTCTATGCGCCGAATACCTTTACACCGGACGACGATGAATACAATCAAGCATGGGGAATTTTTGTTGAAGGAATTGATCTCTATCAGTTTGATCTTTACATTTTTAACAGATGGGGAGAGATGATCTGGGAATCTCATGACAAGAATGCCAAGTGGGATGGAACCTATGGCGGAATAGCTGTTCCTCAAGGTACATACGTTTGGAGGGCAAGTGCCAAGGACATCTATAATGATGCAAAATATGAGTTTCAGGGTCATATCAATGTGATCAGATAAGAATGGACAGTTAAAGGGAGGTTAAGCCTCCCTTTCTTCTTTATTTTGGTATCGTTTTTGGTTACATGGACAGAAAATATTGTAAGTTTGATCTTTAATTTGATACTATGAAAAAGATATTCATTTCGCTAAACGTTATGCTAATTTGTGCTTTGCTTCCGGCATGTGATGTGCTAGAAGATGCAGCACAGATCATAACAACCCCAACACCATCCAAGCCACAACTCACAAATGCGGAAGTCATTTCCGGGTTGAAAGAAGCACTAAACGTGGGAATAAAGAATTCGGTCAATCTAACCTCTGTTACTGATGGTTTTTTCAAGAATTCATCGATCAAGCTACCGTTCCCTCAGGATGCGATCAAAGTTCGTGAAAAAGCAATTGAACTCGGAATGGCGAATCAGGTTGAAAAGTTTGAACTAACGTTAAACCGTGCCGCTGAAGAAGCAACAAAAGAAGCTCTTCCTATCTTTGCAGATGCAATCACAAACATGAGCATTTCAGATGGTTTTTCGATATTGAATGGTGGAAATGGAGCTGCAACGAAGTATCTCAAGGATAATACAACTGCTAAACTTACAGCAGCTTTTGCTCCGAAAGTAGATGCTGCAATTTCAAAAGTTAAGTTAACAGAATACTGGAACCCCATAATCACTAAATACAATGCAGTAGTTGGTTTGACCGGAGGCCAAAAGTTAAACCCTGACTTAAATAAATATGTTACTGAAAAAGCGATTACCGGATTATTTTACATGGTCGAGATAGAAGAGAACAAGATCCGAAAGGATCCAATGGCTCGTGTGACGGATCTTCTTCAAAAAGTTTTTGGTAGCCTAACAAGTAATTAATAAATACTGCTAATTTCAAGGTGTTGATCTTCAGATCAACACCTTTTTGTTTCATTATTATGCAATTTCCACCATCAGAACTCGTATTGAACGACAGAGGTCAGGTCTACCATCTGGGTATTTCACCTGAGCATGTGGCAGAGAAAGTCATATTGGTTGGTGATCAGGATCGTGTCCCCATGATCTCTGCATTCTTCGATTCCATTGAGCACAGGTCACAACATCGAGAATTTGTTTGTCATACAGGTTCTTATCAAGGAAAGAGAATTTCCGTGCTCTCTTCAGGCATTGGAACGGACAACATTGACATCACCATGAACGAGTTGGATGCCTTGTTCAACATTGATCTTAAAGAAAGAAAGGAAAAACCACTAAAAACGTCATTAACGATCGTCAGGATTGGCACATGCGGTATTTTGCAACCCGAGATCCCTGTTCACTCATTCATACTTTCTACCCATGGATTTGGACTGGATAACATCGCGCATTTCTACAACATCCAATTCTCAGCGACTGAAAAGTCTCTTTGCGATGATCTTGTAAGTCAAATCGGATTACCCCAGTACATTGCTCCCTATCTTGTAGAAAGTGACTCGGAACTTACAGCGCTACTTTCTTCAGATCAAACATTTTCGGGCATTACAGTAACAAGCAGTGGATTTTATGGTCCACAGGGACGGCAATTGCGTGTAAAAAATAGTACTGAAGGAATGAATGAAAGACTCACTGCCTTTCTCTCTGGAGGGCACAGGGTAATCAATTTTGAAATGGAAAGTTCTGCCATATTTGCTTTAGGGAAGGCTATGGGACACAAATGCGCAACGATTTGTCTTGGTGTGGCTAACCGACCTAAAATGCTATTCTCAAAGGGTTATTCCGCCGAAATGAAAGAATTGATTCGATACGTGCTTGAAAGGATCTAATTAGTTCTGCGGTCTATAAATCGCATATTTACCCGACTGTATCGTCGAAAACTTCAATCCGCTCACACCAACTTTGCGGCCGGTATATCCCGTATTTTGATGGGCAAGTTTCACTTCGTCACTACTGATCACTTCAAATATTATCGCAGTGTGATGAGGCATGGCTTCTGTATGGGTCTGGCTACCTTTCTTGTATTTTATCCTGATCCGTTCGAATTGAATAATATCTCCGGGAGAAACGCATTCTCCCTTTTCCAGTTTGCGCCCAAAACCATAAGCCCCGTCCCAGTCAGCTCCAACCTCTTCCAATGCGTATTTAGCCAAGTCCCAACATTCACCTCTTCCGACTTTTTTGTTCATTTTCGATAGCGTAAATGCAAGAACAGCCTTGTTTAATGTCGGAACAGAATCACATTGGGCTTTTAAAATTCCCGAAACTAAAAGGAAAAAGGTGAAAATAACAGGCCTCATGTTCGAATAACGAGATACCTCCAAAAAATTACAATGCCGCTGCATCTAATATGCGTCTGACTTTTAATGGGTCAACTTTCAGAACGGATTCTGAAAAGAGCGAGTCTTCATCTGTTTGAACTTTTACTGTTCCTGAAAAGTGAATGGCATCAGGTTGAAGATCTTTCACTAATCGATTTACATTCGCAGAATTCACTCCTCCGCCTGCCATAATTTCAATTCTCCCCGCAGCATATGGTACCATTTCTTTGAGGATCGGCATTCCTGTTTCAACGTTCCTTGCCAAACCGGATGAAAGGATCCTGGTCACACCACAATCGATCAATAGATCAATGGATCGCTTCCAATCAAAGCAATCGTCAAATGCTCGGTGGAAGGTTATTTCGATCCCTTTGGCCTTATCAACCATTTCTTCGACGATCCGCTGATCAATCTCTCCAGCTTCCGTCAATGCCCCTATAACAATCCCTCGAGCACCCATGTCTCGACAATTGATAATCTCACGGTACATGATCTCTAATTCTGCTTCTGAATAAAAGAATCCACCGGGACGAGGTCGGATCAATACATGGGTATCTATTCCATGTGCGATCGCATATTCGATCATTCCATAGGAAGGTGTTGTACCTCCCTGCTCAAGGTTCTGGCATAATTCTATTCGATCAAAACCTAATTCTCTTGCTATGGTTATAGCTTCAAGTGAAGCAGCGCATAATTCAAACTTCATTATTTAAAGAAAATGATAAGTTCATCAATAAAGGTCCAGGGAACATTTCCTTCACCGGGATAACCTAATGGGATTTTTGAAAAAGGCTTAACAACCAGTTTCAGATACCGCCCTTTACACAAAAAGTTCAATTTAAATTCTTCAGTAATCTTCGAAAGGCCTACTGTATCCGAATTCTTGATCTTCTTCCATTTTTTATTATTCTTGGAATAATACGCATCCACCTTTTCAGGACACTGAATCCATGAACCATCATCTTTCAAAAACCCAATCTCGAAACCTGTAATAGTTGAAATCTTACTCATGTCTGCGATTAGTTCGATGTAGGTTGTGTCGTATCCCAGCCATTCATGGCCTTTCCAGGGTTTGCTTCCTTTTATCCCATCCACTATTGTAGAGCTGCCATTCCCACTGTATCGGTAATCCGGTTTAGTGATAAGTTGAACGGGAAGTCCAATGGATGGATGTACTTTAAATTTAAAGATAGAAGGTTCGGATTGAACTTCAGATGTAACACTGAATGCATAATTAACTTGCTTTTCTCCGATTGTTCGTTGAAAGTAGAGGGTATCCTTCTCACCGACAACTTGACCCCCACTCATTGCAGGCAACTTTTCATCCGATCTGACGAAAAGATTGAAATGATAATTTGGTTCACCACTTTTGAAATGAACGTTAAGACCTTCTTTTGCCTTACTTACATCCATTTTGGGATAGAACAAGGCCCTTGAAAAATTCACTCCCTCGTCTTGGAGGAGCGGAATATGGTAGTTAACGAATGAACGTTTGAAGTCATCAAAAGACGGTTTGGAAATACACCACAATGCTTGAGAAAGTGCCAACGCTCTGGGATACGTCATATACTCCAGCTGTTTCATATCCGGAATGTATTCGGTCCAAAGATTCGCCTGACCTCCTAAAATATAACTTTGCTGCTCGGGAGTAAAACCGGAAGGTATAGGATCGAACTCATATACCTTTTCAAGTGGCGTATATCCACCAATCGCGAGTGGTTCGTTAGGATTGGTGCTTTGATAATGGTCGAAATAGCAGTGAGAACCCGGACTCATGACAACATAATGCCCTAGTTTTGCTGCCGCTATACCTCCTTCAAATCCGCGCCACGACATGACCGTAGCGTTAGGTGAAAGTCCTCCTTCCAGGATCTCATCCCACCCTATCAACTTACGTCCGCGCTGTGTCAGAAATTCATCCATTCGTCCAACGAACCAACTCTGGAGTTCATGTTCATCCTTTAATCCATTCTCCCGGATCACAGCCTGACATTTCTTACATTTTGCCCATCTCGACTTTGGCGCTTCATCTCCCCCGATATGAATATATTCGGAAGGAAACAAATCAAGCACCTCGTCCAGTACATTTTTCAAGAAATCGATTGTTGATTCATGCGTACAATAAATATCATCAAATACACCCCATAATCCAGGAACTTCTTGTTTATCACCCGTACATGACAATTCAGGATAAGCTGCCAATGCTGCTCGACTATGCCCAGGCATTTCAATTTCAGGAACCACCGTTATGTATCGCTTTGAGGCGTATTCAACGATCTCACGCACTTGATCCTGGGAATAAAATCCTCCATACCGTTCAACCTTGTAAGTTCTTGGATTGGTTGAATAATGATCGTTTACTGTACTGTCTCTCCATGCACCGATCTCAGTCAATTTAGGATACTTCTTTATCTCGATCCTCCAACCTTGATCATCTGTAAGGTGCCAATGGAATGTATTGTATTTGTACATCGCCATAAGATCGATATAGCGTTTAACCTCTTCAACCGCAAAAAAATGTCTGCTAACATCCAGGTGGAGTCCCCTCCACTGAAATTTCGGATAATCCTGAACGAAACATTTCTTGAAGGAAAACTCACCATTTTCGACGATCGTCAGCTGAAGTAAAGTCTGCAACGCATAGAAGCAACTTCTTTCAGAACTGTACTGAATGATAATCCCGTCATTGATATTAACAGAATAATAATCCTGGATCGTATTATTGACCTTTTTGAACTGTAGATCCTTTCCATTGTTCGAAAAAACCAATCTTATCTTTCGTTCCTTGTTAAAAATTCGGATCAGGTGCTCTTTGATATTATCCGGCATTGAACGATCATCGACCGAAAGCTGTCCATTCACAGCCATCTCTCCACTTACTTCCTTATATACAACAGGAGACGGGATCACTGGACATTGCGCAAAGACAACACCGGATATCATCGTAAAGAACATGAACAGAAGACGAACAATTTTCAAAGTTAAACTCATAAGATCAATTTACAGGTAAATGTTTAACAGAACCATGTGTGAACCTCACAAAAATAAACAATGCAATCAATCCTAAATTTGATAGTCCAAGTACACCCAATTCGCTTATTTGTGCAGAAAGTGCTTTCCCCCAGAGATCATTGGACTGCGTGGAATAGCCGATCATCAATACAGTGAATGAAAACCACAACCACTTTCTTTTAGATCGCAGAATCTCTGATACAAGCATAATGATCATTGGCAAACTCAATAAGAAATGTTCTGTATCCGTCACAAAGAAGTTAGGCGTGAATGCCAACAGAATCGAAGACCACGACGAAAAATAAGTTTTATCCGCCGATCTTTTCATGCGATCCAATACCATTAGAACCAGGATCATTCCCAATCCGATCAGTGAAGGAATCCAAGCTGAGTCAGTTTTCAAATAATAACCAGACAAATACCTCAAACAATTCATGCTAATGTAGGTGTCCTCATGTCCTGATAACGCTGTGATCCATCCCTGCCAAAGTTTAAAACCGTTGGAACCCAAATGGATGAACGGAATCAAAAAGAAGAGAATTCCTATCAATGCCATTTTAAACAATGGCTTCCACATCATAACAAAAGCCATCGGTAATACTACGAAGATCACGATGGGTTTGAGAAGTATCATAAAACTCCAAAAAAGGACCAATAAATTCTCCTTTCCTTTCTTGTATGCGATCAATCCAGCAACAAAAAGGAGCATCAGGATTAGATTCACGTTTCCAAGATGTATCTCTCGTACCAGATGAACAGCGATGAATACAAAGAACAGATATAACAATCCAATACGTCTTCTTTCATTACCGGAAATAAAATGACGGTGCAACAGACTCACAGAAACAACTAAAGACAGCACTAAAACAAAGGTGTGGAGTAATTGTGCCCATATGAACTGCAGAAAACTAATTATTGCAAAGAAGTAAATAGTTGTTGGTGCATATTTGAAGTAGCCGCTACCAAGACCGTAGGGAATTTTATACGGACTTCCACCCTGAAAAAAATGTCTGGTTGCAGCAGTATATACCCTGAGATCATTCGTCCAGAACTTACCGTTCTTGATCTCCACAAAAACCATAAGGCCCACGAACAAAAATGTAAAGATCCCGAAGAAGTAATAACCTCGCGGGATCTTTTTGATTATTCCAATTGACCGGCCCATTTCCCAAATCACATATTTCTTCGGTACTGACCACCTACCTCAAATAAGGCTGAAGTGATCTGACCCAGAGAGGCATATTTACACGTTTCCATCAACTGCTCGAACATATTCCTGTTCTGAATCGCTGCTGACTGAACCTTCTGTATACCTTCTTCCGCTTTCGTAGCATTTGCGTTATGTAAATTATTGAGCATGCGGATCTGATACTGCTTTTCCTCTTCTGTCGCACGGATCACTTCTTTTGGAAGCACCGTTGGAGAGCCTTTCGAACTCAGGAAGGTATTTACTCCAATGATAGGAAATTCTCCGGTATGCTTTAACGTCTCGTAATACAGTGACTCCTCCTGGATCTTTGAGCGCTGATACATTGTTTCCATCGCTCCCAGCACCCCTCCGCGTTCAGTGATCCTATCAAATTCAGCCAGCACTGCCTCTTCTACAAGTTCGGTAAGTTCCTCAATGATAAAGGATCCCTGTAATGGATTCTCATTCTTGGCAAGTCCTAGTTCACGATTAATGATCAACTGGATCGCCATTGCGCGACGCACTGATTCTTCCGTAGGAGTTGTGATCGCCTCATCGTAAGCATTCGTGTGCAGCGAATTACAGTTATCGTAGATCGCATACAATGCCTGAAGTGTCGTTCTGATATCATTGAAATCGATCTCCTGAGCGTGTAATGAGCGACCGGAGGTCTGAATGTGATATTTGAGCATCTGAGCGCGTGAATTCGCACCGTATTTCTTCGCGAGTGCTTTTGCCCAGATACGGCGAGCGACTCTTCCGATCACAGCGTATTCAGGATCGATACCGTTCGAGAAGAAGAACGAAAGGTTTGGACCGAAGTCGTTGATATCCATTCCACGGCTCATGTAGTATTCCACATATGTAAATCCATTCGCCAGTGTAAATGCCAACTGCGTGATCGGATTGGCTCCTGCTTCGGCAATATGGTATCCTGAGATCGATACGGAATAGAAATTTCGCACACCGTTCTGAATAAAGTACTGCTGCACATCACCCATCAAACGAAGCGCGAATTCCGTAGAGAAGATACAGGTGTTCTGTGCCTGATCCTCCTTCAGGATATCAGCCTGAACAGTTCCGCGCACCTGAGTCAAGGTCTCAGCTTTGATCTTCGCGTATACATCAGCAGGAAGTACCTGATCGCCTGTCACTCCAAGCAACATCAAGCCCAGTCCATCGTTTCCTTCCGGAAGTTCTCCCTGATATTTTGGACGATCTGTTCCTTTCGCTTTGTAAATGGCAGCAATTTTTGCTTCAATCTCTGCTTCAAGACCATTTGCTTTGATGTATTTCTCACAGTTCTGATCGATCGCAGCATTCATAAAGAATCCTAGCAACATCGGTGCAGGACCATTGATCGTCATCGAAACGGAAGTGAGTGCATGCGAAAGGTCGAATCCAGAATACAATTTTTTAGCATCATCCAAACAGCAAATCGAAACACCTGAGTTACCGATCTTTCCGTAAATGTCCGGACGAAGATCAGGATCGTTCCCGTAAAGTGTTACAGAGTCAAAAGCCGTTGAAAGACGTTTAGCCGGCATTCCCAATGAAACATAATGGAAGCGCTTGTTCGTTCTTTCCGGACCTCCTTCACCCGCAAACATGCGCGTTGGATCCTCTCCTTCTCTTTTGAAAGGGAACAGACCGGAAGTGTAAGGGAACTCGCCGGGAACATTTTCCTGCAAGGACCATCTCAAAATATCACCCCATCCTGTGTACTTCGGTGTTGCAACCTTCGGTATCTGCAAATGCGAAAGGGATTCCGTATGCGTATCCAGTTTTAGGATCTTGTCGCGAACCTTGAATTCAAACGTTGGATTCTTATAAAGTGTTTTTTTATCTTCCCATTTCTGCAGGATATCCCAGTTCCTTGGATCGAAGTTAAGTTTTTCCGCTTCAAATACCTCTTGTAATCCTTTTACCAAACGATCCTTATCCTCGATCTTCGAATTCTTCAATGTCTCGATCGATGTGTGTAAACCATGTATTTTTTCAGCTACTGCAACCTGATCATTCACCCACTTATCGTATGACCTGTTGTTCTCAGAGATCTCTGATAGATATCTTGTTCTTTCCGGCGGAATAACATATACCTTTTCAGACATTTCCTTCGTGATCTGGAAAGTAGATGTCAAAGGAGCTCCTGTCTTGTCAACAACCTTATCCATGATCACTTTGTACAGTGAGTTCATTCCCGGATCATTGAACTGAGAAGCAATCGTTCCGTAAACCGGCATAGTGTCCACATCCTGATCCCACAGATTGTGATTGCGCTGGTATTGCTTGCGCACATCCCTCAATGCATCCAATGCTCCGCGCTTATCGAACTTGTTCAAAGCGATCACATCCGCAAAATCAAGCATATCGATCTTCTCCAACTGTGTAGCAGCTCCGTATTCCGGTGTCATGACGTACAATGAAACATCCGAGTGATCAAGAATCTCTGTATCCGACTGACCAATTCCTGAAGTTTCCAGGATGATCAGATCGTATTCAGCCGCTTTCAAAATATTGATCGCTTCCGCAACGTGCTTGGATAACGCAAGATTAGACTGACGTGTCGCCAGTGAACGCATGTAAACACGCTCATTTTTGATCGAGTTCATTCGGATACGATCACCCAGCAGGGCTCCACCTGTTTTTCTTTTTGATGGATCCACAGACACCACTGCGATCTGCTTCGTTGGAAAATCGATCAAGAATCTTCGAACCAATTCATCCACTAGGGATGATTTTCCTGCGCCTCCTGTTCCTGTAATTCCCAAAACCGGTACAGAAACACTTTTCGCCATTTCAGCAACCTGAACAAGAATATTCTTTGACTCATCCGCAAAGTTCTCCGCTGCAGAGATCACTCGTGCGATAGCCGGTACATTTTTCGTCTTAAGCAGATCCGCTTCGTTGGAAAGGTTCTGTCCAACTGCGAAATCACATCGTTGAACAAGATCGTTGATCATACCCTGCAATCCCATAGCACGTCCGTGATCAGGGTGGTAAATACGTTCGACTCCATATGTCTCGAGCTCTTCGATCTCCGAAGGAAGGATAGTCCCTCCTCCTCCTCCAAAGATCTTGATATGTGGAGCGCCTTTATCTTTCAAGAGATCGTACATGTACTTAAAGTATTCCATGTGTCCCCCCTGATAGGAAGTCATTGCAATTGCCTGGGCATCCTCCTGGATCGCACAGTTCACAACTTCTTCTACCGAGCGGTCATGTCCAAGGTGGATTACCTCACATCCGGTTGCCTGAATAATACGTCTCATGATGTTTATCGCAGCATCGTGACCATCAAAAAGAGATGCGGCTGTTACGATACGAACTTTATTAACAGGCTTATACGGCTCTACTTTTTCCATAAACGAAATTTGTCTTTATTAAGCGCGATAAAAATACAAATTTGCCAGCAAATGTGTCCCGATTATCGGCAATTATTAGCTTCATCATGAAAAAAGAAAATGGGATCGAAATCCCATTTATATCTGATCAAAGTTGAACAAAACGTCCACCAACCATTTTAAACTTCAGCTCACCCAGTTTAAATGTTTTCCCCTCACCAATGGACGCAATGTTGTAGAGATCGTCTTCCATCGTATGAACCGATCCTCCTGTGGCATAAGCGAGATCCAAATACGCAGTATTCATGCGATCAGTAACTCCACAAACAATGATACGAAGGGGGATCTTTTCTTTCTTCAAATAGTCGATCAGCTTCATGTCGCACGGTGTTTCCCAATTATCAGCGATCATCACAACATTTTGCTTGTTCTCCGGGTATTTTTTGATCGCATAACAAACTGCCTCCAGGTTATTTTCAATGTGCTGACCATCTTTCATTGCTTCGAATGCTGTTTTGATCACCTTCTCTGAGTTACCAGTTTCAATGGTCCACATTCCTGATTGATCTTCAACACCGAGTTGATTCGTGCTTTTTTCCTCATCATCGTTGAAGAAAACAATTTGCTTGAAGGTCTTCATTTTCTGATTGCTCTTTATCCACAGCAGGATCTGAGTTGTATAGGGAGCCATACTACCTGTAACATCGCAGACAACCAACATATCCTTCCATGTCTTGTTTCGGTTCATGACCTTCAGGATGGTTGAATCGGAAACCGCCGCTTTCCCCTCCAGCACATTCGTTATCGACTCATTTTCATCTTCATAGCTTGGCATCGGACGGTAATAGATCGTAAAACCATGGAAATAATTCTGTATCCCTCCGGTGCGTTCTACCCCGGTTTGCTTCACTATCCTCCACTCAATGATCGCACTGTTAAACGCTTCCGGTAAGAATTTATAGAGCTCAATGATCCTCAACCTATTCAACTCGGTAAAATCTTCGCCAACGGGATAATCGGAATAAACAAGATCGACTCCGGTGATTGTTTGTCCCTTCAGTGAAGTGATCTCATCGAGATTCGTTATCTCATGTTCACCTGGGTCCATTTTGAATTTTAAATTGTAGAAGCCACTCTTTTTAGGTGTATATTTATCAACCACCACTGTGTCCATGAACTTTACGTTCAATTTCACATTTACCTGCGCTGCGACATACCCTTTTACCAAAAGAGTGATTGCCAAAATAAAGTAACCCGTTCTCATACCCCTTTAACCGACGCGGCATGAAAAAGTAACAAAATTTGAAACGGTGATATCAGAAACGCAGGATCATTTTTAAATTAAAACGCCTCTGAGTCAAATAATTAGGAATAGAATAATAACGCCCTTCGACATCTTGCACCCACTGCTTTGAAAGGACATTGTTGATCCCCAAGAGGTTAAACACCTCAAATGAAATGATCGCATCCGAGAAGTTCTTGTTCCAGAAATTCTTTGTTTCCGACTTCTCATACAAGAAATCATAGGACATACCGATATCCACTCTGAAATAGGATTTAATGCGCAGCGTATCCTTGTAGCGACTCAGATCCGGCGGACCATATGGAAGTGGCGCACCATATTGCAGTCCCATTTGCACGCTGAAACTTTCAAATCCGGGCATACGGTCCTGAACTAAGGCTCCAAAGTTGATCAGCTGATCGGTCGGTCGCGGAACAAATCCCGGATATATCGTTGCACTGTCTACTATTATCTGATCTTCAGAATACCCAAATATGATCTTCTCTCCGGCTGCATTATAATACTCCTTGAAGGAATCATTTTTTAAATCCTCTTTGGTTGAAAGCACACCCACTTTGAAAAAGGATTCAATGCCCTCTACAAATTCCCCGTAAATATTGAGATCCATTCCGTAA
>JBKCJG010000099.1:0-5213 GCA_046301895.1 Flavobacteriia bacterium
CATGATCCTGTAATTGCTTCAAATGATCCTGATGATACCAGTGAAAGTAAGCCCGTTCGTCGACCAGTTTTTCGCTTACCAGTAACCTTCGCATGGAATCGAACTTATTGCTTCCAAAGCAGACACTGATCGTTAGTTGGGATTGAATCGTGATCCAGATCAGAACAATGGTCCCTGAAATTTTAGCCGGAAGTGGTTGCGCTTTGAGATCAATTCCTTTCAAGATTGCTGTAAACAGGACCAATGGCACGAAAAGTATCTCGATGAGGTAATAATCGTGTACATCGAACACCCAGAACCAAAGAATGAAATAGGCTGAAAGAAGTGTGAGACCGCCGACAAAAGCCGCATGGTAGAAGACCGAGATCCGTCCTTTTATGCTGAGGTAGAAATAAACGATCAAACTAATCGCTAAGAGCAATGGATGGTAGAAAAGGTATTGTTGTTTGTCTTTTAACGCCGCCCAAACCGCCTGCCGCATTTCGAAATTAGCTTCCCAGATCGGTCGTGTGGTTGTCGAAAAGGTAGTGACATCATGTGCTTGATTGTAACGGATAGCGTATTGATACCAGAGCACAGTCACGATGCAGGCAAAGATGAAGGATGCCAAGATAGCGAACACGACCCTCTTCTGTTCAGCGAATAATTTTTTATTGAAGAAAACGTACACAAAATATCCGAATACCATTGCCAACACAGCAAGAATAGCAGTGACCTTGATCAGTAATGCCAGGGATAGAAAGAGGGTGAAGAGCAAAAAGCTCCGCTTCTTTTTGGTAGCGTAATTCATGTATCGGTGAAGGAAAAAACCGGCATACATCAGAAACGAAAGGGCAATAACGTTGGGCATGCACGAATCGGCATACGTCACGAGAATAGGGGAACTGTACAATAAAAATACAAAGAGAAGGACCTTCAGCTCAGACCGAAGCACAGTTTTCATGACAACCGAGAAAAGGCTGATTGCTGTGAACAGGGTGACAACGGAAAACATTTTTGCAATACCCACATGGACTCCAAAAATCCCCCAGAGTTTGCCGATCAAAAAGTAGATAATGGGAAATTCGGCCGCTGCATTCGTGTGTCCGTTCTGCAGGATAAAATTCGTGTGGGGCTCGAACAAGTTGTTCGAGTGAATATAATTCAACGCAAAGGAGAGGGAATCCGTTTTTCGCCATTCGTGAATAGGTAAAATATCCTGAAACAGACCGATAGCAGCACCGTAAAAAACGTGGAGCAAGGATAACAGCACAAACGTTTTGATACCGATCGGCATTGAAGAGAAAACCGATCCGAAGGATTTAAATATTGGTTTCATCCACAATGTAATTTGGGCGCCCCTTGGAATTGATGAATACTTTCCCAATGTACAGACCGATAATTCCCATGACCATTAACTGAACACCGCCTATGAAAACGACAGAGACCAGGGTGGATGTCCAACCGGCTATTGCTTTATCCGTGAACACAGCAATATAGATCGCATAGATCCCGTACATGAAAGCGAGTAAGGCCATGATCGCTCCGATATAGATCGAAAAATAAAGAGGCTTCACACTGGTCGAGACGATCCCGGTTATCGCCAGCTTGACCATTTTCTTCATGGAATACTTGGTGCTGCCCGAAAAGCGCTGGTTCGGCTCAAAATAAACGGGGGTCTGCCTAAATCCCAGAGAAGGAATGATCCCACGGAAAAAGAGCTCCTGATCGTTGATCTTTTTCAGTTCACCCACAACTTTCCGGTCCATCAGTCTGAAATCAGCCGCGCCTTCGATCACTTTGTATTCGGAGATCTTATTGAGCAGGTAATAGAAAAGTTTAGACGTTGCACGCTTCAACCAGGAAATGCCTTTCTCATTTTTACGAATGGTATACACAACCTGATATCCTTCTTCCCATTTTTCCAGAAGATCAGCGATTAGTTCCGGGGGATGTTGCAGGTCTGCATCCATTGAAATGACAGCATCTCCCGAGGCAAAATCAAGACCTGCTTTCAGCGCAAATTGATGACCGAAATTCTTACTGAATGACACGAATCGAACCCGCTCATCCTGAGAAGCCAATCTTTTGATCACTTCAAGCGAACCGTCAGAACTCCCGTCATTTACATAGATGATCTCGAAGTTGGAAACATGCAGTTTTTCCATCTGTAACAGCAGGGACAGATAAAGTGGTTCGATGTTCCCATCTTCATTAAATGTCGGAACAACGATGGAAAGTTTGAAAGAAGTGTATGATCTGTTCAATGAGTCCGAATTAATTAACAATCAAAATTATACAAATAATGCAAGAATGGTTTGTTTGTGTTAGAGGGATTTAGTTCACGATCATTTTCTGAGATACGGTTTTTCCGTTGACGGTAAGGTGTAAATAATAGATATCCCCCCTCTTGAGATCACGGAATCTGATGTCCTTGAGACATTCTCCCTTTTTAATCTTTTTCAGCGTTTTTTCATGAATAGAAACTCCCATGAGGTCCTTGATGACCACTGTTGCATCTCCGTCAGCGGGCATCGTAAATGCGATCGTTACTTCTCCCTCAAGCGGGTTCGGATAGATCTGCAATTGCAACGCGTTTATACTTTGTTCATTCAATGTTATTCCTGAAAAGGGGTTTTTGATCAGGTAAACAGGATAGATCACAGGACTGGCAATACTTTCCACTCCGGTGTTTACCCAGAAAATATTTGCAGCAGAACTCCTGATCCCGCCATAAACGTATCCGAGTAGAACAGTATCTTCTTTCAGATCATCCAGTTTGACGGCCTCATTGTCGTATGCCGGAAGCCCTGCTGCCGGTATGAATTCCGAGGCAGCTCCGAAGTAACCGGGCATTTCATTGGGTAATTTATATTCCTGCAGCCAGCCATTAGCAGCGCGGGTTACGCGTGCTATCGTTTTAACAAATGGCACGTCGTTATCCTGAACGAGATAGCCTGCGCTATCGTAATAGTGCGCGATCCCACCAAAGAAAAGGTTGTGCATACGATGATCTTTCGATGAGTACAGGGACAGGTTTGCACAGTGGTAATGATTGTAATACTGAGCAAAAGACGGGATAACATGAAAGGAATCAGCATCTATCTCGACAGCATTCAGGTAAGGAAGATCGCGGTCCTTCTGAAAAACACCTGAAAATGCGATTAATCCCTGTTCTCCGTTCGGCAGGATCTGAGGAAGCACATTGAAATCCCTTCTTCGAAGATGCTTCTCATCAGTGATCTCACCGTGGAACACCAGCTTATAACCTGTACCTTCCTCTTCAACGGTGAACTTCCGAATGGCACTGGTGTAGGTCTGAACAAAAGTTGGATTGTTCATCGGGTTGTATTTCCCATCGAAACGGTGACCCCCTACCATAAAGAAAATGCCGTTAACGCTCACCAACTGGCCTCCGGTCACGGCCATTCGTTCATCTTTGATCTGATTGAAACCGACACTGGGATCCTTGTCATTGAGCACCGCGTCGATCACAGAGGGAATATCGATAATGGTCAAAAAGGGGTGCGTAATATGATCCTTCAGGGTTGGGCTGTATCCATAACCGCCTGCAAGGTAGAGCAGATCTCCCCGCTGAAGGAATTCCATGTTGGTTGAACTCAACTGTTCGCGGAGAGTCACAGGAAGATTGTCCAATGGGGCCTTCCATACTTCTTTTTTAATCGGATCGACCACCATGATCCTGTTGTTATGACCGGTACTATCGAAGCTTGCCCAGGGCTGGCGGCGGTGCAATCCGTCCAACCGCCCTCCGATCACCAGCCATTTCCCATTGTGTTGACCTACAGAAAATGATTGCAAACCGCCCAGTCCCGGAATTGTAATCGAATCCAGTTTTACCTCAAAAGGGAAATCCTGACCAAGCAGGATAGTATGGATGAACAATGACAGTATCAGCAAGGCGTTTTTATATTTCATACTGCAAATAGAGCAAATCTTCCGCTTGAAAAAAATGATTCCGGTCATTATCTCTTCATTCTGTTCTTATGCAACCGAGAATGTACGGGGCAAATAATTTTTGCCGAAAATGAACATTAATTTAAAAACCATTGTTTTTTTTTAGTACGTTTATTCCGTTATTTTAATCCAAAACAACTATTTACTATGTCAACTTTCGAATTAGGAGGTACCCAAGTTACGGGTTCAGTCTCTACAGCAAAACTGTTATCAGCCACATTTTCTTTCTGCGACGGTGGAATCGGAGATATCACCTACAAATCTGCGTCCATCTACAAGTCAGGTGATACGACCATTTTAAAAATCGAATTATCGTTCACTTCGAATCGTACAGGCACAAATAAATTATCCCTTGATCTGACCGGGCTGGCGGCTTCCGGGGTGTGCGTCGATGCCATTGATATGGTCATGACTGGTAGACCGAAACCAGACCCGAGGATTATAGTTATAGCTAGAATTCCTTATTAATTGTGAAGGTTTTTGTACTTTTTGTATTACTCCTATTTGTCTCTGGGTATGCTAAAAGTCAATCATGTGAGCAGTTAATTAAGAATATTGAGGATGCTTTCAGAGAGAATGTTGATCCTTCACACCAAATTTATGCTTTTTCGAGTAAATGTGCTGAAATCAGTGACGAAAATCGAACAAAACTTCATGTATACCGACTGAAGCAATTTCGAGTACTTGGGCAATATGAACAAGGGCTCATTTATGTAAAGAAGCATGTTAAATTGCAGAATAATGCAGAATTTGCCCTTGAGGCTGCTATTTTGTATTATGTTTTGGCGGAGTACGAGAGTACTATTCCTATTTGCTATAGGATTCTAAAATCGGAGGATTTAACGCTATTACTTAGCGCGAAAACAAATTCAATGTTAGCTAATGCACATTGGAAGTTGGGGAATAGTGCCTATGCTGAAAAGTACTTTAAATCATGTTTTCACATTTCGAGTTCATTAAAAGATTCAACGCTAATATCTCTCGCACTGAATGGACTCGGTCTAATTAATTATTCAACCGGAGGCCGTGAAAATTTGGTGAAATCAGCTCAATATTTCTCGCGGTCATTGAAGTACTCTACTTCACTAAATTCATTTGATAACTTATCGACAAAGAACAATTTAGCTGCAGTTTACTATCAGCTAAAAGACTTTGATAAGGCAGGACAACTCTTCCGTGATTGTCTCGACCTTTCGCAAGAGATCGGCGACACCAGCACGGCCATTACCGTGTTAAACAACCTCGGTTCAATTGCC
>JBKCJG010000100.1:0-5629 GCA_046301895.1 Flavobacteriia bacterium
GAAAATGGTGGTAAGATCAATGTAGGCGCCCCAGCTATAGCAGGAGCTAAGGTTACTGCGGAAGTAAATGATCACGTTAAAGGTGACAAAGTAATCGTTTTCAGAAAGAAAAGAAGAAAAGGTTACAAGAAGAAGAATGGACATCGTCAGAGTTTTACTGCGATCACCATCAAAGACATTAAAGCTTAATAAGAACTTTCCAATCTGATTGGAGTTAAAATTTAGAAACAATGGCACACAAAAAAGGAGTCGGTAGTTCGAAGAACGGTCGTGAGTCTCACAGCAAGAGACTTGGTGTTAAAATCTTTGGTGGTCAGGCTGCAATCGCAGGGAACATCATTGTTCGTCAAAGGGGAACACAACATCATCCGGGTGAGAACGTTGGGATCGGTAAAGATCACACGTTATTCGCTTTGACTGATGGACTTGTTCAATTCCGTAAGAAAAAAGACAATCGTTCATTTGTATCAATAGTTCCATTCGAAACTGCTGAAGCATAATTGAATTGAATACAATTTGAGAAAAGGCGAGCAGAAATGTTCGCCTTTTTTAGTACATTCGCAACTCAAAAACGAGTTAAAATGCTTGAAATTACGCGCATTCGCACAGAGAAGGAATCGATTATCGAAGGGTTGAAGAAACGCAATATAGATGCCACTCAAACTTTGGATCAGATCTTAGCCGCCGACCAGAACTGGAGGAACTCCAAAACGGATCTGGAATCCATTTCTGCAGAGCTCAATCAGCTCGCAAAGGAGATCGGTGACCTATTCAAACAAGGTAAGCATGAAGAGGCAAATAAAGCCAAAGAAAAAACTGCATCTTTGAAGACGGTTGAATCTGCCTTGAAGATCAAAGTAGAAGAATACGAGCGTGAGATCACACTACTTTTATATACCCTGCCCAATGTTCCAAACGAACTTGTGAAACCGGGTAAGGATGAAAAAGACAATGAAACGGTCTTTGAATCAGGCGTAAGGCGCACCTTCGATTTTGACCCGATCCCTCATTGGGACCTTGCCAAGAAATACGACCTGATCGATTTTGAACTCGGAGTTAAGGTTACAGGTGCAGGCTTCCCATTTTACAGAGGTAAAGGAGCAAAGTTACAGCGTGCTCTGATCTCTTTCTTCCTGGAAGAAGCCGAAAAAGCTGGGTATGAAGAATTCATACCGCCACTTGTGGTCAATGAAGCAAGTGGTTATGGTACAGGTCAGCTTCCGGATAAGGAAGGCCAGATGTATTATGTAAATGAGGATGATTTTTATCTAATCCCAACAGCGGAAGTTCCTTTAACGAACATTTATCGCGATGTGATCCTTCCTTCCGATGATTTCTCAATCAAATTAACGGGATATACACCATGTTTCCGCAGAGAGGCGGGATCTTATGGAAAAGATGTTAGAGGTTTGAACCGTTTGCACCAGTTCGATAAGGTAGAGATCGTTCGTATCGAACATCCTAACAATACTGCAAAAGCATTGGAGGAAATGCTCGAACATGTGAAGGGACTCCTTGATAAACTTGAACTTCAGTATCGCATTTTGCGCCTTTGCGGAGGAGATACAGGTTTTGCTTCTGCCATGACCTACGACTTTGAGGTGTACTCGGCAGCCCAGGAAAAATGGCTAGAAGTGAGCTCATGTTCTCGTTTCGATACTTTCCAGTCGAACAGATTGAAACTTCGTTTTAAGACTGGAGACAAGAAGAATCAATTGTGTCATACACTAAATGGGTCTGCACTTGCATTACCAAGAATTGTTGCGGCACTCTTGGAGAACCACCAAACACAAGATGGGATAATTATCCCGGAAGCATTAAGGAAATTTACTGGATTTAACATTATTAACTAATAGAACAACCGCCCCCTTGAAAGGCGGTTTTTTTGTTAAATTTTATCAATATGCCCGTATACTTTTCAACCTAAACAATTCTCATCGTATTTTTAAAGTCAAAGACTAAACAATGAAATACCTCTTTTTTGTACTGCCGATAATAACCCTGCTCTCATGCACTGACCTCAACAAAGGTAAACAGATCAGTGCCATCGATGGCATGAACAGAACAATCGACAGTATTCAAACGGTTTTACTGGAAAATCAGATCGATACGATCCCGGCTTTGCAGGTTGCTACAAATACCGTTGAACTTCGCATCAAGAACTATTACTACGCTGATACGATCGATATGGCACTAGGCAGGAAAATGGATGCCTATAAGGTTATGCGTCGCTCTCTTGGACCTTTGGGCAGATCCTTCATTACGATTAAGAATGGAGTTACTGCTGAGCACACTGCGCTGGAAAACTTGAAAAAGGACATTGAAAATGGTGATGGCGATCGACAGAAGTACGATGAATACGTTGAATTCGAAAAAGACAAAGTGGATCAATTAAGAAAACTGCTGACAGAATATATCAAGGAGAAGGACAAAACGATGAAGAGTTTTAACGATCTTCACCAAGAGTTGTATGACTTTTCAATGGAATGGTATCTTAAAAACAAAGACAGAAAGATCCCGGGGAAATGAGGCATCTACTCTTCATAATATTTTTATTGACGATCTCAAGTACCTGGTCGCAGGGAGAAACTGATCTGCAACTTGCTCAATACTACTATTCTAGTGGGGATTTCGAGAAGGCAAAAATGTATTATGTCAAATTATATGACAAAGATCCATCAAAAATTAATTTCTCCCGGTACTACGAATGTTTGGTACAAACAAATGATCGAAAAGAAGCGGAGAAGATCCTTAAGAAACATAGCTCGATTAATAAATATGACCTGGAATATAAGGTCATGCTCGGTCAATTTTACGAGGAAGGGGCTGAAACTGAAAAGGCACAGCGTATATACAACGATTTGATTGACGATCTGAATGCAAGTGACCCTAACCAAGTAATTGCCCTTTACAATTCTTTCAAGTCTAAAGGTAGAAATGATCTGGCCATGATAACTCTGGAAAAAGGGAGAAAAGAATTGAAAAATACCTACCCGCTTCATTTCCAGTTTGCAGATCTCTACGGTTCAACAGGCCAAACCGAAAAAATGATTGGCGAATATCTTGATCTGTTAAACTTTCATTCGAGCTATGCCAATACCGTCCAGTCAGTTCTTTCTGCTCAGATTGATTTTTCACTGGATGAATCCAAAGAATACGACCTATTGAAGATCGCTTTACTTGAAAGAATTCAGAAAAAACCAAACGACAATGTTTATGCAGAAATGCTGGTTTGGCTTTTCACACAAAAAAAGAACTTTTCGGCAGCACTCATACAGGTACAAGCACTTGATAAGCGAGCAGACGAACAAGGAAGACGAGTTTTAGAATTGGGTAAAATTTGTGTGGAGAATAAAGATTACGAAACCGCTCGGAAAGCTTTCAAATATGTAACTACACTCGGAGAAGATAAACTATATTATTACCAGGCTGAAAATGCTTTATTGAATACTCGTTTTCTGGAAGTGACGACAAATCGGAATTATTCCAAAGAAGAACTTGAAGCGACCATTTCGGAATATCAAAACACTTTGTTGCGGATCGGAAAAAAACGTTCATCCATTCCTTTGATCATTGAAATGAGTCATATTCAGGCTTTCTACGCGGACCAATCTTCTCCTGCAATTGACAATCTGAACGAAGGATTGAAGATCCCGGGAATAACTGACATGCAAAGGGCGGAGCTGAAAGTACAGTTAGCTGACATTCATGTTTTGCATGGAGATATTTGGGAGGCTTCCTTGTTGTACATGCAGGTGGAAACCGATTTCAAATTCGAACCGATCGGACATGATGCAAAGTTCAAGAATGCAAGAATCTTTTATTATGACGGTGAATTTGATTTTGCACAGTCACAGCTCAGTGTGCTCAAAGAATCAACCTCCAAACTAATCGCTAACGATGCGCTTAAATTATCGCTTCTGATAACAGATAACTTCGGTCTCGATAGCAATTATCAGGCAATGACATGGTTCGCAAATGCAGACCTTTTGATCGAGCAGCATAAATATTCAGAGGCATTCATACTATTTGACAGTATCATTAATGCATTTCCATATCACAGTTTAGGTGATGAAATCCTGTTAAGGAAATCCAAGGCGATGCAATTTCAGGGTAATTGGGAACTGGGCATTACTTACCTGGAGGAATTACTGAAATATCATAAGGAAGATATCCTAGCCGATGATGCATTATTCCAGTTGGGTGATATTTACGAGAATCATTTGAACAATAAGGAAAAAGCTTCCGAATATTATAAAACGATCCTTTTTGATTTCAAAGGAAGTTTATATTCAGTTGAAGCAAGGAAAAGACTTCGTTCAATCCGCGGTGACTCTGCCGTTTCGGAGGAAGATGATCTTTGATGAGATGTGAACAAAATGTTTTTGCAATTGTTTTTAAAACATGTTGCGCAACTCATTACTCCCATTTCTTCTTTTTAGTTTGTCTGCTTGTTCACAACCTGTAACTGAGATAGACACAGTTAAAAAAAAAGCAAACCACAATGTTACAGATACCGCCTATTTTGGTGCTGGATGCTTCTGGTGTGTTGAGGCGATCTTTGAGTCCATCAATGGAGTAGAAAATGTTACGTCAGGTTATTCCGGTGGCCAATCAAATAATCCGACCTATGAAGAAGTATGCAAGGGTAATACAGGCCATGCAGAAACCGTAATGATAGAGTATGACGCGAACACGGTTAAATACGATTCCTTATTGTCGGCTTTTTTCGGCTCTCATAATCCTTCACTCAAAGATCAACAGGGGCCTGACAGAGGATCACAATATCGCTCAGTAATCTTTTACAGGAATAACGCGGAAAAAGTTGCTGCCAAAGAGTATATCAATAAACTTCTTGATACACGCCAATATTCGATTATAACAACTGATGTTGAACCATTAACCATATTTTATCCGGCAGAGATCTATCACCAGGATTACGAAAAGAATAATCCATACAATCCATATGTAGAGAGGGTTTCAAAACCCAGGTTAAATTCATTCAAAAAAAGATACAATTATCTTTTAAAGGAGGACAAATAATAAAATCCAAAAAACAAGCTTTCAGAAAAAGCTGTAGTTCAAATTGTTAAAAAATTTTTCCCGGTAAATGTCGCATCGATAAGCAACCAAGTTTTTATCTTTGCGTCAAATCTGTGACAAATTATTTCTTAACGACTATGAAACACTCCTTATTTCCATGTTTTCTGAATGCGCCCATTCTCTCCAGCGGACAAATTCAGCAAACGATCCCATCAGAACTTGATCACATTAAACAAGTTTAAATCCAAACAAAATTTAAGAAACTCATTCTAAGACGATATGATTTGTCACGCCTCAGATGAACCGAAAAATCGACAAGAAGATATTCTTAAAAAATATTGACATAAAATCATTCCATACACTCATGACAAAGTTACTTACTACAAGCATGTTGCTATTTTCAATTTTCTTGGGTTATTCTCAAAGCAAATTTGAAATTAAAAAGATTGGCTCCCAATACTCCATGGAGCAATTATCCAATGCATTCGGGGGTGCCGATTTTTGCGGCTCTTTTTTTCCGACTAAGCGAAATTTGATCGTTTTGAATGATGGTTCAGAAGTTGAACTTAAATCCGGAAATGAACTT
>JBKCJG010000101.1:0-37533 GCA_046301895.1 Flavobacteriia bacterium
TCTTCCCATTGTCCCGGTGTTCTGATCTCTGAACCTACCGGCGGAACAGTGATTTCTTTGTGTGACAGACTTTCCTTGTAAGCCGGAATCAATTTTTCTTCCTCCTTGGTCATCCAGATAGGCAGAATTTCTTCCTGTGCAAAGGAATTAAGTGTTAAAAAGGTTAAAAAGAGTAGTGCAATCGATCTCATTTCGAATAAATTTTAAACTAAAATACTGATTTCTATAATTGTAATGGTGTTATTTATCCTGTTGTAATCTAAACTGGACCATTCGGCGAATAAGTTCTTCGGGAACCTCGCGATCCAGCATAAATTGTACCGTTCCTTTAGAAACATTGTATCCTTCAAGTTCGTTTATGAAAGCAGTAATACCAGTTGAAGTAGGAAAAAAACTAACGTGCTTCTTGAAACCTCCGAAATAAAACAGAATCTTTTTACCCTTATAGGAGGGCATTCCATAACTGATTCCTTCTGTAGATTCAGGCGCGTATTTATGGATGATGCCTCGTATTTCATTTAAACGCAGTTGAACATCTAATGGAAAGCTGGAAATGTATTCGTCGACTGAATTAAAGGTTTTCATCTTTCAAGGTTGCTTTGATGGAATATATCATCGGTATTTTATTTCCAAGATGAGCGATCCTGAATTTGCCTGGTTCGTCTTCAGTAGTGTGTTTAAAACAATTATACGGAGAATAATCGAATTCATCCAGTTGATCGATTTGCAATCCGTTTGAAATTAGCGCATTGATCAATTCACTCATGTCATGATTCCACATGACATAGTCTCCGTGAATGTCAGCATTCCGGTCTGCATAAGTTCCAACTTCGGTCTCAAGAATCATTTCTTTGTTAAAGTAATTATACGTAACATCCTTAAAATCATCGTCAAACATCCACACAACAGGGTGGAATTCAACGAAAATGAACTGACCTCCAGGCTTCAGGTAACGACGTATGATGCATGCCCATTTTTCAAGGTCCGGTAACCAACCGATCGTTCCGTAAGAGGTGAAAACAATGTCGAATTTCTCGTCCAGGTGATTTGGAAGGTCATATATATCACAACAGATAAAACGAGACTCTGATCCGATCGTTTTTGCCAATTCGTTGGCCCTTTCAATGGCCCGATCCGATAAGTCAACGCCGGTAAGGTGAGCACCCATTCTTGCCAATGAAAGAGTGTCTTGCCCGAAATGACACTGTAAATGCAGGATCTTTTTTCCTGAGATATCCCCGAGAAGTTCCAGTTCAATATTTTTAAGTGACGTATTCCCGGCTAAAAATCCTTTAACATCATAAAAATCAGATGAATAATGGATATCAGTCCGTTTGTTCCAGGATGACCTGTTAAGGTCTAGGTAATTCGGTTCCATAGTAACTTTAAAACTCAGGGTCAATTTGCAAATTAATCTTTTCTTTAGTTATTGGATGTGTAAATTCGATCTGATCAGCATGCAAATGCAAACGGTCTGCCTTTTTACCGTATAGATCATCCCCAACTATCGGATATTTCAATCCGAGTGAATGCGCGGAATGGATACGCAACTGATGCGTTCTTCCTGTGGTCGGATAGAAATAAACCTTGGTCTGACCGTTCTTACGCTCGATCACTTCATATTCCGTTATTGCATATTTGCCATGCTCATAGCAAACAAGCTGTCTTGGGCGGTCGTCAAGATCTACGCGCAACGGAAGATCGATCCTTCCATTATCTTCTTGTATCAGTCCATCCAATAAAGCAACATATCTTTTTTTGACATGTCTTCGAATGAATTGTCGCTGTAGGTGTTCATGCGCTTCTTTGGATTTTGAAATGATCATCAATCCGGAGGTGGACATATCAAGGCGATGAACGATCATGGGACCCGTTGCATCCGGATACTTATAATGCATCCTTAAGTAAACGGAGTCTTCGATATTCTTTCCGGGAACAGAAAGGAATTCTGCAGGTTTATTAACTACAACTAAATGGTCATCTTCGAAAATTATCTCTATCTCCTTTCCATTTGCTGGATTTTGAAGCATGGGATTTTCATCCGTTTCAATCCCTTTAAGCATGTGACCAAGTATCGGTTCGCATTTACCTCGACACGCAGGGTAGTAATTCCCATGAACACGCACTTCAGATCGAGGTGAAGCTCCCCACCAAAATTCCGTTAAAGCAATTGGCTTGTATCCGTGTGTAAATGCGTAATGTAATAATTTCGGAGCAGCGCATTCTCCTGCTCCTGCAGGAGGCCTACCTTCTGCTGTGTTCTCAAAGATCTTCCAAAGGCTTTTCCATTCACCTGACTGATTTAAGAAGGTGTATTGATCGAATAATTCTTTTTGCACTGAAGCAGAGCGTGTTCGTCGTTCTTCTTTTAATTTATCAATCACTATCGTATATTCCCGGATCTGTTCATTGAGGTCTTCCAGTGCTTGCCGGTGCTTATTGACGGTATCTTTAAGGGTATATTGCTCTTTGATACTCTGACGTCTTAGGTCTTCCAGAAAATTCTCAATGTCAATACCTTCGAGTGCGTATTCAGCTTTTTCCCTCAGGGATTTTCTCTCAGATTTAGCGATCTTGATCTTTTGTTTTATCTCTGCTATTTCATTGTCAGACAATATTTTATGATTTTTTATTTGAAGTAGAAGATCATTGTATTTTGGATCGTTTTCCATTTCGTCGATCCTTGAATTGATATCGGTTATGATTTTTTCTGCGGTTCTGAAAATACCGTCATCCTCCAGTATGTCGAAAACTGGTGGGACAAAACCATCGTGATGATTAGAATTTGCTAATTTACCCGAAAAGGCCGACAAGTATCCGAGTTCTCCATGCTTGTTCTCGACCACAAGTACCCCGAACATCTTACCAATCACTATGCCTTCTTGGCCTTCGATTAATCCAAAGTTGTGATTCCAGTCATTTGTTTTGTTCAGGTATTCCATCAATTCCTCGGCAGCTTTAAGCCCCAATGGGTGAGGATCGTAGTAAAAAGGGAATGTGAACTTCTCCGGTTTGGAAAGGCCCGAAACTGATGATCTGAAGTGAGTAAAATGTTCCAACATAATGTTCGGTATTCCAAAGATAGACAGATAATGTAGTCAATCAACCTTCAGAATGTGAGATTTGCTATTGCTCCTGACCATACGAAAGGATTATAAATGCAAAACCAATGAAAGTAATCTCTATCTCATCATCTCTACAAGCTGAAATAAGAATTCAGAGGAGATATCTTATTTTTTCAAATACATTTCGAACCAACGATCTTGCTCCCACAGCAAATGCAGGATATTCTCTTTGGCAACGTAACCGTGGCTTTCTTTCGGAAGAATAACCAGACGAGCTGGTTTACCAAGTCCTTTCAATGCATTGAAATAACGCTCTGACTGTAAGGTAAAAGTTCCCGGGTTATTGTCGGCTTCACCATGTACCAATAACAAAGGGTGATTCATTTTATCCGCTGTCATGAAAGGAGACATATCATTGTAAACATTCTGTGCTTCCCAGTAATTACGTTCCTCGCTTTGAAATCCAAAAGGAGTAAGTGTTCTGTTATAGGCTCCACTTCTAGCAACTCCGCATGTGAAAAGATCTGAATGAGTAAGAAGATTCGCTGTCATGAATGCTCCGTAGGAGTGCCCGCCAACTGCAACTTTCGAACGGTCGATGTAACCAAGGGTATCAACAGCATCAATGGCTGCTTTGGCATTGTCAACGAGTTGTGTAATGAAGCTATCATTAGGCTCGGTATCTCCTTCGCCAACGATCGGGAATGAAGCGTTGTCAAGAACTGCATATCCGCGTGTCACCCAATAGATCGGTGATCCATAACTAGGGAAGGTAAACTGATTGGGATTCGTTGTGATTTGACCTGCACTTGACTTGTCCTTGAACTCCTTTGGGTAAGCCCACATGATCATCGGAAGTTTTTCTTTCTTTGCTCGATCGTAACCGGAAGGAAGATAAAGTGTTCCGGTTAATTCAAGGCCATCGCTTCTTTTGTATTTGATCACTTCTTTGTGAACCTTCTCCAAAAGAGTGAACGGGTTTTTGAAGTTCGTGATCTGCGTAGGTTTTGACTTTGGTTTGCTGATCGTTCTGACATAATAATTCGGGAATTCCTTAGGTGACTCGATCCTCACGAGAACTGTCCCTTTTGTCGGATCGATGAATGATGAAAGAGATTCGACCTTGTCTGTATAAGTTGATCGATAGAGTTCCTTCTTTACTCCTGTCAATAGATTTATGGACTGAATAAAAGGGAACTGACCTTCCGGTTTGAAACCGTCACCGAACAAATATACCTCATGACCTTTCAAGAGTAAGACATTTTCTCCATATTCGTTTGGTTTTGTCTGCATTCTGCCCGGATCGGAGTATTTGTCATCAGAATTTCTATCAAAGAGTATCTTCATGGAAGCGTTACCGAGCGTTGGGTCGAAGAAATAAGTCTTTGTGTTACGGGTATTCCACCAATTATCGTATGCAATGGCATGTGTTTCATCGCCCCAGATTATTCCGGAAAACCGTTGCTTTGTCTTGAGTAAGCTTTTTTCTTGCCCTGTGAAAGGAGCATTCAATAGGAACACTTCATCTCTGAAATCAACCTTTACTTCTGGGTCTCCACGGTCTAAAGCCCTAACGAACATTAGCATGGCGGGGTGATCACTTCGCCACGAGAAATCTCTATTCCCGGCATAAGTCGCCATGAAGCCTTGAGGCAATACTTCAAGGAGTGGGGTGAAGTTTACCTCAGCCACCTTCTTGGCTTCAATATCATAAACGATTTCGCGGGATGGAAAACGGTCATATGTTACGAGGTAGGAAAATGGTCGTTCAATAGTGGTTATAAGGAAGTATTTCCCATCCGGAGAAATGCTCTCGCCCATATACATATCTGCCTCCATCCATTTTTCAACCTGACCGGTCAAGCTAACTTTATACAATTCAGACGTAGCCAGATTTTCGAAGTTCTTTTCGTCTGTCGGGTTCTTTAAAAGGTCCTGATACGTTCTGTTCTGAGCCTTTGAACCGTCGCTAAGCGTTACCACCGGTCCTGAGGGTAGTGTTGTTTTCGTATTGATCAGTGGTTGTCTGTTCTTTGGCAATGAATGGACCAATAAGGAATTCCCATCCTTGAACCAGGTAATGGGGGAGCCCAGATTGGCATTCAACGCTAGCTCAGAGAGTTTTTTGCAACTGTGAGTTGTTAGGTCAAGTACCCATAGTTCTAACGCCTTAGTACCGGAGTGAGTAAAGGCGATCTTCTTTTCGTCCGGTGACCATGTGACATTTGAAATACGTGGATTGGTGGGCAATCCGGTTACCTGGACCTCTGAAGTTTCGTTCAGCTTTCGTGTCTTCAGATTGGTAATATAGGTGACTGTACTGGAAATATTGATGATCGGATTGATGCGCAGTCCTGCCAGACGGATCTCTTCCTGATTGAGATCCTCCAATGTTTTATAAGTGTCTCGGTACATGAACAGCATCACCTCTTTTTTGGAATCCATGTTCACTGATGGAGGACGTTCATAATCAACCAGATCAAGGATCTCTTTCGGAGGTTTTTGGTAGTCCAAGTTTTCCTGTGCATGTATTTGGATGCCAGATAAAATAAGAAAAATGCATAATGAGAAGGCTTTCATAGTCCTGAATTAAATGATCATAAGTGGTGAGCAACGGTCACCATGGAAAAATGTAAATGTACAGAATACGCGATAATTTGTAATTCTTTCTTCCGCAGAAAAGAATGATGAAAATCACCCAGAAAACACTCCAGAAAATACTAATGGATGGAAAGATGGCTACGCAGAGAAAATAAGTTATGATCCCCTGTAATGCAGCAAATCCGTAAGAAAGGTACATCGCCCCGAGGAAATATCCAGGTTCTCTATCAAATCGGTAGTTGCATTTTTCGCAGTGGTCATTCATTACCGGCAATTGAAGAAGGCTTATATTCTGCTTGAAGACGTATCCTTCACGACATTTAGGACAGCGCTCTTGAAGGAGGTCAACGATAAATGTTCTTCTGATTGCTCCCCCGGACATTTTAAAGGCCTTGATAGTAATCAACCGCATTTCGGACTGAACCGAATTCCTGCAACAGTTGCTCCGCTTTTGAATAATCAGTGATACCGGTTTCGTCCATGATCATTTTCACGCCACGGTCGACCAATTTGTTGTTGCTCAATTGCATATCGACCATTTTGTTCCCTTTTATTTTTCCGAGTTTAATCATAAGGGAGGTAGAGATCATGTTCAATATCAGTTTTTGTGCAGTTCCGGATTTCATTCGCGTACTTCCTGTAACGAATTCAGGACCAACTTCCGGGGTGATAGGGTATTCAACGGATATTGAAAGAGGAGAGCCCGGATTGCATGAGATACCACCCGTCAGAATGCCCTTCTCCTTTGCTTTTTCGATAGCTCCCAGCACATAGGGTGTGGTTCCTGATGCTGCGATACCAATGAGAGTATCGTTAGGATTTATCTTGTATTCTTCCAGATCTTTCCAGCCTTGTTTCATATCATCCTCAGCAAATTCAACAGCTTTACGGATGGCTATGTCGCCACCGGCAATGATGCCCACAACAACTCCGTGAGGCACGCCAAACGTTGGAGGACATTCGCTGGCATCAACGATGCCGAGACGACCACTTGTGCCTGCTCCAATATAAAATAAGCGACCTCCCTTCTTCATTCGTTCAAAACATGCGTTCACAAATGCCTCGATAGCAGGAAGCTCACTGTGCACGGCATTAGACACAGACTGATCTTCACGGTTGATATTCGTCAGAAGATCGATTGTTGACATTTTTTCAAGATGATCGTATCGAGAAGCCGATTCCGTGGTCTTTTTCATTGTCAGGTTATTAAACTAGGTAAGCTTTGGAATCCGTATCGTTCAAGATGACTTCAACCCGTTCTTTCAGTGTTGTTGATAAACTAATCCCAACAAAATCAGCTTTTATGGGGTATCGACGATGCGTTCGGTCGACCAAGGCTAACGTTTTGATTGCTTTGGTTGGTCGCTCTAGAAACTTTATCAGCGCATATTGCATCGTTTTTCCTGAATTTAGGACATCATCAACAAGAATGATGAAAGCATTTTTAAGTTCCTCCTGATCAACAGATAGGTTGATTGGCTCTTTCCAGGGTTCGTCTTTATTTACTTTGATTTCAAAAACAACCACCTCCATGTCTGAATTTGTTCTGATGATCTTTGCAAGCTCTTGCGCAAGAATGAAACCGTTTCCACAGATGCCACCGATGTGAATTAAAGATTCCTCGAAACAATTTTCGAGTAATTGATGGCCAAGGCGGGTTATTTTTTGTTTGATCTCCTGATGACTAAGGATCGAATTCATGGGACTGTTTGTTTCTAACAAAATTAACCATTAATGAGAATAGGAGCAACGGTGGTTGGATGTATTATCAACATCAAAATGAACATGTCAACTAATGAGTCAGAATGGTAGTAACTCCTTGATTCTTAGAATTGACGAAGGTTTGAAGAAATGGTGCCCATTTTGAATTTCGATAACACAATCCTTGTAGCCGATTTTAAGTGCAAACTTATAGGCTTGTTTTGGTCTGATCACCTGGTCATAACTTCCCATGATGATCAGAAAAGGGAATAGCTTCTTGTTAAGCGTTTTTTTGATCATGTCGGTGTTTGGTTGGATATTTCTGAATGCCCGCCAGGTCAAAGATGCTCTCCGCATGGTTTCGGGATCAGATGCAAACTCATCAACAAATGTTCTGACCTTTGGACGCATAAGTTTAAGTTTAACAGCGATCTTAGTCTGTTTTAAAAGACGTGATGGATTCTTTTCGTACTTCTGAAACAATGCACGAGCCCATTTTTGGCGGGATGACCAATTGTAAAAACTGTTGTTGTCCATTCCGTCAGGAGCAAGGAGTGTAACCGAGTTAATCTTCTCAGCAAAAAAGGGCATTATTGAAAGTGTAAACCTGCCTCCCTGACTAAATGCAAACAAGTGAAATTCATTGATCGATTCATTCTGGAGAATGAGTTGGAATAATTCCACGAACTCTTCTGTGCTCAAAGGACTTTTTTCTATTCTGTCTTCCGGAAAATTGGAGCCTCCATGATAAAATAAGCGAAGGGAAATAACTTTTCGCTTGTTATTTTCAAGAAACAAAAAATCCTCTGCAGGTCGCCCATGACCATGAAGGCAGATAATAACTTCATGACCATCTCCGATCACAAGATATTCCAATTGTATTCCATGGTACTTCAGTAGTTTAACGCGTAATGGCATCCAGCAAAATTAGCGAGGTTGTCGTTTATATTGATCATAAAAAAACTTATTATTTTATAAAACGGCATGAAGTTGAGGCTACTTGACTTTTCCACGATGATTGTTAAAAACAACTTTCAAAACCATTTGAGACGTCTGCTGATTTCATTAAATTTGCGCTCAATTTGTTGAATAGAATTCAAAATTGAACATTTAAAGCGCAGAAAATGCCAAAAGACACCTCCATTAAGTCCATTCTGATCATAGGTAGTGGCCCAATCGTTATCGGACAAGCATGTGAATTTGACTATTCCGGATCCCAGGCTGCAAGATCTTTAAGAGAAGAAGGGATTGAAGTTACCCTGATCAATTCTAATCCTGCAACCATTATGACCGACAAGGTTGTTGCAGACAATATATATCTCGAGCCTCTGGAACCTGAAAGTATCGTTAAGATACTACAGAATCACAAAATTGATGCTGTATTGCCGACAATGGGAGGTCAGACTGCATTGAATCTGTGCATCAAATGTGATGAAATGGGTATCTGGAATGATTTCGGTGTTCGAATCATCGGTGTTGACATCAATGCTATCGAGATCACTGAGAATCGGGAAGCTTTCCGGGACTTGATGGGAAGGATAGGTGTCCCTATGGCGCCTCAAAAAACAGCTAAGTCATTTTTAGAGGGAAAAGAGATCGCACAAGAATTTGGTTTCCCACTTTGTATTCGTCCGTCCTACACTTTAGGTGGTTCAGGAGCATCTATTTTGCACGAGCCAAAAGAATTTGATAATCTTTTGGAACGAGGGCTTCAATTGTCACCTATCCACGAAGTTATGATCGATAAGGCATTGCTTGGCTGGAAGGAATATGAGCTTGAACTGTTGCGTGATGCGAACGATAACGTTGTCATAATCTGTTCGATCGAGAACTTTGACCCGATGGGAATCCACACGGGGGATTCAATTACTGTTGCTCCGGCTATGACGCTTTCGGATACGACCTTCCAAAAGATGCGAGACATGGCGATCATGATGATGCGTTCTATTGGTAATTTTGCTGGTGGATGCAACGTTCAGTTTGCCGTCTCTCCTGATGAAAAAGAAGATATCATTGCCATTGAGATCAACCCGCGAGTATCGAGATCATCTGCATTGGCATCGAAAGCAACGGGATATCCTATTGCAAAAATCGCGTCAAAATTAGCAATAGGTTACCACCTTGATGAATTGAAGAACCAGATAACCAAGACTACTTCTGCTTTGTTTGAACCAACGCTTGATTATGTCATTGTAAAAATTCCCCGATGGAATTTTAATAAGTTCCCGGGCACAAATCGCCAACTTGGACTACAGATGAAATCAGTAGGAGAAGTGATGGGTATCGGTCGTTCTTTCCAGGAGGCTCTTCAGAAAGCATGTCAGTCATTGGAGATCAATCGAAACGGATTAGGTGCTGATGGTCGTGAGTTAACCAACCAAAATGAGATACTTCACAGCTTAGAATTTGCCAGTTGGAACCGCTTGTTCCATATCTACGATGCTATAAAACTGGGAATTCCGTTCAAAACGATCATGGAGAAGACGAAGATCGATATCTGGTTCCTGAAGCAAATTGAAGAAATGATCAAGATGGAGCGGAGGATTGAAAAGTTTCACCTTGACAATTTCCCGAAGGATCTGATGTTTGAGGCTAAGCAGAAAGGCTATGCTGACCGTCAGATCGCTCATTTGCTTCGTTGTCTTGAGTCGGAGGTTTATAAGAAGCGTCAGGAATTCGGTATAAATCGAGTTTACAAACTTGTAGACACCTGTGCAGCTGAATTCGAAGCACAGACACCTTACTACTATTCAACCTTTGAATATGAGAATGAAAGTTCGGTGTCAGAAAGGAAAAAAGTGGTCGTGCTTGGTTCGGGTCCGAACAGGATCGGGCAAGGGATCGAGTTTGATTACTCGTGTGTTCATGGTGTATTGGCAGCAAAGGAATGTGGTTATGAGACAATCATGATCAACTGTAATCCTGAAACGGTCTCTACCGACTTTGATACAGCGGACAAGCTTTATTTTGAACCTGTTTTCTGGGAACATATTTACGATATTATTCAGCACGAAAAGCCTGAAGGGGTAATCGTTCAGTTGGGTGGACAGACAGCATTGAAGCTTGCAGAAAAACTTGATCGTTACGGCATTAAAATATTGGGAACCAGCTTTGAAGCCCTTGATCTTGCTGAAGACCGAGGTCGTTTTTCAAGAGTCCTGAAAGAGAATAATATTCCTTTCCCTGAATACGGAGTTGTTGAAAGTGCTGAGCAAGCTCTTGAACTAGCGGATGAATTGGGATTCCCCTTATTGGTAAGGCCATCGTATGTTCTTGGTGGGCAAAAGATGAAGATCGTCATCAATAAAGAAGAACTGGAGCACCACGTCGTAGATATTATTAATGAAATGGGTAGCAATCAAATCCTTTTGGATCACTTTCTTGGAGGTGCGATCGAAGCAGAGGCTGATGCAATTTGTGATGGGCAAGATGTGTATATCATCGGTATCATGCAACACATAGAACCGGCTGGAATTCATTCAGGCGATTCCTATGCTGTTTTACCGCCTTATAATCTTGGTGATTTTGTTATGCAACAGATTGAAGACATCACCAAGAAGATTGCTGTTGCATTAAAGACAAAAGGTCTGATCAATATTCAGTTTGCTATCAAGGATGATAAAGTTTACGTGATCGAAGCCAATCCCAGGGCTTCTCGAACGGTTCCGTTCATTGCCAAAGCGTACGATGAGCCATATGTGAACTATGCTACAAAGGTTATGCTCGGGGAGAAGAAGGTGAAGGATTTTAAATTTAATCCTCGCAAAGAAGGATATGCTATTAAAATTCCCGTGTTCTCTTATGAGAAATTCCCTGACGTAAAGAAGGAATTAGGTCCCGAGATGAAATCAACCGGCGAAGCAATTCGTTTTATAAAGAATTTGAAAGATCCATTTTTTACAAAGATCTATTCAGAGCGAAATATGCACCTTTCCAAATAGTGATTGTAAAGGCGAGCATAACAGGTGTTTTCAAAATGATCCTCATTATTATTGGGGGAATAGTTGTGCTCCGGTTCATTGGCCAATTATTGATCGCAAAAAGAAATATGGAGGAGGAAAGAAAACTTAACGCGCGGCAACGTGAAGCAGAAAATGAACGATCTGAAAAGCTGAAGAATTTTGGAAAAGTTAACATCATGGGGGCGCGCAATACTCGATCCTCCGATTTAAAAGGTGATGTTCAAGACATAGAATACGAAGATGTTGAATAAAAAAAAGACCTCTTGAGGTCTTTTTTTATTATTGTTCTTTGACAAATGCCTCGATATTTAATACCACGATCTTCGGATCGGTATTCGCTGTAACTGTAACGGTTTTCTTTTGCTCGTTCAACTGTCCCACTTTTGGATGAAACACCACTTCTATTTTATCTGATTGACCCGGAGCAATTGGTTTTTCAGGTTTTTTAGCAGTTGTACAACCACAGCTAACATCAACCTTTTCAATTATCAAGGGGTTCTTCCCTGTATTTGTCACAGTAAATGAAGCTTTGTTATCAGTGTCCTCTTTTATTGTTCCGAAATTGTGAAGCATTTTGTCGAAAGAAATTGATGTTAAACTTGATTCTGCCAGTTTTATCCTCTCCTGTTCTTCCTTTTCGATCTCTGCGAGAGATTCTTTGAGTTCGGCTTCATTGTCACCATTTGCTGCTACAGCGGATGCAACCTCTCCATCTTGAGACTTGATTTCAGATCCTGATTCACACGCACAAAGGAATGCAAATGTTAATGTTGTGATAAATACTTTTTTCATAATTTGATCAATACTTTTTACAAAAATAAAACCTCTGTTAAAATGATCATTTAGCGAGGTTCATTTTTTCGTACTCATTATTCTGGATTGATTGAACTGCTCGTTGTATTATCTCATTGGACTGGTTGTAAACCTGATAGAATTCACTATAGCCCCATATGTCTTGAGCCAAAACTGCTTTCATTCGAAGCTTCAGCAAAGATTCACTTATTTTATATTCTTCTTCATTGAATTTCAGCTCTTTATCCTCATTGGATACATAGCCGAAAAAATCATCCATGAACGTTTTGTCTGCAGTGAATTTAGTGTTAAAATCATTGAAGCTCGGATAGGCTGCCAGCAGTTTGTCACGGTTTTTGTCCACATATTCGAGAGAAAACCCGGTTACATGACCACTTTGGATAAGGTCACTGAAATAATCTGTTATCTCTGATGTGTCCAGCGCAACGAAAATATCAGGCATGATACCTCCTCCGCCATAAACTGTTCGTTTGGTTGTCATAGTCTGGAATTTAAGTGAATCAGGAAGTTTGATGGAGTCAACATGTTGAAATTCTCCGTTCAGGTAACGTTGCGTGAGGTCCTTTTTATATGCTTCAGGATCATCATAGGGTTTCTGGATCCATCGTCCTGTTGGTGTGTAATATCTTGCAATTGTCAATCTCATCTGTGAGCCATCAGTAAGATCAATAGGTCGCTGAACAAGTCCCTTGCCATACGATCTTCTCCCAATGATCATTCCTCTGTCCCAATCCTGAATTGAACCTGAGACGATCTCACTTGCAGATGCTGAATATTCATCCGTCAAAACGATCAAAGAACCCTCTTCCCACAAACCTTTTTTGCCCGCTTTCAAATTCGTTCTAGGTTGAGCCCTTCCTTCAGAATAAACGATCAATTTGTCTCCGGATAAGAATTCGTCAGCCACTTTTTGAGCAGCATCCAATAATCCACCTCCATTTCCTTGAAGATCGAATATCAGGTGTTTCATTCCTTGAGATTTCAGACTGACAATTCCTTTCTGAATCTCATCGACTGTAGAACGGGAAAAGCTGTTAAGTTTCAGGTAGCCGATCTCAGGAGTAATCATGTAAAAGGCATCCACGGAATTGATCGGAATGTTATCACGCGTTATAACGAAATCAAGGGGTTTTTTGGCGCTTTTCCGGGTTATTTCAACTTTCACTTTAGTTCCAAGTTCGCCCATAAGCCGCTCTCTTACCTGGTTGTTTTTAAGTCCTATGCCCGCAACATTCTCATTTTCAATCTTCGTGATCTTGTCGCCCGGAAGTATTCCAAGCTTTTCTGATGGTCCACCGGGAATTGTTGCTACTACCATTAATGTGTCCTTCAATACTTGGAAAAGGATTCCGATCCCAACAAAAATTCCGTTTATGGATGAATTTGCCTCATCAACCTCTTCTTTGGTAATGTAAGTCGAGTGTGGATCCAATTTCTCCAATAAGGCAACAATGGCAGCATCCGTCAGCTGTTCATCGTTTACTGGATCGACATACATTCCATTGATATACGTTAAGACTTCATCAAACTTTTGAGATGTTCCGATCTTCTCAGGATCCATCTGCGCGGAGAGATTTGCTGCACTGAAAAGTAAGAGGGAGAGGGAGAGGGTTTTGATATTGATCATGGCTTGAAAGTATTAGACTACTAAAGTTAAGGTAAATAACGTATGTAACTGTTTTTTGTATCACGGTATCGGTAAAAAATGTTAATTCAGCGATTTAAAGTTTAAACACGTACTTGTTGAATGAAAAAAGCGGACTGTTTAAATGGATATACGTTTTATTTGTTATTTCGAATTTGAAATAATTACTGCAATGAGATCTGTGTTACTCGCTTGTATGGCTTCATGCTTTGTTTCGTTTTGTATGACACAGGTCAGAGAGTTTGATAAACTCGAAATGCTTTATGCACAAAGTCATTACAAAATGGTCTATCGAAAGGCAAATCGCTTGATGGATATTCCTGATTATGACTATTCACAGATTCCTAAATTTTATAAGTCATTAAGCCTTTTTCAACTTAGTCAGAACGAGTATTGGTTGGTTCGTCATCCAAATGCATTGGAAGATGCGGCCAAAATGTTCAATGAGATCAAACGTTCAAGTGATGGGAGAAAAGTGTTTGATGCACATATCTATGAGATCTCGTTCTTAAAGCATGATCTACTTGCTTGGGCCGAAGATATGAAGAGAAGAGGGGAGAAGGCGGATTTTGAGCGGCTTCAAAAAGTTATGACCGGACTTTTTGAGGATGTTCCCGACATCGATTTCCAAGGGGAAATAGCTGATTATAACGCGCAGAGCGGTGACAATGAGGATGATGATCTGTTTTTCAAGGAACGCGAAAAGATCGTTGAATATGCTAAGAAGCAATTGGGTATTCCATATGTTTGGGCCGGAAACGATCCGAATGGATTTGACTGCAGTGGTTTTACAGGATATGTGATGAAGGAATTTGGTAAAGAACTTCCAAGAAGGGCTGTGGATCAATATGCAGGATCCCGAAAGGTGAAAGAAAAGAATGCTCAAAAAGGTGATCTTGTATTTTTCGATAACGGCTCAGGTATTTCCCATGTTGGCATGATCATCTCTGAAAAAGGCAAATCATTGGTTATGATTCATGCGAGTTCATCAAAAGGCGTTATCATCACGGAGATCGAAAAATCTGACTACTGGCTAAAACGTTTGTCAGGATTCGGAACTTATGTATTCTAGCGTTTGAGTTGAGAAGCAAAAGTAGTCACCATCAGTAGTGATACAGCCACAAAACTCCAGAAAGCTAAAGAATGGATAGTTGTATCGGTAATCTTACCGATAAGGATCGTTTCAAGCATGCCTAATGAAATAACCGTTGCGGCCAAAGTGACTTTAGCCAGATTGTTATTAAGGGTTCTTAATTGCACTATAAATGATGCGAAAATTATCAGTAGTGCAGTTGCGAATGAATAATTCCAGGTGTTTCTAAGTATATCAGGATAATAATAATAGAGCAGGAGTGCAGTTGAATTTATGATGCTGACTATTGACAACAAGAGATAGAATTTCGCACTGATCTTACGGAGCATTAATAATGAAAGATACATTCCAATACAGATCAATGTAAAGAACAGAAGTATACCATAAGGGAATATTTCATTATTGATCAACAATTTATAGGCACTGTAAAGGAAGGAGCCAATTAGTGTAATAAGGATCGAATTGTTGATCTTTTGTATCATGTAACGAAGGTACTAATTCAAATGATTCGTTAATCCGTAAGATGTCTTCTGTTTTTTTCGACTGCACAGATCAGATTCCACAAAGCACGAGCTCCGACATTTGCATCCCAATCGTCATGATGTCCGGGTGCAACTTCATTCAGGTCGAATCCAACGATCTTGCGGCCGGAATCAACAAGTCTGAAGAACAAGTAATTGATCTCTTCCAGTTTAAAACCTCCTGCAACAGGCGTTCCGGTATTTGGACATAGTTCCGGTGATAATCCGTCAATATCGAATGAAATATACACATTGTGAGGCAACTCCTCCAGGATCTTGTCTACTTGCCGGCCCCATGTTTCGCCGTTAAACTGTTCTTCTTTCAGGTCCCAATCGAAATAGGTGGAAATCCGTCTGTTGCTTGAATTAATTATGTCAACTTCGGATTGGGCGATATCCCGGATACCAACCTGAACAAGTTTTGTCATGTTTGGACAATGTGTTAATACATTAAACATGATACTGGCATGCGACTGGTTGAATCCTTCGTAAGCATCGCGCAGATCGGCATGCGCATCTACCTGAAGAATACCAAATTCTTCACCTCTGTCATCGATCGCCTTTATTAATCCGAGTGGAGTAGAGTGCTCTCCCCCAAGCACACCGACGATCTTTCCGCTATTCATTAGCTCCGAGGCGCGCTCGCGAAGTCCCGCCATGATGGATTCCTGAGCCTTTGTGATGGTTTGCACAGTTTCCCTGAATCCGCCATTCTTCTCAAGTTGTCCGCCATTTTCGAGAAATGCAATGTATTCAATTGCTTCTTCACAAAGACGGGCATTGATCTTTTTCCATTCCTCCGAGATGGGGGACATGAAAACTTTCGTTTGATACGCTTTCTCCAGTTTTGGGTGATAGAAATCGAGTTGGGTTGAAGCATTCAAAATAGCTTGAGGGCCATCACTTGTTCCTTTTCCATATGATGCAGTTGCATCCCATGGGACAGGAATAATCACGATATCCGCTTCTTTTTCAGTTACAGGGAAACCAAATAGATTTCCGTTTGCAATACCCACACCGTTCGGATCGAACATATTTTTAATTTTTTAATTCGAAGATTGTTTCATTTGAAGATTGCTGATTTTAATGTTCAGACAAAACCACAATGAAACCATCTATGTTATCGTTTTTTGACTATTCAGCCCGGCTTTCAGAGAATTTATTCCCCTCATAGGGACTACTTTTATGGTACTTGATAAAATTGCACAGTTGTTGACTGCGTTCAATTAGCATAAAATCCAGCGAATTAAAATCTCCTTGACCGATCATGTCATGGTCTAAAGCTCGGTATGATTGAGAACGAAGTTTGCCAACACTACCTTTTGAAATTGAAAAAAAATGAATGAATTCCTTATTTCCCTCTCTCTCAAATCCTTCCGCTATATTGTCCATTATACTCCCGTATGTTTTAAGAATGTGATTTTTCAGAAAACCACCTCTCTTTTCATCTGTGTCTTTAATGATTGAAAAAAGTAATTTATCAAATTATCCAGCATCCTGCCGCACTTTCAACTGCTCGAACCTGGGCAATGTAGCCATATAAAACGCTTATTATTGTCTCCCAATCTTCAAATCTTCGAATACTCAAATCTTCGAATCTCCAAATCACTTTTTTAATAAATCCTTCACGAAATTGGGCGTCGCAAAACTACCTTTGTGCACATCTGCATTATAATATCGTAGTCCTTTCTTCTCTGCGAACGCATCGATCGTTGATTCATTAGAGATCGTTTTTGGATGGAGGTTTCCTTTGATTCCGTATTGAAAGCTCCACATACCTGTCGGGTAGGTTGGCACAAAGAAAAGGGATACAGGAGCTTTGTCTTTACCAAAGATACTTTGAAGCGTATGATTCAGTTCAGAAAAAGCTTTTTGGTTAAACTTTGGTGATTCACCCTGAGCGACCAAAATGCCATCATTTTTCAGCGCCTTGTAACAGTTTGTATAAAATTCAACCGAAAACAATCCTTCCGCCGGACCAACAGGATCAGAGCCGTCTATAATTATGATATCATATGATTCTGGTACTGCATTCTTAATGAATGCTATCCCGTCATCGACGATCAGATCAAGTTTCGGATTGTCAAATTCAGCAGCGATCTGTGGTAAGTGCTCTTTGCATGCTTTTATGACTTCTCCATCGATCTCTACCATTGTTACCTTTTCAACTGATTCATGGCGAAGGATCTCTCTTACTGTTCCACCGTCACCTCCACCGATCACGAGGATGTTCTTTGCGTTACCATGCGTAAACATGGAAGGGTGGGAAATCATTTCATGATAATGGAACTCATCTTTTACCGTTGTCATTACCATATCATCCAGTGCCAGCATCTTTCCGTATTTGTGAGACTCAATGATCCTGACACGTTGAAAAGGTGATTGCACGTCATAGAAAACTTCACCGGTAAAACGCAGTGAAAGCGCTTGGTCCTCATCTTTATCTGTAAACCAGACATTCCTGGTAAAGAATTCCGGGTTTCTCCATTCACCTGCTTTTTGGCGCATGGTAGACATGTCAAAATCATTCCGCGTCAACAGATTAACAGAGCCTCGTTTCATTTCAATTGCAGAATATGACTGAGATTTGAAGCACTCTTTTAAGTGATCAAAAGAGATCCAGGCATCCATTTCACCGCAGGTAAAAAGGTCAACCGCAGCATAACCATATTCCGGCCATGTATGTATCGCTAGGTGACTTTCCTGTATCACGACCACCCCGGAAACTCCCCATGGAGAGAAATGATGGAAAGTAGAATTGATAACAGTCGCACCTGCCTTTTGTGCGGCAGCAACCATGTCTCTTTCAATTCCTGCCACATCATTCATAATGTGTGGATCACAATTCATAAACTCAACGAGGATATGATTCCCTAATGCTGTACTCATTTGTGTAGCTTACAATTAAAATTAGGGCGCAAAGGTAAGTAATTTAAAAAAATGTGTGTAAACGGGACAGGATTATTTGCATTTCGGCTAAACCATGCCAAGTGTTAGCAACATATCGTTGCTTGTTATCGCTATTTCAGATCTGATAGACCAGTTCTTTGCTCGACCAAACTTCAACTGTTCAATACCTCTGAAATAGTCAGTCTATGTGTTTCAATTTGACAAGTATTGTCCCATTTTGGGAAAGTGGAATTTTAGTGGGTTACTAAAATCGTGTTTCCATTGAGCATTCATTAATTCTTATCGAATATTTCTGCTTGGCACAATATTTACAACACTAGAAATATCGTCTAGACCACGATTAAATTTTAACGAAAATCTATTGTTATGAAAAGAATCATTAACTTCAGTAAATCTGCAGGATTGGTTGGATCAATTCTAGTTGCTCTTAGTTCTTTTAGTCAATTTACGAACTTAAACGGATTACCAATTGCCTATTGGGATTTTGAATCTAACACAAACAGAACAGTTGTCGAAACAACAGTCGACCAGGCAGTTAATTCTGGTTTTACTTACATTGGTAAATTTGGTGGTTCTAACACCTCGTCTTGCGGTTCTGCAGGAAGAGGAACTGGTTATGGAGGCACAGCTGCGGGTAGGGCTCTGAGCGCAGGAGGCTGGGCGACAACTTCTACTTCACCTGGAGCTACATACCTTGAATTCGCCTTCAATACTACAGGATTTTCTGGTATTTCATATAATTGGGATAATTACGCTAACGGATCGTTGTCGTCTTGGCCACAATCCGCTCTTTCCTACAGTACAGATGGTGGGGCAACATGGGCGGCTTACTCAACAGGAACAGGATATTCAGCACGCAACCAATGGAGAGGTTGGATTATTGCACTACCTGCAAGTTGTGACAACAATCCAAATGTACGTATCAGAATTGCAGGTTTTTGGTCAACTAATGTTAATACTTGTACTGGTTCAGGCTCTCTATCCATAGATAATTTGATGGTGATGGCGACTGCAATAGTTCCTAACGCCGGAGTAAAGAATTCATTGGATGAGACAATGATCTATACTGGTATGACGAGTGGTTTAACTGCAAATCAATGGTTGCGATACAATACTTTCACGATTAATACAGGAGCAACTTTGAGTTTATCAGGCTCTAATATTTATGTTGGTGGGGCATCAACGCCGGGAGCAATAAATGTTTTATCTGGAGGCACTTTAGATTGTGGTTCAGTCACGTCAAGAATTGTTGCGAGTACTACAGGTGCTCAGGGTTCTGTTACCATCAATTCCGGGGCGACAATTGTGGTTAGAAGTCCTGATGGTATTTCAACAGCTGGAACTGCTACTGGCAATATTCAAACTACAAATAGAATATACGATTCTGGGGGAAATTACATCTATCAGAACTCATCGTCTTCCAGTTATTCACAAGTGACAGGATCTGGGTTGCCAACTGCTTTGACTGGCAATCTCACTATCAACAACCCTTCTAGTGTAAATTTGTCAACAACTACAGTTGTAAACAATCCTGGAATACTATATTTAACATCTGGTAATCTTGTTTTAAGTTCCAACAATATGACTGCTCAAAACATAACAGGGGGCTCTGCAACAAGTTATGTTCAGACTAATTCTACTGGCGTTCTTATTAGACCTGAATTTGGAGTATACACTTTATTTCCTGTAGGGAATAGCGCCTATAATCCAGCGGGAATAACGAATTCGGGAGCAGCGGATAGTTACAATGTCAGAGTAATTGATAATGTAACTGCAGATGGTACAGGTGTTGGTTCGACCATTACCAATCCAGTTGTAAATAGAACCTGGATGATCTCTGAAGGATTGTCAGGTGGAAGTAACGTAAACCTAAAACTTTTTTGGAATGGTTCAGGTGAGCAGATCAATGGTTTTAGCATGGCAAACTCACCGTACATGGCTCACTACTCAACTGCTTGGGATAATTGGGGAGGCGTAGTTACAGCAAGCGTTGCAGAAAAATCTGGCATTACAACATTTTCACCTTTCACTGTAATGTCAAACACAGGACTGCCTGTTGAGTTGGTATCGCTCACAGCTGAGTGCGCGGCTTCAGACGTGTTGGTTAAATGGACTACTGCTTCGGAACACAATTCCATGTTGTTTGCAGTGGAACATTCTGAGAACGGCACGAACTGGGATGAGATCGGTACCTTAGATGCGGCAGGAAATAGTGTTGAGCTGATAGATTACGTCTTTGTGCACGAATCAGCGAATAGAGCGACAAACTACTACAGGATCGTTCAGGTTGATCAGGATGGAGTTTCAAAAATATACGGACCGGTTTCTGCCAATTGTTTTGGAGAAGCATCTGCTGTGACTTCTTACCCGAATCCTTCAACAAACGATTTTACAGTTGCTTTCAACGGCAATGAATTTGAAGGTGAGACGGTTATCAGTATGATCGACCAAAGCGGAAGAACAGTATTCCAGAAAGTTTTTAACTTTGAAAAAGAAATGTCATCAGTTTATCTGCATGATGTTAATCTGGCCCCGGGTGTATACCAGGTGGTCTTGGTTGATCAAAACAGTAAGTCTGCTTCCTTTAAGCAGAGTATTCGTTGAGATTGATCGTGGTCTAATTTAGGTATAAGGGAGGATAGAAATATCCTCCCTTCTTTGTTTCTAGGGAGTAGTTCGTATTCGGGAATAATTCCCAGGCATAATCAATTATTCCCATATTGGGATTTTATTATTGTTTTTAATTTATTAACTCACACAATTACAAGCGGTTACATTTAGGCACATTGTTTGAATACGCTGTACCAGTTTAATTCATAAGTAAACAATAGGTTGTTTTAGGTACAGGTTCTCAGCAATGGGGTGAAAGAAGTTTTTACTCCATTGCTGAATAACTTTAAAGGCTTTTTTTTAGCTTTTTTTGACGCTGCTTTTTTGTTCTTTCAGCTTTTCGACATGTGCATAGTTTCCGAGGGAAATTAAAGTCCTGAACTTCTTTTACTCCTTCTACATAGGGAGTAGATAAAGATCTTTCAATCTATCAAGCAGATGATAGGTAAGTACCTTGGGTTTTTGTTTTTTTCTACGGATATTTGGAAGCAAAATTACACGGAATCAGTTCCGAAAATGGAATATATTTCCATTTATGGGAAAATGCATTCAGTTGATAATTTATAAACACTTCAATAACAATACGATAGAGTTTCGGCACATTTATTTCTAAGTGATTATCAGATTATCGTAGAGTGGTTTCATGAATAATCGGTTAGGTAATAGCAACAGGGGGTTCTCAATAGATCCCCCTTTTTCTTTTATTCAGATTTTATGTTTTATCCTTCCGATGCTAATACCGGCTTCCTAAATACAACCTTGCTGTCAAAGATGTCCATAACTACATTCTGAGTCCGGTCTATTGTTCCGCTAAGCAACGCTTTTGATAATTCATTCAACACCTGTTTCTGGATGACGCGTTTCACAGGTCGTGCGCCAAAGAACGGATCATATCCCGCTTCCGTGATCCATTCAAATGCTTCATCCGTAACAATCAAATTGATATCTTTTTCCTTTAGTTGCTTTTTCAGGCTGTTCAGTTGTATTGTTACAATCTCCTTGACATTTTCTTTTGTTAGTGGCAGAAACATGATCGTTTCATCGATACGGTTCAGAAACTCTGGCCTGATGGTTTGTCTTAGTAATTCCAGCACTTCGAACTTTGCCTTTTCAGCGGCTCTTTCGAATTCAGCCGGCTTGATATTTTCAAACTTATCATGGATCAGGTGTGAGCCAAGATTGGAGGTCATTATTATGATCGTATTTTTGAAGTTGACGACACGACCTTTGTTGTCTGTCAATCTCCCGTCATCCAAGACCTGCAATAATACATTAAATACATCCGGGTGTGCTTTTTCGATCTCGTCCAATAGAATTATAGAGTAGGGGCGTCTGCGGACAGCTTCTGTTAATTGGCCTCCTTCGTCATATCCAATATACCCGGGAGGTGCTCCGACTAGGCGAGATACAGAATGCTTCTCCTGGTATTCTGACATGTCAATTCGTGTCATGGCATTTTCATCGTTGAATAAGAATTCTGCCAGTGCTTTTGCCAGTTCCGTTTTTCCGACACCGGTTGTACCCAGGAAAATGAAGGATCCGATCGGTCTTCGTGCGTCTTGCAATCCTGCTCTTGATCTCCTTACGGCATCTGAAATAGCGACTATTGCCTCTTCCTGTCCAACAACTCGTTTTCCAAGTTCGTCTTCAAGCCTTAATAATTTGGATATTTCGCTTTCAATCATTTTATTGACAGGGATGCCTGTCCATTTAGAAACCACTTCGGCAATCTCCTCGACATCAACTTCTTCCTTGATCATCTTTGAGCGTGATTGCATATCAATCAGAACCATCTTCAATTTTTCCAGGTTTTCCTCAGACTCTTTGATGCGTCCATATCTTATCTCTGCTACTTTCCCGTAGTCTCCTGAACGTTCAGCCTGGTCCGCTTCAAACTTGAAGTTTTCGATCGCTTCCTTTGTTTTTTGTATGCTGTCGACAACATCTCTTTCTGCTTGCCATTTTGCCTTGAAGGACTCCCTTTGTTCCGTCAGATTCGCTAATTCTTTTTCTATTTGTTGAATCTTTTTCGTATCGTTCTCTCGTTTTAGTGCTTCTTTTTAAATTTAAAACTGCATGATTTTTCTCTCCAGTTCATCCAATTCTTCAGGTTTGGAGTTGATCTCCATGCGCACTTTGGAAGCTGCCTCGTCAATAAGGTCAATCGCTTTGTCCGGGAGTTGACGATCGGTAATGTAACGTTGTGAAAGTTCGACAGCAGAAATGATTGCTGCATCCTTAATAAGTACTTTGTGATGATTTTCGTATTTTTCTTTAATGCCCCTCAGTATCGATATCGCATCTTCCGTGCTTGGTTCATCTACAAGAACGGTTTGGAAACGTCGAACGAGAGCCTTGTCCTTTTCAAAATACTTCTGGTATTCATTCAGTGTTGTGGCACCCACTGCCCTAAGTTCCCCTCTTGCTAATGCTGGTTTTAAAATATTAGCTGCATCCATAGCGCCTTCTCCGCCACCTCCGGCACCTACCAGGGTGTGGATTTCGTCGATGAACAAGATGATCTCTCCCTCAGCGGCAATTACTTCTTTCACAACTGATTTCAATCGTTCCTCAAATTCACCTTTGTATTTAGCGCCTGCTACCAGGGCGCCCATGTCAAGAGAATAAACAATCTTTGACTTTAAGTTCTCCGGCACATCCCCATCGTTTATCCGATGAGCCAGACCTTCTGCAATAGCAGTTTTACCAACGCCCGGTTCACCAATTAGGATTGGGTTGTTCTTGGTTCTGCGGGTTAGGATCTGTAGCACTCTTCTTATTTCATCGTCGCGTCCGATAACCGGGTCAAGTTTGCCTGCTTTTGCCAGTTCGTTAAGGTTCTTTGCATATTTCTCCAATGATTGGTAGGTTCCTTCCTGACTACTTGAGGTAACTTTCTCGCCTTTTCTAAGGTCCATAATGGCTTGTTTTAAATTTGGTTTTGTGATCTTGTTATCCTTTAAAAGTGTACCGACTGAATCTGTAGCATCTAATAAAGAATACAGCATCATTTCCACTGAGACGTATTCGTCTCCGAAATTTTTCAGTTCCTTGAGGGCATACTGCAAAACTCTGTTTGTTTGTTGTGAAAGGTAGGTTTGACCACCTTCTACTTTTGGATAGGTTTGCAGGATACGGTCCAAGGCCGATTCAAGAATATTCCGGTTAACATTTAGTTTTCCCAACAGGTAAGGGGTTACTTCCTGATCTGTTAAAAAGATAGATTTCAGAAGGTGGCCGGTTTCAATTGTCTGATTCCTGTTTTCTTCAGCTAGATTTTGTGCTTGTTGAAGCACTTCTTGCGACTTAGTTGTAAACTTATTGAAGTCCATTGTAAAGGTTTTTGAACAATTGAGATCGTCAAATTAAAAGCCACATAGATTCGTGCAGTAAAATCATGAAAAAATGTCCGAACTGAACAGTCTAGAGTGACTAAATGTCCGTTGAATAAAGAATTCCGTGGTTATGAACATGAAAAAATGACTTATTAACAAATTTTGTAACCTATGTGAATAAACCCCGTATTCCTTTTGACAAAGAAATACACCATGAAGAACTTGTCCGTTGGTATAGGTATTATTGTTAGCAGTTTCGTATTTGCAGGGAATGCAGAAAGGCAGATCTCGAAGAAGGAATATGTTGAGACTTGGCGAGCCACTGCTGTTCAGCAGATGGTGCAATATAAGATTCCTGCAAGTATCACGATGGCTCAGGCGATCCTTGAATCAGCAAATGGAAATTCTGAATTAGCGAGAAAAGGTAATAACCATTTTGGAATCAAATGTCATGATTGGGAAGGGCAGACAATCTACTTTGATGATGATCAGAAAGGGGAGTGTTTTCGGGTATACAATAGTGTTGATGAATCATATGTTGACCACAGCGAATTTTTAAAGAAAAAACAGCGGTATAGTAATCTTTTTGTCTTGGAAATGACTGATTACAAAGGATGGGCAAAAGGATTGAAAGAGGCCGGATATGCTACAAATCCGAAATATCCTGAACTTCTCACTGGGATCATTGAAGAGCTCAAGTTGTATGAACTTGATGTTTTGGGTTCTCCCAATAACGAAAAGGCGCCAGACCTTACAGTATCCGCAGGAAACACTGTTGATCTCAAGCATTCGGTAATGACACACGTAAATAGGGTAAAGTATGTAGTTGTCCGGAAAGGTGATACGTTCTATCGCATTTCAAAAGAGTTTGGATTGGGGCTTTGGCAATTGTACAAATACAATGATTTCGGTCAGCGAAAAGATGTGCTGGTAGAAGGTGATATTGTTTATATACAGCCTAAACGCAATAAATCCAGAAATATCGGTTCAGTTAAACTGACGAAAGAGATGAGTCTCAGAGAGCTGTCACAGGTTGAAGCAATCAAATTAGAGTCATTGATAAAACTCAACAATATTTCTTCCGGCGATAAAGTGCTTCCAAAGGGAGAAAAAGTTACCCTCCGCTGAAATGGTTAATTCCGGCCTGTCCATCAACAGGTTATGTGAGGTTTTTTAGTTTGTTGTTGTTTGTTTGGAAAGCTTCGGGGAACCGAAGCTTTTCTTGTATTTCTAAATCAAACATTGTTAATTGGGATTGCAATAGAAATGTAGTATTTAGATTCTATTAAATCGATTTAGCCTCTCAAAAATCCCATTTAGGCATTTGATTTTTTATTTGAATCTTAATTCCTAAATTAGCATTTCTCAACTTGTAATCCTATGAAGCCATCAACAGAACTTTTCAAACTTATAAAATCGCTAACAAAATCCGAAAAGCGATTCTTTAAACTTTCTTCCTCGCTTCAGGCAGGTGATAAGAACTACCTGAAGATCTTTGATTTCATTGAGGCTCAGTCCCGGTATGATGAAGATGAACTCAAGAAGGCATTCAAGAATGAAACGTTTATTAAGCATCTGCCATCAGAAAAGAATCATCTCTATAAACTTGTTCTTAAAAGCTTGAGGTCATATTACAGTGAGCAGTCCATCAGCAGTATGCTGAAGCAGGAGATAAAAAATGTAGAAATCTTATACAACAAAGCATTGTATAAAGAATGTGAAAAGTTTGTATCCAGAGCCAAGCAATTAGCAAGAGAACATGAAAAGTTCTATTATTGGTTCGAATTGTTATCATGGGAAAAAAAGTTGCTTGAGGAAGCCTATGAATCAGGGGAGTTCTCAACCAATCTGGATGAACTTGTAAGTGAGGAAGAAATGGTAATATCCAAATTAAGGAACCTGGCGGAGTATCAGGTTATCTATTCCAAGATCAATCTTGTTTTCAGAAGCGGAGGCTTCACAAGGACTCTGGCAGAACGAAATGTTGTTGAAGGAATTGCAGATTATCATTTGATCAAGGGAAAGAATACTGCTCTTTCAACCAGGGCTTCATCGATGTGTTATTATATCAAAGGGCTCTGTGCTGCGACGAACAGGAATTACGAAGACAGCTATCAGTTCTTCAACCGGACGAGAGAGATCCTGGACAAAAACCCTGATATAAAAGCTGATTCCGGACAGCGTTATGTAATGACCTTATCCCATCTGTTACGCTGCTACATAGAAAGTAAAGATTTTGAAAAGGCAAGTAGTTTGATTCATGACATGCGCGCCCTCGAGGGTAAAAAAGGATTCAATTCAATGGATATAATGGTTCGCTTGTTCACAAGTACCTATAACTTAGAGTTAATGCTCTTACATACAAAGGGAGATTTCAAGAGCAGTGTCAGTTTGATTGCTGAGATAGAAAAGCAGCAGGAAGAACTTGGGGACAAGGTTAGCAAGGAGCAAGAGATCCTCTTAACCTACAACAAGGCCTACAGCTTTTTTGGGATTGGTGATTTTAAAAAAGCGTTGTCCTATATTAATATTGTGTTGAATGATAATGAACAGAATTTAAGACAGGATATCTATAGTTTTGCAAGACTATTCAATCTTGTCTTACATTACGAATTAGAAAATTATGATTTCCTCGAATATATTATTAAATCGACAAACCGCTATTTAAGTAAGCAGGAACGTGATTTTGAAGTAGAGAATGTTTGTATTAAACACATTAAAAAACTTTCAAAAACAATTTCTTCAACGGACCGTGTTATCATTCTTGAAAAAATGAAAGATGAACTAGATGTGCTGCTCAAGGATCATAATGAGCGTGTTGTGTTGGAATATTTCAATATTACAGCGTGGGTAACCAGTAAGATATTTAAGATCTCTTTTTCGGAAGCCGTTAAGGAGGAGTTGCTATCAGAAAAAACAGTTTAAACCTTTTCGTATTGGATCGCACGAGGTTATTATTGTCCAGGCACAAATAGCATGGTGATCATGCATTGATATAACTGCGGGTTCGCTTAAATTTCTAACTTTGTACAATCGAATAAAGAGATGAAATACTAGACTTAATATGGCGCAGAAACACACAACAAGAGCGGAAGATTATTCAAAGTGGTACAATGAATTGGTTTACAGGGCAGATCTTGCTGAGCATTCAGATGTAAGGGGTTGCATGGTTATCAAGCCATACGGATATGCTATCTGGGAAAAGATGAGGGATATTCTTGATGCCAAATTCAAAGAGACAGGACATTCCAATGCTTATTTTCCGTTGTTCATTCCAAAGTCATATCTGAGTAAAGAAGCAAGTCATGTAGATGGTTTTGCTAAAGAGTGTGCTGTTGTAACCCATTACAGACTGAAGAATGCCGAGGACGGAAGTGGTGTAGTTGTTGATCCAACAGCTAAACTGGAAGAGGAATTGATCGTTCGACCAACATCTGAAACCATCATTTGGAATTCTTACAAGAACTGGATCCAATCCTACCGTGATTTGCCGATTCTCATAAATCAATGGGCCAATGTTGTGCGTTGGGAAATGCGCACACGGTTGTTCTTGAGAACTGCTGAATTTCTTTGGCAAGAAGGTCATACGGCCCATGCTACGAAAGAAGAGGCAATCAAGGAAGCCGAATTGATGCTTGATGTATATGCAGACTTTGCAGAGAATTACATGGCCATGCCTGTGATCAAAGGCAGAAAGACAGAAAGTGAACGATTTGCAGGTGCGGATGACACCTTGTGCATTGAAGCAATGATGCAGGATGGGAAGGCTCTTCAGGCCGGAACTTCACATTTCTTGGGTCAGAATTTTGCAAAAGCATTCGAAGTGAAATATGCCGATAAGGAAGGTAAATTAGAATATGTTTGGGCAACATCTTGGGGAGTTTCTACCCGATTGATGGGGGCTTTGATCATGACGCATTCAGATGATGAAGGGTTGGTATTGCCTCCGGCCTTGGCACCAATTCAGGTTGTTGCCGTTCCTATACACAGATCAGACGAAGAACTTTTGGCTATCAATGCAAAATTTGAAGAATTGGGTAAAAAGTTAAAAGCCCTTGGTATCTCATTCAAATATGACAATGATGAAAATAAACGTCCTGGCTGGAAGTTTGCGGAATATGAATCTAAAGGTATCCCGGTTCGTTTAGCAATGGGACCGAGAGATCTTGAGAATGGAAAGGTGGAGTTAGCACGACGTGATACAAAAACAAAGGATGTTATCGACTTCGAGGGGATCGAGTTGTTTATTCAGAAATTACTTTCAGAGATCCAAATGAATCTGTTGGATAAAGCGAAGAAGTTCCGTTCTGAGAATATGCAGTCAGTAGAATCATACGAGGATTTCAAGTCTCAAATCGATAAGGGCGGATTTTTCCTTGCACATTGGGACGGTACGAAGGAAACTGAAGCCAAGATCAAGGAGGATACCCAGGCAACGATACGCTGTATCATCTTGGATCAGCCAGAAGAAGAAGGGAAGTGCATGGTAACAGGCAATCCCTCGAAACAACGAGTAGTATTTGCAAAGGCATATTGAAATGGCAAAGAAAAAAATAGAAGAGAACAGACAGGCAATATTAGATCTTCTCCTTAATAAGGCTGCGTTGAAACAAAATATAGCGCATGATGTTTCGGAGGTGTTCAAACAGTTTAAGGGATTGATAAAAGATGAGATAGAGTCTTTAAAGATTCACGTTGAAGATCCCCGAATACGTTTGTTTTGCAAGGACATTGGTGATTTCGAAAAGCATGTTTATGTGGGGAGTGATGTGCTTATTTTTCATCAGCACAATAATGTCTTTAGGATGCCGGACGACAATCCTCTTTGGGGAACACAATATTTCAAAGAGGATGACGACCGCGGGTTCTTCGGTGTAATCTATATCTACAATTTCCTGGCGCAGTCATTTTTGCAGAACAGAACCCATGATCATGGATACTTGATAGGAAGAATATTCGTAAACAAGGATCGCCACTTCATGATAGAAGGGAAGGGTCAACTCGGATATATGTTTAGAGATGTCGAAAATATGTTGTTGACAGAAGAGGCTATAAAACTAATTGTTCAGCTTTCTTTTGTTTTTGCTATCCAATTCGATCTTTTAGTACCACCTTATGAATTTATTGCTGAAATGACAGTCGGTGAGGCCCAGTTGATTAGTAACAATCTTCAAATGCAAACCGGCAAACGATTAGGATTCAAAATGAAGGGGGAGGATAATGAATTTTTTTAAAAAAAAGCAGGCAGTCTTTGTGATTAAAGATTTTCACTTTATATTTGCACTCCCAAATAAATAAGGGATTTTGAAATACGGCCCATTCGTCTAGTGGTTAGGACGCCAGGTTTTCATCCTGGAAACAGGAGTTCGATTCTCCTATGGGCTGCCAAAATAAATTTTGGCCCATTCGTCTAGTGGTTAGGACGCCAGGTTTTCATCCTGGAAACAGGAGTTCGATTCTCCTATGGGCTGCATTGTAAAACTTTATAAAACAAAACAAAAAAATGGCGAATCACAAGTCAGCTCAGAAAAGAATTAGAACGAACGATACAAAGAGACTTCGTAATAAGTATCAGCACAAAACAACGCGTAATGCTGTTCGTAAATTACGTTCGTTGACAACTAAAAAAGAAGCTGAAGGGTTGTTTCCAAGTGTTGTTGCAATGTTGGATAAACTTGCTAAAAGAAATATTATCCACAAAAACAAAGCAGCGAACTTGAAGTCAGGTCTTCAGTTGAGAATTAACAAATTGTAATTCATTCTATTTGAATATTTTTAGGGGCTCATGCCCCTTTTTTTTTATCTTTAGTTTTATAGTTGATAATGCGCTTTTGGTTGTTTAGCCTTTTCTTTAGTTTCTGTTCCATGACAATCGGACAGTTAGCGCATCCCTTTATTTATTCTGACACTGTAAAAGTTGATCGCAGGATTGGAGGAAAGCTTGACTCTATTGATCTTATGTTTAAATTTCAGTCCTCTACAATTCCCGGAGGAGCAGGTGCCGGATATAGTGACAATATCCTTAAAACAAACTGGCTTCGAACAAATCCCAATGGTCAACGATTCTTTTCGTACAATGCTTGGTCGGGTTACAGATATTCAGGTATTCCTCATGTCGGTTTTGCATATGCTTTTGGTGCTCAAGGAACACAATTGGTCATGGCGCAGTATGAACAAGGTTACCGTGGTAACGTTATGTTAAATATTGACTTCCTGAAAAACCGATCGAATGGTTTTCTACGAAACAGCAGGTTTGACCACAATGAATTACAGTTAAAGCTTTTTAGAAATGGTGAAGTGTATTCATTTGATTTAAAATCTTCTTTTGAAAAATCTTTAGTATCGCACAGCGGTGGGGTAGCGCTTGACTCTGTGGCAGATGAATTTCCTCTAATCTTTATCCCTGTGAACAAGCAAGTTGCGGAAGTTAATACCCAACGTTCACGAATTGAACTCATCAATTATTTTGATTTTTACAAGGACACAAATAAAGCTTTTGGTGTTTATACTTCTCACGATCTTAAAATAAAAAATTACAAATACCTTGAAAACGGAAACCTGGCAAGTTTATATCCCGTCATTAACTATGATAGTTCGAATACGTTTGATCAGCATCAATGGTCGCAAGTCGGAAATGGTGCCGGCTTTTTTCTTAAGAAAGGTTATCAGTTTCTGAGTTGTGGTGCGGATGTGCAGTTTTGGAACTTTCAGAATCTAGGCTTTTATGCTGATACATTAGAAGTTGATCTTGTTGGAAACTATTACGTTAACAGCGAAAAAATCAGTCTTACAGAAGACATGTCCTGGAATGTCTTAGGTGCACAAAAGGAGTTCTACAATGATCTTCATTTAAAATATCACCTTCCTCGCTTCGATATTTTCGGTCAATTACTTTACCAACATTTACTGCCTGAATATTACCAGCGTTTCAGTACCGGGAATAATTATTTTTCTGCAGAAAATATTGAAAAGCAACAGCTTATAGATCTTAAGGTTGGGAGTGAGTATGATTTTGGCGCACAATGCATTCAGTTAGAATATGAATGCGCAGGCGCAAACAATAACTATTGGTTCGTGGATTCGATATGGCGAAATGATACTCTGGATAATGTGGTGTTTCAAAGTATTGAGTTTAGTGCGGATCTAAAAGTGCGGAGATGGTCCTTTCATCCTGAATACAAATTGACCTTGAATGAAAAGAATCTGGGGATTATTCCTGTCCATCAATTCAGAACAAGAATACTGGTAAAAGGCGGATTGTTCAAAGCCAAAAAAATGATAGCATATGGAGGATTAGATCTGTGCGCATATTCTTCATTTTCGTTGATTGGAATGAATGCGATCAACTCCACGTTCAGACTAGATGGTCCCGGTAATTTTAACAACGGATGGACAAATGCACACCTTTTCGGTGGATTTCAGATCGAGGAATTCAAGTTTTATGTGAGGATTGAGAATCTTGGTTACTTCTGGAATGATCCTAATTTAGAACTAATGAATCGTTTCCCGATTCCGTCAACATCATTCAGATTGGGTTTGACATGGGACTTCTTTAATTGACAATAAGTAAGTGTCTCAACAAACTATCTCCTTTTAAACGTCGAAAGGAGCAAAACAGGCGTTTTACTCCTTTCAAACCTAACCTAACCTACCTTTTACAACTAAACCTATTCAAATATAGCAGAATTTTCAGGAAGCCACAATTTAATACATGGTTTTTTTGAGACGAGTCAATTGAAATATCAACAAAACCTTTTTAAATCTTTTATTAGTGAGCTGAGAGATTAAGGCTTCATTATCTATATTTGATTTAAAATAGTCGGAATGAAATTGTTGGAAAATAAAGTTGTGCTCATTACAGGAGCATCAAGAGGAATCGGAAAGTCGATCGCCGAGGAATGCGTTAAACAAGGTGCCAAGGTTGCCTTCACTTACTTGTCATCTGATGAAAAGGCAAGAGCTTTAGAGGCTGAGCTGACCAAAAATGGTGGTGTCGCAAAAGGGTTCAAAAGCGATGCTTCAAAATATGATGAAGCCCATAAGCTGGTAGATGATGTTGTCGCTGAGTTTGGAACCATCGATGTTCTCGTAAACAATGCGGGAATCACGCGCGACACTTTGCTAATGCGTATGACTGAGGAGCAGTGGGACGAAGTAATCAATACTAATTTGAAATCGGCGTTCAATTTAACCAAAGCGGTTCAACGCCCAATGCTTAAAGCCAGAAGCGGTTCGATCATCAATATGTCTTCAGTTGTTGGGGTTACCGGAAACGCAGGTCAGTCTAACTATTCGGCTTCAAAGGCTGGATTGCTTGGGTTTACGAAATCTGTTGCTCAGGAGTTGGGATCCAGAAATATACGCTGTAATGCTATTGCCCCTGGATTCATTGAAACGGAGATGACAGAGGTTTTGGATCAAAAAGTGGTTGAACAGTGGAGGAATTCAATTCCATTAAAAAGAGGAGGTACGCCAGCTGATGTTGCTAATTTGACTGTCTTCCTTGGTTCAGATATGTCTGCATACATTACCGGACAGACGATCAATGTTTGCGGCGGTATGGTAATGGCTTAAGGATATTTCATTCTAAAGTAGAGCCGTTCACTATTGAGCGGCTTTCTTTTTGAATCGATTTTTCCAGTATTCGAGAAAATCAAGAGATTTTCTTAACCAGTCGAAATACAATGAAATAAAAAAGAAGATTGAAAAGCACCAAAGGATGATCGTGTTTGACCAAAAAGTTGAAAGAATTATCCCGAAAAAGTTTTTCTCAGGCGCGTAAAAATGTGCATTGAAGAAAAAAGAATTCTTTGCAGAATGATAAACTGGATTATCCTTTCTGAATAGTTCTTCTTCATAAGTGATGATCTTATTTGTTTCTAGACGGTTCGTCACAATATCATTCAGAGCTTCATTAACATACAAGTCCCTACGTAAATTGTAGCTTTTTTCACCTGACAAGTTCTTTTTCAGGTCAATTATTTCCGATTGTTCGTTAGAGGTTTTAGTATATTGAATTTTAAGTAGTTGTATGAAATTATCTATTTCTACGGTTGAAATCTGATCACTATTTTCTTGAAGGGAAAGAAGCTTTTTAACGCAATTTTTGCATGTTAAATTCGCCCATTTTTTTTCCTCTTTTGAGATTTCATTCATTAGCAAATTCCTTGCACTAAGTTTGTTGTCAATTGTACCTTGTGTTGAATTTGCTTTTTGAAAATTTTGTTGCATCTCAGGTATCCAATAGTCCTTTTTCCAGGAGGCATCGTACTTCTTGCAATTCATTTCAAAATAGTCCTTCTCAAGTGCATTCTCCGCAGACTGTGTAACCGCCATCGCTTCATATGACCAGCGGGAGATCATCAGATTACCAATCCACGGAACTTCTGTTGACTTTGAAAATATAGGATGAAGTTTATCAAACTTAACTATGACACCGCTAAAAAGTAATTGTGGAATAATTAGAATTGGAACGACGATATAGATCACTTTTGCAGAATTAAAACCGCTTGATATATTAAGCCCCAATATATTTGCTGCGCATGAGGTAGAGAAAAGTATGAGCCAGTATTCGAACCACATATTCTTTATCTCAAGAACCAAATTCCCAACCAGAACAAACAGCAATGATTGAATCGCTGATATGATGAACAACAGGTATATCTTAGAAGTCAAATAGCTCCCTCTGGAAAGGTTCAGAAAAGACTCACGGGCAAGTATCCTTTTGTCTTTATGTATTTCTTCAGCGGCAACGGTTAATCCCAAAAACAATGATACGACAATGGAAATGAATAAGTATTGCGGTATATTTTCATTTCGATAAAATGAATAGATGTTCGAACCATCCTCACCGGCTCCGAAGAATTTAACAAAAAACGAAAGGATCAAAGCCAGTGCTGGTGCCTCTAGAAATGTAATGAGCATGTATTGAACATTCGACATTTTACTCAGAAAGTCACGTTTAAAATAAACACTGAACTGTTTGGTTTTTGATGGTATTTTAGATTGGGCTCTTGGTTCGTCTTTTCGATCTTGAATCAAATTATTTAGCTGATATTCCTGATACATTTGATACCATTCACCTGGAGATGTTTTTCGATAATCGGTAAGGTTTCCGTATTCATCAACAATTTTCGTGTCGATGATATTGAAAAGTTGTTCAGGATTCACATTTCCACAGAGAGAACATTCCCTTTCATCTGCATCTCCATGATGAATATGATGTTTGAAATAGACGATCGAATCAATCGGATTACCATCAAATATCGGGTAGCCCCCCTGATCCATCAAAAATAACCTGTCGAACATTTTAAAGATATCAGAAGATGGCTGATGGATAACCACAAAGATCAGTTTTCCTTTGAAGGTCAATTCCTTCATAAGATCCATGATGTTCTCGGAGTCTCTTGAAGATAATCCTGATGTAGGTTCGTCAACGAAAAGTACTTCTGGCTCACGAATGAGTTCCAGTGCTATATTCAATCGCTTTCGCTGTCCGCCGGAAATTGACTTTTCCAGAGGGGTACCAACTACCAGGTCCCTTACTTCATAGAGTCCAATTGATTGGAGTAACTCTATAACTCTTCGTTTGAGCTCCATATCCGAGAGATCAGCAAAACAAAGCTTGGCATTAAAATAGAGGTTCTGAAAAACAGAAAGTTCCTCTATTAAGAGATCATCCTGGCTAACGAAACCGATAATGCCTTCGAGTTTAACCTTTTCTCTGTGGACATCAACCCCATTAATAGTTACCGATCCTGATGTTGGTCGATAGTTTCCGTTCAGGATGTTGAGTAGGGTAGATTTTCCTGTGCCTGATCCCCCCATAATACCAACAAGCTTTCCGGACTCTTCGGTAAACGTAAATGGAAACAATCCTTTTTTGCCTCCTTTGAAATCAAACGCAATACTGTCTGCCTTGAAAGTTAATCGCTGTTTATCCTGAAGATTAAAGAACTGACTGATTACGTCACTGTAATAGAGGTGCTTGCTTTTTTGCGTGCGCAATGTTGAGCCTTGTGTAAAGATATGCGTTCTATCATTGAAAACGAACTGCCCGTTAATGCTAAGTTCATCCTTCCCGAAATAACGGAAAAAGAGTGTGTTGATACTTTTAACCTTAAGCATTCGGATTTCGTCATCGAGCCCTTCTAAGAGCAGCTGCTTTCTGTCGTCAATCTTTTTGTGTGCATAAACATAAAGGATGTCCGGCGAGTCGATTCTATGCACATTTGAACTTAATACAAAATCAGTGATCAAGTCATATTCCAGTTTGGAAATATTAAATGCCTCCGCTACGGTATTAACAAATTCAACCTCTTGCTCAGTAACATTTTCGTTAGACTGAATAAATTCTATTATTCGGATGAGAACAATGATCTTTTGTTTCTGCGTCAATTCCTCATTTATTTGAACACAAATACGAAGAATTTTTACTGAGTTCAGAGAAGTTCGCTTTCTTTCTTTATCCTTTCTGGATGATTTTGAATGTAAATTATTCAGGTAATCATCAAAAAGATCCAAATATTTCTGTACCATCACAGAGCTCAATTCAGCCTGCAGAAAAGAGGTGATAATGCGCTTACCTTTTGAACTCCTGATAGTTGCCGATTCAATGCCACTATCAGATTGATCATCTACCTGAGCGATGATCGCAAAAAGTTGCATTAAGGCACGGAGTATACGTTCGCTCATCTCTGAGTGTTGTGGCCTACTGTTTGAAGCCAATGAGCATTACTGCACATCCGGTTACTTTTTTATCCAGATCAAGTTCTGTTTCAATGATAACCGGTATAGTTTTTTGAACTTTAAAATCCCAATAGGGTGAATTTTTGTAGTTTTTATTTGAGAATAAGACATTTCCCTGCATGTCTCTTACAGTGAAGATTACATAGGAATCATCAGTGCCTGCACTTGCTGCCACTCTGTATGTGGAGCCGCCGAAAAAAGTGGTCTTAAATTCAGCTTTTTCTCGATCAAGGAACGCTGTATACACCTGCCCATCGGATACAAACTTTTCTTTTCCTTGTTTTCCCGTTAAGAAGGATTCACATGCTTTAACGATCTTTTCACAATCCTGAGCATAGCTGTCTGTACATAGCGCTGCAATCGAAAATAATAGTATGATGGAATTTTTCATATTTTATTGAATTATGCTTCCGCGTATCTCATTCACCTTCAATGTGATCTGGTTCATGATATCGGTATTAATTTTAACAGTCATTTTATGCTGTAAGACCGTTATCTTATTTTTTTCATCAGTCTTTGGCTTAACGTATTCATAGTTTATTGTAACCTTGTCGAAATAGAATTTCAAGTCTTTGAGATCACCAATCAGCCCATCATTTCCGCCCGACTTATTGTATTCTGTTAGTATGTCGATAATGGTGTTTAACGTTTGCTGCTGCTCTCCAATACGCTCGACTATCTTTTCATTTCTTTTTTCTCTGTTAAGCTCGCACGCAAAATAAAGCGACTCGATCCATCCACCTGTCAGTATAAGCGATGATGTTGTTTTCCTGTTGGAATTTTTCAGGAAGTTATCAGCCTTTCTAAAAGCATCTGCCACTATTACCATCATAGAATCTTGTTTGTCTGCATTTTTTTCAAAACGTGACATAAATTTTCTGTCAAATGCTCCTTCCAAGCCAAGTTCTGATGTAAGTTTTTCAATGGCAGAAAGATACTTCATAGAAAGACTCTTTTGTTCATATAACGAAGTATAACCGAGGTCAGTACCGTAGATACCTAGATTCAATGCTCGCTTGAACTCAGTAGAGTAATTGGAAACATTACTAATCGGATTCAATAGCGTCTGATTGAACGGGATATCACTGCCTTTGATCAATAAAGCTGTTTGAACAGGAGATGGTATACTAAAGATTTTTCCGTCAAAGTTTGTGTTCAATGATGCATCGGTATCGATGATTTCTTTGTCTATGGTCTCTTTTTCGCTTTCTCCGGAGCTGTTGCAAGAGCTCACAGAAATCAAGCTGATAAAAATGACGCCAAAAGTCAAAAACGTAATTTTCATAAATAGTGCTAATTTCAGTACAAAAGTAACAAATTAATGATTTTCTCTTGGTGAAAAAAATGAACTTAAAAGCTATGATACGTTGGTTTGAAATGCGTTCGCTACATTTGTAAAAATGAAAAACTCATTACTGTATGTATATCCGTCCAAGAAGAAATCGTAAATCACCTGCCATAAGAGCCATGGTGGAAGAAACTAAAATTGGCTCAGAGCACTTGATTTATCCTCTCTTTTTGAAGGATGG
>JBKCJG010000102.1:0-5599 GCA_046301895.1 Flavobacteriia bacterium
GATATGATTTCTATTTTTATTAACAAACGAATTTTTAAAAAAAGAAATGGCGGTGTCGACTTCGCTTAACCTCGGCATTAAAAAGAATTCGTTTTCGGAAAAATAACCTCTATTTTTTCTTGAATGCATTGATCGCATTCACCGTGAAATCACTTAGCACAAGTTTCCCACTCATACCTGCTCGTTCAGCCAACAGATCATCCCAATGTTCCGTTCCTTGCCAGAACGCCTTCTTCAACATTGCCATTGCTTCCGGATTGGAAGTTGCCAGCTTTTCAGACAAGCGCTTTATCTCTGCATCCATTTCGGCTTCCGTTTCAAAAACATCCGTAAATAACCCTTTTCGCTTCGCCCAGTCTGCATGACGCCATTCTGTCGCATTGATTGCCAACTCACTCATGGCAGAAACACCAATCTTGCGCTCAACAGCCGGCCCAACCACAAATGGTCCAATCCCAACTGCAAGCTCGGACAATTTTACATCCGCATACTTCGTCGCTAAACAGTAGTCCATTGCAGATGCCACTCCTACTCCGCCACCAACAGCCTTGCCCTGGACGCGGCCAATAATGAACTTGGGTGCTTTGCGGCACGCATTGATCACTTTTGCAAATCCGGAAAAGAAGGCTTTTCCTGTTTCAAGGTCATTGATCGAGATCAACTCATCAAAACTTGCTCCTGCACAGAATGCTTTTTCTCCTGCTGAGCGGATGACGATGACCTTTACCTCATTATTTTGTCCAAGCTCCGTAATCGTCTCTGCCAGTTTTTGTAAAATCTTACCCGGAAGTGAATTACTCATCGGATGACCGAATTCGATCGTCCCGATGCCTTTTTCATCAATCGTATAATTTACGTGTCCCTGATCTACTGCTTCTGCCATAATGCTATTATTGGTCTTTGTTCGGTCTGTTGAATGAACCACCGCCCTGATTGCCTCCACGGAAAGAACCGCCGGTCTTGTTACCACCTGAACGACCATGACCTTGATGAGCATCGTTTCGGTTCTCTCTATTGAAAGGCTTCTTGAATCCGGAAGGCTTCTTTGGTGTTGCTTCCTTTTTTGGCGGCCTGTTCCCTTTTGGTGAAGCGATCTTAACATCGAGCTTTCTCCCGTTGATCTCCATCCCATTCAATGCCTCTATTGCATTGATGGCATGATCCGTGTTATCCATTTCGATGTAACCGTATCCTTTCGAACGCTTTGTTTCTTTGTCGAAAACTACATGCGCGTAGGTAACAGTACCAAAAGCAGAAAAGGTTGTCTTTAAATCTTCTGAGGTGATCTCCCAATCAAGATTCGCAATAAAAATATTTACCATTTACCTAAGTGTGTGGGTCGAAGCCCAATTTATATTATTTGAGTGTAAAACTATCGGTTCCGATCAGATTACCATCACAGTAAATTTTGATCTTGTAATTCCCTTTGATCGCCTCTTCGCCTTTTAGATCGTAGTAGATCGAAACATCAATGCGCTGATTCTGATAATCAATGTCTTTTTTATCAGAATACGCAATGGTACCAAGTTCGGTCTGAATAGTATTACTGGATCGCGCTTGCATTGTTTTTCCATCCGGATTGATGACCTGCATATAAACCGATTTCTTCCCGGCAGGTGTGATCGGGTTCTCAGAGATTGTAAATGTAGACTTGACCTGAACAACATTCTTGGCTCGATTTGTTTCTTCTGTTGTATTATTCAACTTCATTTTCAATCCTCCGGAAGTAAAGCTGTAGGCCTGAAGCCTCGATCCTTTCTTGACCTGTTCTGCCTTTTGTTCAGCGTCTTGTTTGTATGCATCCCTTTCCTGGGTTGTAGTGGTCAGTTTATTGGAGGTCTCATCAAGGTCTGAAGTTAATTTTAGGTTCAAGGTGTTCAATGAATCGATCTGTTTCACATAACCCTTCATAATACTTCGTAAAGTTTCATTTTCCTTACGGAGCTGGAACAACTGATTTGCAGTGAGGCGACCGCTTCGCTGAGCATCCTCAAGTTCTCCCATGAGCTTTTCTATCTTCTCTTTCTGGATCATAATGCTGTCTGCTTTACTCTGATCTTTCTCCAAGAGAGCGTCATAAGTCTTCAACATGTTCTTAAAATCCGTTTTCAGGTCGTTTGACATATTTCCCACATAACCAGACATCATTTGGTTCATTCCATCCATGTCTGATTTCAAGGTAGTATTCTCGTTCATGCAATCATTCAACTGACTGTTCTTCTTTGACCAGAGAACTGCCATTACAGCAAGACCCAACAATAAAAGGAGAATGATCCCTATAAAGACACCATTGCTTTTCTTTCCTGCTTCATTGATTTCAGACATATCCGATTATTATAATTAGTTGCAACAAATGTAAAAATAGATTTGTAGTCATGCTAGTTTAAAAAAGGATTTTAGCGTTTTTTAATTAACATCTTCTGATGAATGTGTGCCGTTAATACGCCGTATTATTCCTAAGTGGTTTTTATTACGCAACTCTACTGGGAGAATTTCTTGTGGGCAGTTCTGGAACACAACAGGACGGACAAAACGCCTTACAGAGTCTGTTCCAACTGCTGAATATCGGCTATCGGTAGATGCAGGATAGGGGCCGCCATGATTCATAGAAGGACAGACTTCTACTCCAGTCGGGACTCCGTTGAAAATAATTCGGCCTACCCTTTGCTTCAATATCTCCACCAATTCCATATTTCTTTTTATCTCATCTTCAGAACCAAGGATCGTTCCTGTCAATTGCCCTTTTAAAACAGAAATAGCCGCTTGAAGCCCAGATCTATCTTGACACAATATCACCATGGCAAAAGGACCGAATACTTCGTGATGAAGTGCTTCATTCTCTATAAAACCATTCGCCGACAATACCATTAACGCTTGTCTTCCTACAACCCCTTGCGCCTTTTCTTTCTCATAAAATCGATCCGAAAATTCAAGCATCGTCTTCTTCTCGGTTTCAAATCGGTTTTGAATATCAGGATGCAACATGATTCCGGCATGATGGACCATTAATTTTTCAGCTAATCGATCAACAAATTGGTTCGATTCAAAAGATTTTTGTAAAAAGATCATTCCTGGACTTGTACAATACTGACCCGTCCCTGAAATGATGGAATCAGCAATGGCAGTCGTCCATTTTTCAAGCCCTGCTTCCAATGCCGATGGAAGGACCACTATTGGGTTCGTACTGCCCATCTCTGCAAAAACAGGAATAGGTTCGGGACGCGATGCTGCGAGATCAAATAGCGCTCGTCCACCATGAACACTCCCTGTAAATCCAACCGCTTTGATCGCGGGATGCAAAACAAGCTGCCTGCCAACATCAAAATTCTGCGCATTGAGATTGGAAAAAATACCATTCGGCATATCCGATACTTTTGCAGCTCGGATAATTGCTTCGGACACCAATGCTCCGGTCCCTGCATGCATGGGATGTGCTTTGACAATTACGGGACAACCTGCTGCAAATGCTGCCGCAGTATCGCCGCCGGCTGTCGAATAGGCTAATGGGAAATTACTTGCTCCAAATACTGCAACAGGACCAATACCAACGTGCATTTTACGCAAGTCAGGTTTGGGCGGCTGACGGTCCTGATCACCTGTATCGATCGATGCTTCGACCCATTGACCTTGACGCACAAGTTCAGCGAATGAACGCAACTGATAAACAGTTCTGGTTCTTTCAATAATGGCCCGTGATTCGGTCAAACCACTCTCTTTGCGGAACATTTGAATAAGGGTGTCACCCAGGTCCATTATTTCATCCGCGATCCGGGCTAAAAAATCAGCGCGTTGAAAACGATCGATTCGTTGCAGCTTTTCAAAGGCTATTTGAGCAAGAGAACAAGCCCGATCGACCTCATCTTCAGTGGCCTGATAAAACACTGTGGGATTGAGCTCCTGTTCAGCAGGATCAAAACTCTGAAACAAGACATTCCCTTCTGCTGAAAGATCGAATCCAATAAAGTTCTTTCCGGATGAGCGAAAGTTCATATTTTTATGACTTTAATAACTATGAATAGTTAAAGTTATATTTAATTGATTCTTCGTCAACATTTCAAATACCTGTTGTTTTTTTTAGTGCTCATAATGGTGCTCTACTCACCCTCTTATGACTGTGGTTTTTTCTCTGACGATTATATAGGATTGGATAGGTATCAAGAGCAGGGCCTTCTGGGATTCAAAAACAATTTTAACGATAGATTCTTTTTACCTGTCGCTTATTTGTTTCAGGTAATAGAGTTATTTCTTTTTGGTAAAAATTATTTTTTTTATCACCTGACAAATATTTTACTTTTCGCATTAAGCACAAATATTCTGAGGATTTGTATCGCTGAAAGTGGTTTTTTCAACAACCCTGTCGACAAACAGAAAGTATCCTTTCTGGCAGCTTTAATTTTCGCAGTAATTCCATACCAGACGGAAACAGTGAACTGGTATTCTTCCCAGGCATACTTAATTTCCGTTTTGTTTACACTGATAAGTGCCTATTACTTGATTCAACATACAAAAAAGCGACGATGGAGTTTAACAATACATTTCATCTTCTTATTCCTCGCCATATCTGCCAAGGAAATTGCTTTAACCACCCCGCTGATATTCATTATCTATTTACACAAGCTTAACATGCACAGCAGAAGCTTTTTGATCAAATACACTCTTTATTGTGTCGTTGTTTTAAGCTTGTATTTCATTTGGAGAGTAATTTCGTTAGGTGAAATTATCGGTGGATATGGTCAAGATGTTCATTTGAATGTTGATGTTAAGTTACTCTCTTTCAATTTCGCCTCGTATCTATCTAAGTTCTTTTTGTACCATCGTTACTTTGAAGAATGGATTCGAATAGTTGTTTCTATTTCAGTTGTTTTGATCGGTGGCTTTTATATCCTAAAGGGAATAATAAGAAAACGGCCAGATCATAAATTAAACCCTGTTATAAGACTACTGCCTCTATTTTTCTGCTTTGTGCTGAGTGTCCTGCCCGTACTGAATCTTGAAACCTCTTTTCTGCATTCTATTCAGTCGGATCGATATGGGTATTTCCCGTCGATTTTTTTTGCAGTGATTGTCGCAATTCTGTTTCAAAAAATCAAGTTGAATTGGTATCGCAACACGCTTACTTTCTGCTTTTTGTCGTTAAATATATATCTCTGTATCAAGGATAATATCTATTGGAAAGATGCAGGCAATTACAGAGACAACTACATTATCGGATTACGCTCGATAAATGATAAAAATACGCTCGTATTAAACGTTGCAGACAATTACAACGGAATCTATATCTTTCGGAATGGTCTGAATAGATGTCTGGCGATGAATAATATTAAATGCAGACCAACAATAGCAGTTGCGCAGGAAGTTCTGCCAAGTCAATCATACGATGTATTCCGATCGAATAGAAACGTATTCTTCGCCACGAAACCCGGCGTAATCTATTCTGTTTTCAGTAAAAACAAACTAGATGAATTCAATGTTCAGTTCCAAGAAAACAACAAGGCCAAGATAACCTTGCGTTCAGAAAATCTGAAAAAAGTTACGTATTTCAATGGAAGAGAATTTATTGACTTCTGATCGAATCAAACAGTCTCTACAGTATAGCTGT
>JBKCJG010000103.1:0-3031 GCA_046301895.1 Flavobacteriia bacterium
TGCATACACCTTGCGGATCATGTCGATGTCAAATACTGCCATGTGCTGTTTGATTTTGAATGACCTAAAAGTAAGCATTCAAACGGCATACTCCAATCAACAAACTGATGCACTGGTCATTTTTTTCAATGGAATGAAGGAAGCTTATTTTGGAATTTATGTTCGGTAAGTGAATAATCAGCACTATCCCGTTTCAAAAAGCTTGCTCTTTGGAAAAGATTAGGAAATATTGAACGTGGGAGCTCCAACAAAGGGATTATTATTAATCTTATTCGATTAATATGTCAATTTAAACGCGAATTTAATTTTATGATATCTAGTATTAGTTAATAAACTAATTTGAAATAATTACTTATACCTACAACTATTATTTTATCTTTGTTCAATATTTGAATTTGATGGCGTCACTGGAAGAAGAAATAAAACAAACAAAATTTGAAACAGATCAGTTGAAAGCGAATTTGAATATTCTCTTTACAGCTAATTGGTTAGCAAATAAAATTTCAGTCAGATTAAAACCCCACAATCTGACTCACGAGCAGTTCAACGTACTCAGGATCTTGAAAGGAAGTCATCCCAAGAGCATGTGCCAGAAGGACATTCTTTCCAGAATGATTGCTCCTAACTCAAATGTGACGTTGATTTTAAAGAAATTGATTGTTAAAAATCTGATACAAGTTGTTCAATCTGTAGAAGATAAGCGGGAATATCAGATTAATATTACGGAAGATGGACTCACACTTTTAGAAACAATAGCAGAAGAATTTAAACGTAGTAACAATATTATAAATGGGTTAACAACTTCAGAGGCATTTCATTTAAATGCATTATTGGATAAGTTGAGAGAAGAGTAAAAAAAATTATATAATTAGTTGTACGTACAACTAAAAATAAGTTCAATGAATAAGCGAATTGTCAGTTCATTTTCAGCGCAAGCCAGCCGAAGTATGGGGCCAAATGTGCGACAGGTCATTCCAAGTGCCATCGAGCACATTGATCCGTTTGTTTTTCTGGATCACTTTGGTCCGATGGAAAAACTACCCGGTGGACAAGGAGTGCCTCCGCATCCTCATGCCGGAATCGCTACCATTACCTATCTCTTTTCCGGAAGCAATCGTCATCAGGACAGTTATGGACATGACCAAGTGATCAACGTTGGAGATATGGCTTGGATGAGAGCAGGAAAAGGAATTATACATGCCGAAGGGATGAACGAGAACCGCTCGGGATCAGAAACAATTCATGGTTTACAATTCTGGATCTCGCTCCCTGCCAAAGACAAGTTCATCGAACCAGATTTTTTCCATTATTCTTCAGAACAATTTCCGGTTCTACAGATGGACGGAGCTACTATCAAGATCTTGAGCGGAGCTCTGGAAGGCCGTCGATCACCAGTTGAAAGTCTGTCGCCTGCTTACATGTTCGAAATAAAGATACCCGCAGGACAGTCTTTAACCTTACCAATAGCAAGTGGAGACACCTGCGGACTTTACATGGTGAATGGACGTTTACTTTCAGACGAAAATGTGCTACTTCCAACTGCCATGACTGCTTTTGATGTTCAGGGAGATCAAATTTCAATTCAGGCGCAAGAGGACAGCCATTTGCTTGTTTTTGGTGGTACTCCATTGAATGAGCCAATTGTTGGGTATGCATTCTACGTTATGAACAGTATAGAACAAATCCATCAAGTAATAAACGACTATCAATCCGGAAAAATGGGAACATTAATAATCAAATAAATATATAAAAATGAAGCTTTTACAAGAATTCAAAATTGGAAATGTCAACTTGCAAAACAGAATGGCAATGGCCCCGATGACAAGAAGTCGGGCAGACAAAAATGGTTTAGTGAGTGAACTTACTGTCAACTATTACCGCCAGAGGGCAAGTGCTGGGTTACTCCTATCTGAGGGAATCAACATTTCATTGCAGGCTCAGGGAAGTCCATTTACACCCGGTATTTACAACCAAGAACAAGTTGACGCATGGAAAAAAGTTACCGATGCCGTGCATGATAAAGGTGGAAAAATCGTTGCGCAGCTCTGGCATACAGGTCGTGTTGGACATTCGATAGATAAAGGAGGAGAATTGCCGGTAGCTCCATCTGCAATAGGCGTTCAGGGACAGCAACATTTCACTTCTCAGGGACCAAAGGATTATGAAACACCAAGAGCTCTTAGTACGGAGGAGGTTCAGCAGATCGTTCTGGATTACAAACAAGCTGCTATTCATGCCATAGAAGCAGGATTTGATGGTGTTGAATTGCATGGCGCTTTTGGATATTTACCCAATCAATTTTTAGTGGAAAGCGCTAACCAGCGTAATGATCAATACGGAGGTAGCATAGAGAACCGTTGTCGTTTTATATTGGAAGTGATGCAAGCGTTGGTTGATGCTATTGGTACAAATAAGGTCGCTATCAAATTATCCCCGAGTATTCCCTACAATAGTATTATTGACAGTGATCCTACAGCGCTATTCACGCACCTTATCAAATCATTGAATGAAATGCCTTTATCGTATCTTCATTTGATGAATGCGCTGTTTCCAACGGATCAATTGCCGCAATACCCCCGAAACGTAATGGAAACATTTGGCACATTATCAAAACATCCTGTCATGGCGAATGGCGGCTATACGAGAGAAACAGGTGAACAAGAATTAGAAAAAGGAATCGCAGCTATGATTTCCTACGGGGCTTTATTCGTTGCAAATCCCGATCTTCCAAAACGTTTCGAATTGAACGCTGAATTAAATGAACCTGATCGTAACACGTTTTATGGTGGTGGAGAAAAGGGTTATACGGATTATCCAACCTTGAATTAATAAATAAATCAATAAAATCAACAATTATGAATACTAAATTATCTTTCAAACAAATCATAACAGCAGGAGCAATTGCAGCTGTTTGTTCCATGATCATCAATGCCCTTTTGTTCTTCACTTTCCATGGAGCTGGTGTATTATCAGATTCTATTTTAATTCAACCTGGCCAACCGCTGACAGTTGTTCCAATTATTATGGCGAG
>JBKCJG010000104.1:0-46542 GCA_046301895.1 Flavobacteriia bacterium
TTTCAAATTTGCTGTTTTTAATTCCAACAACCCTATTGAAGCTGATACGGTGGAATTCTTTTTCAATGGTGTTTTGAACACCAAAGAGGTCATCCGTTTGAATCCAACATTGTTCCCGAATCCTGTTTCCTATGGCGAGTCTTGGCAATTGAAGGATCTTCCATCCAACTCGCTTGTAGAAGTATACAATTCACTCGGTCAAAAAATATTCCGAAAAACACTAACACCAGAAGGCAACATAATATGTGATGAAAAACTGGCCAGGGGGGCATACATCATTAAGATCAAAGCTGATGGTTTCAACGAAACACGAAAACTGATTATCCGATAAACAATGAGGACCATATTGCTCGCAATACTGATATTCACAGCAAATGAAAGTTGGTCGGCCACATTATCCTTGAGACTCTCTGTCGAAACAGGCACCCTTAATTTGAACGGTACCCAATCCATACCATACAGAATTTTTACCCAAAACAGTTTAACTTTCAATAAAAACAGTGATCTTTTGATCTGGAATACTGGTGATGTAATTACACTAAAAGTTGTAAATAATGATCTGGTAACACACGGTTTCGTGATCGAAGGAATCGTTAATTATGGCGATATACTCCCCACTGACTCTAGTGAACAGACCTTTACTGTCTCTCAAAATGGGGTATTCAGATATTTTGACCCTTTGAATGCGCCTTTCAATGAATACACCGGTCTGTCAGGCATTCTTCATGTTAAGTCTCCAAGCGATTTTACACCTTATTTTTATTGGGATCTGCGTGAACATCAATTGGAGTGGTATACTGAAATTTTATCTGGAAATTCTCCCCAACCAAACCAATACGACCCTCGTTATTTCACGATTAATGGTAATTCCGAGCCGAATATTGATCTAGATCCGATTGCTCGCATATCAGGTTCAGTTGGTGAGGAATTAAGGGTGGTTATTGTGAACAATGGATTAAGCATTCATTCCATGCACTTTCACGGGTATCATGCCAACCTGCTAACGAATTCAAAGGACCCATCAAAAGAAGGTCGGGAAAAAGACACGTTCCCACTATACCCAAAAGAGCATATTGTAATTTCCATTTTACCTGATAAACCGGGAGAATATCCGGTACATGACCACAACCTGGTGGCAGTTACAGGAGGAGGAATCTACCATGCTGGAATGCTCACAACTTTAATGATCGCGCCATGAAGCAAATTTTATTCGCGATCCTGGTCATAAATACGTTCATTTGTTTTGATCAGATTGATTATACAAAATTGATAATCGGTCGAAATCAGGGGACACACACTTTTCCTGACGGTGAACAAACCCGAATCATGGGATTCACAGAGTCATTAAGCGCCCCAACCAAGGTACCCGGGCCAACGATCATCATCAATTCCGGAGACAGTATCAAGATTGATTTTTGGAACATGTCGCAGGGAGCGCCGCACACGATTCATCTTCATGGTTTGGACGTGGATCAACAAAATGATGGTGTGGGCATGCTCTCTTTTGAGGTTGAACATGATCAACATGGATACTATTACTTCAAAGCGCCACACCCCGGAACGTACCTGTATCATTGTCATGTTGGATCAACTGTTCACCTTCAGGCTGGAATGTATGGACTGGTGATCGTTCGACCATCGAATGGAAACACCTTGCTCAATTGGGACGGTGGTGAATACTATAACAAGGAATTCGCTTTGCTAACGAGTGAGATAGACACCGTTTGGCATAATGATACAATTCTTGATCAGAATCACGATATGGCAATGCAAATGCCTTATTATGTGCCACAGGTGTTCAAACCCCAATATTTCTTAATCAATGGATTATCAGGGTCCCAACTTTCTGATCCAGCTAATTATTTATTCGCACTTCAGAACGAGAAAGTGTATATGCGTTTAGCCAATATAGGATATTATGGAACTCGTTTCATCTTTCCTTCTCAACTAAATGCACGCACAGTGGCATCAGACGGCAGACCCCTTCCTTTCGAAACATTTAGCGATACAGTTGAAGTGCTCCCCGGAGAACGGTATGAGGCATTCCTGCAATTAGGAACAGACACTTTCTATCCGTTTGTGGTGGAACATTTTAATTTAAATACTCAGATAGTCGAATCACAGCAAACCATGACTATTCAGACATCATTGTTGAATCTGGAAGGAAATTTATCGCCAACCTTTAACCTCCACCCTAACCCGTCAAGGGATCTTTTCATTTTCGATGGAGACATAACGGAATCGTATTCAGTTCAGCAAATTGATGGAAGAGAATTATTTCGTTCAATGTCTGATCTCATCGACATGAGTAAATATCCAACAGGAATCTATTGTGTTCTGTACAAAGGACAGCTAAAAAAAATATTCCTTTATTAACGGAAAGATCGCATGTAGGACGTATCTGTCAAAGAGAATAAAAAAGCCTTCAATTGCTTTCTCTCGTTCTCCGTTATCGAAAAGGTAGTTATTCTTTTGTCTTGCAGAGAATGCCCCCTCCCGCCTTTTGCGTAATGATCTATAACTTCATCCAAGTTTTTTAAGGAACCATCATGCATATAAGGAAATGTTAATTCGATATTTCTCAAAGATGGCACCTTGAACTTACCAATATCCGCTGAATCATTGAAAATCCTGAACCTCCCCTTATCCTCACCGTATTCTTTGTATAGACCATTATTCGCAGCAACGTAACTTGTAAAGTGCGGCGCAGGGTGGCAAACTGAACAGTATAGCTTATCACTGAAAATTGTCATCCCGGCTTTCTCGTCTGCGGACAATGCATTCTTTTTCCCCTTCACATATTGATCGTAGCGTGAGTTTTGAGAAATCAGTGATCTTTCAAAAGCAGAAATACTTCTGGTTAATACATAAGCATCAAGATCCCTGTTAAAGATCTCAAATGCGGCTTTCCTATACTCAGGCACCGCAGATAATCGTTTGATCAGATCAAACATTTTCATGTCCATTTCTGCATGCTCTTGAATCGGCACGATAACTTGCATTTCCAACGTCGAAAGGTGCGCATCGAACATAACGGTCATTAAATATCCTGCATTCAAGATAGACGGAGAATTTCGCTGAGTCTTGCGTCCCTTGATGCCTTCACTAACTATCTTTCGATCAGTAAAAGCATATTCAGGGATATGGCAAGTGGCACATGCAACCGTTTCATCGAGTGAAAGTCGCTTATCAAAGAATAGACTTCTGCCCAAAGCAATCTTTTGCGCTGTTGTTGGATTATCGTTTGGTTCATGTACCTTTCCCAAAGGTAAAACGTGATGTCCACTGGTGCGGCAATTCAATAAAAAAAGGGGCAATATGAATGCCCCAATTAACAAATACCTGTAATATGAACGCTTTTGGAACACTACCTTACGACTTTCAATACATTAAGTTGATCACCGCTCATTCCTAAAAGTCTGAAAATATAGACACCGGAAGTCAAGTCATCAAATCTCACAGTTCCATCATCTGATACAACATCCCCTGTGGAGATCGACTTACCATTAAGTTCCGTAAGTATAAATGATGTAGCATTGATCACATCAGTCCAAACAACCTTTACTGAAGATTGTTCCGTTAAAAAGAAAATCTCACCAACAACCGCCGCATCTTCACCAATGTTCGCTGAAGCATCCTGCGTGAAAACAGCTTCTGTTTCTGGATTTTTCATAACATCGCCATTCGCGCCGCTTGAACCATGCAATATTCCAACGGATTGAATAGCTATATCCTTCAACCATACATCTACATTACAATTCACATGAATATCAATCTGATTAGAATTGGTGTAAGTCGGTACAACAGGAAGAAGCACATTTGCATAATTTTGATTTCCAAGATTATGAAGCTCAAAGTATTGATCTGCAATACCATCGGAATTAGAATCTGCATTTCCGCCAACGATCATGAACATATAACCTGCTGTCCATCCCCAGTGCATCGAAGGCTCTTGAAAACTCAAGGGATGACCTGTCGGGAAAACTGAAATATCTATGGCATCCAATCCGCTTTGTGTATTCATATTATCCGGGACTCCGATTCCAAAATTGATTTGTTCTATCTCCACGAGATCATGATAACCCAAATAAAGGGAATAGTTTTGAGGTTCAACCAAAAAGACGGTATCTCCTATCAAAATACTTTGCCCTCCATCGTGAATGATTTCAACATTTGAAAGATAATAATCAAAATGATCAAGATTGAAAGTTGTTCCCTGCAAGTCCGTGTAATCAGTTGCCATTTGAAGGTCAATACCGCCTACTTTTGGAGAAAGATTGAGAAATACATTCTTCTGAGCGATCACAGAGAAATACAATGACGAAAAAACGATTAGCGCTAGGATCTGTTTCATTTCTATTTTTTGTGAACAATATACAAAACTTCTTCCTTCAGCAGTCTATAACGTTCTATCTGAATTTCATCAAACTTGGATTCCTTATGAAATTCATACACTGAAAAACCTGCATCTTCAAGCCATTGAGGATAATCTCGTCCGAACAATCGAACATGGTCCTTCTGCCAGTAATATTTTTCTCTTTCTTCAGGTGTTTTTATCGTTGGATCTTCAAATGTTTTCGCTCTTGTAAAGTCTTGAGGAACTTGCATGATCCCCCACCCTCCGGGCTTCATTACCCTGTTTAATTCTCTCAGACACTGAGCTGCATCATCAACATGTTCGAGAACATGATTACAGAAAATGACGTCAAATCGGTCATCTTCCAACGGAATGGAATGTAAATCGAAATGCATGTCAGCAATCGGAGAAACAAGATCACCTGTCAGATAATGAAGGTTTTTTTGTTGCTTGAACCTCTTATGAAAACATTGCTCAGGGGCTATATGAAGGACATCCAATTTCTTGGTAGTAAAAAAATTTGTTTCAGAACGCAGGTATAACCACATTAATCGGTGCCTCTCCAATGTGAGATCGTAAGGACATAGAACGTTTTCTCGATGAGCTACTGCAGATCCATAGGACAAGAACTTTGAAAAAGATCGCTCGCACACAGGACATTCAACATTGTTACCTCTGAAGAGTAATGGTGCCACCATCTTAAATGGATAGCTCAGCCGAATGAGCAATGGCCTGGGTAGCTTGTTCAATAAAAACTTGTAAAGCTTTTTCATACTTGACAAAGTTAATCAAAGAAAAAGAATCCTAATTGAAGCTCCACAGCAATTAATTCTATTAAATTTATACAACAAATAAAGAGTATGCGAAAACATCTAATGATCGCATTTATTGCACCTTTTGCAATTTGTGCGCAAGAAAATAATGACAGTATGAAAAAAGAACCTATCGCTGATAAGAAACCAAAGGAACTCGTCATTCATGGTCATGAAAGAATTGATGATTATTACTGGATGAACGAGCGCGATTCAAAACCCGTTCTCGATCACCTTTCTAAAGAGAATTCATACTCATCAGGATATTTTACTGCATTAGAGCCCATAAAGAATACGCTTCTTGACGAATTTGAAAAGCGCATCAACCCCAATGACATGAGCGCACCATTTGTTCTGAATAAAAGAACTTACCAAGTTCGCAACATTCAAGGAATGGATTACGTGAATGTTTATCTGATCGATGGTGATAAAGAAACCCTGTTCCTCAATGAAAATGAACGCGCTAGAGATAAATCATTCTATGAATTAGCTGAATGGGCCCCTTCCCCTGATAACCAAATACTTGCGATAAGTGAAGATGCAGTAGGGCGAAGAAAATATACAATTTCATTCAGAAAGGAAAAGGATGGTAAATTCCTGAAGGATAAGATTACAAATACGGATGGATCGATCATTTGGGCTAATGATAACAAAACCATTTTCTATGTGAAGAAGGACCCACAAACCCTTCGTGAATTTCAGGTTCACAGACATATTTTAGGTACCGATCCAAAAACTGACCAGCTGGTTTATCAGGAAGATGATGAGAAATATAGTGTTGCAATCGGTAAAACGATTACTGATAAATACATTATAATCAGCTGTTACAGTTCCACAACCTCGGAAATGAGGATAATCGATGCGGATAATCCTTTAGCTGAACCGAAGGTTTTCCTGCCAAGAAGAAAAGGACACTTGTATGAGATCGATCATCATGAAAATGGTTTTTATATCATTTCAAACGACAAGGCTTCCAATCGACGCATTTTGTTCTCAGATGATATTCCGTCAAATATAGAGGCATGTGCAGAGATCGTACCTCATTCGAATGAAGTGTTAATTGAAAGCCTTCTGGTATTGAAAAGCTTTTTGATCTTGGAAATCAGAATAAATGGTTTGAGAAAAATTCATATCATCGATCTTGCAACGAAAAAATCGAGAAATATAGAATTTAATGAGGAAACCTATTTCACTGGTCTCGGTATCAATGATAATTACGAGGCTAGTTCTTTGTTTTACAACTACAATTCAATGACTACACCCTCATCGGTATACAGGTATGATCTCGGTTCACAGAAAAGCACACTGTGGTTTCGAAAGGAGCTGCTGGACAAAACGTTTAAACCGGAGAATTATGATTCAAAACGTATCTGGGCAACTGCTAATGACGGATCCAAGATACCTGTTTCAATTGTATTTAAAAAAGGACTTGATCTTTCAAAAGCTCCTTGTCTTCTTTATGGTTATGGTTCTTATGGATACACGTTGCCTGATGTTTTCTCTGCAACGCGTTTGAGCCTCTTGGACCGTGGTTTCGTATACGCAGTAGCTCATATCCGTGGAAGTAAGTATATGGGAGAAAACTGGTATGAAGAAGGAAAGTTCCTTAAAAAAGTAAACACCTTCACTGATTTCATTAATGCTGCAGAATATCTTGGGATGAAGGGATATTGCGATAAAAATAAGATCTACGCCCAAGGCGGAAGCGCAGGTGGACTTCTGATGGGAGCGATCACGAATATGACCCCTTACCTATGGAAAGGTGTAATCGCACAGGTACCTTTTGTGGATGTTGTAACTACAATGTTGGATGAATCGATTCCACTGACTGTTGGGGAATATGAAGAATGGGGAAATCCGAATGATGAAGAATACTATTATTACATGTTGAACTATTCACCTTATGATAATGTCCGGCGCATGGATTACCCTGCAATGTATATCACAACCGGCTATCATGATTCACAAGTTCAATATTGGGAACCGATGAAATGGGTGGCGAAAATTCGAGAATACAGAACCAATGACTCCCCTCTTCTGTTCGATTGCAATATGGACGCTGGTCATGGTGGAGGATCTGGAAGAACGCAGGAGCGCATTGAAACAGCAAAGGAATATTCTTTCTTACTTCATCTTGAAGGCCTCGATAATTAAACAGTTGATCTTTTTTGTGTATTTGTCATTCTCCTCGTATGGCCAGAATGACTCATTGCCCTATACGCTTTACAAAGACAATATTGTTTTGTACAGTGACATTGGCTATTCATCCGCACCCTTCACAATCAATTATGATTTTACCAGTGATATAGACAAGATAAAATACAAGAATAATTTCAGAACGATCATCGGACTCGGGATATGCTACAAATGGCTTGCAATACGCCTGGGCATTCCACTTCCAGGTTACTTCAAACCGGTTTCAAGATTTGGAAAGACGATCCCAATAAATCTAGGTATTGACTTTACCATAAAAAAGATATTTTGCGATCTTGACTTTAGGTATTATCAGGGATATGCCATTAAAGACGCACTTAGATGGAATAATTCCCTGAACGATCTAAAGCCAAATGAAATACTCAGTCAGCAAAAATCCATTTCTGTCTCGGCAAACGCTTGGTATTTCAACAACAAAGACTTTAAGATATCGGTCGTCGGAGGCAAAACCGGACATTATGATAAAGAAGTGAAAACATGGTACCTCAAAAATACCGTGAACGGATTTGGAGTTGGAAATGACAAGACTACACTCATTCCTCAAGAACTAACTGATTCATTGAACTCCAAAACATCCTCCTCTTTCTACTCTGCATTTGATATTGGAATTGTCCCCGGATATGCCTATGTAAATAAGATTAATAATTGGCAATTTTCTATTCTTGCCGGGTTAGGAGGAGTGCTTCAGAGTAAATTTTACGAGGTGAATGATAATGTTAGGACAGCAATAGGCCTGGCCCCCAGGTATGATATTCGAATTGTTGGAGGATACACTGTACCGAAATATTTCGTATTCCTGGTAACAGACTTTGATAACAAATCTATTCGCTACAATGAATTGGTGATGCGACAATCATTCTACAATATCAAGATAGTAGGAGGAATTCGCTTCGTAGACGAAAAGAAGAAAAATCATAAGAATAATAAGATGTGATCAGCGCATCCATCCCGAATCAAGAACAGGTATTGTGAATCGGTCTCTCATTTGATCTAAACGCGTGATCGTAGTGTCAAAGATATTCCAATTCTTGTATTCGTCAAGCTGATTAAAATGGATTCGTTTCAACTCTCCTTCCTTCTCTATTAGAACGGACAATCTGTTGAAGAAATCAACCTGAAGTTCCTTGCCAAGCTCTTTGATAAATCTTACCGAAGAATCTATCGAACATCCGGAGGCTTTCACTTTTTCCTCGTCAGCAACTATAACAACAAATGTATGATGTAAAATGAACCCCTCTGCAGCCAATTCTGTCCCATGAGCAGCCCATTTATGAATGAAAAAATCTAACTGTTCTTGAGCAAAAACCTCTTCTGTACCGCTTAAAAAACGATCAGCTCCGTATACCCAAACGCGGGATGTTTCAGGGTAAAGTGGAAATAGCATTTTAAAGTTCGGCAGCGTTTGCAATCAGTTCGGCAACATCCAGAACCTTGATCTCGTTCTCTTTTTCGAAGTTCTTAATGCCATCTGTCATCATGGTGTTGCAGAAAGGACAACCCGTTGCGATGATAGATGCATTTGTTTCCAAAGCATCTTCCGTCCTTTCAACATTGATCTCTTTATTCCCCTTCTCTGCCTCCTTGAACATCTGCGCCCCTCCTGCACCGCAACAAAGCCCATTGGTCTTACATCGTTTCATTTCAACTAGTTCCGCATCCAATTTTTCGATGAGCTCTCTTGGAGCTTCATAAACATCATTTGCACGCCCAAGATAACACGGGTCGTGAAACGTGATCTTTCTTCCTTTGAAAACAGAACCGCCCTTAATAGAAAGTTTGCCTGTATTTATCAAGTCCTGGATAAGCTGCGTATGATGAATCACCTCATAATTCCCTCCGAGTTCAGGATATTCATTCTTCAATGTATTGAAACAGTGCGGGCATGCAGTAACAATGCGCTTAACCTCATATCCGTTAAGAACCTGTATATTCATCATTGCCTGCATCTGAAAAGTAAACTCGTTACCTGCTCTCTTCGCAGGATCTCCAGTACAACTTTCCTCAGTTCCGAGAACAGCAAATTTCACATTGCAATGATTCAGGATCTTCACAACTGCCTTGGTGATCTTCTTTGCACGATCATCAAAACTCCCTGAACATCCAACCCAGAACAGCACATCGGGTGTTTCTCCCTGTGCCATCATTTCAGCCATTGTAGGTACTTTCAAACTCATATCCTATTGTTCAAATACTTGAATACTTACATTCTTTTCCACAAGATCAGTGAACTTACCATCGTAGCGCGTTGCTCGCACGATATGGTTATCGATCCAGTGATAATTTCCTCCTCTAGGTTTCCCCATCAACAAGCCGTGGTAATTAAAACCGCTCTTTTTCAGCCATTCTTCTGTTACAGCGCGATGTTCTTCAACGCGTGACGTGAAAAAGGTGATCACGTGCCCCTCTTCGTACCACTTGTTGATCGTTTCTAAGGCATCAGAAAATAGTTCGGCAGTAGCCATTCGCTCCGGTTCTTCATTCGGAATATCGTCACAAATAGTTCCGTCAATATCGATCAGGTAATTCTTGATGTGCTCTGGCAAAACCGGTGAAAGGTGTTTACCATTTTCAACAAGCTCCATCAACTCAGAATCCTTATTAATCTTCATGTGCCCAATTTAAACGATCATTCGGCGAAAACTGCCAAGGAGCTCCATTGTTCTCAATATTTGTCAGCATACCCGTCAACTCAGTAGGCATTTTTGACTCTTCCATTACCAGGAAACGACGCAGATCAACTATGATAGAAAGTGGATCGATGTTCACCGGACATTCCTGAACACAGGCATTACAAGAGGTACACGCCCAAATTTCCTCCTCGGAAATATAATCACCCAATAAACTCTTACCATCTGTAAAATCCTTCCCATTCTTGCGAATGTTCTCACCTACTTCTACAAGGCGATCACGTGTATCCATCATGATTTTGCGAGGTGATAGTTTTTTACCAGTATTATTTGCAGGACATGAAGAAGTACAACGACCACATTCCGTACATGAATAAGCATCCAATAGATTCTTCCAAGTAAGATCTGTCACATCCTTTGCGCCGAAACGCTGTGGCTCGGTCGCTCCTTCCGCAGGGGCAGCAAAGGGATCAGCCGTTGGATCAAGCATGAGTTTTACCTCAGCGGTCACCGATTCCATGTTGGTAAACTTCCCTTTCGCATTAAGGTTAGAGTAATACGTATTCGGAAAAGCCAAGACAATGTGAAGGTGCTTTGAATAAGGCAAATAGTTCAGGAAGGCAAACACCATGATGATATGTCCCCACCAACCAATGGCCTCCAACAAATGAAGCGTATGCTCATCCATTCCACCGAAAATTGCAGGACCGATCAAAGAGGAAACTGCAAAACCGTATGATTCGCCTTTCAGTCCCATAATGGCCTCATCAGCACCATTCATGGTAAAGATACATGCCACGAGAACAATCTCCATGATCAGAATCAGGTTCGCATCCTTTCTCGGCCATCCCATCAATTCCTTCATATTAAAACGTGGAAGCTTCAATAGATTTCTTCGTGAAAGAAAAACGAAAGTCGCAATCAATGCAAGCACAGATAAAACTTCTATAAAGCTGATCATGAACGTGTAGAAACCACCAAGAGAACCTCTAAAAAAACGATGACTTCCTGAAAGTCCGTCTATTACGATCTCTATTAATTCGATCTGTGTGATAACGAAAGCCGCATAGATCGCCAAATGAAGTAAAGCAGGCAGCGGTCTGGAAAACATCTTTTTTTGACCAAATGCCACTAAAAGCATCGTCTTCCATCGTTCTGACGAATGATCACTTCTGTCGATATCTCTCCCCAGAAGGATATTTGACCGGATCTTCATGGCGTTCATGGCGAAAAAACCGGAACCAACCACCAATAATAGTGCAAATAAAATAATTGAGATCATCTGAATTGTTTAATTAGTCTTGCTAGTATCAATAAGTTGTCTGATCTTCTTTTCCTCTTGAGGAGTGAATGAAGCTCCCTTAGTTTTAGCGCCTAAAACCGAAAAATGAATGTAACGTTCCGGATGTAACTGAAGGTCACCGACAAGGTTCTGAAGTTCTTTGTTGGTGTTAACCAACTCATCATACAGTTTCTGATCACCAAGTAATTTCCCGAGTGTTCCACTCCCCTTCTGAGCATCTTCAAGAATGTTATTGAGACTCTTTAATGTTTGTGAGGCATTTCCAATCACATTCTTAAAATCAGCCGTTACCATATCATCCGATATCTTTTTCACATTACCAACTATCGTTGTTACCTGGTCATTGCTTTTCTTGAGGTTCGAAGTTATACTCTCCACGTTCGACATGATGCGCCCAAACTTGATCTTTTCATCCTCCACAAGTAACTCAACTTCTTCTGCAACACTTCCAAATCTCTTGATGGCGATTTTCACCTCCTTGATACTCCCTTCTATCTCAGATGTTGCTGTAGTATCCCAAAACGCGGTCAATGAACTCACCATTTTGTCTATGGAACCCATCATTACCTGAACCTTCTGAGAAATTGGATCGGCGTAGGATTTAACTTGAGCCATCATATCTACCGCTAATTTTCCCGGAAGAGTGGATCCGGGCGAGTAATAACCTCTGGAAAGGTCTGGACTGAGATTGATAAGCATCCCTTTATTAAACAGGTCAAGTGAACCTATCTCAATGACAGAACCTACAGGGATCTTGACATCGTCATTCTGAATATTAAAAGCTACCCTTACTTGCTTATCAGCTGCATTACCGGAAACATATTCTACAGATAGCACCTTCCCAACAATTACTCCATTCAGTGTAACATTGGAGGCCACAGCAAGTTGACCTGAATTTGGGAAATAAGAATAATAAACCTTATCACCACCAAAAAAACTATTACCCTTTAAAAAGTTGATTCCCATGACCAAAAGCGCGATTGCAAGAATAGCAATCACACCGGTCTTTATTTCTTTAGAGATCTTCAAAGCGCTATTTTTCTGCTAATTTAATAGCTTTTTCCAAATTAATACGCTCGCCATTAACAAAGGCAACAACAAATGCATGTTGAAAACCCTGCTCCCGCATTTCTGCCTTGTATCTGTTTGCTGCGGCAAAGTCCTGTGGGAAGCTACCAACAGTGTATTTGAACAAATTGTCCTGCCTGTATTCAAAAACCTTGAGTCCTTTGAACTTTGAAGAGGTTGTCGCTACCTTCGTTTCAGAAGTCTCTATCTGGACTCTGAATATCACCTTATCTTTCTCCTCTGATGGGACTGGATTCTCTTCAGTTTTCGCAGTTGTAACCTCCGGATTAAAAGCGACCGTTTTGCCATCAATTCCTTCCAGTTCATTCTTGTATTTTTCAAAAGCTGACAGCATAGATGAAGCCATCTTACGCTGACCTATGGTATCGCCAAGAAATTTCTCTTCTGATGGATTTGTCAAGAATCCTGTTTCAATCAATACACTGGGCATCGTCGTTTTATATAAAACAAGAAATCCAGCCTGCTTCACCCCACGATTATATCTTCCAAGCTTACTGAATTCCTTTTGTAACTTATCAGCGAAACTAATAGACTGATCTAAAAAAACGGATAACTGGATCTGTCTTGCGATGATGGCATCCGGTGACAGATCAAATTCCTTATACTTCTCACCTTTATCAGCTTCAAGATAAATGGTAGAGTTCTCCCTTTCTGCAACTTTTTGCTGTGATTCGGTTCGATGAAGGCCCAAAACATATGTTTCAGCACCATATGCCGTTGGGCTGGCAGAATTGGCATGAATGCAAATGAAGAGATCTGCCTTCGCTTTGTTCGCAATATTAGCGCGCTCATCCAATTCGACAAAAACATCCTTGTCTCGTGTGTAAACTACTTTTATATCTGGATATTTCTTTTTGATCATATCACCTAATTTTAAGGCAATAGAAAGACACACCGTCTTCTCATTTGCTGAAGCACCATGACAGCCGGGGTCCTTACCACCGTGACCAGCATCTATAACTATTGTTTTGATCGTTGGTCTTTCAGGGCTGGCAGATTGACTATTTAATCGACTTGAAACAAACAGAAAAGCAAACAATAAAATCACAATTCTTGTGTTATATGTCAAGTTTTTTTCCATTTCGAAGAGCTAATTTTAATAGTTTTACAGCCAAATTGAAGGCATCAGCAACAAATTTAAAGTCGTTTAGTTGACCAAAAAGTGTTCCATACCGATACTTATCTTCGGCTCATTGTTAATAATGTTGACAGGCAGTTTCGGTTACGCTCAAACAACGGACACGTTAGTATTGAACGACGAAAGCATCTCTGAGATCATCTACTATAGCTCACGCGATTCCATCTACACAGATCTTGAGGCTAGGGAAGTACATTTGTATGGGGATGCAAAAGTGAATAATGGTGATGTTTCCATGAGTGCCGGCTACATCTTGATCGACCTTGATAAAAACGAGGTTTTTGCAAGGTACGCTATTGATAAGGACAGCAACAAATCAGAATTCCCGGTTTTTTCAGACGGGCCCGAGGAAATCAAAGCGTCCAGTCTGCGCTATAATTTCGATACTGATAAAGGATACATTGAAGAGTTAGCCATTCAGCAGGATGAAGCTTATCTGTACATGGGCGTTGCAAAAATGCATGCAAACGAACAGATCCACTTCAAGAAGGGAAGGTTCACAACATGCAATCTCGAAGATCCGCATTATCATTTCCAATTATCAAGAGCCGTCATGATCCCTGACGAAAGGATCGTAACAGGCCCAATGAATCTTTGGATTAAAGGAGTTCCAACACCCTTAGGACTGCCATTCAGTGTGATCCCGCAGCAAAAAGAGAGAACACACGGGATTTTGTTCCCTGAGATTGTGCCACTGTCAGCCTACGGGTTTGGATTTCAAAATCTTGGGTATTATATTCCCGTTAATGACCGTCTGCAGACTTCGGTTTATATGAATTTATATTCGCGTGGAAGTTGGGGCCTTCGAAATAATCTTGATTATGCCAAACGTTATGGTTTTCGCGGCAATCTAGACGTTGGATTCCAACAATTCAAAAGTGGATTCCCTGAGAACTCGAATGCAAACAAATTGAGCATTACATGGACGCACCGAAAAGAGCCAAAATCTAACCCCTTTTGGAATTTCACTTCGAACGTGAACTTTATTTCCGACAACCAAAGCAAAAACAACCTTGATCCACTAAATCCTCAGTATTTTAACAATAGCTTTAATTCCGACATTAGTCTCAACAGAATGTTTCCGGGAAAACCAATTAATATGGGAATGAAAATGTCCGTACGACAGAACTCCATCTCAAAAAATGTAGCACTTGTATCACCTGTGATTAATCTTAATGTAACTCGCTTTTTCCCGTTTAAAACAGCCATGAAAGGAAATAGTGGTCTGGCACAATTCTTCACACGAATGGGTGTTACTTATAACCTTGAAGGCCAGAATCGTTCCACGTTCAAAGATTCACTACTTCGAGATGGTAACTTTGGTGCTATCTCGAATCAATTCTTCAACGGATTCTCTCAAAACGTGAACATTCAAACGACATCAGCCTTTTTTAAAAATACGGTAAAATTGAATCCTTCTTTGAACTACGGAAATAAAATTAATTTTCAGCAGATCGACAAGAACTATAATGCCGTTTTAAACTCAACCGATTACGACACAGTCCAAAAAGCCGGTATGATTCATGAACTTTCCATGAATGCCCAATTGACCACCATTCTTTACAGTTATTACAGGTTCATCGGTAAAAACCAACCATTATTAAGGCACGTCTTAACCCCTTCATTTGGATTTCGTTACACCCCACAACTTAATTCATTAATTACAGAAAATGTCGGTATGAACCAAAGTGTTGTAACCTATTCCCCTTTCGAACGAAGTATTTATTCAAGTTCAGCTAATCAGGATGCAGGACAGATCACATTTGGTTTCAATAACACGTTTGAACTCAAACGTAAATCAGATAAAGACACGGTCACTGGTTTCAAAAAAGTCCGCATCATTGACATCCTTTCGGTAAACGGTGATTATGATCTCATGGCGGACAGCATGAAACTTTCAGACCTTCAGTTGAACCTTCGGATCAATCCACTGGAATGGCTCAATATTGTTGCTTCCTCCTCCTTCAGTCCATATGGCTGGGAAGATAGCACTGGCGCGACGATTTCATCTTACGCAAAGAACTTCAACGGTCGCCTTGGTCGATTCATTCAAACCAATATTACAACAACTTTGACTATAACATCACCGGAAAGTCGTGATAAGCTGAACAAGACAAAGGAGGCAATAAACGAGAACTGGAATGCTGACATGAATTATTTTGCCTTGCATCCTGAATTCATGCTTGATTTTACAATTCCATGGAAAATTTCTTTCTCACACGTCTACTCCATTAATGCCAATCAAAATAAAAAATCTTCTAACGAAACTGATTATCTGCAAATACAAACGCTTTCTGCTCAAGGCGATGTAAGTTTTACAAAGCGCTGGAAACTGTCATCGTATCTCATATTCGACCCGAAGAACGTGAGCATCACCAATGCGCGATTCACGCTTTCAAGAAATATGCATTGCTGGGCCCTGTCCTTTAATTATACACCGATCGGAGGCAACAAATCTTTCTTGTTGAGCATCCGAAATACATCTTCAATATTCCAGGATGCAAAGATCGATATTAGAAAACCTCCCGTATTCTTATAATAGAAATCCCATCCTGAAAAGTTTACAAAACTTGCTTCAGAATATCTGTCGTGATTAAATCCCACATCTGCTCTTAACAGGATTTAATTAGGTCTGAAAACAAATAATTCAAGTTGCAAGTGGCTTTTTTATCTATTTTGATTTGTTTTGGTAAGAGTTTTTCTTTCTTTTGTTCCACAAAGCAAGAAACGTGTTGGACCTTTCCTTTAAAAGCACAAAAAAACCGCGGCCCGGAAGTTTGTTGATCTCTGATCCATTTCTGGATGAGGAATATTTCCGACGATCGGTGATACTCATCTGTGAGCACAACAATGAAGGAACATTCGGGTTCGTGTTAAATAATTACCTCGATGTAGATCTTCACGAGGTGGACAAGAATTTCCCAGATATTCAGGCAAGAATTAGCGTGGGAGGACCTGTTGAAACACAGAGCCTTTTCTTTATTCATTCTTTAGGCCAGCAGATTGAAGGGTCAGTTGCGATATCAGAAACAATTTCTTTCGGAGGTGAATACGAGCAGGTGCAACAACTCTTAAAGGATCCATCCAACAAGAATAGGATTCGTTTTTTTCTCGGTTATTCGGGCTGGGCAAAAGATCAACTCAAGGGAGAACTGGAGGAAAATTCTTGGATCGTTGCAACGAATATTAGCACTGAGGATATTCTAAATACGCAGAATAACAAGTTTTGGGAATACTGCCTGGAGAAACAGGGAGAACGTTTTAAGACGATTTCCAAATTCCCGATAAATCCTCAAAATAATTAAAAGCTGCCTTTTTCGATTGGAACTTACAGGTATTGGAACGATCAGAGATGTTCGACCTATTCTTAAACTATATTTCTATCTTTGAAAGGTTAAATTGCATTTGAGAATGTCCGTCCTCGCTCCTCTTGCCGAACGCATGCGCCCAACCTCACTCGATGAGTACATTGGTCAGGAGCATCTTTTAAAAGAGGGCGCATCGCTTCGAAGAGCACTCGACGCAGGACTGATACCCTCCATGATCTTCTGGGGACCTCCAGGAGTAGGGAAAACTACTCTGGCGCACTTAATTGCACAGCACTTGAAGAGGCCCTTTCATACCTTGTCTGCAATTTCGTCAGGTGTAAAGGATGTTCGAGACATCATCACACGTGTCGAACAAGGTGGAATTTTCCAGCAAAAAGGCACAATACTTTTCATCGATGAGATACACCGTTTTTCAAAAGCACAGCAGGACTCCTTGCTTGGAGCAGTTGAAAAAGGGACTGTCACACTAATTGGCGCCACAACTGAAAACCCTTCTTTCGAAGTTATCTCAGCATTGTTGTCGCGATGCCAGGTTTTCACCTTGTCTAATCACACAAGGCAAGACCTTCTGAACTTACTTGAACGGGCGATCAAAGAAGATGTAGTGTTAAAAGGCAAGAACATTATTTTAGAGGATACCAATGCTTTACTGGCAATTTCAGGAGGAGATGCGAGAAAGCTTTTAAATGTATTTGAAATAATCATCGGAACGTTCAAAGAGGATAAAGAGATTCGTATTACAGATAACATCGTTCAGTCGACCGCACAGCAAAGTCTCTCGTTGTATGACAAAGATGGCGAACAGCATTACGACATTATTTCTGCCTTCATTAAATCTATCAGAGGAAGTGACCCAAATGCCGCAATTTACTGGTTGGCGCGAATGGTTGAAGGTGGAGAAGATCCGAAATTCATAGCGCGAAGACTATTAATTTCTGCTTCAGAAGATATTGGTCTTGCCAATCCAAACGCTCTTTTGATGGCGAACAATACTTTTCAGGCAATTGAAACAGTCGGTTGGCCGGAATCGAGAATTATACTTGCACAATGCACGATCTATCTTGCGACATCTCCGAAAGGGAACGGAGCCTACATGGCGATCAATCGTGCGCAGGAAGAGGTGCGTAAGAGCGGAAATCTTGGGGTACCCCTCCCACTGCGTAACGCGCCCACTGCGTTGATGAAGGAGCTTGGATATGGCAAGAATTACTTATACTCACACGATTATCCGGGCAATTTTGTTCAACAGGAATTCCTTCCTTCGGAGCTCATCGGAACTTCATTCTTTCAACCGGGAAGCAGCAAAAAAGAGCAGGAATTACTAGAGGTCATCCACAAACTGTGGGGAGACAAATACAACTAAAATTGGCAAAGACAGCTTACTATCTCATCGTCCTTCCACTTTCACATCTACCAATGTGGGCCTTGTACTTGTTCACAGATTTACTCTATATCCTTTTAATGACAGTTTTTCCTTACCGACAAAAAATAGTCGAAGAGAATCTAAGAAGATCCTTTCCGGAATATTCAGAAAAGGAAATTCAAAAACTAAAACGAAAATTCTATCGCCATTTTTCCGACCTTCTTGCTGAAGGAGTAAAGAATCTCTCTATATCGAAAAAAGATCTGCAGAAAAGATACACTGTCAAGAACCCTGAGGTCATGGAGGAACTCTACAAGAATTCAAAAAGTGTAATTCTCGTTTCCGGTCACTTCAACAACTGGGAATGGTTAATTACTGCGCAAAACTTCCTTTTCAAGCACCAAGCAATGGGGATAGGGATGCCTATGACATCAAAATTCTGGGATAAAAAGATCAACGAACGCAGGGAACGCTTCGGGATGAAGGTCATCCACTCGAAGAACTTTAAAGAGGAGATCAAAAAAAACAGTAATCAACCTGTTGCGATTCTAACTTTAGGAGACCAATCTCCGGGAGACTCCCGAAAAAGTTACTGGATGGAGTTTCTCAATCAAACAACAGCAGTCCAGTTCGGTGCTGAACAAATAGCGCACGAATTCAACTTCGCTGTAGTATACTTCAGTTCACGTAAAGTAAAAAGGGGTTATTATGAAATGGAACTAAAATTGATTACCGAAACCCCAAGCACAAAGAATTGGGGCGAGATCACAGAGGAACAAACGCTTCTCTTAGAAAAGGAAATCAGGAATGCCCCACAATTCTGGATCTGGTCTCATAAACGCTGGAAAAGAGAAATTCCTGCCGATCTTGAACGTTTAAAGAAAGAACAACATGCAAAATTTGATCAACGCTATAAGTCTGCTTAATTGTATTGTGATCGTTTCTCATGGCAACTGTCAGGAAAATAAATATACGCGAAAGAATAAATCCGCTCAGATCATCCAATACACAACTGACAAAGCTTATTCCCGAAGCATTTTGGTAAAGGACAGCATCGTATACACAGCTAATTCTAACGGTTCGATGTATGCCACTGACCTCAAAACAGGCACCTCACTCAATCTTCTTGCGAATAAAAAATTCGAGGAAATGAGAGATATTGAATGGAGCGGTAATCATTTACTGGGAATGCAAAGTGGCAGTTACGGCATTCTTGCAAAAACAGATGGGAGGAAATTCATTGATTACATCACTCCCTCCACCAGTATATGGATCGATAAATTTTTGGACGGGATGGACTTTTTTGGAAATACCGGTTTTATAATGGCTGACCCGAAAGATGGGTATTTTTCGCTTTACTACAGTGAGGATGGAGGCCTTAACTGGAAGGAATGCGCGGGAAAACTTACAAATTACGAGGGTGAAGCAGGATTTGCAGGGAGCGGAACGAATGTTCAAGTATTGAACGATAGCACTTTTGTTTTTGTGTCAGGAGGAAAGAAAAGCCGTTACTTCCGCTCTACGGACAAAGGAGAGACATGGAAAATCACAAGTATTCCCTACATGACAAGTGAGTCAAGTGGTGCTTTCTCAATTTGCATGATATCAGATAGTGTGGGAGTTATCGTTGGAGGAGATTATATGAATCCAGACCTATGTCTGAACACGTGCTTTTATACAGACGATGCCGGTGAGTTTTGGATAAATGCTGAAGAACAAACACGCGGTTACCGTTCTTGTGTATACTTTGCGAACGGGGTTTTCTATGCTGCGGGCACGAACGGCCTGGATTATTCTACCGATAATGGTATCTCATGGAAACCTTTTGCAAATGGCAACTTCTTCGCATTGTGCGCAGATGAGAAGTCTCTTTATGCTACAATTCCGGGCGGAAGTTTTCAAATATTTGATCTGGTTCAAAAAAAATAGAATGACAGCACTGATAGAAAGGATTCAATCGTACGTTCAAAAACAATTTGAACATGAAGCGACCGGCCATGATTGGTTTCATATAGATCGCGTTCACAAAATGGCATGTTTCATTCAGGACAAGGAGGGTGGAAACCGAGAAATTATCGAAATTGCAGCTTTACTGCACGACATATCCGACCACAAACTAAATGGTGGGATATTGAATGCAGGTGGTCAGGTTGCGTTCGATCTATTGGTTGAAAATGGCGCTGATGAGAAGTTTGCTCAGCAAGTCAAAGAGATTGTAGATGGTGTTTCATACAAAGGTGCACAAGTTCCGGATTCAATGAGAACACTCGAAGGCAAGATTGTTCAGGATGCCGACAGGCTGGATGCGATCGGTGCCATCGGTATTGCGCGTGCTTTTGCATATGGAGGCAATAATAACCGACCAATCTATATTCCTGACAATAAACCTCAATTACATGAAACATTTGAATCCTATGTTTCATCAAAAAGTCATACAGTCAACCATTTTTACGAAAAATTACTACTTTTAAAAGATCGCTTGCACACTGAAACGGCCAAAAAGATCGGTTTACACCGTCACCGGATCATGGAAAACTTCCTGCAAGAATTTTACAATGAGTGGAATACAGATAATTTGATCAATGAATAAGAAATCATTCAGTTTAGGCATCGATATTGGAGGAACAGGTACTGAATATGGTTTGGTAACTGTTGAAGGTGAAGTAATTTATGAAAACGACTTTCCAACAACAGATTTTGATGATCCGTCCGATCTGGTTGAGGCTATATGGAACGACCCTTCTGTTCAGGGAAATCTAGAGAATATCATAGGAATAGGTATTGGAGCTCCAAATGGAAATTATTTTAATGGTGCCATTGAGTTTGCCCCGAATCTTAAATGGAAAGGCATCATCCCTTTGGCTAAAATGTTTGAGGAAAAATTCGGTAAACGCACAATCCTTACAAATGACGCCAATGCTGCAGCTGTTGGTGAAATGATCTTCGGAAATGCCCGGGATTTGAAGGATTTTGTCACGATTACATTAGGAACTGGAGTTGGCAGTGGTATTGTCGTGAACGGTGACCTTGTCTATGGTCACGATGGATTTGCCGGAGAATACGGGCATATCAGAGTAATACCGGATGGAAGAACATGCGGTTGTACGCGCAAAGGATGTCTTGAAACCTATGCCTCATCAACTGGGGTTGTGAGAAGCATCTTCGAGTTGGATTCCGATAACAAATCACTTTCTGCCCTCGTTCATATGGAAAAACCGACAGCAAAAGATGTTTTTCACTTGGCAGATCAAGGTGATCTTTTTGCAGCCGAAATTGTGGATTACACCGCTAGAATTTTAGGTTCAGCTCTTGCAGATTACACATGTTTCTCCAGTCCGAAAGCGTATGTTCTTTTTGGGGGAATTGCTCAGCATGGAGGTTCTTTCGCTTCAATGATCAAGAAATACATGGAGGAAAACATGCTGATAATCTTTAAAGACAAAGTGGAGATTCGTGTTTCCTCCCTTCATGATGTCAACGCTGCAGTTCTTGGCGCTGCTTCCCTTATTTTCTCAACACGGAACTAACGTATCATGATCCTTAGATCGATAATTACAGGTGCTTTTGTCTTTTTTTATTCAGTTGCAAGTTCACAGGACCGGTCTGTAAATGAGTTACAAAAGGTTCAGGATATCAGAAAAAAATACATCACAAAAGAAGTGAAACCCGGGGAATACTTCGGTTCAAAGAGTTTGTATGTTGATCCCTTTGTAGGAACAGGTGGACACGGGCACACATACCCTGGCGCGGCTGCGCCTTTTGGAATGATGCAATTGAGTCCCGATACGCGATACGAAGGTTGGGACGGATGTTCCGGATACCACTACTCGGATTCAATTATCTATGGATTCAGCCATACGCACCTCAGCGGCGTGGGTGTTCCGGATTATTGTGATCTTCTTATTGTTCCGCAAAGTGGAATTCCGAAAATAACACCCGGCTATCTCGATCCGAAGGGCTATGGAGATCGGTTTACCCATGAACAAGAGAATGCATCTCCCGGATATTACGAAGTCAAGCTGATCGATCAGCAGATAAATGTGCGTCTGACAGTTTCTGAAAGAGCAGGAATGCACGAATACAACTTTCTTGATAAATCAGGGAAGAAATTCATCCTGATAGATTTGGATCATAGAGACAAGGTGTTAAACGCATACATGACTGCTGGTAAGACCAAACGCTCAGTTTCAGGTTTACGTGTTTCTCAATCGTGGGCTAACAATCAATACTTCTATTTTTATCTGGAAACCTCCGTCCCTTACCAAAGCTCGAAAAAAATAACTAAAAATGGTCAGCACAAGCTTTTGTTGACCTTCCCCGAAAAAACGCAGCAAGTTCGGGTGAAGGTTGGAATGTCAGCGGTGGATGAGGAAGGAGCTATACGCAACCTGGAAACCGAAGTCCCTGATTGGGATTTCGATAACCTTCGGGCTCAAACAACAAAGAAGTGGAACACTGAACTCGGAAAAGTTGATTTCAAAACCAGGGACAATGATGTGATGATCAATTTTTATACGGCTCTCTATCATACATACCTATGTCCTAATCTTTTCAGTGATGTTGATGGACGTTACAGAGGACGTGACAACTCCATTCATAGACTGGATGATTCGATTTCTCCGCAGTACACAGTGTTCTCTTTGTGGGATACGTATCGTGCCACACATCCCTTATTTACGATCACACAACAAAAGAGAACACTGGACTTCATAAAAACTTTCCTTCGCCAATTCAAAGATGGAGGCGATCTACCCGTTTGGGAGTTAGCGGGCAACGAGACTGAATGTATGATCGGATACCACAGTGTTTCTGTGATAGCGGATGCCTATATCAAAGGTATCAAGGGGTTCCACACCGGTGATGCGCTGAATGCCATGATCACCACATCAAATCTCGATGAGTTAGGAAAGCTCGATTATTTAAGAGATGGCTTCATTAATTCGGGTATTGAACCTGAGTCCGTATCAAAAACATTGGAATATGCATATGACGACTTTTGTATTGCACAATTTGCGAAATTCATCGACCAGCCGGGAGTACATGACGAATATCTGAAGCGCAGCTTCAACTTTATAAATCTCTATGATCCTGAAACGAAATTCATGCGTGCACGAAGGAGCGGGATTTGGTTCTCCCCATTCGAACCTTCGGAAGTAAATTTCAATTATACTGAGGCAAACAGCTGGCAATATTCACTATACGCACCTCATGCTGTTGGCGTTTTGTCAAATTTGATGGGAGGAAAGGATTCTCTCGAAACATGGCTTGATCACTTATTCACGACAGAATCCAACCTGTCCGGAAGGCATCAAGTGGATATAACCGGTTTGATAGGACAGTATGCCCATGGAAACGAACCTTCTCACCACATGGCTTATTTATATAACTACACCAATTCTTCTCAGAAAACGGCATTTTACCTTGATCGAATTCAGAAAGAGATGTATTCTCCTACTCCTGAAGGATTATCCGGAAATGAAGATTGTGGTCAAATGTCAGCCTGGTATGTTTTGAGTGCGATGGGTATCTATCAAATAGCTCCTGGAAATCCAATTTACGAGATCGGACGCCCTTTAATGAATGAAGTATCTATCGAGATTGAGAATGGTAATAAATTGGTATTAAAGGCAATAAACAATTCTAAAGAAAACAAATATGTACAGGAGGTCCGCCTGAATGGCAAAACGATCTACCGCAATTACCTGCACCACTCTGAACTTATCAGCGGCGGTGAAATAGTATTTATAATGGGCGACAAACCCAATCTTGAAAGGGATAAGTTCGCTGAAACTCCAACGATCAGTAAAACAAGTGAGAATTTTGTGCCCGTAGCGTTTTTTAAGAATACCTCTCCCCTTTTTGACGATCATATTGATATTGAGTTGGACATGGTGAATATACCATCAGAACTCAAGAATTTCAGGATCGAATACCGACTCAATGATGAAAACTGGAAAGTTTACACTTCATCTTTCAGTATTATGAAAACCGCAGAGATCGAGGCCAGAATTACTGCTGAGGATGATTCAAAAACAAGCTACTATTCACCGGTAATTAAGAACAGGTTCGTCAAAAGAGATACAGGTGTTTCCCTGGTACTTAACTCTAAGTATGAGAATCAATATGCAGCCGGCGGTCCGATGGCGTTGATCGATGGAATGATTGGAGGCAATGAGTTTCGAACAGGAGACTATCAGGGATTCTGGGCACAAAACCTTGTTGCTGAAGTATCATTTACGGAATCACGTAAATTAAAAGAAGTAGGATTAAGCTGTATTCAGGATATGAAATCCTGGATCTTCTACCCTTCTGAGATTCAGATCGAGGTATCCTACGATGGGACTAGTTTTGAGAAGCTTCCGACTATTTTTTCCGTTAAGAATGAAATCCAAGACAACATGGTCCTTCTTCATCAGATTCCTTTGTACGATGAATATGTTGGACCAACCAATCATGACTTCGTTCAAGTGATCAAGAATGACAAACCCGTTCAGAAAATCAGAATTACCGCTAAGAACTTCGGTAAATGTCCTAAATGGCACCTTGGAGCAGGAAATGACACGTGGTTGTTCGCAGATGAGATCATTTTTCGATAAACGGCATTAATTCCTCGCTTAACGGAGAACCTTGATTCCGAAATAGTTGGTATTTTTACCGCGCAAGTTTTAACCAAAAACAACAAAATGAAACAACTTAAAATTAGTTTAATTGCATTCATTGTGATGCTTGGCTCTTTTGCCCGCGCTGATGAAGGAATGTGGTTCCTGATGTTCATTGATCGTCTGAACCAGAGAGACATGGAGAAAATGGGTTTGCAGCTGACAGCTGAAGAGATCTACTCAATCAACAACCATTCTTTGAAAGATGCTATTGTGCAGTTCAATGGAGGATGCACCGCCGAGGTGATCTCAAAAGACGGTCTTTTGCTGACCAACCACCATTGCGGTTACGATGCGATTGCTGAACTCTCAACTCCGGATGCAAATTACCTGAAGAACGGATATTGGGCGGCAACAAAAAAAGACGAATTAAAACCTAAGAGTCTATTTGTTCGTTTCTTCGTGCGTATGGACGATGTATCGAAGAGGATTTTGTCTAAAGTAAATCCCTCAATGACAGAAGCTGAACGCGAGAAAGCAATCAACCAGGAGATTGCATTGATCGAAAAAGAGAATAATGAAGGGGGGAAATACACTGTATCAGTTCGTTCATTCTTCCAGGGAAATGAGTTCTACTACTTCGTATACCAAGACTACAAAGATGTTCGATTGGTTGGTACACCGCCGGAAAACGTAGGGAAATTTGGAGGTGACACAGACAACTGGGAATGGCCACGTCACACTGGTGATTTCTCCATGTTCCGTGTTTATGCAGATGCGAGCGGAAATCCTGCGGAATACTCGGCTACCAACGTTCCATTGAACCCGAAGCGTCACTTGAAAGTAAATATCAGCGGTGTTCAGGAAAATGACTTCGCAATGATCCTTGGTTACCCTGGTCGCACGAACCGTTGGATGCCTGCAGGTGGGATCGAGCAGAATGTTAAGTTCGCATACCCTGCTTGGGTTGAAGGTTCCAAAACAGGAATGGATCAGATGAAGAAATACATGGATCAAAGCGATGCTGTCAACCTCATTTATGCATCGAAGTATGCGGGAGTTGCTAACTACTGGAAGAACCGTCAGGGAATGATCGATGCATTAACAAAGTTCCAGACCGCAAAAGCAAAGGCAGCTCAGGAAGCTAATTTTGACAAGTGGGCGAACAAGCCTGCAAACAAAGCGAAATACGGAACCGTTGTGGCGACGATCAACAACTATTACAAGTTGACGAATGAAAAATCACGTCATGACAACTATCTGCAGCAGTTACTGAGAACCTCTTCTTATGGAACGATCTCACGCACCTTGGCAAAACAAATGACAGCCTACGCAAACGCCGCTTCTGAAGAACGAGCCAAAATGCGCCCGGAAATGGAAGAAATGATCAAAGGGTTCTTTGCAGAACTTTACCTACCTGCAGAAAAAGATATTCTTATTGCCCAGCTTGCATTGTATGCAACGAAATCTGCTGGTTATAGCATTGCGCCATCTGTTTCTAGAATCGGTGGTGATTATGAGAAATATGTAAACTCGCTGTTCGCTCTTTCGCTCTTTACGTCAGAAGAGAAAATGATGGCGTTCCTTGATCTTCCTTCTGAAGGTATGGTTACAAACGATCCAATGTATGTTCTTTCGAATGACCTTTTAACTCATTTGACTTCCAAGTCGGACGAGATCACTAAGGCCCAAAATGATTTTTCAGCTTCCTTCCGTCTATTGGTTGAAGGTTTGAGAGAATCTAAATTGGCTCCGATCCAGTATCCGGATGCAAACTCTACTCTTCGATTGACTTATGGTAAAGTTCGTGCTTTGCCTGCAGATAAGCGCAATGATGCAAAGGTGAACTATTACACAACGATGGACGGACTTGTGAAGAAGTACAAAGCCGGTGATGCGGAATTCGATCTTCCGACTCGTTTAATGGAGTTGCATAAAACAAAGGATTACGGTCGGTACGTAGACAAGAAAGGTTATATGCCTGTTTGTTTCTTGACTGATAACGATATCACTGGAGGTAACTCTGGTTCACCGGTGCTCAATGGTAAAGGCGAACTGATCGGACTTGCCTTCGACGGTAACATCGAAGCAATGGCGGGTGATGTGATCTTTGACAGCAAACTTCAGCGCACCATAAACGTAGATATTCGCTATGTACTTTGGTTGATCGAGAAGTTCTCCGGCGCGAGGCATATTGTTGACGAAATGGATATCATCAAGTAAATATCTTCCTTTCACTATATGATCCCGCTCCCAAAGAGCGGGATTTTTTTTTGCCTTTTTTAGTAGGTTGTCCTTATTGGAATATTTTACAATTCGTTGTCCATTCCCTAACCTTAAATTAACCTTGATGGAATTTCTTTGTATCATTAAAATGACAACTATGGCAGCAACAAAAGAAAACAGCGACCAACTCACATCTCAAATTTTAATGTATCTGGAATTAGGAAACATTTCAGGTGAACAAGGAAATGAAGAGCAAGCAATTGATTACTACATCAAAGGATTACAACTTGCCAGAGAAACCCAAGACCGACCAAGGATCCAGCAACTTTCCAATTTAATACTAACCTATATCTAAAAAAAAGAGCCACCCTTCAGGTGGCTCTTTTAATAAGTACTGTGAACAAATTACTTACCGTTCGCCTTAAAAAATGCTGCAGCTTGTTTATCTGCAGGGTCAAGCTGTTCAACAATCGTCCAGAATGTTCTTGCTTTGGCAATATCCTTTTCTTTAGAGTTTACATAGTAATCACCCATATATTTAGCGGCTTCCATAACCATAGTCTTATTAGGTCCGGCACTTCTTTCCTCAGGCTTAACCATTTCAATCACCTTTTCAAGATAAGGCTTAGCCATCCAATTAGCTTTAGTGGGATCTAATTGATAGGCAACTCTTGCTCTCCAATAATAACCTGGTGTGTATGTTGGGGATAATTCCAGTAGCTTAATAAAAGCACTGTCTGATTTTAAGTAATCTTTTGGACCGAAGAAATAAGCCCTTCCTAATTCAAATTGCTCTGTAGCTGAAAGCACCTGACTATTTCGTTTAAATTCATAAATTGAAACGACCTTGTCATATTTCTTCATTTTCATGTAAAGTCGCCCAATGTCTCCTGCAAGCTCGAGAGCAGCATCCTTATCAAGTTCAGAGGCCTTTTCAAGTTCTACTATCGCCAAAGAATCACTTCCAGCTTTTGACAATAATAGCCCCTTGTATTTATAGTCCATGTATATAATCTTCTCTTGAGGAACCATTTGAAAGAAACGGTCACTTGCTTCGAGGCCTTTTTTTGCTCCGTCAGCAGCAGTCGCACATTCATAGTTCGAATACGTCAACATACGCTCAAGATAGAAATTGTTGTAACCTTTATTTTTCAACAATTCGATCTCAGGAATTACCTCACAGAATTGTTTCCCTTGGAACATTGCTGTTACAAATCTGTATCGTGCATCATTACTATTGTTCAAATCAAGGTACTTCTTCCAGTTATCAATTGCTTTATCTGATCGTTTGAACATCATGTAGAGTTCAGCATTCTCTCTATACGCCGGCGCATATGTTGGATCAATCGCTTTTGCCTGCTGATAGTACTTATCTGCTTCTTCATAGTTTTGAGCACGCTGATAAAGTTTTGCCACACGAACAATACCACGTGGAGACTTTGGATTGATCTCAAGAACCTTATTATAGCTCTTGATCGCCGGACTACCATTGGCAGGGGTTTTCTCCAGAAGTGCATCCCCCATCAACAAGTGTCCATCCTCGTTCTTCGGATCGATCTTGGTTGCCAACTCAAGAAGTGTAATCGCTTCATCTAGACTTTTGTTCTCAGATTCAATATAACTCTCTGCAATACCGCGCATTACCTCAGCATTTTTATTCTTGGTTGCAGCAAGTGCCTTTGTAAATTCAGCTTTGGCGCCGTCTTTGTTCCCTTTTACCCAAAGGGCTTTTCCCGAACCGACCAACGACATTGGCGAAGTTGGACATGCTTGTAACCCCTGATTCCAGATAACAATTGCAGAATCGACATCCCCTTTCTCGTAAAAGTTTTCGCCGAAGTAAAAATAATTCACTCCATTAGCAGGTTCTGCAGTAATGAGTTTTTTAAAATCAGCAGTAGCTTCTACAAATCGCTCATTGTCGGTCTTGTAAACCGCATCCTTTAGAGTTTGAGCGTAAGAAACTCCACTAAACAATACCGCAATTACAATGATCTTGTTGGTGTTCATAATGTGCTTTTTCTAAGTTTATGTTGGACATATCAATTGTCTTGCCAAAGTTATAATTCCTCTGGCAATTAAGGTTTATTTACAGGTAATTATTCAAGCTGATAATTGATGGGTAGACGGTAATAACATTTGACCTTTTTCTTTCCGACCCTTCCCGGCCTCCATTTTGGCATCAGATTTACGACACGCAGTGCCTCCAAGTCGCATTCAGAACATCTTGGAACACCACGCTCGACAACCGCATTCTTTACCTTGCCTTTCTTGTCTACTACGAACTTAACATAACATTTGCCTTCAAGATTGTTCTCGATTGCCACCTGCGGATATACCAGATTCCTCTGAATGAATTTTGCCATTCCCTCAATTCCTCCCGGAAATTGTGGCTCTTCATCAACAAATTGATATACTTCCTTCTCCTCGATCTCCTGAGGCTTTTCATACTGGGCATATGCGAAAGAATAAAGGCCAATTACAAGACTAAAAATAGGCAATAAAGCCATGCTCCTACTCATCAATCTGTTGTCATTTGAATCAAACGTATAGGAGCAGTGGCAGGAACAAGTGCCGATTTCTGAACGATCGTTTGACCCTTCTCCCCGATCATGAACAAAACAAATCCTGTGTTTAACCCAGATTTCTTGCCCTTATTGATCAACCAGATTTCGCGTGTTAAAGGATATTCTTTTGTATATACAAAAGCGGCATAAGGCTTGAAATAGTCATCATTTTCTGACTTTGCTAGGCTCACAACAGTAATTCCATTGACAAAATCCAACACATCAAAATCGTCCTGATCACTGATCCAATTCAGGCCGATCACACCCAAAGCACTTTTATTCTTCTTCACGTAATTGATCACTTCCTCATTACCATTTACAGCAAGAATATTTATTGGGATATTGTTTTTTCCACAATAGTCGCGCAAAAAGTTGAAATTTGCAGAGCTTTCACGATCATAAACTACATTAATCCTCGTTTTCAATCCCTGCCAGATCGTATCCTTACCGGTTAGAATCCTTTTTAGCCGTTGAACAGTCATTAGCGTATCCATATTCGCCGGATTTACGATCAATGTCACCGCATCTTGAGCGACCTTGTCACTTCTTACTTCAACATTCTGCTTTCTTAACTGAGCTTTTTCTGCATCCGTAAAATCTCGGGAAATACAAATCGTCTTTGTCTTGTTCTGAAAAAAAGCTTCCATGATCTTTCCTTCTGAAGAATAGATCGCCTCGATATCAGCGTGCGGAAACTGACTTTCAAATGTATAAATACTTGTATCAAACAGAGGTTTGAACGACTCTTCTACATAAATTACAGCCTTTCCCCGACCATGCGTGTCCGATTCATAACCAATTGGCCTGCCTTCACTGCCACATGCTGCGAAAAAAACTGCCAATATGATCGCTGTCGATATCTTTAACATTGGTTTCATGATTCTTTCTTTTTCATCATTTTATAAAGTCGATAGCCCCGGAACAGAGCATATGCCATTAAGATTAAAACAAGGATCAACCTTCTGTTACCTGTCAATCCATCAGCCATTAGCTCTGTGAAGAGGAGAAAATAGGTCAATACTAAGCACATTAGTATAATGAAACCCGTTAGCACTATATTTAAAAGACCAAAGTTCATACTTAAAGGTAAAAAAAATCCCCGAAAGACTGGATCGATCGGGGATTCTGTATGTTATTCAGCTTACTCTAGAGCGAAGTTGATTGGCAAACGATACAGTGTCGATACACTTTTACCATTCACTTTTCCTGGCTTCCAGTTCGGCATCATTTTCACAACACGAACGGCTTCCTTATCACACTCAGGACATCCGGCAATACCTCTTTCAACCTGGACTCCACTAACGTTACCGTCACCTTTAACTACGAATTTAACGTAGCATTTCCCTTGGATATTCTGCTCTATAGCCGTCTGAGGGTAATTGAAGTTCTTCTGAATGAACGCCATCATGGATCCATATCCACCCGGAAACTCAGGGTCCTCATCTACATAGGTGTAAATCTCAGGCTCTTTTTCTTCAACCACCTTTGTTTCCGGTCCAACTACAGGTGCTTCCCAGGATACATTATCAGTTTCATTTGTTTTCGTATCCGCTTTCGTATCTTCCATATCTTCCTGGATCGGAATTTCATCTTCAACAGGAATATCCACAACGACAGGAGGAGTAAACGCAATCGTTTTTTCCATTGGTGGTGGTGGTTCCTCTGGCGGGGGTGGCGGAACGTCCTCCTCTACTGGCGGTGCTTGCACAGTAAACTGTGTAGTGTCAACCGGTGGTGGAGGAAGAGTCTCCTCCGGAAGGTTCTTAATAATGATGTACGATCCGTAAACAATTCCAATGAACAATAGAAGTGAAAACATGATCAGCATCAATCGCTTTTCATAATCACGACGAAGTACGTAAGCACCATACTCCTGATTACGATGCTCAAAAACGATATCGTTTCTGACGCTCGAAGTTACTTGCTGCCACGTTCTTGCTGAAAAATAATCATACAAGGTAACGAAGGCTACAAGAACGATAAGTGCAATTATAACTTCCATCTTCTTATAGTTTTGATTTTAACAATTCATACTCACTTCCGAGCATATCAACCGGAGCAATAACTCCGATCTCAGCGATCTTCAGTTCGTCGATAAGATCAATAAAATTCTTACAAGTCGCTTTGTCGTCTGTCTTAACAAGAACCTTCAGGGATTCCTTGTCTTTCTTGTAATCCACGAGCATCCTTAAGTAAGTGCTATCCTGTATCTCTTTGCCCTTAAGTTGCTTGTCCAGCTTCTCCTTCCCTTTCAACACATAAGAGTTTCTGTCCGCTAAAAGTTTTCGCACACCATTGGGACCAAAATTGGTCTCTTCCAACTGCGTTGCAGGTTTTCCTTCAGGATTCCCTACGGCATAGTACTGACCTGAGTAATAGAAGATCTTATCTTCTGACAACAAGAACGTGATCGCATTGTTGATCTTTTGAGGTTCGATCTTTTCATTCGGATCCGGTTTAGCCGGATAAACCAGAGACATAACCTTTGGTTTACTGAAAGTGGAAGTAAGGACAAAGAATGTAAGCAGTAGGAAAGCCAAGTCAACCATCGGTGTCATATCGACACGTGTGGAACTCTTTTTGGCTCTCTTTTTACCTTTTTTATCGTGGCCGCCGCCGCCGCCTTCTGCAATTTCTGCCATATTCTAAAAGTTTACAATGGAGCCGTTTCCATTGACGTGATAAAATTCAAGTTATTCAAATTGAGATCCCTGAACACATCGATTACATGCTGGGCATGAACGTAAAGTGCTTTATTATCCACTTTCAACGTGAACTTTGGTTTGAAATCATTCGGGTCAGGTGCATCTCCTTTCAATTTTGCCTCTTCGTACGCCGTTTTACCGGAGTTCAAGGCCGCGATGTTCCCATAGAAAACCCAATCCTTCAATTGATTGTTCGTAGAATCCAGTGGAATACCTTTCGTGTTCAACATTTTACGTTGATCAGCCGACATATCGATGTAAGAAGGTAATTCCTGCATTGTGCATCCAAAACTGGACATGAAAGTAAATTTATTGACTTGCTCTTCGTTAAAAGCAACCTTATATTTACCTGACATGTTCTGCAACAATTCTCTCCTCGCCTCCGGATCAGACATATTAAAGAAAACACGTCCTCCCCTGTCGATCGTTACCAACACCACATTCTCAGGGATGATCTTGTCACTGATGGATGAAGGAGTATCTACCTCAACAGGTTCGCTGGAGCGAAAAGATGCTGCAAGCATGAAGAAAGTCACAAGCAAGAACGCCAAGTCCACCATAGGTGTCATATCTATGGACGGAGAGCTTTTGGGCATTTTAATTTTCGGCATTTCTCTTGTCTTTTAAGTCGATTACTTTACTTTCTTATTTGTTCGAAGACGAAAAGTCCTGAACGATCGTAAACGCAGCTTCATCGATGCTGTAAGTCATGCCATCGATCTTCGTAGAGAAGAAATTGTACATGATGATCGCGATCGTAGAACCTGCGATACCAAAGAACGTGTTGATCAAGGCTTCAGAGATACCGGTTGCTAACTGCGCTGTATCCGGTGCTCCGTGACTCATTGCCGCGAATGAACGGATCATCCCCATTACCGTACCGATCAAACCGATCAACGTTGCAATGGAAGCACAAGTAGAAAGAACCACCAAATTCTTGGAAAGCATTGGCAACTCCAACGATGTAGCTTCTTCCAATTCTTTCTTCAATGCTTCAACTTTCTGCTCCTTATCCATAGAGCTGTCATCCTTGATGTGCTCGTATTTTTCAAGACCTGCACGAACAACGTTTGCCAAAGAACCTTTCTGCGCATCACATTCCTCAATAGCGGAGTTGATCTCTTTTGCCTCAAGCATTCCTTTGATCTTCTCAACAAAAACGTTAACGCGTCCTTTTCCTGCTGCTTTAGCCAAAGTGACAAAACGCTCCACAGAGAAAATGATAATTATAAGGTTGACAGCAACCAGAATAGGTACGATGAAACCTCCTTTGTAAATAGTTGCCATTAGGTTTCCTTCCAATGGTTCACCAGCTGGGTCGTTGTCTACGAAGTTAGACGGATCACCGAAAATGTACTTGTAAATAATAACCCCAGCAATTAGGGAGATCACGATGGCCAAAACTGCCATTAGAGATGAAAAACCACCTGATGTCTTTTTGTTGCTCATAACTTTAGATTTTTATTTTTCCTTTTTACTTTATGATTTAAGTGCCAAACATAGCAAAAAACTTTTAATACAAAACACATCAAACTTGACGTTTTTATTAAAATGTATTAACACAAATTTAAACTGTAAGATTTGGCAATTCAACTGATTTATCTAATCGGCAGTAAGTTATTCGAGCGTAAAATTGATCGGAAGATCAAAAAAGGATGCAACACTGGCACCTTTTATTTTCCCTGGTTTCCATTTCGGCATCGACTGGATAACTCGAACGGCCTCTCGATCACACTCTGGACATCCTGATATCCCACGCAAAACTTTAACGGTAGAGATCTCGCCGTCATCACCAACTACAAAACGCAAGTAACACTTCCCTTGAGCCCCAATTTCGATTCCACTCTGAGGATACTCCAAATTTTCTTGTATAAATTTCATCATTGCGGGAAAGCCACCTGGAAACTCAGCTTCAATATCAACAAATATTTCTGGCCCCTTAGGTGTGGTGATTGTAACAATCGGAGTTGTTGTGGCTGTAACAATTGTCGTTGTAAAAGGATCCTTTCCTTTTTTATCCTGATCGGATGTCCCTGCCTTCATTTTATCGAGCTCTTCCTGAGTCTTGGTTTGCTGATCAGTCGGTTTGTCCTCCACCTTTGGCTCAACGAATTTACTTGTCGCTTCTGAAGATGTCTGTTTGATTGGCTCTGGAGCAACTATTTTCGCAGGAGTTTTTGGTTGAAGTACCAAAGCTATTTCGACATCAGTTGTTTTGGCAGGTTCAATGAACGCTTCTATCGGTTCTTGTCGAAGCCCGGCATATGCCGCATAAATTCCTCCAACGCTCAACATCACGCCTCCCATGATCATCATGAGCGTTTTGTCGTAATCTCTGCGGATAACATAAGCACCGTATAACCGGTTGCGTTTTTCAAAGACCACATCGTTCCGCTCAGATGAGGTAATTTGCTGCCAACTTCTTGTTCCCAAATATTCATAAAGGGAGATTAGCGCAACAATTCCGATAATACTTAAAATGACAATCATAACATTTCAATTAAAGATTAATACTTGATTACACTGTCTGACCGTTTTCGATTCGACAAAACCTAATACATTCCAAACGAAGGTCGGTTCAAGATTATTTCATCAAAAAACTGCCTTTTTAACTACCTGATGAGCGAATGGTAACATCCGCAGTTTAAAGTGTTTGTCCTGATGATTGTAAGGAAAAAAACTATTGTTGGAAAAACGAAGTATCGATTCATTGTTCTTACTTTCCAAAAGGAATTACTTTTATTTAACGAGTAAATGTGGTTTTGTTTTCGTCTTGAAAGAAAAGGCAGTTCACCAAAGGGTCTTGGTTTTATCGAGTCATCGTTTCGAGAAAACGCATGGTATCAATACCATCGGCATAATCATCAAGTAATGGACACTGTGCCTTTCCAAATGGAATAAATCCATTACCTACAACCACCTGTATCTGATCGACGTGTGTTTCCAAATATTCAGCAACATCTTCTTTTGAGCTGTAATAGTGATAATGAACCACAGCAAGTGGACTGAAAAGCTCCTTGGATTCCTTTAAAAGGACGAAATGATTATCCAACAAATCTTGTTTATTCAGAAGAAAGATCGCCTTGTTATAATCATAGTTATTTGCATACTTGTTATTGTTTACAATGGCTGAATGGCTGATGATGCCCTCAAAAAAACGATTGAGATCAAATCCTTCAGGTAGCAGAAGGTGGGATACATTTCTGCAACCCAAGCCAAAGTAATTAAAGATATCGTGCCCTAATTGTTGTATGTCTTCTTTGGTCTCATTTCCCGAAAGAACGGCCACAGAAGTTCTGTTCTTCCTGAAAATATGTGGGTACTTTCCAAAATATTGTTCAAAATAATTGAGTGAATTATCGCTTCCCGTGGCAATGACAGCATCCATTTTGGCCACTCTCCCTGTGGTGAATTGTATACGTTCGTTCAATTCTGGCACATAGTGAGCTAAGTGTTCGGCCAATGCAGGAAGTAAGGTCTTGTCATCAGAACTCAGTTTGCATACCACATGGTTTCCTGAAAGTAGCACACAAAGAAAATCATGAAATCCTACAAGCGGAATATTCCCGGCCATTATTACTGCTACCCATTTGGGCTGATCGCAATAGATATAGTCATTCGTCCACTCAATTAGTTTTTCCGAAGTTAACTGGTATCCTAAACTTGCCAGTGAAGTCCGCACATGTTCCTCAGTAAACCAACCGTTATAAAAGAACTGTTTAGTGATCAGTCTGTTCAGTTGATCATATTCTTCTTTTGTCACACCAATTGAAAAATTTTCCCATGACTGATGCTCCCCTAGCGCTACCATGAGCTTACCTAGTTGCACAAAACCTTTGATCAATTCTTTTCTTTCCACCTGGCAAAAGTATTTTCTCTTCGGACAATTTCCTTTTTTTCCTTCTATTTTTTTCATCGATGAACAAAACTTTCCATTTTGCGTTCCTATATTTGCACATCAAAAATTGAGTCATGGCAATAATGATCACAGACGAATGCATCAACTGCGGAGCTTGCGAACCGGAATGTCCGAATAACGCAATCTACGAAGGAGGTGCAGAATGGAAATATTCAGACGGAACGACCTTGAAAGGTATGATAACAACTCTTGATGGTGAGGATATTATTGCGGATGATGCGCATGAACCTGCCAACATGGATGTTTATTACATAGTCCATGACAAATGTACTGAATGCGTTGGTTTCCATGATGAACCTCAATGTGCAGCCGTTTGCCCTGTAGACTGTTGCGTTGATGACCCGGATTACCGTGAGTCTGAAGATGAATTACTTGCAAAGAAAGACTTCATGCATTTATAATAAAGCCTACACTGATGAAATTAACGGTTCTGAATCAAGAACCGTTTTTTGTTTCCAAGAAATTCAGCACCAAAAGTCCTTTTAATTCAGAAAACTCATTAATTTTGCAACGGGGTAAGTCTTGTACGACCAGCTCCCTCTGACTCCTCCAGGACGGGAACGTAGCAAAGGTAAGAGGTTGTAGCGGTGCGATATGAGTAGCTTACCCCTCTTTTTTTATACCCCCCGAACATTTCTTCCAGAGCACTTCTGTGAGTTCAAAATTGTGAATAAATCGTAAAAACTACTCTACTCTCATTTCTTACTTAACAGATTCAATGCTTTATTTTTGTCAAAAAAACGGATCTTATGAAATTTTTCATTGACACAGCGAATTTAAACGATATCAAGGAAGCAAATGATATGGGGATCCTTGACGGTGTAACTACCAATCCATCCCTTATGGCCAAAGAGGGAATTACCGGAGAACAGAACATCCTTGATCACTATGTTGCCATTTGCAAAATCGTTGATGGTCCCGTAAGCGCTGAAGTTATTTCAACCGATTATGAAGGAATGGTTCGTGAAGGAGAAAGGTTGGCTGCATTACACAAGAATATCGTTGTAAAGATTCCGATGATCCCTGAAGGTATCAAAGCCATCAAATATTTCTCAGCGAAAGGGATTAAAACAAACTGTACCTTGATCTTCTCTGCTGGACAGGCACTTTTAGCAGCAAAAGCCGGAGCGACCTACATCTCTCCTTTTCTCGGACGATTGGATGACATTTCGACCAATGGACTCGATCTGATTGCCCAGATCCGTTTGATCTACAACAACTACACATTTGACACAGAGATTCTTGCTGCTTCAATTCGTCACCCTATGCACATCATTAACTGTGCTGAGATCGGTTCAGATGTAATGACAGGGCCTTTGTCTGCAATTAAAGCACTGGCAAAACATCCTCTGACAGATATCGGACTTCAACAGTTCCTTTCCGATCATGCGAAAGGAAATAAATAGGTTATTTGATTCGGAATTTTACAAAAATAACAAGGGTCATGAATCTATTTATGAATTGGAGTGTCGCGTAGCTGAATGAACTCCTTCATTTTTTCGTTTTCGACAAGAACCGTTAGGTTATAATAAACGAGTTTCCATTCTCCTTTTTTCTTAACGAGAATGCCGCTTCCACGACATCCTCTCATCCATGTATCGAGTTCTTCATCGAACCATGCCGTTTTACCATTGGATGAGAAATTCCAAATCCGATTACTCGCTTTAAAGTCCCACGCCTTGCCTTTATCGAAATATGGTTTTGAGAAATCTGAAAATTCGTTCTTTGTCCAGCGTTCACCGGGAGCAGTGCCAAGGAAGATAAAGGTTCGATCCATAACTCCAAAATAAGCGGTATAATCGGCTCTGGAAGCTGCCATGTGCCAATCATCGATGAGTACATCCAACTCGCCTTGGGCTCCACCGTTTGCCGAAATAAGCAAAAGTGCGAATAACAATTTTAGTGATCTCATAACCTTACATGCATAAAATTAAAAAGGCTACCCGAAAGGATAGCCTCATTTTTGATTTCTTCAATTATTTCGATGCTTTAGACTTTTCAAGCTGCAGACACATCTTTACAGCATTCTTCACATTAATCACTCCTCCCGTTACAGATAGTACCCCAAAGTCAATAAGCTCATCAGTACCGGGTTTCAATTGCTTTTTACCTTTATAGGATGTTGCCGACTTCAGCATGACCTCCTTGATCTCCTTCATCGTGAGTGTAGGGAAATAACCCTGAAGCATTGCAGCTACGCCTGATACCATCGGAGCAGCCATAGATGTGCCTTGCAACTTTTTGTATTCACTTTGAGGAACAGTATTATAGATCTCGTAACCTGGGGCAAAGACATCCACTCCCACTTGTCCATAGTTTGAAAACGAAGCTGCAAGTTCCTTCTTGCTGTTCCGGGTAGAAGCACCTATCGTAATAAAATGGTCCAACGGTTTTGACTGGAAGCTGTAAAGCGATGTTGGGAAATTAGGGTCTGTATCGACATTTGCATTGTCATTTCCAGCAGCATGCACAAGAAGCACTCCTTTTGAATCAGCGTAGGCAAATGCCTCATACACTTCCTTCTGACGAGGAGAATATCCTTTTCCAAAAGACATATTGATCACTTTCGCACCATTATCTACCGCATATCTCACAGCCAATGCGATGTCCTTGTCATTTTCATCTCCATTAGGAACCGCTCTCAACACCATGAGCTGCGCGTTATCAGCAACACCATCTCCACCAAGATCGTTCTTCCTATTAGCCGCAATGATACCACCAACGTGTGTACCATGTAACGCATCAGGACCTTCTACATCCGGATTACCGTAATTCTTATCATTGAAGTCATCCGGGTTATCGCCGATCAATGCACGATCGTCAAAATCCAGGTTCAAATTGTAATTCACCATTTGTTCCAGCTGCGCCTGCTGTTCAGCCATCACTTCCTTTGTTAATTCGCCGGTAGCGATCGCAATCGCAAAGTCCTTCAATTGCATCATCTGCTCGTCCTCAGGATTCCACTTTACAAGGTCTTTAACCGTGTAATCTGTTTTTCCGATAGCAGAACCAACCATTACCGGAACCTGATCGATCATCATAGTGATCATAGGCATTTGCTCAAGATATTGAGAATAATTTGCATGTTCCGCCTCTACTTCGCTCTTGAGCTTTTCGTAAAGTGCATATTCGTCCTTTTCCGAACCGGAAATAGTTGTTGGATCAATGCCATCAAACTTTTGGGACAAGCCTTTGAGCATACGCGTTTTTTCAAGACATGCTTCATTGAGGTGCTCCCCTTTTGCATTTCCTAGATAGTTCCATCCGTAAACATCATCCACATACCCATTCTTGTCATTGTCAATGCCATCGTTTGGTGTTTCATCCTCATTCCTCCAGATCTTCCCTTGAAGGTCCTTGTGCTCAATATCTATTCCGGAATCGATGACTGCGACCACAACCGTATTCGCCTTTCTCTTCTTCAGCATTTTATATGCCTTCTCGGTCTCCATACCCGGTCCTTTTCCGTTGTACCAATTTAGGATTTCTTTGTTATCCTGACCGTATAATAGATTGGTGATCCCAAAGGCAAAAATTGCTAAACTCAGCCGAATAATTCTTCTTTTCATAGTATGCTCTTCTGTTAATCGTAAAATAATAACGAAATTAAAAAAATAAAGGATTGGTATATCTACAATTTTAACCATTCGGTTTATATTTACGTCCTAAGGTTGAAAAGCGTGTTCAATGGTGCGTCACTGTTTTTTAGTGTTTTTCGTGATGGTTATCCTGACTTCTGGTGCTGAAGCACAGCATCATCAATTTGGATTTGACAGGGTTCTTCGTGAGCAACCGGATGTAATGACAACGTTTTGTGTTCCAAATGACGAGCAAACTCATGAGCTGTTAAATCGTGAAGGTATTACAGTAAAATATTCCACACAAAACTGGTCCTTTATAACAACAACACCTTCCTGGATCAACACAAAATTCTCATCACAAGAACTTGAGAACTATTATTTTGAATTCGCACCACCAATGGCATTAGCTGATTCTGCCGTTTACAGACATCACGGTAAAGAAGTGCATCAGGGAATCGGAGGTCTTTCATCTGGCCTCACGGGGAAAGATGTGATAATAGGTGTTGTAGATCAAGGACTTGACTGGACCCACCCTGACTTCGTAAATGAAGACGGCAGTACCCGGGTATTGCGTTATTGGGATCAGACAATCAGCTCAGGAGGTACGATTGCTCAACCGTATAATTATGGCATCGTCTGGAATAGTGATCAAATCAATAACGGAACTTGTTTCAGTACAGAGAGTTCATCGGCACATGGCACAACCGTAGCAGGAATGGCTGTGGGCAATGGAAGAGCGAATGGAACAAACAAAGGATTTGCTCCTGAAGCAGACATAATCATCGTGGAAAGTAATTTCAGTCTGCCAAATTGGACACTGACAGTTGCCGATGCCTGCGACTATATTTTCAAGGTTGCCGATACATTGGGAAAACCAGCGGTAGTTAACCTCAGCCTCGGAACATACTTGGGAAGTCATGACGGAAATGATCCGGCTGCAGAATACATGGAATCATTGATGGATGAAAAACCGGGAAGGATAATTGTCTGTGCAGCAGGAAATTCAGGAGCGGAGCCGAATTATCATGTACGCGGAATAGTTGATGCGGATACCTCTTTTGTATGGATACTGAATAATCCGAGTAGTTCAGCTGCATTTGGTGCAAATCACATCTATTTCGATCTCTGGGCTGATATACCCGATGCTGATTTTAATTTTTCTTACGGAGCAGATTTACCATCACCTACTTATGGATTCAGGGGCGCATCAACGTTTCACCCAGCATTATCCTCCATTGGCACACCACTCCTTGACACCATATACAACCAAAGTGGTGACAGAATTGCCACAATTGAGACATACACGGAATTCGTCGATGGCAATTTTCACATGGAGGCATACTTTAGTAACGTGGATTCAACGACATACAATTTCAGGTTCATGACCACAGGAAATGGGTCGTATGATTTGTGGAGCGCGACCTTCATGGGCCTCAACAAACTTGTTACATCCATACCCTCAGCATCTGTTATACCAGAAATAATACACTATCACAGACCTGATTCCCTGCAATCCATCGTTTCATCATGGAATTGTTCAGAGAAAGTTGTTTCTGTAGGTCAGGTGAAGAACAGAACACATCATATCAACAGAAATGGAATAGTTGTGAACGGTGATGCCAGACCGGTTGGTGCCTTGAATCCAAGTTCAAGCAAGGGGCCTAATCGACACAATTTAATTAAACCGGATGTGGTTGCTTCTGGTGACATGACACTGACAGCCGGACCACTTTGGCTTTTGAATAATCCCGCTAACAACAGTGTGATCGACTCTGGCGGATGGCACGTAAGAAATGGTGGGACGTCGATGGCATCCCCGATAGTTGCAGGAATAGCCGCACTGTTTTTAGAGAAATGTGGTAAAGCGACAAATATTACGTTTAAAAATGACTTGATCGCGACATCTTTTGGTGATGGAAATACGGGTACTTTGCCAAACTTGTTATACGGCCACGGTAATCCGCATGCCTTGAATCTTTTATTGTTGAATGAATATTCTGCTCAAATAGTAGGTAGTTCAGGTATATGCTCAGAATCTGTTCTAGGTCTGTTTTCAAGTGAACAACTTTCAACTGCGTTCTGGTCAAATGGGTCGGAAGGTTTAAACAATACCATCAGTTCCCCTGGCCAGTATTCAGCAGAAGTATACAATTCAAAAGGCTGTAAGACCCAAACGGATCCTTTCGAAGTTGCACAATATGACTTCCTTCCTATCCTCCCGATCATCCAATCAGGCAATACATTGGCAACGCTTTCATTAACAACTTATCAATGGACACTTAACGGTGCTGATATACCTGGCGCAATTGGTTCCACACTTGAAATAACTCCACCGGGAGGTACGTACACGTGCTATTGCCTTAGCGAAAATGGTTGCATCTCTGAGACGGCGCCTTTTATCGCCATTTTGGGTCTTGATGACACGAACAACTCCCCTTTGGTCCTCTTTCCTAATCCAAGTACGGACTCCTTTTGGCTGCAAACTGATCTAATCGTGAAGTCTTTAAAAGCATATGATCTGAATGGAAAAGAGTTTGAATTGATCAGACAATTCGATAATTCCTATTCGATATCAATGCTCCCCAAAGGCAATTATCACCTTATCATTGAATTGGAGAATGAAAAGATTCACTCAAAAATTACCCGAATGTAAGCTTACTGCCAAAGAATTTATATTTTTGGCAACGAAATAAAGAAAGAATGAATTTAACAGGAATTATTGCAATCTCGGGAAGACCGGGACTTTTTAAAGTGATCGCTCAGGGAAAGAACAGCATCATTGTTGAGTCACTTACAGACAGTAAGCGTTTTCCAGCTTATGCAACTGACAGGATTTCGGCTCTGGATGACATCAGTATATACACATACGATGAAGATGCCCCTCTTCGTGATCTTCTCACAGCCATCTACAAAAAAGAAGGTGGAAAAGAATGTCCTTCACACAAAGAAGATCTTGCCAATTTGCAAAATTATTTGTTAGACATCCTTCCAAATTATGATCAAGAGCGCGTTTATCCCTCTGATATAAAGAAAATGTTCCAGTGGTACAACCTTCTTCACAAATCAAATAATCTGATTTTGGAAGAGGTTGAAGAAGAAATTGTTGCAGAGAAAAAATCGCCAAAAGCCAAAAAAGATGCTGCGGACAAAGATGATGCCCCTGCAAAAAAGACTCCTGCTGCCAAGAAAGCTGCAGTATCAGCCAAACCAAAGGCTGTTGCAGCAGACAAATCGAAAGCTGCAAAACCTGCTGCTCCTAAAAAGACAGCAACCACAAAAACCGGTTCAAGTCGAGGAAAATAAAATAAATTTCAAAAAATTTAAAAAGTCGGTTCTTCCGGCTTTTTTTATGACCACATGTATATGAAAATAGAAAAACCGAAACGCTCCTTCGTTTCTGAAGAATTGGTGCTCGATTCCTTTGAGGTGATCAAGCCCTATTTTGAAAACCTTCTTAACCGCGAGATAATTGTAAGTGCTGATTTCGAGAAATGGCTCAATGATAAAAGTGAACTTGAGGCTATTTTGGAGGAAGATGCGGCGTGGCGATACATTAAAATGACGATCGATACCAGAGATGAGGCACTCACGAATTCATATACGTTCTTTGTAACGAAGATCCAACCGGAATTGGCTCCTTATGATGATAAACTAAACAAGAAGCTTGTAAACTCTCCATTCTACGATGAATTCGATAAGGTGGAGGCTTACCGCATTTATTTCCGTTCAGTGAAAAAAGCGCTGGAACTCTTTCGTGAAGAAAACATTCCAATCGAAGCCGAATTGAACGAGAAGAGTCAGTTGTATGGTTCAATTTCCGCTGCACAAAGCATCGAGCACAATGGGGAGAAGATTACCATGCAAAAAGCGGCAGCTTTACTAAAAGAAACGGATGAAGAATTGAGACAGGTCGTTTTTCAAAAGATGAGTGTTCGCCGTCGGGAAGACATCGAGAAATTGGACGGACTTTACTCAGAATTGATCAGTAAGCGTCACCAACTTGCCTTGAATGCAGGATTCGAGAATTTCAGGGATTATAAATTTCAGTCACTTGGTCGTTTTGACTATACCAAAGAGGATTGTTTTAACTTCCATAAAGCGATCAAGCAACAGATCGTACCAATCGTAAAAGAGATTCAGTTGGAAAGACTGAAAAAGTTAGGGAAAGATAGGTTCAAACCGTGGGACACCGAAGTCGATCCCGAAGGAAAACAGCCATTAAAACCCTTCACAACAGGCTCGGAATTACTAAATGGGAGCATCAATATGTTCGATAAGATCGATCCGTATTTTGGAGATTGCCTTCGAACCATGAACGAAATGGGTCACCTTGACCTTGATTCAAAGACAGGAAAGGCCCCGGGTGGTTATAATTATCCGCTTTATGAAATCGGAGTGCCATTTATTTTCATGAATTCAGTCGGTGCGCAAAGAGATCTGGTTACAATGGTTCATGAAGGCGGACATGCTGTTCACTCATTCCTAAGCCGAGACCTGAAAATAACAGGCTTCAAGAGCTTGCCATCTGAAGTTGCTGAATTAGCATCCATGTCCATGGAAATGTTGACCATGGAGCTTTGGGACGAGTTCTATAAAAACGATGACGACTTCAAGCGCGCAAAACGAGAACAGCTGGAATCCATTCTTAAGATACTACCGTGGATCGCTCAGATCGATGAATTCCAGCACTGGGTGTATGAAAATCCTACCCACTCTAGTGCAGAGCGCCATGAGAAATGGGTAGATATATCCAAAGAATACGGCACAGGTCTCACAGACTGGACAGATTATGAAGACATGCAAGCAGCGTCATGGCAGCGTCAGTTACACTTGTTCGAAGTACCTTTCTACTATATTGAATATGCTATTGCACAGTTGGGAGCGCTCGGTGTTTGGAAGAACAGTTTAGAAGATTTTAGAGCGGCTGTCGATAATTATAAATTAGCGTTAAGTCTTGGATATTCTGAGACTATTCCGGAAATCTACAGAAAAGCTGGTATCCGTTTCGATTTCACGGAAACATATTTGAAAGAATTGGCAGATTTCGTCCGAGGAGAATTGAATAAACTGTAATCGAAGACTGGTTAACAGCATGTTACCTTGCTACGTTAAATATTCTTCACAGGAAGATGGAAAAAGATAAAATATCTGTTATATTTGCACCCGCAAAACCAGTATTCGGTTTGTATGGCGAGATAGCTCAGATGGTTAGAGCGCAGGATTCATAACCCTGAGGTCCCGGGTTCAACTCCCGGTCTCGCTACGAAAGGGATACCAATCCCAGTAAAGGTTTCAGATGATTTTCTGAAACCTTTTTTCATTACGACGCGCATTCTATAACCCAGGAAATACGAACCCGATCCTATCTATTATGATTCTACTAGCTTATCTTTTTTTTACATGAAACGATTCAATTTGTTCAATTGAATAAAATTGAATACATTAGAGTAAAATTACTACTATGAAAAAGAAGCACTTCCGTGCGGGATTACTACTGGCTATAACTACGACTGTTTTTACATCTTTTGCTCAGACAACTGCAAAGTCGACTGCAAGATCGAGTGAAACAGTGATTACTGAGCAAGAAGGCTCCCGGTATAAAGCACAGATCCCACGATCGTTGAATTATTCGGATTACCCTGTTTACGAAGATACTGGCAATCCCAGTGAGGACAGAATTCTATTCGAAGAAAAACGTATAGAATGGGAATCTGCTATGGGCATCAGCGCATTGCGGATCTTTACTGAAAATGAACAAGAACTCAATGAGCAATATTCGCTGGCGGATGAACCCACTGTAAAAGAATTCATGCGCAACGTACTTTCGCAACCTTTGCCTGATAACTTTCCTGCGCCACTCTATATTACAAAGTCAGGAGATGCCGAATCTGCGATCCAGATGATTGCAGCGAATTATCCTGAATTCTCTGGAAAAAAAGATCGTGAACTGGTAATTGCGGTCAGGAATAATCCCGCCTTATACGTTCGAATGATCATGGAGTTCAGAGCGGTTCGTTTGTTACACAAACTTAATTAAGCAGACAATGAAAACAAGAATTGCTTTATTTACGCTCCTCCTCTTTGTGATGAGCTTTCGCTCCTACGGTCAATTTTGTGATCAATCGCAACCCGGAGCAGGATTTCCAAGCGCTCCTACATGCCAGAATGTTATCTGCGCAAATGATCCCTATTGCTGTAGCACTCTTTGGGATGGTTTATGTGCTTCAAGTGCTGCGATTGAACCCGCCTGCGCTTCATGCTTATCCACTGGTGGAGGCGGATCAGGCTGTAATTCAGGTGCTCTCTACACAACTTTCACACCTACATGCAACGGAACACAGGAAGCATATGGCTCGTGCACTTATGCAGGCGAGTACAACCAACTTAATTTGTCCGGTGGGACAAACTACACGTTTGGAAGCAGCGTCAGCACTGATTATATAACGATAACCAATAGTTCAAATACTATTCTTGCTGCCGGAAATCAACCACTTTCTTTTACACCCTCAATTTCGGGTACATATCAGGTATATATTCATTTGAACTCCTTTTGTGGAACTGTAAGCGCATGCAGATTCCCGTGGGTTCAATGCAACGCTGTCGCGCCTGGCGTAGCAAACGATGATTGCTCAACAGCTACACCGGTCATTCTTACGGACGGGGCAGCTCCAACAATAATTAATGCGACGAATGTAGGATCAACGCCATCTGCA
>JBKCJG010000105.1:0-12478 GCA_046301895.1 Flavobacteriia bacterium
TCGTTTGCGTTTATGAAGCAAAGAAATACCAACTCCCAGCCCTCGTCACCATACAGCAAGCGGTTCTGTAACGAATTCAGAAAAAGCTACTAAAACCATGAAAGTAGAACTACGAATGAGGATAAGTAGATGTACGTAGAATGAAGAGAAATGTATTTTTTCAACGGAGAAAACCGGGCCGAAGAAATCGATCGGAGCCGCAGCCTATTTTGAAGGACTTAGTAAAGGCATGAAAGATATAATGCGTGGTCATCATAGCTGATTGCGCGCAAAATAGCATCGGCATGTAGATTATTTTCTTCACCCAAGAAAACACTTCAGGGCATGAGAGCGGTTCGAGACTTGAGCATTCCAGAGGATATTAAATGATAAAGATGAACTGTTAGATGATTGCACAATCCCCAAAGTTTCGAAGCAGATTATATGGCCACAGAGCAACGCAGTGTCAGGTACTAAAGAGATTCAATTCACCTTGAAGGGTAATCACACCCACAAATACAATCATTGGTGGGTTGTCTCCTGGTACTATTTTCCAATTAGTCCCTGACCACAACTTTCTCACTCAAATCAATTGTCGCTGTGCGCATGCGAATGAAATAAACACCGTCTCTTAAATTCCGCAGATTCAGAGCATAGGAAAAAAGACCGGGGGTGAGAACCTGATCCTCCAGAACGTTTATGACTATCTGACCAAGCGCATCTGAAAGATACAATTGAACGGTCTCTTCTTTGCTGATCAGAAGTTGAAGTTTGAGATCGTTATCAGCTGGATTAGGATAAGCAGGAAGCAATACGGCCTCCTCCCCTTCTATATCCTTACAAGCGACATTATTGGATAGATCATTTTCAATTCCATTGGCTAAATTATACCCTTCACCGCTGACGCAAATAAAATCATCCTGCACATCTTGTTCGGATACAAAAGACTGCACTTTTCCGGTAAAAATATAGATTGAGTCTTCTCCGGGAGACAATAACCCTGTCCAGGTCTCCTCAAGCAGTCTACCGGCCCGTGTTTCTATCCAAAGGTCTGCTCTTGCGACATTTATTGTTCCTGTATTGCGCATCCTGACACCGACAATCTGCCATTCACCTACAGCCTGCACGAATATTTCTTCTAATGCAAGATCCAGATATGGTCGCTGAACAGAGATCTGTCCATAAGCAGTATCCATGCATCCAGCCGTATTCAGCCCGATCAGGTATACATTCATCACAGAATCTATATACTGATCATCGTAAATGTGATTTGCATCAAATTCACTCGAGAATTGACCGTCACCGAAATTCCACAGTGCAACATTGGTTCCGATACTGGTGTTATCGAACGGGAAGATATCGCCTGCACCGGCAGTTCCAATCTCCGGTGTAAATGAAACATAAAGTTCTGAAGTAACATCAAGATTCTGACTGACTGTGCTCGTGCAGCCCTGATCAGAAAATGCCGTAGCTTCTATCTCGAGCTGTCCTATCTCTTGTATCAGATAATCAACGTTAGCGCCCGTTAGGAAGTCTGTTCCTTCGAAGATCCATTGCACAGAATCTACAACTCCGCTCACAATGTTCGTGACTGCTGTAGCATCCATGTAGGTACCGGCGCAATGCGGTCCAAAGTTCAGATTAATTGTTGGCAATGGATTAACAACAATTGTTTTTGTTAAAGATGACGTACATCCAAATGTATTACCGACTTGCAATGTAACATCATAAGATCCTTCAGCGCTGAAGGTTGTACTCGGATTCTGGAGAATTGATCCCCCTAAGGGCCATGACCAGTTATAGGTGGAACCAGGTAAGGTACTCGAACCATCAGTTAACTGGATGGCGGAACCAGCACATGCCAATGAATAGTTAAAATCAACCGTCGCAGACGGATCGATCACAACCGCTTGAGCCAGTGAATCACTGCAGCCATTAGCATCTGTCACGACAAGACTGACGTCATAGGTTGCAACATCCGGAAAGATCCTGTTCGGAACGGGTATTGATGAAAAGTTATAGCTCCCTGAAGCAGGCATGTCAAAGTTCCAGGACCAGGTTGTTATTGCGGCATCTCCATCTGAAGAGGTACTTGCAAAATCTACTTGCTGATCTTCGCAATGTCCGGAAACCGAAAAATCGGCCGTAGGTGGAAGATATACATTCACAGTCTCGATGTGCAGATCTCCGCAGCCACCCGCCGATTCAACATACAGTTGAACAGTATAGAGACCAGAAGCTGCATAGCTGTGTGATGCATTTTGTGTTGAAATATTCGTAAGATCCCCCATGTCCCAAGACCACGTTGCGATGGGATCCGATCCTGCCGGAACACTCAAATCTGTAAACGCACCTGTTTCGGTACCACAAAGGTCCGAAAATGAAAAATCTGCATTTGGAGCAATACCTGAAACTGTAACCTGTATCGTATCCTGAGCCACACAACCATTCACATTAATGGATTCAAGCGTTACATCTCCTGAAGCTGTTACAACAAAACTAGCCTGCTGTCCGGCGCTCGTATTGCCATTCCAAAAATATTCCAAGGTTTCCATTGAGCCAACTTGCAAGGCGACCTGATTCCCGGAACAAAGTGAGGTATCGTTTCCTAAAAATGCGCTCGACTCATAATTGTCGATTCCGAAAATAGCAGGGTCAGAAGTCTTACTGCAACCAAAAGGATCTGTAACAGTTACTGAATATGTTCCGGGATTCGAGAATGTGATAGAAGGAGTTGTTTCGCCTGTGGACCAGAGGTAAGTCCAACCAGCCCCCATATCGGCGTTCCAGGTAAGAGATTGTCCGTCACAGATGGCGGAAACATAAGGTAAAGGAATAGTTGGGTGATTAACTATCAATGTATCATAACTTACTTTTCCAAAGATATTAGTACCTCTAACCCAATACTCACCCTCAAAAGCTACTGCAATTGTCGAGGTGCTTTCCCCAGTACTCCAAAGCAAATTCGAATAACCAGTTGGTGCAACCAAAATATAAGGACAATAACTGGTTAACGTAGTGTCGCGTCCAAGATTTATACCAGGAGAATATTTGTCACTTAGATATGCTTCAACCGTATCCCTCTCAGAATCTGTAAGGGACCGATTGTAAAAAATTACTTCTGCTATATCGCCATTCAAGAAGAAAGGGCTGCCAGACATGGTATAACGCCCCATTAAAAGAGGATTAGTATTAGTAAAGTTGTAAGAATTCAGAGGGATCAACCCTGTAATTGGTCCTCCGGAAACCTGAATAGCATTTCGTCTCATTTGAGCAAGGTTTACAGATCTATTTGCGCGAAAAGATAAAATATGATAATTTGTTGCAGAAGACGTGAAAAAGTTCTGATAATTGACTCCGGCAAGTTCAATACCCTGTTCCGTCGGCAAATTGTAATAGCTGTAAATATTAAATGGGGCTGTGCCGCTCCCAAATTTTGAATAAATTGATCCAATGCCAAAGGACAAAACAAATGAAGTTATACTGTTTGTCCCAATATTCAGGACGTTTCCTGCATTTAAATAATCTGAAACACCATCAAAATGAATGACCTTTTTGTTGTTCAGAAGCGCAATATTCGTAACAGCAGGTTGATCCGATGAAGTAGCTTGTCCAAAATTATTTCCAGCACCACTCATATCGGTCCATTCAACAACATTTGAACCGGATAATTGCACATCACCATCTCCCGACAACCATAAATTATTCCCACTCAAATCATTTGGCCGAAACATTATAAATTTACCAATATTCGATTCGACTTGCTGTATACCATCGTCAGCAACCACTTTCCAAAACCATATTCCAGAAGCCAAAGAACTTGATTGCCATGTGGTACTTGTTAAGGCTGGTGATTGGATCAAACCAGAACTAAATGAATCATCCTGGGACAAAATGACCGTATAGTTGATAGCTAAATCCATTGAATTCCATTCAAAAATAACAGCTGGCTGATCAGCAAAAGCATTATATTTTGGTAATATCCCGGACAAAGGTTGTGCGAATGTATTAGGCAAAACATAACTCAAAAGTGACAGAATAAAGAATATCCTTAGACCTTCTGAAAAACAATTTGAATTTCTCATGTTTCAAATTTAATAATCTTATTAATGCTTTAAAAACTTTTCCGTTGAATGAATATACTCTTTGTTCGGAATAATTGTATACTGGAAAGTATATGTTAATTGAGTTATTTTCAATTTCAGTATCTTTGAAAATATTTAATCTTTGATGAATAGCGATATTGCAATAAAAGCGGCTGAAATATCTAAAATTTATTCCCTCGGAATTGAGAGAGATTCTTCACTGCGATCTGCTTTAGTAGGTCTTGTTAAGAAGCGTAATAGAAAGGTTCAAGAATTTTCAGCTCTGAATAAGGTTTCATTTGAGATCAGAAATGGAGATGTTGTTGGTATCATTGGTAAGAACGGTGCTGGAAAAAGCACACTTTTAAAAATTCTTTCTCAGATAACCAAACCAACTGAAGGTAAAATTGAAATACAGGGAAGGATAGCTTCTTTATTGGAGGTTGGGACAGGTTTCCACCCAGAACTTACTGGTAGGGAAAACATCTTTTTGAACGGCACGATCCTCGGCATGTCGCGTAAAGAGGTTAGCCAAAAATTCGACGAGATCGTTGATTTTTCTGGGGTTGAAAAATTCATTGACACGCCTGTAAAACATTATTCTTCTGGAATGTACGTAAGACTGGCGTTTGCTGTTGCAGCGCATCTTGAACCGGAGATCCTCATCATTGATGAAGTATTGGCTGTGGGAGATTCTGAGTTCCAAAAAAAGTGTCTGGGTAAAATGAAAGAAGTGGCTAGTAGAGGAAGAACCGTCTTATTTGTCAGTCATAACCTAACTGCAGTTGCTGCCCTGTGCAACAGAGGAATTGTGTTGGATCGCGGAAAAGCAGTATATTCAGGAACAGCCGTAGAATCGATCAATGAGTACTACAAACTAATGCAATCAAGTTTGGCTTTGTCGGTAGTTGAATCCTACGAAAATGAATACATAAGATTGATCTCCTTCGAGGTAAAACCTGCGAAAGGAGATATTATTTCAGTTGATTCAGGCTTGAATATAGAACTCGTTTTTGAGAACAAACTCCCTAATGCAACGATCGATTCCACGTTCGAATTAAGGACGATTGACGATGTTATCGTTTTTCACAGAGGCACATATATCGATGAAGAAAATAGCTCTAAAAAAGGGACTTACAGTATTACGGGAAAAATAGATGGTAATTTATTGAATGCAGGTTCATATTACTTTAATTTGATCTTTGGTCAGAACGCTACATATTCGTTAATGATATGTCCAGAGATACTGTCGTTTGAACTGGATAATTCCGCAGATGAGAACGGATACAAGTTATTACCCGGTATACTAAAACCAGAACTTCATTTTCAATCAGTTTTCGTGCAATGATAGATAAAAAAAAATCACCCCATCTTGTTGAATACCCTAAAATCGGTGGCGCTTCCTTGGGGTATATTTCCGTTGCGGAGGCCCAAGATGATTTTCCTTTTGAAATAAAACGAGTTTACTGGACATATTATACGCCAAACGAGGTGACGCGTGGCGGACATGCACACAAAAAATTAGAACAGATAATTTTTGCAGTAAGTGGTTCTATTTTGTTTGATGTTGAGGATGCGAATGGATCCAGACAAAGATTTGAACTTGACGAACCTCATCTAGGGTTGTACCTTCCGCCTTTCACGTGGCGAGAAATAAAATTTTCTCATAACGCTGTATTGTTGTGTTTAGCGTCTGAACTATTTGACGAGGCAGATTATATCAGAAATTATAGCGAATACACTGGATTACTCTTGTCCACAGAGTTATGAAAAAAATACTAATAGCCGGTGCAGGAGGGGCCCCGTCAGAGGGGGTTATTAACTCATTGATCAAGTCCAGGAAGAATGAACGAATAGTCGGAATGGGCAGTGAGCCAACGGATTTGGTTTTATCAAATGCTGATGAAAAATTCTTTATCCCTTATGCCAATTCTCCTGATTATGAAGAATCATTACTGACCTTGATTCAAAATGAAAAACCGGATCTTATTCATTTTCAAAATGATCTGGAAATTTTTCATGCTTCGAAATTTGTCGATAAAATTGAGGCATTGGGAACGAAAACGTTTATGCCAAGTCATGAGGTGATCGATACGTGTGTCCACAAGTATAAATCCTATCTAAAATTTAAAAACGCCGGCGTAAAAGTTCCTGAGAACCAATTGATCCAAAATGAAGATGATTTAAAACGGGCATTTTCTGAATTGGGAGATGAAAAAGGTGCTATTTGGCTTCGGTCATCTGATATAGGAGGCGGAGGTAAAGGGTCTTTACCATCGAATAATTATGAATTTGCAAAATTGTGGATCGAACGTTTTAACGGCTGGAATAATTTTATCGCCGCTGAAATGCTGACTCCGGATACGGTTACCTGGCTGTCCATTTGGCATGAAGGAGAACTCGTCGTTGCACAAACCCGAATTCGCAAAGGCTGGACACATGGTAACCGAAGTGTTTCAGGTGTCACAGGTGTGACTAAAGTAGGAAAAACCTTTTCCAATGACATGGTCGATAGAATTGCTTTAGATGCCATTAGAGCCGTATCGGATAAACCACATGGCATATTTGGGGTGGATATGGCTTATGATAAAAATGGTTTTCCGAATCCAACTGAAATCAATATTTCTCGTTTTTTTACAACAGTCCTCTTCTTTACCGAGGCTGGATTGAACATGCCCGCTATCTTTAAGGATATCGCCCTGTACAATGAGTTCCCATCTTTAAAAACAAAAATCAATCCTTTACCTAATGGTCTTAATTGGATGCGTGGAATGGATACTCAGCCAAAGATGATGACCGATGATGAAATACGCAGTCAAATTAAAAATTGGTAAATGATTCTACTGACAGGAGCATCTGGTTTCATTGGTTCACATCTTCTAAAGATTTTAGTTGAAAAATACGGCAATGAGAATGTTGTGGTTTTAACTTCAAGGCCGATCGAAGATGTTGTTTGCGTCCTTCATAACAATTTTAATTTTAAGGAAGACATCTTCTTACAACATGGATTGGAAAAGATTGAAACCCTTATTCATGCTGGTTCTTTTACACCAAAGAACAGCGAAGAGATGAACAATATCCACCTAAGCAACTTAAATATCCGAAATACAGAAGCGTTATTGAATGCTAAATTGCCCAATCTGAAAAAGTTAATTTATTTAAGTGCAATAGATGTATACAACACGGATTCGATCATTACAGAAAAGTCGATAGAAAACCCGATCTCAATGTATGCCCAGTCCAAATTGTATAGTGAGAAAATGATACAGCATTGGGGTATACAAAATGAAAAAACTGTTCAACTTTTAAGAATTGGACATGTTTATGGTCCCGGAGAAGAATCATATGCTAAATTGATCCCTGAAGCGTTTAGAAAGGTAATATCAAATCAACCACTTAAAATCTGGGGAACAGGAGGAGAATTACGCAGCTACATTTATGTGGAAGATGTTGCCGAAGCAATAGTGAATTCAATTACCTACGAGGAAAATCTGGGTGTAATAAATATTGTCGGAAGCCAACCAATTACAACCTTAAGGCTCGTTGAGAAAATCAAGTACTTGGCAAATTCAGATGTGATGATTGAAAAAACAGAGACTGATTTCAAAGGAAGAAATCTGGTTTACGACAATTCAAAATTGATGAATTATCTACTCACAAGTGAGACAAACATCGAGGAAGGTTTGAGAAAAGAGTATTTATACATGAAACATCTCAACAATTAGCATGAATATCTTCTTTGATCTGGATGGCACAATAATCGAATCGCGTAAAAGACTTTATATGCTATTTCAGTTCCTTGTAGCTTCAAGCGATCTAACTTTTGATGAATATTGGGAACTCAAACGAAATGGTATTAGTCATAAAAGTATCTTAACAACTCAATTTAATTATACATCTGAAGATTATAGCGCATTTGAATCGCTTTGGATGAACGAAATTGAAAAAGAGGAATGGTTAAACCTGGATGAACCGATTATGGGTGTGACTGATCTTTTATTATCATTGACAGCTGAACACCGTCTACATCTTGTTACGGCCCGCCAATCAAAAGATATGGTTTACAAACAACTGGCTAATTTTGGTTGGAACCATATCTTTGAAAATATTTTGGTCACGGAACAAAAATCGGATAAGCATTCGTTGATCCTTAAAAATGTTTTGGTTTCACTGGAAGATTGGTTGATTGGTGATACCGGAAAGGACATTGAGGCCGGTAAAAAATTAGGAATTAATACGGCTGCCGTCCTTTCGGGATTTCTGAACCAAGAAAAATTAGCAAGTTACCAACCTGATCTAATACTAACTGACGTAACTTTATTTCAACTCAATTCACATTCAAATGAGTGAAGAAATTGTAAATCAACGCCAAATCACGTTTCAACAAAAATTTAAAACATTTTTGTTGAAATTGAAATACAGGAATAATCTGGTTGCAGACGGAAGTATCCGGATATTGGGAAAACTTCCGATTTTGAAAGTTCCCGCAAACAGCAAAGTAATTATTGGAAAAAAGGTAGTTTTAAATTCAGATGCTAAAAACTCAAATACAGCATTGACATTCAACTGCACGCTGGTATGTGGTTTAACCGGAATCATTGAAATTGGTGATAATACAATGCTTAATGGGGTATCCATTACGGCATATGAAAAGGTAGTTATCGGTAAAAATTGTCAAATTGCTTCTTGTACTTTTATTGCTGATACGGATTTTCACCCGGTAGATCCAGCTATAAGAAAAAAGGAGGTGAATGGTTATAAGGTCGATCACAGTGAGGTGAATAAAAAGGCTGTAACCATTGGAAATAATGTATGGATTGGATGGGGTTGCACGATTTTAAAAGGAGTCACAATTGGAGACAATAGTATCATTGCAGCTGGTTCTGTGGTCGTGACAGATGTTCCCCCAAATGTTCTTTATGCCGGCAACCCTGCTGAATTGAAAAAATCATTGCTTACGACATGATACAGTTCTTAGACCTCCAAAAGATAAACCTTCTTCACCAAGAAGAAATTGAAAAAAAGTTACTAGACGTATATCGCAGCGGATGGTACGTTTTGGGCTCAGAAGTTGAATCATTTGAAAACAATTTAAAGAATTACTTAGGTGTTCAGAATGTCATTGGGGTTGCCAATGGACTGGACGCTTTAAGAATAATATTCAGAGCATATATCGAATTGGGGATCATGCAGCATGGTGATGAGATCATTGTTCCTGCTAACACCTACATCGCCTCGATACTAGCGATCACAGACAATCAACTTGTTCCGGTGTTTGAGGAGCCAAGTGAAGAAACTTACAATCTGGATTTCGATTTGGTTGAATCAAAATTCACCGAAAAAACCAGGGGGATTCTCTTAGTGAATTTGTATGGCAGAGTGTGTTTTGATGAAAGAATCCTAGCATTAAAAGAAAAGTATAACCTAAAAATTATTGAGGACAATGCACAGGCGATAGGAGCTTTGTGGAAAGGTAAAAGGACTGGATCTTATTGTGATGCCACTGGCTTTAGTTTTTATCCAGGCAAGAACTTAGGGGCGATTGGAGACGGTGGAGCCATATCAACTATTGACGATGAATTAGCAGCAGTAATGAAAGCAATTGGTAATTATGGATCCAATCAAAAATACATCAACAATTACAAGGGTTTAAACAGTAGACTGGATGAGATTCAAGCAGCTGTTTTAAACGTAAAGCTGCAATACCTTGATGACGAAAATTCCAGAAGGAGGCAGATCGCAAGCAGGTATATCAATGAAATTTCAAATGAGTCGATCATTCTGCCGAAAAATCCTGAAGATCCATACGAACATGTCTGGCACCTATTTGTCATTCGAACTAAGGATAGAAATTCATTGAAACAATACTTGTTGGACAAAGGAATTCAGACGTTGATCCATTACCCTATTCCACCCCATAAACAGATAGCCTATCGGGAGTTCAACCATTTGAATCTGCCCATTACTGAACAAATTCATGAAGAAGTACTAAGCCTACCGATTAGTCCGATTTTAAGTGACGAGGAGATAACTTATATCATTCAGGCCTGCAATGATTTCAAGTAAATTATGACAGCGAAGCTATTTACATTTCTCGTAAGCTTAATTCAACAAGTCAAATCAACTAAAGCAAAAATTGCGTTGGCAAATTACTGTGGAATGTTGGCTTCAAAAAACTACTGTGGGACTTTTCGAGAAAAGAAAATTGAAGGTTTTTTCAAATCCTATTCAAATAGTTTAAAACTTGACGAGCCAAAGTTGGGAGCAATCCAAACGAACAATATTGTTCACATTTTTACTACCACGTACATAACAGGTGGCCACACCCGATTTTTAGAAAATCTGGTTAAGTTGGACGATAATTACATTCACCATCTCATTGTAACTGATCAGGGTGATGTTGAACCCAGACAATCACTTCTTGATCTGATACAGTCAAAAGGTGGCCACATTCACTTTCTAGAAAGAACCAGTCTTGAAGAACAAATAAACTCCTTTCGATGCTTTGTTTTTGAAAATGCTGCAAAAGTCATGATGCATATTCATCCTCATGATTTTTTACCAAGTATTGCCTTTCAAGATAAACCGAAAGAACTGGAAGTATTCTTCTTCAATCATGCGGATCATCTTTTTTCATACGGCTGTGATGTTTCGGATACGATCATTAATATTCGTGAAGAGGCAAATCGAATTTCAGTACATGAACGATTTATGAAGCGATCATCTATTTTACCACTACCGATAATTAAAAATGATAATCAACCTTCAGATCTAATCTCAATTAGAGAAAAATACGGTGTTAAAGAAAATGATATTATCGGCTTAGCAATAGGTAATCCTGAAAAATTCTATAAGAATAAAAAACATCATTTTTTTCGGACGATTTCGAAAGCACTTGCCCAGAATCCAAACTTAATAGTTTTCATAGTTGGAGTCAGTAAAATGGATTTTTGCCCTGAACTGGATGCAATCGAGCATGATCGTCTTCATTTTATGGGGATTCAAAAAGATCCTTCTGACTTACAGCGTATTGCGGATATAGCCATCGACCCGATGCCTATAGGTTCATACACTGCCTTGCTTGAGACCTGTTATTATGGCGCATATCCGTTGGTTTGTTATGATACTATTTTTCTCTTTGACTTATATACTGATGCTTCTTTCGGAGGAAAAATCAATCTTGATCTAACGGAAGAAAGTTATTTAGAACACCTGCACAGTATATGTGTTGGGAATGTCAATATTAAAAAAACGGAAGTATCCAAAGGGGTGAAAGAAACACACACTGGTTCATCTTGGGTAAAGCGTTTTTATCAAATCATTGAAGGGGAAGCTATAAATCTGAAGGAAACTACACCATTACCAAAGGATCTACACCGTTTTTATGAATTGAACCAACCTGAAACCAAAGTCAGATATTCAGCTCTTGCTTTCTTTTATGCAAACATTCATCTGTTCAAGAAAAGGGAAGTGTTTAAAATAATCCTACATTTGATTGTGAACCGTTATTCATTGAGGGAATCATTTGGCATTTTAAAGAAATCTATTCAGGGTAAATGATTCAACGTGATCATCATAGAGACGAACCATTTGTTATCATTTCACTTTTGAACTGGAATAATTACGAAGACACTATTCATTGTGTTCAATCCCTCCGTAAGCTTCAGTATACAAACTATCGAATCATCATTCGCGACAATGCTTCTTTAAACGATTCATACGATCAACTAAAAAATTCATTGCCTGAATTAAAAATTTACCGATCACAGGCTAACAATGGCTACGCAGATGGTCACTTTCAAAATTATCAGGAGGTAAAGAACCAAAATGCAGACCTATTTTGGATCCTGAATTCTGATCTGAAAGTTGATCCATTGGCATTAACTGAGCTCGTCAATGCATACAAAACTAAACATAATGCTATCTTGGGATCTGTATCCCTCATTCCAGGAAAAGAAGATCTCGTCGATTTTGGAGGCGCAGAATTGACTACAAATTCAAATAAAACACTCACCTACAATTCTTGGAAAAATCGATCCTATAAAGATTTACGTTTAAAACATGGTGATCTATATGAGGTGGAAAGTGTAGAAGGTTCTTCTATGTTGATCCCTAGGGCGGTCATTGATGAGTTCGGCTTCTTATACACCGACTATTTCATGTACGGCGAAGAAACCGACTATTGTTATCGCATGCGAAAGAACGGGATCTCATCCTTTGCCGTGACCGGTTCGATCGTGCATCACCACAATCAGGGAAGCTTCAAATTTTCTGAGAACTTAAAAAAAGTTCCGGCTTATTACCGCCGAAGGAATGCTTTGCGCTTTTCAATAGAACATTTGGGGATGAAAAAAGTGGAATCTTTGTCCTATTTAAATGGGACAATTGCAAATCTTAAAACGATCCTTAAAGGT
>JBKCJG010000106.1:0-34534 GCA_046301895.1 Flavobacteriia bacterium
CGATACCACCAATCCGAGCGTAGAATTCTCAAAGTAAGAAGCGATCCCGAAGATCAGTCCTGAAAGCAGCAATCCGTTGATGAGTGCCACAAGAAATTCCTTGTACATCTTGGTCAGGATCCCGGCGAACTGGTCGTTCCCCTTGGCAATGGACTGTACGACGATCGCAGATGACTGCACGCCGACATTTCCTCCCATTGCCGTGATCAGCGGTATGAAAAATGCAAGTGCCGGAATTTCAGTGATACCTCCTTCAAAGCGGGAGATCACTTGTGCTCCCAGTGTTCCACCCAACATTGCAATGATGAGCCACGGAATACGGGCACGGGTATTCCGCCAGATACTGAAGTTCGATTCGATGCGTTCAGAGATACCCGAAGCGAGCTGGAAATCCTTGTCGGCTTCTTCTTTGATGACATCGACAACGTCGTCGAGGGTAATACGACCCACCAGTTTATTCTGCAGATCGACCACCGGAACGGATACAAGGTCATATTTTTCCATGATCTTGGCCACGTCTTCACTGCTGTCACTCGTTTTTACGGAAATGATATTCTTGTCCTGATACAGGTCGATGATCTTTGTTTTCGGACTTGCGAACAAAAGCCGTTTAAGCGAAAGGACCCCAACAAGTTTGTTGAAATCATCAACAACGTAGATCGTGTACACTTTCTCAACATCTTCCGCCTGACGGCGCAATTCGACGAGGCAACGGTTCACCGGCCAGTCGAGCTTTGCCTGGATGAATTCCTTCTGCATCAAACCTCCGGCGGTGTCTTCGTCGTAGTTCAAAAGGTCTACGATGTCCTCAGCCGCTTCGTCATCCTCCATTTGTGAGATGACCTCTTGGATCTGTTCATCCGAAAGTTCACCGAGGATATCAGCCGCATCATCCGAATCAAGGTTCTCCAGCTGATCCGCGATCTCTTTGGAAGACAGGGAAGCAAGGAAACGGTCACGGACATCTTCTTCGAGTTCCATGAGCACGTCGGCCTGAACCTCTTCTTCGAGCTGGAAATAAATGTATTTGGCTTCTTCGTTGTTGAGTTTATCCAGGATCTCCGCAATGTCGGCAAAGTGGAGTTCGAGAATATTGTCCTTGATCCAAAGAAGGTCCTGCTCCGCTATCTTTTCACGGAGTAACTCAAGGAACTCTTTGGTCAACTCAAAACGCATGCTTAAAATTTGCCCAAAGATAGTTTATTTGAATGGATTAAGAATTTAATCCAAGTTAACTTTACTTCACGCTAAAGATTTATCTTTGGTAAAAATTAGGGACTCGGACCATGAACTATTTTTTCGCCCATCTTCTGCATGAATTCCAACTGCCGCTCAAAAATCCGGTCCTTGTTTTTTCCCTTTTACTTTTCATCATTCTGCTTTCCCCGATCCTTTTGCGAAAGATCAGGATTCCGGCAATTATCGGATTGATCATTTCGGGGGTAATAATCGGCCCTCATGGCTTTGGATTGATCGGGCGAAAGGCAATGGACTCACAGGGTTATTTTGACATTGAACTTTTCTCAACGATCGGTTTGCTCTACATTATGTTCATCGCCGGGCTCGAACTGGATCTGAACGAATTTAAGAAGCACCTGAAAAAGAGCATCACGTTCGGCGCTTTAACATTTTTTGTGCCGATCCTGCTGGGCTATCCACTTTGTTACTATGGGTTGGGGTTGACACAGACAGCAAGTTGGTTAACAGCGAGTATGTTCGCAACCCATACACTGGTAGCTTATCCGATCATCAGTAAATACGGCTTAACGAAACAGTCGTCCGTTGCAATTACGGTTGGTGGTACCATTCTTACCGATACAGCCGTGCTGATCATTCTTACGGTTATTTCGAGTTCTGCTCAGGGAGAACTGGACAATGCATTCTGGGTGCGTTTGATCACTTCGCTGACGATCTTTTCCCTGATCATGTTCTTTCTGATCCCGAGGATCGCCCGTTGGTTCTTCAGTAAACTGGATAGCGAAAAGACATCACAATATATTTTTGTGTTGTCCATTGTCTTTTTCGCGGCTTTCCTTGCTGAAGTGGCGGGGGTAGAGCACATCATCGGTGCCTTCGTAGCCGGACTTGTGCTAAACAGGTTGATCCCACATAATTCGATCCTGATGAACCGCGTAGAGTTTATTGGGAACTCCCTTTTCATTCCATTCTTCCTGATCTCGGTTGGAATGGTTGTGGACTATAAAGTATTCTTTCAGGGCAGTTGGCCACTGATCATTGCTGCTGTGTTGACTTCCTTTGCAATTTTCAGTAAATGGTTGGCAGCTTTCTTCACGCAGCTGATCTTCAAGATGACAGGTACGGAACGTCAGATCATTTTCGGATTAAGCTCTTCGCATGCCGCCGCAACCCTTGCGATAATCATGGTTGGCTACAATGATGGTAATGGAATTCTGGATATCAATATTGTCAATGGTACCGTTTTGCTGATCCTGTTTACATGCCTGACAGCTTCTTTCGTAACGGAGAATGCAGGTAAGAAAATGTTGATCATGATCTCTGAAAAAGGAGAAGATGATTCGACTGAAACCAAATTGCGCAATAAGCACATGATGGTTTCCATGAATGAATTGAAAGGAAACGAATCCCTTCTTGATTTTGCAGTTTTGGTATCAGATCCTAAGGTGATCAACCCAATATCCGTAGTGAGTGTCTATCCGAATAATGAGGATGCAGAACGAATGATCCGAAAATCGCGAAAATCACTGGAAGAGATCGTGAAGCATTTCTCAGGATACGAAATAAAGATCAATACGATCGCAACCATCGACCATAACCTTTCTTCCGGAATTGCTCGGGTGTCAAAAGAATTAGTTGCAGATATAGTTGTTTTGAACGATAGTCGTAAAACCAATTTTTTAAAAAGGATCGTAGGTGATGACCGTGAGCACCTGCTGGATGTTTGTGATCGGACGATCTTTTTCTGTCAGTTGGAACGCCCATCTGTGTCGTATCAGAAGATATTGGTTATCTGTCCTAAAATGGCAGAGCTGGAAATGAGCTTTGCCTTGTGGGTGGAGCGAATTTTGAGAATGGCCAGACAATTGAACGTGAGAATTGACCTGTTTGCATCAACTGCGACATATGAGAAATGGTTGAAAGTTGGTGAGGTGAACCGAATTTCCGTTGAGACCAATCTTACCGAACTTGAAGAGTTGGATGATTTCTTCCTCGTCCAAAATAGGAAGTCAGACGATGATATGATCGTATTTTGTGCATCTCGCAGCGGGGGAATTTCCTATGTTCCTGCCGTTGATGCTTTTTCGGCAAAATTAGATAAAGCGTACCCTGAGAATGATTTTATCACCATCTACCCATCGCAAAATAGTTTGGATAACATCTATGCGAGTTATGACGACTTTGATCCAACGACACTTTCAAAGGGTGTGGAGGCTATTCAAAAGATCGGTAAGGAGGTCGGGAATATTTTCAAAAAGAACTAATGTTTTTTCGGGGTTATAAACAACCCGTAGAAAAATGCGAAGAAAGAAACACCCGTTTGTGTTTCCAGTGTATCCTCGAACATGAAGGTCACGATCGAGACCAGAATGAACATTAATGGCAAATAATCTTTTGCTATGAGGGATGCCTTCAAGTAGAAGAAAAGCATCGCGAGGAATGCCAGGATCCCGGCTATTCCAAAGCTGACCCAACTTGTAAGATAGCTATTGTGCGCCCGCAGTCTGTTCTCTTTATTAAGCTTTGAATGGTCTGTTTCATACTGCTTATCGAACGCATCCTGAACATCGCCGGTTCCAACTCCCAGCAGCCAGTTCTGTTGAATGATCCGAAAAGCGGTTTTCCAGTACTCCATTCGCTGTCGGATCGTGTGTCCGTTTGGATCGGTAGCATCAAACAATTCGAACTTCAATCCTTCCCAGCGAGCGAGAAGACCACTTTTTGTTTCATTGACATTCGCTACCCCGTTTTCAATGAAGGTGATATCCTTTTCCGAAAGTTTCTGAAAATCAACCGAGTCTTTTTTCAGATCCTTGGATGACATGTATCTGATCAGAGTAGAACGTAGTATCTGGCCTTTTTTATCGAGGCTGTCGTAAGGAATGGCCGAACGGTTTTCCCATTCATGGCGGATCTCTTCCTCACAAAGGTTCACGAAAACAGGTTTGCCATCGATGTAAGTTCCGGGATCCAGATCGTGAGAGTACGGATTCCCCGATGCAGTGATGGAAGGAAGTGTGGATGGATCAAGTGCTTTAGGATCCGGATCGGATCCTTTCACAAGGAAGGTGAAGGGCAACAGGATGAGAAGCGATAAGGCAACTATAGAGATGATTCCTGCGTTTCTTGACCGTTCAAATGCCAGTTGAATCAAGAAAACAGCGAAAACGATAAAGAGGGCAATTGCTCCTGAAAGGATCTGACTGTAATAGGTGTAAAAACTCAACCATGCAAGAATGGGAAGTAAGATCCATTTGAGCTGTTTTTTTTCCGTTTTCAGGTAATACAGGCAAATACCACTGCCGATAGCGATCAGTATGCCGTAGCGAATATGAGATCCAAAAAGTGAAAGGTCACGAATATCGGTAATATCCCGCGAACCGAAGATCCCATGATAACTCATCATGTTGATCAAAGAAGTCACAACCACCGTCGCAATGAAAAGACCTAATGGCCAAACGGATGAGTGCGCGCCTCTGATAGGCTTTACAGTGAAAACAAGAACAATGACCAGAAGTGTGAGCTTGATGCGCAGATCGTTGAAGGCATATTCAAAATTCGTGGTCCAGATAAGCGCAACAAGGTGCAGCAGAAAGAAAACCAGCACGGAAAGGAACAGCTTGTTGGTTTTTAAACGCAACAAATAGTTCTTAAGATCTCCTTCGATCAGCAGGTTTAGGATCAAGAGCATGGAAGAAAGTGACAGGATAACTTTGCTGGTCGGTAATCCGATCGCGAAGGCACTTATTCCAACTAAATGAATGTGATCATGAAAATCCTTACCGAAGAATCGGTTCAACATAAGCAGTATTCGTTTGTCGAGAATTAAGAACGATCAATTCCCCAATATAGTATTGAACTGTGTTTTATTTTTCAGGATCTCCAATGCCTTTTCGAGGGTGTGATCATTTCGGAAGGCATCTTTCGCACGGCCTTTCTGGAAGTAATATCGTGATACGATCTCATTCTCAAGAAGCGTCTTGATCTCTTCCTTGAACTTTTCAAGATCACGCTCTTTGGATGGAACAACTTTAGCCATCAGTGCCTCGTATTCAGCTTTGGATTCGTCATAGAAGCCTTCCTCCACGGCCGTCTCTTTCATTTTTTTCAGCATCTCTTCAGAAGCGGTCGAATAGGTAAAGTCTTCTTTCAGAACATATGCCTTAAATGTTTCATAATCCTGATCTGACAGTGCAAATTTACCTGCTTCGGCAATCGATGGGTGGTCAATCTGGTACGTTGTTGCATAGGTAAAGATGAGGTTGTTGGCATAGATCATTGTAGTTAGTCTGCTGAATTCTTTTTCCGTTACTTCAACGTCCGGCTCGATCCCTCGTCCGTCGATCACATCGCGTCCGTTCTTTGTTTTGAATACCTTCAAAAGTGAATCGGCGATCTCCTTTGGTTTCGTTCCTTCCTCCTTGTCATAGTACTCCAGACGTTGAACGCATCGCCCCGAAGGAGTGTAATACTTGGCGATCGTCAGTTTTACTTTTGATCCGTACTTCAGGTCGTAGGTTCTCTGTACAAGACCTTTTCCGTACGAGGTCGTTCCGATGATCACTCCGCGGTCAAGATCCTGAATACTGCCTGCGACGATCTCACTTGCTGATGCAGAACCTTCATCGATCAGAACGGTCAGTGGGATTTCGGTATCCACCGGATTTTCAAGTGTCTTGTAGACACGGTTCTCCTCTGCAACGCGACCTTTTGTCGTAACAACCACCTGGTCCTTTTTTACAAACATGTTCACGATCTTAACTGCTTCAATCAAAAGGCCACCGCCATTACCCCGAAGATCAAGCACCAGTTCTTTCATTCCCTGAGATTTCAGATCTGTGAATGCCGATTTAACATCAGAGGAAGCGGTGTTCGTAAAGCTGTTCAATTTAATATATCCTGCAGTTTCGTTGAGCATTCCCGAATATGGGACATCCGGCAATTTGATCTCATCGCGCGTGACGGATATTTTCTTTTTACCGACATTCTCCCGTTCGATCTCGATCTCGATCGTTGTTCCTTTTGGTCCTTTCAAGGAAGAAGAAACATCGTCGGAAGGAAGTCCAACCATCGACTTGCCATCGATTGATAGGATCTTATCGCCGGCACGCAGACCGGACTTCTCGGCAGGATTTCCTTCATAAGGCTCTGCAATGTATGTGAATTCTCCGATCTTACGGATCAAGGCTCCAATGCCTCCGTATTGACCGGTGGTCATTAATTTATAATCCTCGATATTAGACTCGTGATAATACACGGTGTAAGGATCCAGTTCCTTCAACATCGCATCTATCCCGGTTTTGTAAAGCTTTCCCGCTTGAGGCTCATCCACATAATACATTTCCAGGTGCTGATAGATCTGATCCATCAGTTCCAGGTTCTTGATCACTTCGAAGCCATTGGACTGGGCATGACCGGCGGTACCTGCAAGGATGATCAGTAGGGCAATAAGCGGTTTTTTGATCTTGTCAGGAAAGTTGATTTTTGGAAATTTCATCGATGAGTTGTTTGAACAATTGTTGTGTTTTTTTATTCAGTGTAGTGTGATCTAGTTCTTCCTTTGCCGTGTATATCATAAATAGTGCCAGCTGCAGTTTGCTTTCGATCAAATACGGTTCTAAAATTAATTTATTCTTTCGAATAGCTTCGCGCATCAAGCGCTTAATTCTGTTTCGATCATGCGCCTTTTTAAACGTCCTTTTGGGCGCGGAAATCGTCACCTGAAAAGGGATGGATTCAGGGAGTTCCAGTACCGCCAGGTGAACAATGAATGGGTAGCATCGGATACTTTTCTTTTTTTCAAAGATTTCGCTGATTAGTTTTTGACTGCACAGTTTATACGACTTCCCGAAGCGTTCGTTCATTGTGCAAATATATCAATAGTGTTCCGCCAAAGAAAGTTCTGGTTAAATTTGAACGATGCATCACCTCTCGATTGGTATTGTTGGCACGGGACCGGCCGCACTTATGGCCGGAACTGCTCTTCTTGAAAGCGGTCATAATGTTCATTTCTTTGATCAGTTGAAGGCACCTGCCAGGAAATTCCTTGTAGCTGGCCACGGGGGCTTCAATCTCACCCATTCGGAAATGATTGATGAATTTGTCAATAAGTATGACAGTGAGCTATTAAGAGAATCCGTCCGGGACTTCACCAGTGCTGATTTTATAGGATTTTTGAAGGTCATTGGCATCGAAACTTACGTTGGCAGTTCAGGCAAGATCTTTCCTGTAAAAGGAGTGAAGCCGATCGAAGTTTTGAATGCATGGCTCGATCACTTGAGGAAACGTGGTGCGGAATTCAATATGGAGCATCGATTGATAGATTTCAGCGCTAATTCTGTTGTTTTTGACGTGAAGGGAACCCTGAAAGAGCAAGTGTTCGACCGCATAATTTTCGCTCTTGGCGGTGGTTCTTGGTCCCGCACGGGCTCAGACGGAAAATGGGTTGACTTGTTCAGAACGAAAGGGATAGCTGTTCGTGATCTGACAGCATCCAACAGTGGATTCGAACTGAGAAGCAATGAAAAGTTGCATGTTCTTGAAGGACTGCCGATCAAGAATTGTAAAGTGTATTCGGATCGGATCGAAAAATACGGTGATACCGTCTTAACGACTTATGGTATTGAAGGTGCACCGATTTATGCCCTGAATGGAGAATTCCGACAAGGTCAAAGCATCTTTATTGATCTCAAGCCGAATTTGTCATTGGATACTATCCGAGATCGGTTAATCAATGCAAAAAATGGGACCGAGGCCTTGAAAACGATGAAACTTTCCAGAGGTGCGATTGGGATATTAAAAATGTACCTGACGAAAGAAGAATTTCTTGAAAAGGAAATCTTGGCCCGAAGAATTAAAAAACTCGAACTCCCTGTTCGTGGAATACGACCCCTGAAGGAGGTGATATCCTCAGTTGGAGGAATACATTCGGTTGCGATCGATACGAATTTTCAGCTTCATGCATTTCCGGGGATCTATTGCATTGGCGAGATGGTAGACTGGGACGCTCCGACCGGCGGCTATCTGATACAAGGTTCCGTCGCCTCCGGAATGAAGGCCGCACGCTCCATTTTGGGTCAGTCTTGATCGATCCTAGGCAAGTTGATCATTTCCTTGATGATAAAACACGTGGGGAAATCGCTCACGAAGGAATTCTTGATTTTTTCTGCTTCGAGCTGACTTCTGAAATCACCTACCTTCAAAACGTAATTTGGAGCATTGAAAATGACATAGGTATCCACCTTCGGAAAAGATGAAATGAATCTGGCACGGGCCTCATCTATGAGCTTTCTGTCTGAATCAAAGATTAGCTGAACGCGGTAACCCGCAATCTGAGGGGACGTTGCCGGAGGGACTGCCATTCCCTGTTTTTTAATTAAGCCATCAATCCGCTGGTCCTTGTATATCTCAACGTGCCCTTCCTGTGATGAGGCGCAGAATGCGATGGTCATTGTAACGATAGTAAAAACGAGCCCTTTCATAGTCGAATGATTACAGGTCAAAGTTAAGTATCTTCCTCATTAATTTATCCGTCATTAGAAATAATTTCTTCCTGGATGGAAAGATTTAAAATTTGTTAAAATAGTCGTAATCAAGTGTTACTAAAAAATGCTTATTTAGAATGAATATAAATTAAGACCCGACCCTTGAAAATTGTCACAAAACTGTCATTGAATAGTGTGATTCTTCTAAATTTGCTTCCGTCAAATAGTGTTTTTTTGGCAGTAGACTTACAGTTTTTTACATGAAAATATCTAGTAGTCAGATGTTTAGAAACTTTAGAAATTGGTGTTTCAGTGCTCTTACATTCATGTTTGCAGCGGGAACATTCACAACTCATGCTCAGGGTGACGCCCTTTTCAATGCGAAATGTGCTAGCTGTCACCAACCGCACAAGAATGGTACAGGACCTAAGTTGTTTCAAGTTCGTCAGAAATGGGCTGACGGTGGGGCAAAAGAAGGATCAATATACCAGTGGGTAAACAATTGGCAAACTGCCGCAGCAAACGATCCTTATGCTCAGACGGTTTCAACCTGGTCGCCAACTGCCATGAGTGCTTTCCCTGATCTGAAGAAGGAAGAAATTGATGCAATTCTTGATTGGGTTGATTCCCAGCCTGACCCTGCTGCCGGTGGCGCCGATGGTGCTTCAGCAGATGGCGGCGCTGCTCCGACAGACGCCACAGCTGTGGAAGAAGAGTCTTCAGTGAGCTGGATCTGGATCATATTGGGGGTGATCTTCGTTACGATCATTCTTGCCGTTGGTGGTGTTCGCCGTCAGTTGAAAGTTGCAGCTGCGGAGCACGAAGGTGAAGAGGTAAACGAAGGCTTGACATACATCGAGGAACTGAAGGCGTTGGCATGGAAGTACAGACTCCATGTAGGTCTGGCATCATTGGTAGTTGTTATTGGCTTAGTAGTAAGTTTATTCCTTGGACTCTTCAGTATTGGAGTTGTTGAGGGGTACCAACCATCCCAGCCAATTGCGTTTCCTCATGCGATCCACGCAGGAACGAATGGGATCGATTGTAAATACTGCCACAGTTCTGTTACAAAGTCGAAATCAGCAGGTATTCCTTCGGTTAATGTGTGTATGAACTGTCACAAACAGGTTAATGGACGTACTCCGGCTCAGCAGGAACAGATCGCTAAGATCTATGATGCAGCGGGGTGGGATCCGTCAGGTTCTGGAAAATATACCGGTAAAACAAAACCGATCGTTTGGAACAAAGTACACGTTCTTCCTGATCACGTTTATTTCAACCACTCCCAGCACGTTGTTGTTGGTGGTGTCGATTGTAAGCAGTGTCATGGTGACATGACCAAGCAGGTTGAGACGCAGCGCGTTTGGCCTGTGGAGGAATTGAACAAGATCGAAGGAAATATTCCGTTAACGAAAAGAACCCTGACAATGGGTTGGTGTATCGAATGCCACGCTGCGAAAGAGATTTCAACCGGTTCTATTGATACCAAGAATGACGGATATTACAATGAGATCCACAAGCGATTGTTGAACAACGACAAAACCCTTTACGGGAAGTACCTTGAAGATGGAAAAGTGACAGTGAGTGAATTGGGTGGTTGGGAATGTGCAAAATGTCACTATTAATTAACGAATCGAAGAAGTCCAAATAATCATATGGGAATGACAACAAAATATTGGAAAGGTCTTGAAGAACTGAAAGAGACTCCAGAGTTCCTAAAGTCGAAAGAGCAGGAATTTCCGACTCAAATGTCGGTAGAAGAGTTCCTTGGGGATGAAAACCTGAAAGAAACCTCAACGGCACGCCGTGATTTCTTAAAGTTTTTAGGTTTCAGTGTGGCAGCAGCAACTGTTGCGGCATGTGAAGCGCCGGTTACCAAGGCGATTCCATACGTGAACAAACCGGAGGATGTCACTCCTGGTATGCCGACATTGTATGCGTCAACTTATTATGACGGGGTTTCTTACGCAAGTATCATCGTTAAAACGCGTGAAGGTCGTCCGATATACATTAAAGGTAACAAGGATTACGGCTTTACGAAAGGTGGCTCAAATGCTCAGATCATTGCATCTGTTCTTGGATTGTATGATTCTGCTCGTTTGCAGGGGCCTCAAACAAAAGGACAAGACACTTCATGGTCGAAAGCCGATGATTCTATCAAGGCAGCATTGAAGGCTGCTAAGAAAATTGTTCTCGTTTCCAATACTGTTATCAGTCCATCTCTTCAATTGGCAACTGCAGAATTGGCCGCATCTCTCGGAGCTACTCCTGAGAATGGGAAGTTCGAGCACATTCAATACGATGCTGTTTCTTACGCTGGATTGAGATTGGCGAACAAAGAAACATTTGGTTCCGAGATCATCCCGTCTTATGATTTTTCCAAGGCAAAAACGATCGTAAGTGTTGGAGCAGATTTCTTGACATCCTGGTTGATGCCGACACAGTTTGCAACACAGTACGGTTTGGGAAGAAACCCGGATGGCGATTGGATGTCGAAACACTTCCAGTTTGAATCTGTGCTTTCCGTTACCGGGTCCAACGCGGATCGCCGTGCGATGATCAAGCCCTCTGAGCAAGCAGCTGTTTTGGCATATATCCTGAAAGGATTTGGAGTAAATACAACAAATTCTGGTGAACTGTCGAAAGCCACCAAAGCGATTGCTGATGAAGCGATCGGAGCATTGAAGGCTTCTAAAGGTGAGTCATTGGTCGTATGTGGTTCGAATAACAAGGGTCTTCAGATCCTGACGAATAAACTGAATAATGTTCTTGGAGCGTATGGTGTTACCTTGAACCTGAACAACCCGTTAAACTTGTTTAGATCGGAAGATGCTAAAATGAGCAAGTTCGTAAGCGATGTTGTAGCAGAAAGAGGACCTGATGCCGTAATATTCTATGGTGTTAATCCTGTATACTCCCTTGCAAACGGAAAGCAGTTCGGGGATGCGCTGAAGAAGATTGGTACGACCATTTCTTTTGCTTCTCATGCAGATGAAACAGCATCGAATTGTACGCATGTAACACCTGATCACCATGCATTGGAAGGATGGAATGATTACAATCCTGTAGCCGGTCACTATGCGATCGCTCAGCCGACCATTCGACCATTGTTTAATACAGCGTCTGCACTTGAATCAATGTTGGTTTGGGCAGGTAAGGCAACGCGTGGAGGAAAAGATTCCAAAGTTGCATACGATTACATTCAGAAAACGTGGGAAACTGTCGCGTTCCCGGCTCAAACGAAATATACAGATTTTCATACCTACTGGAGTATGGCCATCCACAACAGTTGTGATGACCTTACACTTCCTGCAGCGGCAGCGCCATTAGCATTCAACGAAAGTGCTCTATCCAAGTTGGGAGAGCTTCCGAAGGCTTCAGGAGTAGAAGTTGTGCTGTATCAGAAGGCGGGTATAGGAATCGGTCTTCAAGCAAATAACCCATGGCTTCAGGAGTTGCCGGATCCAATTACCAAGGTAACCTGGGACAACTATGTAACCATGAATCCGGTTGAAATGGAAAAAGCCGGTTATGCAACGACTTATGATCAGGAGCATGGATTGAGCTTGGCTACTGTAAAAGTAGGAAACTCAGAAGTTACACTTCCGGTGTATCCTTTGCCGGGACAGGCATTGGGCACTGTAGGTATAGCATTGGGTTATGGACGAGGTTCGAATGGTGAGAATATCGGGAAGGCAGCGTTCCAGACAAAAGAATACGGTGGTCACGCAACAGGCGAAAACGGAAAGTTAGCCGCTATTGGTGCAAACGTATTTACGTTCGTTGGAAACGTCAACGGAACAATGTCTTATGATACTTCCGGTTCGGTAACGAAGGTTGATGGAACGTATGCGATTGCTGCAACGCAGATCCACCATACGGTCATGGGGCGTCATTCTATCGTTCGTGAAACAACGTTGGATATTTACAAAAATTCAGATAAAGAAGCTTACAACCCTGCACACATGCTGCAGAAGCTGGATAAGGAAGGAAATCATATTGAAAGACCCGTTGGAGAATTCGATCTTTGGGATGCACATCCTGTAGAAAAGATTGGTCACAGATGGGGTATGACGGTAGATCTTTCATCTTGTATTGGTTGTGGGGCGTGTTTGATCGCATGTCAGTCCGAAAATAACGTTCCGGTTGTCGGGAAGGATGAAGTACGTAGAGGGCGTGAAATGCATTGGTTGCGAATCGATCGTTATTTCGCATCTGATCTTGAAGCTGCACCGGGATCCCGTAAGGATCACGATTTGAGTAAAATGGAGTTCTTTGCCGCCGCTGAAGAAGCTGCCGAAAATCCACGTGTGATTCACATGCCGATGATGTGTCACCACTGTAACCACGCACCGTGTGAAACGGTTTGTCCGGTAGCTGCAACAACACATAGCAATGAAGGATTGAACCAAATGACATACAACAGATGTATTGGTACGCGTTACTGTGCAAACAACTGTCCGTACAAAGTGCGTCGCTTCAATTGGTTCAACTATCCGTCGTATAAAAAATTCACAGAAGTGAACCCTGCTCAGGATGACCTTGGGCGTATGGTATTAAATCCGGATGTAACGGTTCGTACGCGCGGTGTCATGGAGAAATGTTCTTTCTGTGTTCAGCGTATCCAATCCGGAAAACTTGTTGCAAAGAAAGAAAGCCGTCCTGTAGTAGATGGTGATTTTACTTCAGCATGTGCAGATGCATGTCCTACAAATGCGATCATAGTTGGAGATTGGAACGATTTGAAATCAATGGTAAGAACCAGCTCAACTGACAATCGTGCCTACCAGGCGTTGGAAGAAGTAGGTGTTAAACCAAACGTTTGGTTCAAAGTGAAAGTTCGTAATGAGAAGAACGAGGAGTTAGCGAAACTTCAGGTTTCAAAAGCACACCATGGTGAAGCTCACGGAGAAAAGAAAAATCATCATTAATTGTATTAAAACCGATTGTAATGCATAAGGAAGCAGCAATTAGAGAACCCCTCATATTAGGTCACAAGACCTATCACGACATCACAGAGGATGTGTGTAAGCCTATCGAGGATAAAGCACCAAGAATGTGGTATATCCTTTTTGGGATTGCGCTCATCATCGGATTGTATGGAGTAGGGAGTATCGTTTACTTACTTGGTACAGGTATTGGTGTTTGGGGATTAAACAAGACTGTTGGTTGGGCTTGGGATATTACCAACTTCGTATGGTGGGTAGGTATTGGTCACGCCGGAACACTGATCTCAGCGGTACTTCTCTTGTTCCGTCAGAAGTGGAGAATGGCGATCAACCGATCTGCAGAGGCCATGACGATCTTTGCAGTATTCATGGCGGGTACGTTTCCGTTGATACACATGGGTCGTCTGTGGGTTGGTTACTGGACTTTACCGCTTCCGAACCAGTTCGGTTCGCTGTGGGTAAACTTTAACTCTCCCCTGCTATGGGACGTGTTCGCGATCTCAACGTATTTGTCTGTGTCACTCGTGTTTTGGTATATCGGACTGATCCCTGATTTTGCTACAATACGTGACCGCGCAAAGAAACCGGTAGCAAAGAAGATGTATTCAATTCTTTCATTTGGTTGGTCAGGTAGAGCAAAGCACTGGAACCGATTTGAATTGGTTTCCCTTGTCCTTGCAGGTTTGGCAACACCACTGGTATTCTCAGTGCACTCGATCGTATCTTTTGACTTTGCGACGTCAGTTATCCCTGGATGGCACACTACGATCTTCCCTCCATACTTCGTTGCGGGTGCTGTATTCTCCGGATTCGCAATGGTGCAGACCCTGTTGTTGGTAATGCGTAAAGCCATGGCTTTGGAAGCTTACATTCACACGAAGCACGTTGAGTACATGAATATCGTGATCATGGTTACGGGTTCTATCGTAGGTACAGCATATATTACAGAGCTTTTCATTTCGTGGTACTCGGGTGTGGAATACGAAGCATACGCATTTATCAACCGTGCAACCGGTCCATACTGGTGGGCATACTGGGCGATGATGACATGTAACGTGATCTCTCCTCAGTTGATGTGGTTCAGAAAGTTGAGAAGAAGCTTGTTGTTCACGTTTATTATATCAATTGTTGTGAACATTGGTATGTGGTTCGAGCGATATGTGATCATCGTTACTTCAATTCACCGGGATTATATTCCGGCAGGCTGGAGTATGCACTATCCAAGCCACATTGATATCGCAGTCTATGTTGGAACGATCGGACTATTCTTCGTGTTCTTTTTGTTGTTTGCGCGATACTTCCCGGTATTGGCATTGAACGAAGTCAAAACGATCTTGAAGTCTTCGGGAGAATCTTACAAGAATGCTCCTGATAACCACGGTCATAACGAAGAAAGTCATTAAACCATTAATAAAAAGGACATGGCAGAAAAAGTAATCTATGCAATGTATGACGACGACGACGTGCTGAAAGATGGCGCAAAGAAGTTGGTCGCTAAAGGTGTTAAAATCTCCGAGGTATTCTCCCCGTTCCCAATTCACGGGATCGATCCGATCATCGGCGTAAAGAATACACGTCTTGGGATTATGGCTTTTATCTATGGTTTGACCGGGACAACGCTTGCGACGCTTGGAATGCGCTATTTCATGGTTGTTGACTGGCCGATGAACATTGGTGGTAAGCCTAATTTCACTTATTTGGATAATATCCTTGCATTTATTCCGATCACATTCGAGTTTACCGTTTTGTGTGCTGCACACGGAATGGCGATCACGTACCTTTTGAGGAATAAAACATTACCTGGAATACCTGCTCAAAATCCTGATCCAAGAACTACGGATGACAAGTTTGTAATGGAGATCAGATTGTCTGAGAATGCTCAGTTCGGTCAAGATGAACTTGAGAAAATGTTGAGAGAGACAGGTTTAATTGAATTGGATCAGAAAGATATTAAATAGTTTGCCAGGTACTGAAAAGTACTACGTCTGACAAAATAAACAGAATAGACAGATGAAAATTAAATTTAAGGCACTAATGAGTTTAGCAGTTGTATCGGTTTCGACCTTGATCTTAGGGTCGTGTACAACGAATGCTGACAGCCCTGGACTGGAATACATGCCGGATATGTACCGTTCACCGGCAATCGAACCATACGTGGATTATGGTGAGGTGCGTGGAAGAGAGGTTACCGACTTCAAAATGAAGCTTTCGGCAATGACACCTCCTTCCGGAACTGTTGCTTATCATGGAACAGATTCTTCGACTGTAAGTCTGATGTTACCTTATTTCAGGAAGGCAAATATTGCGTTTCGTGAGACGCATGGTTTATACGGTGCGGATCTCTCTGTGGCGGATGAATACACTCTTGCAGCAGCAGACAAGAACCCTTACAAGTTGACTATGGATAATTCGGAAGAAGTATTCAAGAAAGGAAAAGAGCTTTACACAACCATGTGTCAGCATTGTCATGGAGAGAAAGGTGACGGTAACGGACCTATGGTAGTAAGTGGCGCATATGCAGGGGTTCCCAATTATGCTGACAGATCAGCTCTTTCTGATGGACAGATGTTCTACTCTATTTATTATGGAAAAGGAGCAATGGGGTCACATCGATCACAGTTGAATAAGAAAGAGATCTGGACTTTGGTTCATTATGTCAGAAAGTTCCAGAATGCTGATTACGGAAAGTTTGATGCAACAGGAATGCAAGTGGCAGCAGCTGCACCTGCAGATAGTTTGAAAGCGACTAAAAAATAATAACACGATTAACTACGAAAGATGGAATTCACTATTACAAACAAAGCAAAACAACTTACCGTTGCACTGATGGGTGTCGGTGTTTTGTTTACGGCAGTTGGTGTATTTATAAGCATGGGAGATCATCATTTTACCACTCGTCTATTGACGAATGGTCTGATTAATGGTTTTTTCTTCTTTGCTTTGGGATTGGGAGCTTTATTCTTCCTTGCACTTCAGTATGCGACGGAAACAGGATGGTATGCATCGGTTAAAAGAGTTATTGAGGCGGTTGCTGGGTTTTTACCGTATGGGATTGGTATCCTCGGGATCGTTCTTTTGACGATTACATTCATGGATGGGGCCCATATTTATATTTGGATGGATCCGGATACAACAACCGAAGGTTCTCATCACTATGATGAAATCATCGTGGCAAAGTCGTTCTATTTGAATAAGATTTTCTTCTGGATCAGAACAGTTGCCTATTTCGCAACATACCTGATCTTTTTCAGAGGTTTTAGAATGCGTTCGTTGGAGGAGGATAGAATTGGTGGTACAGAATTGCATTTTAAAAACTACCACAAAGGAGCTACGTTCCTTGTGTTCTTTGCTGTATTCAGCTCTACCTCGGCTTGGGACTGGTTGATGTCCATTGATGTTCACTGGTTCTCAACATTGTTTGGTTGGTACACTTTTGCGGGTATGTGGTGTTCAACTATGGTTGTTTTAGTGCTTACAACACTCTATTTAAAATCGTTGGGTTATCTGCCAAAAGTGAATGATAGCCATATTCATGATCTTGGAAAATGGACGTTTGCCACCTCGTTCCTGTGGTCTTACCTTTGGTTCTCGCAATTTATGTTGATCTGGTACGCGAACATTGGTGAAGAAGTAACCTACTATATGATGCGTATAGAGAACTTCAAAGTGATGTATTTCACGATGTTCCTGATCAATTTCGCATTCCCAATGTTGATTTTGATGTCTAGAGATGCCAAGAGAAATGCAGGGATCTTGACGTTGGTTGGTGTCATTATTCTAATCGGACACTGGTTGGATGTGTATATCATGGTTTCGGCTGGTTCGCTTGGAGCAAACGCAAAGATTGGTTTCCTTGAAATTGGAATGGCTTTATTGGTGGCTGGATTCTTTATTCGAATCGTACTTACGAATCTTACCAAAGCACCACTAACTCCGGTCAATCACCCTTTCCTTGACGAAAGTGTTCACCACGAGATTTAATTAGAAAGTTTTATCACAGATAAATAATAAATGATGGGAAGTAAATTAATCGCTTTAATCGTTATAGTTTTAGGAGTCATCGCGATCGCTCAGTTGGTTCGCGTGTATGAACTTTCTTCTAAGCTTAGAAACCGCGGAGAACACGAGATCACGGATCGTGACAACAATCTGAATGGTCGTTTGATGTTCGGCTTCATGGTTGCGCTTTATGCCTTTTTTCTGTACCTGGTATTGGAATACGGATGGACTGGGCGAGGTGAAGCTGCATCTGATATTGGAAAGGAAACAGATTGGTTGTTGAATCTGAATTTCATTATCATCATTCTTGTGTTCTTTCTTACGAATACATTGCTGTTCTATTTTTCGTACAAGTATGTGAGAAAAGCAGGTGTAAAGGCACTGTACTTTCCGCACAACAATAAGTTGGAAATGTTATGGACTGTCGTTCCTGCTTGTGTACTAGCTGTCATCATTATACTTGGTTTACAAAAGTGGAATCAGGCAACGGATGCAGCAGGAAAAGATGCCATCCGGGTGGAGTTGTTCTCAAAACAATTTGATTGGACAGCACGTTATTCTGGTGAAGACAATCAACTTGGTAAATATGACTACAAATTGACAACCGATAAAAATGAATTGGCATTGTTAACGGCTGCTACAATTGATAGCGCGATCTTCCAAATGGAAAATGGTCCAACAGGGATGAAGGCTCTTGAAGCAAAATTGAATGACCGCAAGACCATGTTAATTCCTGAGGATCGGCAGAAAATGGAGGATGATCTTGCGCGAAAGGATCGTTTGATCCGTTTGCTTTATCAAATGAAAGAGCGTCACAATGAAAAGATAGATGCTATGGCATGGGATGATGTGATCCAGAAAGACACACTGTACTTGTGCGTAAACAAGCAATATGAGTTCAATTTCCGCGCGAAGGACGTAATTCACTCTGCTTATTTCCCGCATTTCCGTGCACAAATGAACACTGTTCCCGGAATGACAACACGCTTCAAGTTTACTCCGGAAATTACGACCATGGATATGAGAGCAAAAATGAACAACAATAAGTTCAACTTTATCCTGATGTGTAACAAGATATGTGGTGGGGCACATTACAAGATGAAAATGATCGTTGTAGTGCTCCCTGAATCTGAGTATAAGTCCTGGATGAAAACAAAACAAACATTTAAGGATGTATTCAGTGCGGCGGCAGCAGCAGCAGCTCCTGCAGATGCAGCAACGTCTCCTGCTGATACAATTGCTGTCAAAGAGGATACTTTGACTGTTGCAATGAAATAATAGAATTAATAATAATTAAACGAAGATAAAATGGCTGCAGTAGCGCACGATTCACACGGACACCACGATGCACACGGACACCATGATCATGGGCATCATGAGGAAAATTTCGTATCGAAGTATATTTTCAGTGAAGACCATAAAATGATCGGTAAGCAGTTCCTTATTACAGCTGTATTCATGGGAATTGTTGCAATGTTGCTTTCGATCTTGTTCCGTATCCAGTTGGCTTGGCCTGGGGAAAGTTCAGATTTCTTGACGTTCTTCCTTGGCGAAACCTGGGCACCCGGAGGTGTATTGAAAGAAGACATGTATCTCGGATTAGTCACTATCCACGGTACGATCATGGTATTCTTCTTATTGACGGGTGGTTTATCCGGGACTTTCTCGAATATCCTGATTCCATTGCAATTGGGAGCGCGCGACATGGCATCCGGCTTCCTGAACATGCTCTCATTCTGGTTCTTCGCACTTTCATCGGTTTTGATGTTGGTTTCGTTGTTCGTAGAGTCGGGGCCCGCGATGGCCGGATGGACAGTTTATCCGCCATTGTCTGCGCTGCCTCAGGCTGTTTCAGGTTCCGGAATGGGTATGACCCTTTGGTTGTTCTCTATGGCGATCTTCATTGCCGGATCATTGATCGGATCATTGAACTATATTGTAACGGTTCTAAACCTGAGAACTACTGGTATGACAATGACAAGAATGCCGCTAACCATCTGGGCATTCTTTGTGACAGCAATTTTGGGTGTACTTTCATTCCCTGTCCTTCTTTCAGCTGCATTGCTATTGATCATGGACCGCTTGGCAGGAACGAGTTTTTATCTTTCAGATATTATCGTAGGGGGTGAGATGCTAACGAATCACGGCGGTTCGCCGTTGTTGTTCCAGCACTTGTTCTGGTTCCTTGGCCACCCTGAGGTTTACATCGTACTTCTTCCGGCATTGGGCCTTTCTTCTGAGATCATTGCAACGAATTCACGTAAACCTATCTTTGGTTACCGAGCGATGATCGGTTCTATTCTTGCGATCGGTTTCCTATCCTTTATTGTGTGGGGTCACCACATGTTTATAACAGGTATGAACCCTTTTATTGGTTCCGTATTCGTGTTTACGACCTTGCTGATCGCTATTCCATCTGCAGTGAAGGTGTTTAACTACTTGACAACGCTATGGAAAGGGTCATTGGTTCTGACACCTGCTATGTTGTTTGCTATTGGACTGGTATCTACGTTCATTACAGGTGGTGTAACGGGGATCATTCTTGCTGACTCGGCACTGGATATCGCGATACATGATACGTATTTTGTGGTTGCTCACTTCCACATTGTAATGGGTATGTCTGCTGTATTTGGAATGTTTGGTGGTGTTTATCATTGGTTCCCTAAGATGTACGGGCGCATGCTGAATACGCGTCTTGGATACGCGCATTTCTGGATAACCATTGTAGGGGCTTACGGGGTATTTTTCCCGATGCACTTTGTTGGTCTGGCAGGAGCACCTCGCAGATACTATGATTATTCAGTATACAATGAGTTCGATACGAATTCATTGGAGATGATGATGGACTTGAATGTGATCGTAACGATGTTTGCCATCATTGCTGCACTCGGACAGGGACTATTTTTGTTCAACTTCTTCTACAGCATCTGGAGAGGACCAAAAGCTCCTCAGAATCCATGGAAATCAAATACGCTTGAATGGACTACTCCGGTAGAACACATCCATGGTAACTGGCCGGGTGAACTTCCTGTAGTACACAGATGGCCTTACGATTATTCAAAGCCTGGAGCAGATGATGATTTCATTCCTCAGAACGTTCCATTGGCTGAAGGTGAAGAAGAGCATTAGAATAAAGAAATAAAAGGAAAGCCTCTTGTCTGAATGACAAGAGGCTTTTGTATTTTTGTGTAAATCGCAATCATGGAAGAAACATTTGATTACAGGGAAGAGGCTGAAAATGGCGCCGATCAGGAATATGATAAGGTGTTGCGTCCCCGTAAATTGAATGATTTCAGCGGTCAACCATCTGTTGTAGAGAATCTTGAGATCTTTGTGAAGGCTGCAACCCTTCGTAACGAACCCCTGGATCATGTCCTTCTTCATGGCCCTCCCGGACTGGGAAAGACGACACTGGCAAACATCATTGCGAACGAATTAGGTGTAGGATTTAAAATTACAAGCGGACCGGTATTGGATAAACCGGGAGATCTGGCTGGTTTATTAACGAATCTGAATAAAGGAGATGTACTGTTTATTGATGAGATACACCGTTTAAGTCCTGTAGTGGAGGAGTACCTTTATTCGGCCATGGAGGATTTCGTGATCGATATCCTGATCGACAGCGGTCCGAATGCACGAAGTGTACAGATTACCTTGAATCCGTTTACCCTTATTGGTGCAACAACCCGATCTGGTTTGTTGACGGCTCCACTGAGGGCGCGTTTTGGTATTAATTCACGACTGGAGTACTATGATTCCAAAACATTGACATCCATTGTGGAACGCTCATCGGGTTTATTGAATATTCCCATAGAGGAAACCGCAGCTTATCAGATCGCAAGCAGAAGCCGGGGTACCCCCAGAATAGCCAATGCTTTGCTCCGAAGAGTGAGGGATTTTGCTCAGATCAAAGGAACCGGTGTGATCGACGAAGACATTACAAAAATTGCGTTAAAGGCCTTGAATGTAGACGAAAGCGGTCTAGATGAAATGGATATCAGGATTCTAAAGGTGATCATAGAGAAATTCAATGGTGGACCTGTCGGACTTACCACGATCGCAACGGCTATTGGTGAGAATGCCGGAACCCTGGAAGAGGTTTACGAGCCTTTTCTTATTCAGGAAGGTTTTCTGATGCGAACCACAAGGGGGAGAAAGGTGACGGAAAAGGCATTCCGTCATCTTGGCAAGGAAAGCGGTTGGATTCAGGGAGGTCTTTTCTGATTCTGGGATGGGATCCGTTTCAGATAAAAGAAAGAGCCTCATCAAACAAAAGGCAGCAGAGTTAGGGTTCATGTATACCGGCTTTTCCAAAGCTGAATTTCTTGAAGAAGAAGCCAGGAAGCTTGAAACTTGGCTCAATCGTGACTTTCATGGTAAGATGTCATACATGGAGAACCACTTTGATAAAAGGTTGGATCCAAGACTACTCGTAGACGATGCAAAAACTGTCATTTCGTTATTGTTCAACTATTTCCCGCCCGAGCAACAGGAGGATTCAGGATCACTCAAGATCTCGAAGTATGCATATGGAGAGGATTATCATGATGTGATCAAAGAGAAGCTGAAGCAGTTGATGCACTTTCTGATCAATGAGATCGGTGAAATCAATGGGAGGATCTTTGTGGATTCTGCCCCGGTCATGGATAAAGCATGGGCCAAAAGAGGAGGTTTGGGTTGGGTCGGGAAACACACCAACATCGTTCACCCAAAACACGGTTCATTTTTCTTTCTTGCCGAAATGATCATCGATCTGGAGATAGAACCCGATGGACCGATCAAAGATTATTGTGGTACATGCACGCGTTGTATCGATGCTTGTCCAACAGATGCTATCGTTCAACCTTACGTGGTAGATGGCTCAAAATGCATTTCTTATCTTACGATCGAACTGAAAGATGCCATCCTGCCGGATCAGTTCAGAGGAAAAATGGACAATTGGATGTTTGGCTGTGATGTATGTCAGGATGTTTGTCCCTGGAATCGGTTCAGTAAGCCGCATCACGAACCACGTTTCATGCCACATCCGGATCTTTTTAGCTTGACGACAACTGATTGGAAGGATCTCTCACATGAGATATTCAGTGAACTCTTCAAGAACAGTGCATTAAAAAGAACGAAGTATTCAGGTCTTAAGAGGAATATCGAATTTTTAACGGATTTACCAAAACAATAGATGGCCGAATAGCTATTCAACTGCCATTTTTTGTAAATTGTCGGTTTAAATAGGACTAAATGAAACCTGAACAACCGGTCGAACAACCGCTGTCACTAAATATGAATCCTTATTCCGGCACCTGGGATAAAGCGGCTGCAGCTCATTTATTGCGTAGAACAATGTTCGGCGCAACCAATCAGCAAATTCTGCAGGCTGTTTCGAATGGAATGGATGTAACTGTTGCGTCTTTGTTGCAGATTCCACCCGTAGATCTGCCATTGACCTATGATCCGAATGAGGGCATCGCAACAATTGGCACAACCTGGATCAACAGTGTATATCCAACCGATGCATCAGGAAGCCTGGCTACAGAAACGGCCAGAGTTAAATCACTTGGTGCATGGATGATGAAGCGGTTGAATGCTCAAACACTCAGTATTGCTGAAAAAATGTGCCTGTTCTGGCAAAATCATTTTGCTGCGACTGCAACCTCCGATTCAAGAGCGACCTATATGTATCACATGCTGATCCGAAATCATGCTCTTGGTAATTTCAAGCAGCTTATAAAGGATATGACAATTGATCCGACGATGCTCATATTCCTGAATGGTGCAACAAATTTCAACTTTAGTCCGAACGAAAACTATGCCCGCGAATTATTGGAGTTGTATACGGTTGGAAAAGGTCCTCAGATCTCATTGGGAGATTACACTAATTACACAGAGCAGGATGTTGCCGCAGGTGCAAAGATCCTAACCGGATGGACTGTTTTAGGATTGAGGAGCGACTCGATAGCAACACCCTACGTACAGTTCTTTCCAACAGCGCACGAAAATTCTGACAAAACACTTTCCTATCATTTCAACAATACGGTTATTCCCAATGCTGATGAAAACGAATATGCAAACTATATTGACGTCATTTTCCAGCAGGATGCAGTAGCATATTTTATCAGTAAGGAGATCTATCGTTATTTCGTTAATTATGATCTGACCTCCGATGTTACAACGAATGTGATTCCGGTCATGGCTCAAACGTTCATCGACAATAATTATGAGATCCTGCCCGTAATGGACCTTTTACTGAAAAGTGAACATTTTTATGATTTGTCATTGCGTGGTTCCTTGATTCGTAGTCCACTGGAAATGGTGTTCGGAATGTTCAATGCAACATCGTCAGGTCCGAATTTCGATCTTTCCACGGACTCAGATATGTATCTAAGCTTATATTGGATGGCCGAAACCATGGGACAGGCCTATGCAACCCCCCCAAGTGTGGCTGGTTGGACGGCTTATTATCAGGCGCCGTCCTTCTCAAAACTGTGGGTGAATGCAACACATATAAAAACGCGTTTTGACATTTCAAGTTATCTCACAATTCTTACGGGCATTCCCGTAAATGGTAATTTCTTAAAGCTCAATGCACTTGGATTCTTGAGTGGCCTTTCGAACCCGGGTAATTCGACAGCCGTGATCTCTGACATGTGCGAGGTGTTTTGTCCAAAACCCATTAATGCAGTTCAACAGGCAACCTTAAAGGCTATTTTGATCAATGGAGTCGGAGCCACTGCCGAAGGAGCATGGACACAACAATATAGTCAGTACATAGGTGGTGATACTACACTCGCATCAGCGATCAATAATCGTGTTCAACTTACCTTGTCCAGGTTGTTTAAAATGCCCGAGTTTCAAACGATCTAAGGTGTAAAGTGTCTGATATGAAAAGAAGAAATTTTGTTAAGAATATATCCCTTGCCTCGGTTGCAGCTCCTTTCGTACTAAAGGATATTAATTTCCAGGCAATTCAAAAGAAATTGTTCAATGTTTCCAAAAGTGCGGAGGATCGTGTCCTTGTCATTATCCGCCTCAATGGAGGGAACGACGGTCTAAATACTGTGATCCCGCTGAACTCATATGATAATCTGATGGTCCACCGTGCCAATGTCATGTTGCCGGAAACAGCGATCTTACCGATCACAGCGGGCCTTGGGTTACACCCTGCAATGACAGGAATGCGGGACATGTTTAGTGCTGGAAGACTTAGCATTGTTCAGAACGTAGGCTATCCTGAACAAAATCGTTCTCATTTCCGATCGATGGATATCTGGTCATCCGGAAGTCTGGATCCACAGGAAACAAGAGGATGGCTTGGAAGGCAATTCGATAATGATTATCCAAACTATCCGGCTGATTATCCGGATGCGACTTATCCCGATCCATTTGCAATCAGCATGGGGTATGAAGTTTCTGCTACTTGCCAGGGATTAATGGCTAATTTTTCGCACGCGATCAATGACCCTTTTGCGACATCCAATTTGTTAACGGCTAATGTCGTAAATGACGGGACCTATTTCGGTTCTCACATGGAATACCTGGCAACACTGATTGATCAAACCAATGCGTATGGTGATCAGATCAATACCGCAGCAAATGCCGGTGCAACGCTATCAACATTGTATGACGCGAACAATCCAATCGCTGTACAGCTTCGTTATGTAGCTCAGATGATCTCGGGTGGATTGAAAACGAAGGTCTATATTCTCAATATCAACGGCTTTGATACACATGATGCACAAGTAACTGCAGCAAATACGACCTTGGGCACTCACAGGGATCTGCTGAAGACCTTATCAGATGCAGTTGCGGCATTTCAGGATGATCTCATGTTGTTGAACATTGAATCACGCGTAGCCGGTATGACCTTCTCCGAATTCGGACGACAGATCGCATCAAACGGTAGCAAAGGGACAGATCACGGTGATGCTGCACCGATGTTTCTCTTTGGTGCGTGTATAAATGCGGGAGTTATTGGGCCGGACCCTGTGATTGATCCCGCTATAGATGTTCAGGTTGGAATTCCAATGCAGATCGACTTCAGAGATGTGTATGCTTCGATTCTGAAAGACTGGTTTGAAGTTCCGGCAACGGAGGTACAGTCAATCTTTGATCATACAGTCAATTTCTATCAGGTACTTGGAGCATGTAATGTCGGTCTGGAAGAACAAGAATTTGAAAAAGAGGGGATCCTGTTATTCCCGAATCCCGCAGTCAGTTATTCGACGATACGACTCAACACCGAGAATGAATGGGTCAAGATCGAAATACAGGATCTTGATGGGCGCATTATCAAAGAAGTTGCCGATTTGAACCTGGATCAGGGCATCCATCACATTCAGTTTGAGATAGGTGATCTGAAACTCGGCCAGTACATTGTACTGGTAAAAAAGAGGTCCGGTTTCAAACGGGCGAAGCTGATGAAATTGAAATAAAAAAAAGGAGCTCGTTGAAGCTCCTTCCTGTAAATTTCTTTTTGATCACATTCCCATGGATTTCAGATCTTCCATGGTCATTTCTTTGTACCCTTCAGGTATTGCCATTTCAAAGAGTGACACTGATTTCTTGTCGAGTTTTTTCTCTAATTGTGACACGGTCATCGTCATTTTCATACCGTTATTGTTCAGGTCATATTGCATTGGGAAGCCAGGTACGTCTTCGTTCAAGTAACTTTGACCTTTCTTCGAAATGTCGATCTCTTCTGTATACCAGAAAACAGATTCATTTCCTTCCTCGTCTGTCAGTATGGCCTTTTTACATGCATATCCTTCGATGGTTTTCGTTTCATCCACCAATTGAACGTCGTATTTCGGCTTCTCTGTATTTTCTTTTTCCAGTTCGGACGTAGTCGTTTTTATGGCGTTCTGACCAATCATACCACTCATTAGCATCAATACGTCACCTGAGGTTTCATTAGAGATGGTAGTGATATTCATGATGGCACCCATTTTCATTTCAGCCCTGGTTGTTTTGTCTTTGAAATAAACTTCCAAGGTGGAACCCTGCATCATACCAATGGCCATTTGCATGTCCGGATCATCAGACGTCATGTCGATCTTGTATGAAATGTGTCCTTCGGTTAGCTGGGCGAAAGATAAAAGGGTACAAACAAATGAAAACCCTAGTGATAAAAGTATTTTTCTCATAGTACAATTAATAAAGTTCAACGCAATGTACAATAACTAAGCCATAGTTTAAACGAAAACGTATCCAAGGGAATAAAATTTGTCCTGACGGCAGTAACATCGGGTAAGCGGTTAACGATCGAGCAGCCAGCGAACGAGGTCGTTCCCGTTTGCATAGAGCAACAATCCCATTAACAGGAAGAATCCGATATACTGGGCGTACTCGAGCACCTTTTGTGGAGCTTCGCGTCCCGTTATCATTTCATAGAGCAGAAAGACTACGTGACCACCATCCAGTGCGGGAATGGGTAGAATGTTCATGAATGCAAGTACAATCGAGATGAAAGCGGTACGTAACCAGAAGATCTCCCAGTCCCATTCAGGAGAGAACATACTGCCGATAGCAGCAAAACCACCAATTGAGGACGCCCCCTTTTTCGTGAACAAGAATTTCATTTGTGCCACATAATCGGTCAGGGTATGAAAACCGTTATCAATACCTCTACTGATGCTCTTGCCGAAACCGTAATGCACTGTTTTGATCGAACTTTCATCGATAATGTTGGTTGTTTTAACAGCAAAACCAATGGTTCCCTCTTTTTTGACCTTTGGATGAAGTAGGACCGAACGGCCATTGCGTAGAATCTCTACTGTTGCTTTTTTTCCTCTCGCAGCATACAAGTAACGCTGGATCTCATCGTAATATGCGATCTTTTTCCCATTGATGGCCACAATGTTATCCCCCTTTTTTAGTCCTGCTTTCAGCGCAGGAGTGCCCGGCATAACGGTATCTACCAACGTTGACTGATGCCTTAATCCCACGATTGGCAGAGCTCCTTGTTGAAACAGTTCGTATTCAACACCCTCAGGCAGGTTCACTGTTTTAACATCACCGTTCTCTTTCAGAACTTCTAGTTTTCGCCCATCGCGCAACATGATCCGGTTGTTGACATCATTGATGTTCATGATCTCTTCCCCGTTAACACGTAAAATGTTGTCACCGGAATAAATTCCATATTTCCCGAAATAAGGATTTATAGACATTCCGGCTTTCAGCTCGGTGGGCTTCAATTGCTCTTCACCATAATAGAACATCACACAGATATAGATGAAGATGCCCAGCAACAAGTTGACCGTCACTCCTCCGATCATGATGATCAATCGCTGCCATGCCGGCTTCGATCTGAACTCCCAAGGTTGAGCAGGTTTCGCAAGCTGCTCTTTGTCCATGGACTCATCCACCATACCTGCGATTTTGACATATCCGCCGAATGGAAGCCATCCAATTCCCCATTCTGTTTCACCGATCTTCTTCTTGAAAAGTGAGAACCAAGGATTGAAGAACAGATAGAACTTCTCTACTCTTGTCTTAAAAAGTCGTGCAGGAATAAAATGACCCAATTCGTGCAGAACGATCAGGATTGACAAGGAGAGAATTAATTGTGCTGCTTTTATTAGAATATCCATGTTCTTTTCGGGAAATTGTTAAGGGTTACAAATATAGGCTTTTAGACCGTTTCAGTTTCTTCTGAGTAATATCCGTTCTCGATGAAATAGTCAAGCATAGCCTCTTTCAGGAGATGTTGCTGTTCCATGTGAGAAAGTGAGGGCAACATTTTGTTCAGCGTAAAATGAGGCCAGTTGTCTTTATCACGGCCGTCAAAAGTATAATACCCGTAAGGTTCCAGCAGCGTGCAGACAGCAACATGAAAAAGATCCGTTTTTTCACTTTTGGAGAAGTTACGGTAACCTTCCCCCAGTTCATTCACACCGATCAGGAACATGATCGCCTGAACATCCATCCCTTCTCCGAAATTTTCTTCCAGACTGGCCTTCAATTTCTGAAAGCGCAGTTCAATATCATAGTCCATAATGTAAAATTAAGAAAAGCTGTAGCATTCACCTCAAATTATTTTCAGAATGAATCACAAAAAGCACCTGACGAAATGATTATATTCGTAAAAATTATCAAGCAGACAGATTATGAAAAGAACAGTCATTGCATTTGCATTCATTGGATCGATCCTCGGGATCAGTTCTTGTGGTGGTAACGAGGAACAATCAACAGAACAGGTAAAAGAAGAGAAAGCATGCTTTTATTCGTATAACAAAGAATTGACTGTTTTGGAATGGACAGCTTTTAAGTTCACGGAGAAGAAAGGTGTCACAGGAACTTTCAATGAGATCAATATCAGTGGAATGGAGCGTTCAGATGACCCAAAGAAATTAATTGAGTCACTCACGTTCACAATTCCGACAGCAACTGTTGAGACTCAGAACGAAGAGCGCAATGGCAAGATTGCTAAGCTTTTTTTCGGAACGATAGGAACGGAAGAGATCCGCGGTAATGTAAAGGGATTGAGTGACAATGGCAAAGCAACGATCGAGATCGAAATGAATAAAATGAAACTGGACGTTGTTGGAGATTATACCCTGGATGGAGGGAAATTTTCATTCAGCGCAACGATCGATGTCTTGAAGTGGAACGGTGGAGCAGGGATAACTGCCCTGAATACTGCTTGCAAGGACCTTCATACAGGAACGGATGGTAAATCCAAATTGTGGTCGGAAATAGAACTGTCTTTTACAACAGAACTATTGTCTGACTGTGAATAGTGGTTAACAAAAATGCGTTGAGAACTCATAAGGCCCGTAAAATATGACGGGCTTTTTTCATGTAATTTTCTGCCATGAATTTTATTGACGTACTCATTATCGTGCCACTCGCATATGCCGGTTACAAAGGATTCAAGCATGGATTGATCATTGAAGTCTTTACGTTGCTCGCCTTATTCGTGGGACTTTATGCAGGAATCCATTTCTCAGATTTTATTGCGTTGAAACTCAAAGAGGTCTTTTCATGGGATAGTCCTTATGCTCCAACGGTTTGTTTTACAATGATATTTCTTGGGATTGGAGCAATGGTTTATTTTGCCGGTGTTACAATTCAGAAGATGGTGAAGGTTGTAAATCTTTCACCACTTGATAAATTCTTTGGTGTATTCTTCGCCATATTGAAAATGACGTACATCGTTAGCGTAGTGCTTGTACTTATAGAATCCTATGATGAGAAAGGCAGCTTTATCCCTGCAGATAAAAAGCAGAATTCCCTCCTGTATCAGCCCATTAAGGTCTTGTCCACTGAAACGATTCCGGGTTTTAGCGGGAGTACTATTTTTCTGAAAAATGCGTTCAAGGAAGAAAGTGACAGTACCGGATTGACCGTTGAACAAGTATTGAGGACAAAAGAAGTTGCAGATAGTCTCGGTATTGAGGCAGATGATGCCTGGGAGATAAAAAGGATACACAATGAGCATGTTGAAAAGCACCCTTAGTCTTTGTTTTTGTGCTGTGATCTCTTGCATGGTGTGTTCACAGTTGTCTGTTCCGTTGATGGATATCAAGGTGAGAAAATCAGGACCTTACGTGGGAATACAGCGCGGTAAATACACAATTCTGGAACTGGGGGCTGAGATGCAGTGGAAGCAGGTTAAACTGAAGCAAGCAGTCACCCAGGCCCTCCATACCGGTTTCAATTACAATTTCAAATATAATGTTCTGGGGTATGATCTTGGTTATTGGATCAAGCCTTCAAGAGTTGGGTTGACATACGGAGGTAATTTGGTCATGAGGACTGATTTTAATGAGAACAGGGTAGGATTTGCGCCTGTCGTTGGGTATAAATTAGTGGGGTTCCACCTACAAACCGGCTATCATTTCCTTAGCCGCAGTGCTTATTTCACTGAAACGAACGGATTTTTCATTTCGCTCCGTTTTGTACTGATCAATAACCGGGATATTGACGTGGACCGCAAGAAGATCTTCAACCGATCAAAATAAACTTCCCTGTTCGTAAAGCGGATTCTTAAATTCGTTTTGGACCTCCGGACAGTTGGGATGTTTTCCTGATGTGATCCTGCGATCGATTTCGATCGCTCTGATGAAGGCGCTTTCTACTGGGTTTTCAAGATCATGGGGATCAATACTGCCCCTAAGCCAATTATTTTCCTGCTCAGGTAACAAGAGGACGGGCATTCGTTTTTTTGAGTTGTGGATCTCTTCCATGAGCGAATTTGCTGGACACGTGAGAATTGTGAACGTTGTTTTCAACCGCCCAATTACTGGATCATTCCACTGATCATAGAGTCCGGCCATCGAAAAGATCGGTCCTTCAGCCGGCCGTATGAAATAGGGGATCTTATCTTTGCCGATTGATTTCCATTCGAAGAAGCCGGATGAAGGTATTATACAATGTTGGCGATGCACCAGATTTCTAAAACTTGCTTTTTCACCGATCGTTTCTATCCGGGCATTTAGTGTGATAGATGCTATTTCCTTCGGATTGCTATCCCGAAACCAGGATGGTATCAATCCCCAGTTCATCATCATCAGAGTATCTTCTGAAGTGACGATCCTCCATGCTGGGAAACTGAATCCTGAAGCAAAGAAGACCGGTGTTTCAGGCATGTCATGCGGAATCTTCTTTCCATATTTCTTCGAAAGATCGACATTCGCTGTAGTGGATGAGTTACTGTAGCACATATTCCCGAAAATGATTAGTTGCTGAAAAATAATTTAAAATTTCCACCAACGTGTTCTTTTCGCCTGAATTTCAGTGTTCCTTTCAGATAAATTGTTTAACTTTGCCCCCTCAATTCGATAAATATGTCAATTGGTATTAAGATTTTCTCGGGACGCGCATCAGAGAACCTGGCTGAGCAAATTGCTCAAAGCTACGGTGTTCCGCTGGGTGACGTGAAGGTGCTGGAGTTCAGTGATGGTGAATTTCAACCTTCATTCGAAGAGACAGTGCGTGGACAAGATGTGTTCATCGTTCAGTCTACAATGCCGCCAAGTGATAATTTGTTTGAGTTGTTATTAATGGTGGATGCTGCGAAACGTGCATCGGCCAGAAAGATCATCGCTGTAATTCCGTATTTCGGCTTTGCACGTCAGGACCGCAAGGACAAGCCAAGAGTAGCGATCGGTGCCAAATTGGTAGCGAACATGTTAATGGCTGCCGGAGTGAACCGTTTGATCACGATGGACCTACATGCTGATCAGATCCAAGGGTTCTTTGAAGTTCCGGTGGATCATCTGTATGCTTCAACGATCTTCTTCCCGGAACTGGAGAAACTGGATAATGGTAATTTGATCATGGCAGCGCCTGATGCAGGTGGAGCAAAACGAGCAAATTCATACGCAAAGAAACTGAATACCGGTTTAGCGATCTGCCACAAGCAGCGAAAGAAAGCAAATGAAGTAGCTGAAATGACAGTGATCGGAGATGTGGAAGGAAAGGATGTGATCCTTGTTGATGACATGTGCGATACTGCCGGGACATTGACCAAGGCTGCGGACCTTTTCATGGAGAAAGGAGCAAAAAGTGTCAGAGCGTTCTGCACGCATGCCGTTCTTTCCGGACCTGCATATGAGCGTATCGAAAAATCAAAACTGACTGAAGTGATCGTGACGGATACAATACCGCTGAAACAACACTGTGATAAAATTCGTGTGTTATCAACGGCACATTTGTTCTCGGATGTTATTCGCCGCTTGGTTAACAATCAGTCTATTAGTTCACATTTTATAATCTCATAAATAAATAAAAATGAAAACAGCACAATTGAGCGGTTCGCTTAGAACGAACGTAGGGAAGAAGGACGCTGCTGCATTGAGAAATGCAGACATGGTTCCTTGTGTGCTTTACGGTCAAGGTGAGCAAACTCACTTCGCAGTAAAGCGAAATGATATCGATAAGATCGTCTTCTCTCCTGAAGTCTATCAGGTTGAATTGGAGATCGAAGGTAAAAAAGCGAAAGGGATCATCCGAGAGTTGCAGCAGCACCCAATAAAGGATACTATCCAGCACGTTGATTTTCTTGAATTGAGCGAAACAAAGCCGGTTCGAGTTGGTCTTCCGGTTCGTTTGACAGGATCATCCCGTGGCGTTATGGCCGGAGGTAAATTGATGCAGGTCTTCCGTCGTTTGACGGTAGTTGCGCTGCCTCAGGATATTCCGGATGCGATCACATTGGATATTTCAAAATTGAAGATCGGTAAATCTATCCGTGTTGGATCGATTGAGATTCCGGGAGTGAAATTCCTTGATCCTGCAAATGCAGTTGTTGTTTCGGTTAAAATGGCTCGTGGAGCGATCAAACCAGCTGATGACGACGATGACGAGGATGAAGAAGCATAAGATTTCTGGTTGTTAATTAAAACCCGGTGTCATTGATACCGGGTTTTTTTACGCATGAAAATGTATTAGAAATCAAAAAGAAGGTGTTGAACTAAATAATTTTTAGTTTTGTGCACCATCAACAAAGTACAGTGAATGTTTTGGAAAAGATCACCGGTTGGAGAAGATCTTGAGGCAGCCCGTAAGCTTTTTTCTGAACAGGAAAGAGAATGGGTTACTATAGCGATTGCCGGAGCATCTGTTCAAATGCTTTGGGCGATCCTGGATTATATACTCGTTCCCGATCAATGGATCAATATATTTATTACACGGCTGTTCGTTTTTTTTACGATCATACCGATGGTAATTTTCCGCAAGAAACTCAATATTTCAGCTCTTTCGTGTATATTTTTAGCTTCCATAGAAATTGCCCTCTTCAGTGTTTATTCGATGAGTATCGTTCCTTTTGAGGCATTCCGATTTTATGCCTTCGGGGAGATCATATTTTTTGTCGCTGTTGGCATGGTGGTTACCTGGGAATTGAAATACAGTATATTTGTTATACTTGCATCGATCATTGTTTTCGCGGTCTTATTCCCCTTACTAAGTTCTATTACAGTGGTTCAAATGCTCTCGAATGGAGGGATTGCCGCACTGACATTAGGCATTCTGAGTGCTGTTATGGTGAATATTCGTTTCAAATTTAGGATGCGAGAGATCGAAGCACGAATGCAACTTGAAAGATCCTTGAAGTTGATCAATGAGAAAAATTCTGAAATTGAGATTCTTTCCAGTAATTTGAAAAACAAGGAACGCGATTTTCTGACAAGTGAGATAACTTCCACCATTGCTCACCAGTTAAATACACCATTATCTGTTGTCATTCATTCGGTGGAAACAATTCAAAAGCAAGTGGATTCGTTCATCAAATTCGGGTTTCGAGGGATCGAACATTCAGAGATTTTTTACTTGCTGAATTTACTGAAAGAACACTCGATAGTTCAATCAACCATCCTCACAAGCGAGCGAAGTGAGCAAATTCTCCGTTTTGCCCAGGACACAGCAGGAATTAGCTTGAAGAAGAACGATACGATGGATCTGGCATTCTTGGGTGTCACAGCAGAGGACCACGAATTTCTGAGCCGCATCCTCTCAAAAAAGAACATATCAGATCATGTTGCGCTGTTAAAAGAAATGAAGCTGCTTGATGAAATGTTGAAGAATGTACTCGTGACATCCGACAAAATGTCTCTGATCGTGAAGGATATCAGTCGTGTTGAAGACCTTGAAACAGGTATTGAATTAATTCCTCTGGATATCAGAATATTAGTGGAAAAGGCGTTCAACGTTATTCAGCATTCGGGACGATTTGCCGGAAACTTAAGTCTGATTGAAATTAAAAAGGATACTATTTACCACAATGAATTGAAGATCGTGCTCTTTCTGATCAAGCTGATCGATTACGTCATTGTGCATTCAAGTATTGATAAAACGGAAGTGCTGAATGTCATCATGACCACAGAGAACGGAATTACTGAAATAAATCTGAGGATCACACAGAGTTTTGCACAGTATTATACCGCTGAAAAAATGCTTGAAAACGGTACT
>JBKCJG010000107.1:0-11352 GCA_046301895.1 Flavobacteriia bacterium
CCTTCCATGGATATGGATGAAGAAGGAAACCCGTCTATTATTTACATGGCGCACGACCCCGTCTGGACGGCTCCCCATTATGTCGTAAGTCATTCAACAGATCACGGTATGACCTATGAGGTGGAAATGAATATCGCTACATCAATACCTGATGAAGCCTGCGACTGCTGTCCCGCAGAATATGTAATAGATGGAAACCAGCATGCGTTGTTATTCAGGAATAATGCATCCAATATTCGAGACATCTATGCCCTCTATTCTGAAGATGATGGCTTGACTTTCCCTGAAACAGAAAATGTTGACCAGCTGAACTGGAATGTATCATCATGTCCTTCGACAGGACCTGATGGTGTTTTTAATAATGGAACAATGCTTACGGTTTATGCAAGTCGTGCCGAGGGAAACTACAGGGTATATCTTTCCAGCACAGCCACCAATCCGGGCTTCGGTTTTATATCAAGATCGATGATGACAGCACCGCTCAACATGAATGGCTCTCAGAACTTTCCGAGAATCGACGGATCTAATGACACCATCGTTATGATCTGGCAGGAGAGCGAAACCTCAAATTATGAGATCTATTCGGCCATTACAACTACAGGTGACGTATCACAGCTGATGAATTCGAAAGCACTGGTGAACATTTCAACTTCGGGCACACAATCGCATCCCGACATTCTTTATTCGAACGGATTAATCCATGCGGTTTACCAGGATGCCCCAACCGGCAGTGTGATTTATCGTCAAGGAACCGTTGGTACCTTAGGACTGGAGGACGATTCTCCTTCAGCGATACGCATATTTCCTAACCCCAACACGAGCGGAACGTTCCGATTAACAGGAAATCCGGAATCCGTTGAAGTTTATGACACCAGCGGAAAGCCGATCAGTTTTGATATCCAAAAATTATTGTCACAGACAATTCTGAAGTTAACAGAAGATCTTCCCGGGGTATTCTTTTTGAAGTGCACATACGATGGTACTTCAACGATCATGAAGCTAGTTTGCCTTTAAGTGAGAGGCATTCCAAACAGATGATCCGCTACCTCATTTTAAATTTCACGTGTTGAGCAGTTGGTTACAACACACTTGGCAGGTGGTAATCGGATTCTAAAAGGCATAAAAAAAGCGGAGAATTCTACTCCGCTTTTCTTTTTTGATCTCGGAAAGATCAGTCTTTTTTCACATACTCTTCAAATGATTTCAATTCGAAATAGTTGATCCCTGCTTTCTCTGTAGCTGCCTTGTATTTTGTCGCCTGCGTATCCTTGATGCCTTGAAATTTCTTTTTACCCTCGTTCAATTGTTTTTCCAGCATTGCCAGATTTTCCAATTGTGTTTGCGAAGGTGCCCCGTAGTAGGAACCAACAGTGCTGTACAAATCGCTCAATTTTTCACGCAATTGTTTTTCACCGGCACCTACATAATTATCGCCTTTAGTAATCACCAATCCGTCCTTCAATGCATTGAGGTCTGTGTTCAATTTCAAGGCAATTTTGTTCAATGCAGGATTTGTTTTCATTGTATTTTCCGTATGCGCGATCAATTCGTCGATCTCATAGACCATGTAGGCCAATTGCTCGGTCATCGCAAACATTTTCATTGTGGTTTCTTGCTGTAACTTTCGTTCCTCTGCAGTGTAAACAGAATTCTCCGGATACTTCACATCAATGTACGATTCAAATTTGTCGGATCCTTTCGTGATCACGATCTTGTATCTACCTGCTTCAACTCTGGGAGCAAAGAATCCGCCGGCATCGATCGTTTTACCCGATGCTACCTTTGGAGCAAGGGAAGTGTAATTCCACTCTACCACGTTTATTCCTTTTTGTTTACCCGGCGCTATTGTTGAAACTCTTTCCCCTTTATCACTGAAAATATCGAGGGTCATCTTTCCAAAGGTGTGTCGTTTCGACATGTGGTAGATAATCTTTGCGCTTGTCGTAGGATTTGACCCTACAAACTGTGTTTCGCCACTCGCTCCTCCAAATGTGCTTGTCTCATCCATGAAGACCGATTTCGGGGTAAAGAAGTACAACGGCCTGTTCATAACATCAGTATTCAGCTCTCTCAGCGGACTGATATCATCAATAATAATGATCCCGCGTCCGTGTGTTCCCAGGATAATATCGTTGGTTTTCGGATGCATTTCAATATAATGCACAGCTGTTGCGGGCACGCCGTTTGTGAATTTGTACCAATTCGTTCCACCATCCAATGTAATGAACAAGCCAAATTCGGTTCCCAAAAACAGGAGGTTTGGATTTTTAAGATCTTCCTGGATATTTCGTGCAAAGCCTGAGACATCAGGGGTTATAATCGACTTCCATGATTTCCCGTAATCGGTTGTTTTTAATACATAGGTCGCTTTGTCGTTGCGCGTGTGTCCATCAAAAACAGCGTATGCGGTCCCTTTATCGAACGAACTAGCTTCGATGTGGTAACACCAGGTGTTCTTTGGTATTCCGATCAGGTTTAGAGTCAAATTCGTCCATGTCTTCCCTCCATCCTTTGTTAGTTGAACATTTCCGTCATCCGTGCCGATCCAGATAATATTTTGGTCGAGGGGAGATTCAGCGATCGTAAAGATCGTACAATGGTTCTCGGCCCCGGAGTTATCCGCCGAAAGACCACCTGACTCTACTTGATTTTGTTTCGTAGCATCATTTGTGGTAAGGTCCGGTGAGATCTTTGTCCAATTGTTCCCCATGTCATCAGAACGGTGCAGGAACTGGCTCCCGATATACAATCGGTCCGGTGCATGTTTGCTTGTCGTGATCGCAGCATTCCAATTAAAACGCAATTTCGGATCACCCTGGACCGGCCATGGTTTGATCACTTTCGTTTGTTTCTTTTCACTGTCGTAGCGCCAAACACCCTCTGCTCCCTGCATTTCCGAATAGACGATCTTTGGGTTCGTCGGGTGCGAATAGACCCTGAATCCATCTCCCATACCTACAGATTCCCAATCCCGTGCTTCAATTCCACCAGGACTAGCAGACGGACCAAACCATGAACCGTTGTCCTGAAGGCCACCATAAATGTTATACGGAGTTTGATTGTCAACACTAACATGGTAAAACTGACAGATCGGCAAATTCTCTATTATCTCCATTGTTGTTCCACCGTTCAAAGAACGGTATAAACCTCCATCTGTTGCAGCAAAGAGCTTGTCTGAATCGTTGATGTCAAAAAAGATGTCATGGATGTCGGAATGCATGAAACCAAGATTTTTAAATGTCTTTCCACCATCGTGACTGATCGAACCGCCCAGGCCTGCCTTTGCTACCGTTTCCGGATCTTTAGGGTCAACTACGATACGAGAGAAATAGAATGGGCGAACGGTTAATTCGAAATCGCTGTTCAGGTGTTTCCATGACGCCCCGGCATCATCGGAGCGGTAAAGGCCTTTCTCAGTTGCATTTTCAGCCTCAACAACAGCGTAGAGTATCTTTGAATTGGATGGCGCAACTGTCACTGCGATCCTTCCCAACTTTCCTTTTGGAAAACCGTTATGGATCTTTGCCCAGGTCTTACCGCCATCGGTACTTTTGTAAAGCGAACTGTTGATACCTCCCGAGTTAAATGAATAAGCCGTTCTTCGGAATTCCCAGAACGATGCGTACAATGTATTTGGATCGTTCGGGTCCATGATCAGATCCGAACAACCTGTAGATGCATTAACGTATAGTATCTTCGTCCATGTTTTACCTCCATCAGTTGTTTTGTAAACCCCCCGATCTTCACTGTCACCCCATAATGCACCGAGAGCACCAACATAAATCGTGTTTCTGTCCTTCGGGTCTATTTCAATAGCGCTAATCCGTTCGGACTTTTCCAGCCCGAATTTCGTCCAGTTCTTTCCACCGTCATTTGAACGATAGATCCCGTCACCGATAGAAACACTGTTACGCGTCCACACTTCGCCGGTACCTACCCAAACCGTATTATCCGGATCCGAGGGGTCGACAGCAACTGCTCCGATCGATTGAGGAAGGTCATCAAAGATCGCGTTGAACCGCACACCACCATCCTGCGATTTCCATACCCCGCCACCAGCAGTTCCGATATAGATCACTTTGTTATTCGTTGGATGTCCTTCGATATCAGAAACACGTCCAGACATCAATGCCGGTCCGATCTGACGAGCCTTCAGGTCTCCAAACAATTCCTTTCCTTTAAGAACTGATGCGTCCTGTGCGTTCACAGCAAAAGCTGTCCACAGTGTTGCTATAGATACAAATTTGTTCATACTTCTTTTTCTGAAATGTTCCGATTATTCTTCCGGGAATTTGAAGAGACTGTCCTCGTAAGTCTTGTTCAATTCAACGGATTCGATCACGATGGTTTGCCCCATCCCGTCCTTGAGCCTTTGAGTCATCGAGAAAGCAAAGTATGTCCCTTCCACTTCCTGGTAATCTGAGAATACGGTTTGAGAGATCTGACCTTTCATTTCTCCCTGATTTATCTCCGTTTCCACTACGATCGGGACATAATTATCTTTGTCCATGTAGTAGAATTCTACATTCGGGACTTCCTTGCCATCGATCATCTGCGGTTTTTTTGTCAACTTCAATTTGAAGCACTCCACTCCCTCGATGGTTTCATTCGGCAGCAGTTCCACTGTATATCCTTTATCACTATAATTGATGAACGGTGAAACAAAATCTCCTACTGAACGCTTGATATTCTCTGTCGTTTCGGCATCCTCCTTCTCCGCCTTCATGGTCATGAAGTTTGTCCCCCACGCTGTTGTTCCATCAAATGCTCCCTGGGTCATTTCTTTTCCCTGAAAGGAGAATTTTGTGAACTGACGTCCATCTCTCATACTGACGATCTGCAACGGAATGGACATCCCGCCGAAATCAACCTTGGCTTTCATCTCCATGGTTTGGATAGCATTCATCTTTTCCTTTCCACCGAGTGTTTCAAAATACTTGTTGATGATCTCTTCTGCTGTTTGCCCGAAGGATAATGCCGACAGGCCAATAAATGCTATAAACAGTGCTACTTTTTTCATAAATTGAATTTTAAGTAAAGATAGAAAACATGCCGATCAGTCATTTAAAAGATTGATAAGCGGTTGAGAAACACGATCGATCGAAGAAATAACCGGTTATTTGACTGAGAAAGGCACAACTCGTTACAAAAAAAGTCCCGCCTCTCAGAGACGGGACTTCCTTAAAGTATGTTTTTATCACAGACCGAACGCTGCTTTCACTTTATCAACGTAGTCAAGTTTTTCCCACGTGAACAACTCAACTTCTACTGTAATCTCTTTTCCATCCGGTGCTCTAAACGTCTTCGTCACGACTTCATTCTTGCGTCCCATGTGCCCGTAAGCTGCAGTTTCTGCATACATAGGGTTACGCAATTTCAAGCGCTGCTCGATAAAATAAGGACGCATATCAAAGATCTCCTCGATCTTCTTCGCGATCTCTCCATCTGTCATGTTCACTTTCGCAGTTCCGTAAGTATTGATGAACAAACCACACGGCTTAGCAACACCGATCGCATAAGATACCTGAACAAGCACCTCATCACACAATCCGGCAGCAACCATGTTCTTTGCGATATGTCTTGTCGCGTATGCTGCAGATCGGTCTACCTTTGAAGGATCCTTTCCTGAGAAAGCGCCTCCACCATGTGCTCCTTTTCCGCCGTATGTATCTACGATGATCTTACGACCTGTAAGACCTGTATCACCATGAGGACCCCCGATCACAAACTTTCCTGTAGGATTGATATGGTACTGAATATCATTCGTAAATAACTTCTGTACTTCAGGCTTCATTTTCGCTTTCACACGCGGGATCACAATATTTATCATGTCTTCCTTGATCTTCGCAAGCATTGTCGCCTCATCCGCAAAATCATCGTGCTGTGTAGAAACAACGATCGTATCAATGCGTTGAGGAACATTATCATCAGAGTACTCAATGGTAACCTGAGACTTCGCATCCGGACGAAGGTATCCGATCAGTTGCGGCTCATTGTTACGAATTTGAGACAATTCCTGAAGGATCTTGTGTGCGATATCCAGTGCCAGGGGCATATAGTTGTCCGTCTCCGTTGTGGCATATCCAAACATCATACCCTGATCGCCTGCACCTTGCTCTTCCGGGTTTGAGCGCTCTACTCCCTGATTGATATCGGAAGACTGTTCATGCAGTGCTGAGAGGATCCCGCAAGAGTTTGCGTCAAACATATACTCCGACTTCGTATACCCGATTTTCTTAATGGTTTCACGGGCGATGCTCTGAACATCGAGGTACGAATTTGTTTTGATCTCACCAGCAAGAACAACCTGTCCTGTTGTTACCAATGTTTCACAAGCCACTTTTGACTGAGGGTCAAAAGCCATGAAATGATCGATCAAGGCATCCGAGATCTGATCTGCAACTTTATCCGGGTGTCCTTCGGATACTGATTCTGATGTAAATAGATATGACATTTCTTCTTTTAATTCTTTAAATGGAAGTGCGAAATTAGTAAAAAAAGATCGGAACGTAAAATGATTTCCGAAGTGCAATTATTTCACAAAAAAAGGGATGTCGTTCTCGGACATCCCTTTGATTTATTTTGCTTTGATTAGTTCGATGAGATCACCAAGCGCTCCATTCTGGAATAGTTACCAGATCTGAATGTAATGAAGTATACCCCGTCTTTCATGTCATTCCTTCCGAATTCCGTGATACCACTTTCCGATACAGGAACAGAAAGAATCTCCTTACCAATCACATCGGTCACTGACAATGATCCTGTCAATCCTGCCGGCATAAAAAGAGACACCGTGAATTTACTTGATGTTGGATTTGGATAAACCGACATATCAAGTGTTGATGCACTCAGATCGTCCACTGAAGCCGTGTTTAAAATGTTGAATGTCATCGTGGTGTCACAGCCTTGTGCGGACGTGATCACAACCGAATAGACACCCGGAATCAAACCAAATACATCCTCGGTCGTTGCACCATTACTCCAGTTGAATGTATAATTCGAACTGTTCGCAATGATCACATTCACACTTCCTTCCGCACACGTCGCACATGTCGCGTAGGTCATGATTGACGATGCATTGAACACTGTCAGGATGTTGTTAATAGAAATTGTTTCCGAGAAGGTACAGCCATCATTCTGATCGACAATCGTGGCGGTGTACGTCCCTGCAGATAATCCTGAGAGATCCTCTGTTACAGGTCCGGTTGACCAAGTCACATCAAATGGTCCGGTTCCACCGGTTATTGTCAGGTCGATCGCTCCGGCAGCGTCCGCGCAAAGTTCATCAATAACCACTGAGGAAGCAGCAACTCCATTCGTTGTATTACCAACCGTGTAATTGATCACTTCCGTACAACCGCCTGCCTGGGAAACGGTGCAGGAGTAATCCCCGTAAGTCAATCCGGATATATCTTCCGATGTCGCTCCGTTTGACCATAAGAAGGTTAGGCCCGTTCCCGAAACAACTGTTTGATCAATTGACCCGGATCCCTGACCACAATAATCGGCATCTTCTGTAGCTGTAATGACAAAGTCAATATCATCATTGATCACGATGGTAAGTTCATCAGAGCATGGCTGTGGGTTTGGTCCACCACCAGAAGTACTTACCGTCACAGTGTATGTTCCAGCCGGAATATTGGTAAGGTCCTGAGTTGTTGCGCCATTTGACCACAAATATGAATAGTTTGCATTTGGACCACCACCGAACACAGAAAGGTTAATCGAACCATTGCTTTGACTGCACGATGCATCAACTGAAGTGTAATTCATGTTGAAGAACGCATCACTGCCCACCGTAACCACCGAATCAACATAGCAACCAAAGTTATCACTTATTGCTACCGTGTAGGTACCCGAAGACAAGTTATCGGCTTGCCAAATACCAAGATTTACACCATCCAGGTAGTAATCATCAGCTGTGCCACCTGTAAAGAACGTGATGGATCCGTTGTTTTGTCCGCAGAATTCAGGATTGATGTCGAGGTTTGTGAACCCCAGACCAGAATTCTGACTCTGCACAACCACCGTCTGAGAAGACGCGCAGTTTACCCCATCTGTAATCGTAACGACGTAATTACCGGCAGCAACATTCGTTATATCTTCCGTGTTGTCTCCGGTATCCCACAAGAACGAGAAAGGAGCGACACCGGCAGTAACAGCGATATCAATGGATCCGTTCGAAGAAGAGCAAAAGGCATCGGTAACATTTGCACTAATAGCGACAGGTATTACATTTTCATTTCCAATTGTAAAGGACTGCGACAATTCGCATCCCGTCCCATCTGATATGATAACCGTATAGACACCGGAAGAAAGTGAAAGAATGTCCTGAGAGATCGAATTGTCCGACCAATCATAGGAGAATGGACCTGTTCCTCCAACTTCAATATCAATGAACCCTTCACTGTTTCCGCACGTTTCATTCGAGACATTGGAGAATGTGATCGCCAGAGAGCCTGTTTGGTTCGGCACAATGGTGCTGGCAGTAGCAGAACATCCGGCACCATCAGAAATGGTCAGGGTATACGATCCACCAGAGACTCCTGAAAGGTCCTCTGTTGTTGCTCCGTTCGACCATGAAAAAGATGCTGCACCCGTCGTCGATGCATTAATAGCGCCGACACCCTGACCGCAAACATCATCCGTTACAGCTGTGATGCTCACAGTAAGACCATTGGCAATATTTACCAGCGTGCCTGAGTAATCCACATTACAACCGTATTGATCTGACACCGTAAGATCGTATGTTCCGGCGCCAATACCTGAAATGTCCTGAGCCGTGCTTCCATTTGACCATGAATAACTGAACGGCGCACTTCCTCCGGTTATGTTGACGTTGATAGCACCATTGGAGTTGCCGCAGGCCTCTTCAGTTAAAACAGCACTTACAGCCAATGTTCCGGGATCATTACCAACAGTAAACAGTTCCGTCAATTGACATCCGGAATTATTGGAAACAGTAAGTGTATACGACCCTGCAGGAAGGTTTTGAAGATCTTCTGTTGTTGCACCATTCGACCATGAATAACTGTATGGCCCAGAATCGGAGGACATCGTTAAGGAGATACTTCCGGCACCTGAACCACAGGACTCATCAGCCACAGAAGAAGACGTGATGGCAATATTGCTTCCATTTGAAAGCACCGTAAATGACTCAGACAGTGAGCAGCCATTCGCAGATGTTACTGTAACATTGTACTGACCATCATTCACCCCACTAATATCCTGCGTTATCGCACCATTTGACCATGCATACGTGTACGGAGACGTTTCACCTGCAACGCTTATATTGATCGCTCCCTGCCCATTCGTTCCCACTCCACCAACACATGACTCATTGGTGATCACAGCAGTTGTAATGTCGAGCGTTCCCGGTTGATTTGTTACTGTCACCGAATGTGCCAGTGAACAACCGTTCGCATCGGCAAGTTGCAGTGTATACGTTCCTGCTGACAGACCCGATATGTCCTGAGAAGTTGATCCAGTTGACCAGTTGTAGGTATACGGTGACTGACCTCCGAAAATATTCACATTTATCGCACCATTTGTCAAGAGACAAGTCGCAGCAGTAACCGATTGGTTGCTAACAGTCATGTTACCCGGTGAATTGATCAGGGTAATCGTTCCCGTATTGACCGAACAACCTTGTCCGTTCGTGATGGTACAAGCGTAGTTACCGGCGCTAAGGCCTGATATGTCTTCTGTTGTTGCGCCATTATTCCAAAGGTACGATAACCCGTTGCCTGCAGCCGTGATATTGATCGCACCCTGGTTGTTATTGCATGTTTCATTGGTAACAAGCGTACCCGTGAGAGAAACCCCACCATTGTTCTGACCAACCGTGTAGGTATTTGTTCCTGAACATCCGGACGCATCGGTGTAGGTGCATGTGTAGGTTCCCGGAGCGAGTCCGCTTAGGTTCTGCCCGGTTGCTCCGTTATTCCAGGCATAGGTCACTGCACCGTTCGAAGCGTTGACTGTCTGGATGATCGCACCACTATTCGTTGAACAAAGCGCAGAAGAAACCTGACCGGTAACATTCAGACCGCCGGTGTTGTTATTTACGGTATACGTCTGTTGGAATGAACATCCACCATTATCTGTGATCGTCACTGTATAATTTCCGGATGCTAAACCCTGCAGGTCTAAAGCAGTTGACCCATTGCTCCAGGAGTAAGCGTAAGGTGATAAACCTCCTGTAACTGTCAAGTCGATCGCACCGTTATTGTTCCCGCAGGTTTCCTCGGAAACAGCAACCGACGAAACCGCTAAATTTCCTGTGTTGTTCCCAATGGTGAACGATGATGTGTTCGAACAATTGTTCGCGTCAAGCACTGTCACGGAATAAGTTCCTGCCGGAAGCCCTGAAATGTCTTCTGTCGTTGCACCGGTAGACCAAGAAACCGAGTAGGGAACGACTGCATTTAAAATATTGACATTCACTGCCCCGGTTGGATTTCCGCACGTGGCATTCGCTATTGTATTCTCACTAACATTCAGGAAACAATAATTACTGCACCCTGTAAGATTGTTTGCGATAGTGAAAGAACCTGTACCGGTGCATCCCAAACCATCTGTAACCGTCACCGAATACGTTCCGGAATTCAAGGAAGACAAGTCTTGCACAGTTGTACCATTCGACCATGCATATCCATAAGATCCATTTCCACCGGATACTGAAATGTCAATAAAACCATTGGTGGTATTACAGATCTCATCCGAAGAATTAGCCAATGTTGGAATTATCTCTGCAAATTGACCAACGCTCATTGGCTGAGACAATTGACAACCATTATTATCCGTAACGGTTACCGTGTAGCTTCCTGCTGAGAGGGCTGTCTGATCCTCCACTAACGATCCGTTTGACCAGCTGAACGCGTATGGTGTTGCACCACCGGTTGCAGTAATAGCTATTGAACCATTTGAACCACCGAAACACGTTGCGGGTGTTATTGTAGATGTGATCGACAGCGTACCAATATTATTCACTAAAAATGTCTCTGAAACAGCACATCCATTCGCATCAGTAGCCGTCAGCGTATATTGACCCGCGGGAACGCCACTGAGGTCCTCGGTTACTGCTCCGTTACTCCATGAATAGGTTACAGGCGCAACCCCATTCAAAACGCTCACATTCACCGATCCGTTCGAAGATCCGCACGTAGCATTGCTCGCCAATCCTGAAACAGTGATCTCTGTTGGTTGCGTCAGTACAACTGTTGTATCCGGCATATCACCTACCAAGCTGATGTACCAGTTGAAAATGTATCCATTATCCAAACCAAACTGGTCTGTAACAAATACTCTCCACGTACCATTCATCGGAGAACCCACCAGTGCAGAGAAGTT
>JBKCJG010000108.1:0-21023 GCA_046301895.1 Flavobacteriia bacterium
GATTGTTAGTTGTTTATCCGAAGCACCTTCAATTCCAATCGTTTTAAAGATTATTTCGTTCTTTTTGATTTCAACTCTTTTTCCGGAAAGTTCTTTCGTCAAGATCGAAGTGAGGGAATCATAGGATGCAATAATGTCAAGATTGATATCAAACCCATCAGACCGCTTATGTTCACTAAGCCTGGGTAATTCAGTATTTTTAAATTCCGGCGGATTGGTTGTAACGATAGGTTGAATTGTGAGGCTCAGATCAATAAATGCCTGTTTCTTGTCGAATTTTATGTCACTAAGAGAGATCGCTTTAGGCTTAATACTCAAATAACCATAGTTCTCCAAGGAGGTTGGTTCTGAAAGGAGCTGCCAAACATCCTTGATCTGTGATCGGAGATCGATGGAAGAAATTTCATTGTCAATATCTTTCTCCAGATCTTTGAGAACCTTCGTTAGTTCCTTTCTAAGTTGTCCGGTGGCATCATAACTAAAGACTGTAATCTCGCAAGGATCGATGGTCTCGAACTTACGAAGTTCGGTTTCAGTTTTGAACCTAAAATCGTTCGTGATACTGAATTTTGTCGTATATCCAACTGAAACCCTTCTCATAGGCTCACCTACACCACAACTCGTATATATTCTGGGTACTACACATGTCCCCTTACTGTCGAACAGATAGGTGCATTCGGGACAATAGTTGAGGTTCAGAGAATACTTACCGTCTACCTCATAGTACATATAATCCCCTTTTCCTTCGAATTCGATTGGATTGCGTGTGAATTTGTACGAATAACTTACACCCGAACAGTTGTCTTCTTTGCCGTTGAATGTTTTCGGAAGTGATTTTTCTGTATCATTGAAGTAGGGCTGAAGATTGATCTTGATCGGTAAGTAGATCGTGGATTCTTTTTGGGTCAACGTTGGAACCTCCTGAATGACTTTTTCAGGTGCTACAGGTTCGATCGATCCGCAAGATGTCAGGATGATTGAAAGAAATGAAATAAAGATGAGCTGTTTCATTCTGTTTTCGTTTAAAAAAAGGACAGACAGTTATAGACTTTTGAAATACGGTTATACCACCATTCTTTCAACTGAATAGAACCAATGTGATTTCTGTAATTCGTTAAAATTAAGAATTATAAAAATAAACTGGTTCTTTCCCATGACAGTGCTGATGACATGCAGGGTATCAAGGGACGCTCTTTTCTTTCGGAACTAATTTCTTATGCAGTAAAAGTCAATTGATCCAATATTCTATTCAATGTTTTACTCGGACGCATCGCATTCTTCACTTTGTTCAAGTCAGGATGATAGTATCCGCCTAGGTCAATCGTCTGGCCCTGTGCTTTGTTCAATTCAACAAGTATTACGTCTTCATTGTCAGAAAGCGCTTTCGCCAACTTGGAGAAATTCGAACTCAATTCAGCATCTTTTGTTTGTGAAGCCAAAGCTTGTGCCCAATATAATGCGATGTAAAAATGGCTTCCGCGGTTATCCAACTCACCTACATTCCTTTCCGGTGATTTGTTATTGTCTAGTAACAGTCCTGTAGCCTGATCAAGCGTTTCGGCAAGGATCATTGCTTTTGCATTTCCTGTCGTTTGCGATAGGTGTTCGAGAGAAGCGGCCAATGCAAGGAACTCACCCAGTGAATCCCAACGAAGGTGTCCTTCTTCGATGAACTGCTCGACATGCTTGGGAGCAGAACCTCCTGCGCCGGTTTCAAATAGGCCTCCTCCATTCATCAATGGAACAATAGAAAGCATCTTTGCACTTGTTCCAACCTCCAGGATCGGGAAAAGATCAGTTAGGTAATCCCTGAGCACATTTCCAGTAACTGATATGGTGTCCTGACCTTCAACGATTCGCTCCATAGTAAACTGTATTGCTTCATTCGGTGAAAGAATTCGGATATCCAATCCATTGGTATCGTAATCCTTCAGGTACTCATTTACCTTCTTTATCAATTGTGCGTCATGCGCTCTGTTCTTGTCCAGCCAGAATACTGCCGGAGTGTTTGATAGCCTAGAACGTGTTACGGCCAATTTCACCCAGTCTCGCACTGGAGCATCCTTTACCTGACACATTCTCCAGATATCTCCGGTTTCAACTTCATGACTCAATAGTATGGATCCATTTTGATCGATGACTTTAACTGTGCCATCTGCCGGGATCTCGAAAGTTTTATCGTGTGAACCGTATTCCTCCGCCGCCTGAGCCATCAAACCCACATTCGGAACAGTACCCATCATTACAGGATTGAAAGCGCCGTTCTTCTTGCAGAAATCGATCATGACCTGATAGATTGTTGCATAGCTGCTGTCCGGAAGTACAGCTTTAGTATCAGCTGAATTTCCATACTTATCGTACATGCGTCCAGAATTGCGGATCATGGCAGGCATAGAGGCATCCACGATCACGTCACTTGGAATGTGAAGGTTAGTAATCCCTTTATCTGAATTAACCATTGCCATCGCCGGACCGTTATCGAAACAAGTCTGAATAACTGATTCAATATCCGCCTTTTTATCCGATGGTAAGGATGCGATCTTGGAAATTAAGTCACCAAATCCGTTCTTAACATCAACTCCTATCTCATCAAGGGTAGCAGCATACTTCTCAAATACAGGCTTAAAGAAGGCTTTTACCGCATGACCAAAAATAATTGGATCTGAGACCTTCATCATTGTAGCTTTCATGTGTAATGAGAACAAAACATCCTTTGATTTGGCATCTGCAACTTGTTCTTCCAGAAAGGATACCAGTTTCTTTTTACTCATGAAAGTAGCATCGATTATTTCTCCTGCTTTCAGAGGACTTTCATCCTTGAGTATTGAACTGTTTCCTGCTTTATCAGTGAACTCAATTCTATAGGTACCGGCCTCATTTATCGTTGTTGATCGTTCATTGTGAAAGAAATCCCCCTCCGTCATGTGCGAAACATGGGACTTTGAATCAGCAGACCATTTCCCCATCGAGTGGGGGTGCTTGCGCGCATAGTTTTTGACGGAAAGAGGCGCACGACGGTCTGAATTCCCTTCTCGGAGGACAGGGTTCACGGCACTTCCTTTGATCTTGTCGTATCTTGCCTTGGAGACTTTTTCATCTTCATCAACAGGGGTTTCCACATAATCAGGAATCTGATATCCTTGATCCTGTAGCTCCTTGATGGCTGCCTTTAACTGAGGTATTGAAGCACTAATATTCGGTGTTTTTATGATATTTGCTTCAGGAGTTGTTGCTAACTGACCAAGTTCCATCAGAACATTTCCAACCTTCTGTTCTTCTTTAAGACATTCCGGGAAGACTGATAATATACGCCCAGCCAATGAAATATCTTTTGTTTCGATCTCAATGTTTGCAGTTTCAGTGAACGCTTTAACGATTGGGAGAAATGAAAAAGTTGCCAACGCCGGTGCTTCATCAGTAAGCGTGTAATAGATCTTAGAATTCTTTGAGGTCATTTTGTTAATGCTTGAAGGTTCTTTTATGAAGGAGCGAATTTACTTATTTACAGTCAAAGATCGTTGCAAAATGGGCGTTGATTTTATGATAGCTATAAATAATTCTTTAGGAAATCGATCATTTGAGTAACGGCTCTTGCTCGGTGGCTCATCGTGTTCTTTTCACTGAGTTCCATTTCAGCAAAGGTCTTCCCGCATTGTTCCGGTTCAAAGATTGGATCGTAGCCAAAACCTTCGTTTCCGCGTCCTAAGGTTGTTATCACACCGTTCACGATACCATCAAAATGGAAGAGTTCACCGTCGAGGTACAAGGCAATAGATGTTCTGAATCGCGCCTTTCGGTCGTTCTCGTTTTCCAGTTTTCTAAGTACAAGTTCCATATTTGCCTTCGGATTCTTTTCCTCACCGGCATATCTGGCTGAATAAACTCCGGGTTCACCATTGAGAGCCTTGATCTCCAGGCCTGTGTCATCGGCAAAACAGTTCATGTGATAACGGTCTGCGATGTACTTCGCCTTTATGGTTGCGTTGCCTTCCAATGTGGTTGCCGTTTCCGGGATTTCTTCATGACATCCGATCTCGTCAAGCGTGATGATCTCTATTCCTTCCGGCATGATCGATTGAATCTCTTTGGCCTTGTGTGAGTTATGGGTTGCAAAAACAAGTTTCATGGTTGTTCATTAAAGATTACAGTTATTCTTAACGTAAAGCAAGATATTTGAAACTGAAAAAGGTATTCAATACTTATCGCCTTTTAAGTAAACAATTTCAAATATCTTTCCTTGTTGGCCTCTACCGAAAAACGTTCAATGATCGTTTGTCGTCCCGCTGTACCCAATTTTTTCCGAAGCTCTTTATCCTTGAGTACTATCTCCAGTTTTTCCTTCCATTCTTCCGGGCTTCCTGCGAGAAATCCATTTTGACCGTCATGAATGATGGAAGTGTTAACACCAACCGGGGACATGATCGAAGCGATTTCAAGGGCCATATATTGTAAGCCTTTGAACCCACATTTTCCTTCTGACCAGATGTCATGTTGTAAGGGCATTACACCGATCGTGATTCGCGCCAGGTCTTCGATCTCAGTTTCTTTTTTCCATTTTATGAATTGAAGGGAATCCAGGTCATAGTCTGGTTTTTCATTGGAAATGACAAGAAACGTAAATTCGTGCTCCTTTTCCAGCTCCTTCAGTATCGGTATGAGCTCATCCAGGTATCGCATGGTCGTGTGCGTTCCCGTCCAGCCGATTACCGGCTTTGATTGTTCGTGATCGCAGGTAATGCTGTGATAAGTCGTGTCAATCGTTGTTGGTATGATCGTGACATGACCATTGAATTGTTTCGCGTGGCTTGCTAAATACTCATTACCCGCACTGATGCGGTAAGCCCATTTCATACAATAATTGACTTTCCAATAGGCTTTTAGACGATGATATCGCGCATTTGTATCGCTGTAGTTCGGGAGCCAGATGGCATCATCAAAATCGTAGATATACCGCCGCCTCAAAACCTTGGCAATGATCCATTCGAAAATTGGTGGACCTACATGTGCCGCTTCCCGATGTATAAAAAGATAATCTGCTTTTTTCAATTTAAAAAGCAAACTGAAACGACGCAGAAAGCTGATGATAACTCCCATAGCCTTCCTGAAGGTCTTGCCTTGATGGTAAAGTGTTTGCCATGTTTCGTAATTATAGAAAGGATGGATCTCAACTGAGTATCCATTCTTTTCCAGAAAAGGGATATATTGTTCGAAACGAAAACGCTGGGATGGTGCTTCGTTTTTCGGATAGGGAACGATAAAAAAGATCCGTTTCGACATCAGAACGAAGGTAGTGGTTTTGTTTAAGTTAACCGCAAGGTTCTTTGGGCCTTCATACTTGTTTCTTCAACACATAGGCACATAGGGCTCTATTGACAGGCATTGTGATTAGAGCACAAAGGTTCGTTGGACTCACAAGGATTGATGTCAATGCTCTTTGCTCTTTGTTCCTTGCTTTATTCTATTAGTGATTAATCAAACTTTCGTAAATCCCCCAATACCGCTCAACTCCCTCTTCCAAACTGTAGAACTCACGCGCACCGCGCATTGTTTGCACCTTTTTGAACCGGAATTCCGTGTTTTCCTTGAAGGAATCTTCAGTTAGCGTTCTAAGAACAGTTCCTGCTTCGTATTTCTCGACCACAAGATCGGTATCTCCAACGCCGGCATTGCAGATCAGAGGTATACCCATCGCCATGATCTCGCCCTGCTTGGTCGGTGATGATGCTTTCTTGGAGAAGGTCGGTCGGATAAAAAAGATCGACGCATCGAAAATGCTGATGTGTAATGGAACTTCCTTGTGGAGACATGAGGTAATAGAGATGGCACCTTGCGGAATTTCGAGAGCTTCAGCAGCGACTCTGATCACGGATGGTGCTTCACCGGTGACGAATAGGAATCGGGAGTGAGGATGAGAAGAGTGAAGGACCTTAAAATAGTGTAACATCTCCAGGAGCATGTACCACGTGCCGATCGATCCGACATATCCAAGAATGAATTCGCCTTCCTCGATACTTAATCTTTCTTTCAACCCAACCTTTTGATCAGCTGTAACCTTGGAGGGATCGAATAGTTCCAGATCGACACAGCAGGGAATTACTTCGATCAACGGTTTTTGATCAGCAAAATCGTTCCAACTCTCGATCTCGTTCTTCCCATTATAGGTCAACGAAACAACATGATCAGCTTCTTTAAAGAATTGAATCTCCTTCTTCTTGAAATAATTGTAAACCGTTCTGTAAACCGGATTGCTGAGGGACCATATGTTACCGTCGATGCGCTCATCTGCCCAGAATCCACGCATATCGAACAGGAATTTGGTACCGAACCGTCTTTTCATTCCTGCCCCGACCAATGCAGCGATATAGCTTCGGCAATGTACAACACTGAAATGATGCTGATGCTGCAATTTGCGCGCGAGACGTTTCATGCGTTGAACATCATAGATCGTCGAGAGAAGTGGTGGTTTTTTCGTGTAACTCAATGGGTACCAATGAATACCCGCTTCATCACAGATCTTTTGAATATGGTCCTTGAACTTATGGAAGCGCTCCTCCTTTTCAAAACTGATCAGGTGAAATTCAATTCCTTTCTCAGACAAACCTTTCAGGTATGGCAATACCTGCGACTGACCCAGCGGATCCGTCATCCCATCATATGATATGTAAAGTGCTTTCGTCAATTATTTTATTTGGAACGCTATTCTCCAGTTTCTAATCTCCAGTCTACATCCACCTCCTGTACCACATCTGGAACATTAGTAAATACCAGAGTTTTACGTCGAATTCCTTCTTTCCTCCAAAGAAATCGCGTTTCAACTTGTGGACGTATTCCCATTGGAAAATGCCTTGTTCCTTGATCATTTCCTCGTTCAGATGGTCCTCAACAAGATCGCGAAGATCCTCTTTCATCCAGTTTGCGATCGGTATAGCAAAGCCCATTTTGGGGCGGTCCATTAGTGCCTTTGGAATGTACTGATGAACGATCTCTTTGAGGATGAATTTCTTTTCTCCGTTGCTGTATTTGAATTCATCGGGCAATGTCGCAGCCCATTCGATCACACGGTGGTCAAGGAATGGTTCGCGGCCTTCCAGACTTGCCGTCATTGTTGCGCGGTCGACTTTTTGAAGGATATCGTCAACAAGATAGGTCTGATAGTCGATCGCCATCATATAAGCTAATGGTGAGTAATTCTCTTTTAAAAGTTCCTTTGATGAGTATGACGTTTTTAGTGCTTCATCGGGAGCGTCAATAAGCACATTTCTCAGCTGATCATCGGGATACTGCTGAGTTAAGCTCAACATGATCTGTTCAGAGGATGGATTTCGCAGTATACCCTTCAGCTTTTCGTAGCGGTTATGGAAATTGTACTTGTTCTTCAGTACCGGAATACGTTCACTCGGAATCCTCTCCATCATGCCGGCAGCCGTCTTCCGAACGAAACCCGGCAGTTGTTCCATTTGTTTTCCGTAACGCATCAGGTAATCGTATCGATTGTAGCCTGCAAATACTTCATCGCCTGCATCAGCACTTAGTGCTACTGTTACATGCTTTCGTGCCATGATGCTGACAAGCGTTGTTGGTATTGCGCTGCTGTCGGCGAATGGTTCGTCATAATAATAAGGAAGTTCCGTAATGAGATCCGTTGCTTCCCGCTGGGTACAGTTTATCTCGGTATGATCGGTCCCCAGATGTTCAGCGACTTCTTTTGCGAATGGTGCTTCGTTGAGGCCGATATCAGGTACAGCAATCGTAAACGTCTTCAGTTTTTCCATTCGATCCTTTTGCAGCAATGCAGTCACACATGCACTGTCGTAACCGCCGCTGAGGAAAATGCCTACCGGCACATCTGCAACCATGCGGTATTCGCAAGCCGATGTCAATATCGATTCCGTTTCAGTGATTGCCTCAGGCATTGAAAGTTTGATTTTGGGTTGGTTATACCACTCATACACGTTCCAGTAGCATTCTGATTGTATTGACCATTGCTTCAGGTCGATCATTATGAAATGACCGGGTTCAAGTTTAAAGCAATCAGAGAAGATGCAATGTGGCGTCGGAACATTTCCATATTGCATGAAAGCTGCTACAGCCGAATGGTTTAATTGCTTCCGGAAGCCCGGGTGGCAGTGAAATGCTTTTAGTTCTGATCCAAACAGGAACAGCCCCTCATGCCAGTAATAAAAAAATGGCTTTACTCCTGCACGATCTCTTGCACAGAATACTGTTTGTTTTTCTTCATCATAGATTACAAAAGCAAACATCCCAATGAAACGCGAAAGGCATTCCGTACCCCATTGAGCGTATGCATGCAGGATCACTTCTGTATCTGAATTTCCTTCGAAAATATGCCCATTATTTTCAAGTTCTTCCTTGAGCTCTTTGTAGTTGTATACCTCCCCGTTATAAGTAATATGGTATTTACCGAACTGCATTGGCTGAATACCGGTCGCACTAAGGTCAATGATCGCCAACCGCCGATGCCCTAGTCCGATCATTGCGGCGGAGGTTTGTAAGATGGAGGTGCCACGTCCGTCCGGTCCTCTGTGAAGAAGTGTATCGGTCATTGCATCCAGCATCTCGATGGTTGAGGATCCCTTTTGATCAACAAAGCCGGCAATTCCGCACATTAATTCTGTTTTATATATCTGCAAATATAGGTAGAAAGTCAGTTAGTGAGCAGTATTGTTAGCGTCAGCTCATCGTAAGACAAAATTTCCTCCGGAGTTTTCTGAAAGGGGTTTTAATTCTATTTCATCTTGTTAATGAACGAAGTTCGTTCAATACTGTATATTTAACTCTGTAAAGCGTTAGCGCATATGAAAACCAGAATCTTTCTCTTCTTGATCCTCCTGGCGATTGTTGCTATGGTAGTCGTGAAACTTATCCCTGAGAAAAATTTTAAATTATCCGGGGCGGATAAGCCTCGAAACTTTCAGACTGTTCTAATTCAAGAGACGGAATTGATAAGTGACCAGGTCATTGAAGGAGAACTAGCCCCATCCGTCACTAAAAAAATCACATTTGAAGTTGGAGGAATTCTTGCAAAAGGCGATGCACTGATGAAGAAGGGGCAGGAATTCAAGTTTAATGAACTATTAATGAGGATCGAGATGTACGAGATCTTTGGGCAAGTGAGCGATTTAAAACGTTCTATGGAACAAACTCTCCGCGAACTCATACCTGCGATACGTTTGCGTTTCCCCGATGAGGTTGTGAAGTGGAAGGATTTCATGACAGGACTTGATAAGGGTAAGCGACTTCCGCCTTTTCCTTTGCTGGCATCAACAGAAGAAGGAGATCTGTTACGTTCCACAAATTTTCTCAAAGAGTATGTGAAGGCTTCAAAACTAGAAGAAGAGGTGGGAAAGTACTTCTATCTGGCACCTTTTGACGGCAAGGTAGTAAGTATTTCAAAACAATCGGGATCAAATGTTAAACCGGGAGAAATCATTGGAGAAATCGCCAAAAAAGGAACATACGTTGTCCAACTTGAAATTGTGTTGCAACCTGGAACCAAAGCGGCTGATGCGATCGATTTTCTCAACATTAATGATGACGTTGTTGGGTCGGGTAAATTGATTGGCATGAGAGGTGACAAAGCGCTCTATTCGTTCAGTGGAAATGGAGGGCTTCCCAAAGATGGTAAAGTCTACGTCAAGATCCGTAAGGTTTTGAATTGTTTCAGAATACCAGCATCAAGCATAAAAGAAAACAACGTTCGACTTCTCTTCGGCAATACAGTCACGCAAAGGCTGGTCACCATACTTAAGGAAGCGGGAGACTCTGTTTATGTCGATGGGTTGAAAGAAGGTGAGATACTTATCCTTCGTTAACCATATAAGAGGCTCCCCAGCTTTTTTCTTTTAAGTTGTAAGTCTTTCAATGCTTCTTTTTCATTGAAGATCAGGAAAATGTATTTCCACTTGTGACCGGTTCTTTTGAGGTATTTTGCAAATGTATGTGCGTAAATTCCGCTCAAAGGCATGGAACAGAAGTAAAGTAACTTTAACCATAAACTAAGCTCCAGAAAATGATCTGCCAGAAAAACAAAACCGAAATAGCTGGCCGGGTAGAGGATCAATCCGATCAGTACGCCCAGGGCGGCGTAATATTCTACATATTTTGTAAGACGAGGGATGAGTAGGTCCGTCGATTTGTATTGGAGAAAATTATGTGCTATTCCGAATAGAAACAAAGGTAGACCTATCAATAGGAACAGAATGGAAAGTGTAATTTGCATCAAGTATAGCCGTGATCGAAATCGTCGATTGACAAAGTCAGTCTGAATTTGCAGTTTTTCCGATTGCCAGCGAATGGATTGAAGCAGCTGCTGGATGTCAGCGATCAGATAGGGTCGAAGTAATTGTATCTCTTCGACCCGCTCTTTCAGTTCTTGCATAAATGCCGCTCCTTTTTCGATGTCTGCTGCATCCTCTTTTTCTCGTAAAAAATGGAACAGTTCCTCGATCATTTTTTCCTGGTCACTGTTTTCGGCAGTTACAAGGACGCGCTCTAAGATCAACCGAAATTTCTCTGTCAGTTTCTTTGCGGCCAGTCCAGAATTTTCCGTGAATAAATCCACATGATCCGTTACACGGATGCCTTGTCCAATATTAATAAGTACCGAGCTTCTGAATTTTTCAGCCTGAGCATAAAAGATCCCCATAGGCACGATTTTCAGGTTCAAATCCCGGTTGTTTCGTTTTTCTGTTTCAAGAGCAATTCTGGCTGCTCCGGATTTGAGCTGTCGCAGCTGCCTTTCAAGATGGCTGTTGCCTTCCGGGAAAATAACAAGAGTCTTACCTTCTTCGAGTATGCTGTAACACTCCTCGAACGAATCTGCATTGTTGACTCCTTTTACCTTTATGTCCGTTTGTCGGTTGATCGGAATCATATTGAGTCCCTTGAGGATCCATTTTTTGAAGGGTGAATTAAAGAATGTACCTTTAGCCATGTAATAGATAGGCTGTTTACAGACATGTCCTACCATCCAAGCATCCATCAACGTGTTTGGATGATTTGCGATGATGATCATTGGTCCTTCATGATCAAGAAACTGGATGTTTTTCACGACGATTCGTTTGTAATACAAGCGAATTCCCAGTCCAACGATCAGTTTTAGAAATTGATAGAGCATGCTTCCAATTGATGGGTGAAGGTACAGATTTTATCAGAATGCGATTAGATAAGGGCTTTTCAAGACCATTTTTTATTCCTGAGGAAAGTGGGAATCAATTATCTTTGAAGCATGAATTCACCGATAATATACCTCAACAGCAATGACGGTAGCGGGCTTCTTGCTTTTGGAGAAGGTGAGCGTATTTCTGGTACTACGGGTTCAACGGTGGAAGTTATTCAGCAGTTCCTTGATCAGCACAAAGGAAAGTACATCTTTGGGTATTTTTCCTATGACCTCAACGACAAACTTGCCGGTATACCTTCAGGAAATACTGACCGGTTGAAATTTCCCGATCTTTTTCTCTGGGTCCCGGCCCACGTTGTTCAGCTCGATCATGAAAACATCCGTTTCCTTCAAGGAGAGAAAGATCCGCAAACGCTTGAATTCGTAAGTCTTTTGATGGAAGAAGAAACAGACCATAATTTTCATACGTACCATTTTGATTTTCGAAGTCGTATTTCCAAAAAAGAATATATTGAGAAAGTGAATTTCCTCAAGGAACACATTCAGCAGGGAAATATCTATGAGGTAAATTTTTGTCAGGAGTATTATGCCGAGAACGTAGACATTCCTTTCGAGCTTGATGCATACTTCAAGCTGAATCAACTAACTCTTGCTCCGAATTCTGCTTTCATGCAATGGGATGAATACATGGTGCTGTGCGGAAGTCCGGAACGTTTTCTCAAAAAGGAAGGAACGCGACTTACCTCACAACCGATTAAAGGTACGGCTGCCAGAGGAGAAAATGAGCAAGAAGATGAAGCGAACAAAAAAGCGCTGTTTTCAGATAAAAAAGAACGTTCTGAAAACATCATGATCGTTGATCTGGTGCGAAATGATCTCTCCAGGATCGCTGAACCGAATTCTGTCCAAGTAGATGAGCTGTGTGGCATCTATACTTTTGAAACAGTTCATCAGATGATATCGACCGTCTCGTGCGAGGTTAAAAAGGATATTCAACTCACGGATATCTTGAAGGCAACTTTTCCAATGGGTTCAATGACAGGAACACCAAAGCTCAGGGCCATGGAACTGATCGAAGAGACAGAATCCTTCAAACGAGGATTGTACTCTGGTTCGATCGGATATATTACGCCGGATGGTGATTTCGACTTGAACGTTGTTATTCGCAGCTTTCTGTACAACAAGAATGAAAAATACCTTTCTTGCTCCGTTGGGAGCGCTATTACCATTAAATCGGACCCGGAAAAGGAGTATGAAGAATGTCAGATCAAGGTCAAACGTTTAATGGATGGAATGAATGCGTGATCTGAAAGGTACGTTAAACAAGATGCTGGGCAGTGATCCTATGAGCAGGTACTTCGTAGCCTGCAGTGGAGGGGTCGATTCCATTACACTTTTATTTTTGCTGCATTCACTTAAGAAGAAAGTGTCAGCCATACATGTGAACTATTTGTTGCGTGGTGAGGAATCAGAAAAGGACCAACAACTTGTGGAGGAGACTTGTAAGCAGCTGGGAATACCATGTCACGTAAAGCGGGTAGACCTTAACCGTTATCTTCAGGAGGCCGGTGGTAACATGCAAGAGCAGGCGCGTAAAGTACGTTATTCCTACTTTGAAACCTTCAAGGTGAAACGCGATCACTTCATCGTCCTCGGGCATCATGCTGATGATCAGGTAGAGACTTTTTTTTTGAATCTGGCTCGGGGTGGAGGTATGATGGGGCTTTCTGCTATGTTGCCGAACCACGAGCAGTATCTGCGCCCATTCCTGACATTCACAAAGCAGGAGATCCTGGATTATGCTAGAAAACATCAGTTGAACTGGCGAGAGGATCTTTCGAATGCAAAGAATGACTACAGCCGCAATAAACTTAGGAATGTGATCTTGCCTGAACTGGAGAAGGGGATTCCATCGTTAAGACAAAGTGTACTGACGATCGTTGATGCATTTCAAACAACTCAGCAAGAGTTGGAGATTTTAATCAAAGATTTGGTCAAAAAGATCGAGGATGAACGAGTATTACTGATTGAAGAATACAAGGAATTAGGCGAGTTTGAGCGGATCGAGTTATTGCGTCAGTTGGACCTTGCACCTTCTGTAACGGAAGAATTGAATAAATTGACCAACGCAGAAAAAGGCAAGCGCATTCATCTGAACGATTCCCGTTTTCAAATGATCATTCGTGAGACAGACCATTTTTATTTCGGAGAGGAGGAACCGATGCTCATCCTACCTTCGGTAGTTAAAATAATAGTTGAGCAGTTACCAGCAACATACACCAAGGATGAGATCTACCTCGATCCCAAAAAGATCAAAGGGGTATTGACAGTGCGCACCTGGCGCAAGGGAGATCGCATGAAACCGGTTGGACTGGCAGGTTCAAAACTGGTGTCAGATATCCTCACAGATGCGAAAGTACCCCACAGCGTGCGCTCACATCAATTGGTCCTTACGGATGATGAAAAGATCCTGTGGTGTGTTGGATTTGCCATTGGCCGTGAAGCGATCGCTTCAAAAGATTCAGAGATCCTGAAGGTAGGATTGGAGTAGGTATTTATTCCCTATTGCGGGGGGAAGTTGTATCTTTGAATCATGAATCATCCATTTCCGGAAGCATTTGAGAAGCGTGTACAGAACGATCCTTTTTTAGGTTCTGGATTATTGGATGCATTGAATACATTACCCCCGGTTACCGTTCGTTTTCACCCATGTAAAAAGCAGTCGGAACAAGAGATCTCGGCAACGGTATCCTGGTGTGAGAATGCAGTCTATCTGAAGCAACGCCCTATTTTTACACTGGATCCTTTATTCCATGCAGGAGCATACTATCCGCAGGAGGCTGGATCAATGGTGCTGGATCAGGTTTTGCGCCAGCTGGTTCTTCCGGATGAACCGAAAGTGCTGGACCTTTGCGCTGCCCCGGGCGGAAAGAGTACCTTGATCGCATCTTTTCTGGACGGCATGGGATTACTGGTTTCAAACGAAGTAATTCAGCAACGTTCACGTATTTTGAAAGAGAACCTCACTAAATGGGGTTATACCAATACCATTGTTACGAATAACGATCCAAGAGATTTTGAGCGATTAACCCAGTTCTTTGATCTTGTCGTTGTCGATGCCCCATGTTCCGGTGAAGGAATGTTCCGTAAAGATCCTGACGCAAGGGGAGAATGGTCGGTCGACAACGTTGACCTCTGTGCCGGTCGACAGAAAAGGATCGTTGCAGATGTATGGGAAGCATTGAAACCGGGCGGAATACTGATCTATTCGACCTGTACTTTCAATCGGCAGGAAAATGAAGATAATATAAACTGGTTCACACATGAATTGGGAGCTGAGATCGTGGACATTCAATTACCAGATTCAGTGATAAAGGGTCGAAACGGGATCGGACACTATTGCATCCCCGGCAGAATTGAAACAGAAGGATTTTTCATAGCCGTGTTGCAGAAAGCTGAGGAAAGCCTCATTCGTCAGCGTTATACCAGAAAGAGTGAGTTTCGACGTCAAAGGGACTTGATGGATCTGTCAGGTTATGCTAACCTCAATGGGATTTCTGTAATAAACTGGAACGATCGTTTATTGGCATTACCGGAAGGCTTCGAAGACGAGATGCTGCATGTACAGGCACAATTGAGATTGCAGAAAATGGGTACGACACTCGGCGAGGTTTCGCGCAAGGGATTGATGCCGGGTGAAGAATTAGCGCTGGATCCTTTCATCCTAAATTACGCACAAAGATTAGATGTTGACCGTCAGCAAGCCTTGAAGTATCTTCACGGTGATACATTTGCCCTGGCAGGTACACAGGGGTATCAATTGATAACTTATCTCGATGAACCGTTGGGATGGATCAAGCATTTGGGCAATCGTTTCAATAACCTATATCCAAAGGATTGGCGCATCCGAATGAATGTAGAATAACAAATTGACTATGAGGACGATATGCTCTTTTTTTCTGGTTTCCGTTCTTTTCTCCTGTTCGCAGCACAATGATGATCAGGGAGGGCGCTATGCTTCGGTTGGAAATGAAGAGGATACTTCAACCCATATCACGGAACGCTTTAAATACTTCATTGACACGCCTGTTTGCAACGAGAACGGGTGCACAGGTAGCTATAAAGGAGTTGAGTTCGTCGATGAGGAATACATGATCAAACTTCATCTTACCGGAACGGATATCGCACACAATTACTCGAATGTAATGTGCCGGTATGTAGGCAACAAACTCAAAGAATTATTCAAGCAGGGACTCTATTCAAAGGTGGATCTGAAGAACATCCGCATGTCGACTAAAGGAATGGGAGACGGGGATGCATACGTCGAATACAAAGTGTTTATACCTTTCGTGCGTGTAAAGTCAAAACGACAAGCCATGACGGCATTCGACCATTGTGGCGGCTGGGGTCACAGACCAGATATCGAAGAGCGTAAACGCCAATTGCTGAAAGGCCGAATCGTCAAAGGAAAGCGACTTTATGTCAGTCCGCTAAAAAAAACGCCGGAAGGATTAGAAGAGTATTGGATTCAATGGAGGCATCCTAAGTTTCAATAATTGTCAGTTGTCAATTATCAGTGGTCAATTGTTGTGGGATTCATTTCCCCCTTTGCTTGTTCGCTGTTGCTTCAGCGTAAGCGAAAAGGGGGAGGAATTATTACCAATAATAACTTTCTGCGGTTAATAACTATCTATCTTCATTATTGTGGATGCTGATCGAAAATATGAAATTGCAGTTCATTTTAATTCAGAGAACATGCAAACAGAATTGACATTACAAGACCAGATCGAAGCATTGAAAGCACAGTTGACAGGAGACCTTTTCGCAGATATGGATATCAAGGATGAGATCCATAACCTTGAGATGAAACTGAACGGAGTGAAACCAATGGACAGCCATTTTGACTGTGTTGGATGTGGATCTTGATCATTCACATTGGCAATGATCAATTGTCAATTATGAATTGTCAATTGTCAATGAGTTGAAAGAATTCGATTTTCACAATGTAAAACTTACCTTCCAGAATTAATATACGGATGTAAGAACATGTTTTTTCAAATAGATCGAGGATGCGGTAAATTGACAATTGAAAATTGACACCTGACAATTCAAAACGATCCCAGTTTTTCTTTCTTGAATAGTTTCCGGTAGGTATCGTAGATAAAACTCAATCGTTTTTCATCGTTCGGGTAATCGCGGTACCAGTGAGGAGAAAGGGCAAGGATCTTTTCGAATTCTTCCAGAGAAACACCTAGTTTTTTAGCGATGTACTTTTTCTCTTCAGCGATCTTTTCATCGGAATAAGGTTTCTTTTTCAATTCCTCAAGAGCTGTCGAACGATCAACAGCACCAACACATATCTGAGACGAGAAAGTTGCTTTGCGGTAATCGATACCGAACTTTTCGAATAGGTAATAAGATTGTACAAAACCGGTATACTTGGATTCGTAGTGTTTTCCGCCATAATATTTCCAGTCGAGTTCCTTTTTCAGCAATTCCATCGCTTCCTCCTTGTCGAAATGGACATAGTTCAGCATATAGACCATCTTGATCTTCTTGATAAACTTGTAATACATTTCGCTGGCGAATCCAAATGTTGGGAATTTCTTCAGTTTTCCTTTTCCGAACTTCTTATAGATGTGGTTGAAGTAGGTAAGATCCTTGGCATTGTAGTGCCAGGTTTTCGGAAGGATTCCCTCAGTTGAGAAGTTCCCACCGCTAATGATGTATTTCACGCCGTGTTTTGCAGCAACCCTGTGCAATGCGGACAAGATAGCTATATCAGTTGGGGTATCTGCCTCGGGCACTGATGCTTTTAAAAAAGCCAGTTGAAGGTCTTTGAATTCTTCCCAGTCAAGTACATAACTCTCATATTCGACATTCAGTTTTTTAGCGATGTTACGAATGTTAAGCACTGCCTCTTCGGAGTTCCAGCCGTTATCCATATGCACAGCCAATACGTGCAAGTTGTGTTTCCGAGCGATGTAGGCAGCATAGCTGCTATCTATTCCACCACTCAACCCGAGAACGCAGTCGAATTCCTGTCCTTTGCCGGCAGCTTTCATCTCGTCTACAAGCCTTGAAAGTTCGCGGTCGCTGGCCTCACCCTGATACTTATACCTGGCTCTTTTATCGATGAATTCAGTACAATGATTGCATTCTCCGTTATCGTTGAATACGATATCGGGGTCACTAGTGTCCATCACGCATCGCGTGCACTGTTTGTAGTGATCTGATTGCATTGATCAAAGGTAAGCAGCAAATGGATATGAGATACGTGAAACACGCATTTTTTGAGCGAGATATTTTATTTTACCTCAAGGAGCAACAAATTGATCGTACAGAACGTATCGTGCAAAGTGTTGGGTATCTCAGCAGGTTGGTTCGTGAAAAACGGGAAGTGATCCTAACGAACCAACACATTAAGAAAAGTCTTTGTGATCCCGGCGCTCCTCACTTCTTTGCCAATCCGCAGTGAATACTTATTTTTATCCTATGATCGTTGTTTTGGATTACCATATGGGAAATCATCATTCTGTCAAACGAAAGCTTGATAAGTTGGGTGTTGAGTCCATGGTATCTTCCGATCCAGAAGATCTTATCAATGCTCACAAGATCATCATGCCGGGTGTCGGACATTTTGGTAAAGCGATGCAAAATCTGCGGGAATTGAGACTGATCGATCCATTGAATCATGCTGTGCTGAAGGATAAAAAACCCATTTTGGGGATCTGTCTGGGCATGCAGCTGATGGCGAAAAGCAGTGAGGAGTGCACGGATGGGAACAACCAGGGATTGGGATGGATCAATGGAACCGTTAAACGATTTGTGGTGCGTGATGCCTTAAGCTACAAAGTGCCGCATATCGGATGGAATACGGTGCCGCTCTCGAAAGAAAGCCCCTTGCTCTCTGGAATAAATGCCGGAGAAGAATTCTATTTTGTGCATTCTTACTATATGCAACTAGATGATCCTTCGGATGAACTGATGGAAACAACCTATGAACTGCCCTTTACATCTGCCGTCGAGAAAGGGAACATTTACGGTGTTCAGTTCCATCCGGAGAAGAGTCATGACAGCGGTATGCAGCTATTAAAGAATTTTGTTGACCTATAGATCTAATTGACCATTTCAGTGCTTCGTCCCCGCATCATACCTGTTCTTCTGTTACGCAATAACGTACTCGTTAAAACTGTTGCATTTAAGAACGAAAAGTACATTGGTGATCCCATCAATGCGGTACACATTTTCAATGACCTCAGGGCCGATGAACTGGTCTTCCTGGACATCGATGCCACATCGGAGAACCGAACAATCGATACTGACTTCGTGAAACAGGTGGGAGAAGAAGCTGACATGCCTTTTGCCGTTGGTGGCGGTATCCGTACTCTTGACGACATCCGAAGGATCATTGCGGCCGGTGCGGAAAAGGTAGTACTTGGAACGGCAGCGGTGACCGATCCGGAAATTGTGAAGCGTGCCAGTGAAGCATTTGGTTCGTCTACTATTTCGGTCTGTATCGACGTGAAGAAAAAGTTTCTGGGAGGATCTGTTGTCTGGACCCACGGCGGGAAGAAGAGCAGTTCACTTTCTCCTGTAGCCTTCGCAAAAGAAATGGAGGCGAACGGAGCAGGGGAGCTCATCATCCAGTCGATCGAAAAAGACGGCAGCATGACCGGTTACGATATCGATCTCATTCGCAGTATTTCAGAAGCAGTGACCATTCCGGTTGTTGCTCTCGGCGGTGCCGGTACCTTGGATGATCTTCGTTCAGCTTGGAAACAAGGTTATGCCAACGGTCTGGCAGCCGGCAGTTTATTTGTTTACCAGAGTGCAAGAAGGGGAGTGTTGATCAATTATCCGGAGAAGGGGACGATGGTAGAGTGAGTGTGAGTGCATTGTTGTGAGTGCAGAGCGAATTGATGATACATCACGTCTTTGTTCTTTGATGCTTGCTCTATTTCTTAAAGACTCTTCACAATCTCCGCCAACTTCTCCACCTGGATCTTGCGAGAGTAGTTCTCCACTCCAACGGAATGGCAGGCGATCTTTCCGGTAGATTCGAATTCTTTCCAAAGGTCATTCAAAACCTCCATGAGATGTTCTGAATCCTTGACGATAATGCCGGAGTTGGTTTCTTTTAATATTTCAATTTGAGGTTGAATATCTGTTTCCAGAGTTTTGAAGTAGAAGGAATCCTTTAATATCAAGGCTTCGTCGTCCTTGGTGAAGCAAAGGATAATTTTTCTTTTTAATCCTAAATAGTCATAGATCTTTGTTCCGGTAAATTGATAATAGTTGAATAGAATCAAAACATTATTCTTCGAGAGTTCTTTAAGAAGATCATCATTAGGCAATTTCCTGATGATTTGAACATTTTCTATTAATCCATGGAATTCCTCTTCAAGGAGGTTTTTAATCTCTTCCGAATTATTGATACCGTAAAGCTTTAATTCAAAAGGCTTTGTTGGGTTTTCTTCCTTAAACTTTTGAAATCCTTTCATCAAGGATTTAACTGGATGCCATTTATAGATTGTACCAACGAATGAAAAAGATAAAATTTTGCTTTTCTGCTCGATTTTGTTTGCTTCTATCATTAAATTAGGATCAAACCCGTTGGGCAAGATTAAAATTTCTTTATCAGGAAAAAGTTGACCTATTTTTAATTTGAACAATTCATCAACTGTAATAATCTTTGAAGCACTTCTAACTGTTTTTTGTTCAAACAAGAGGTCCCATTTTCTTTGAATGACACCTTTTTTAGTACTAAAATTTTGACTCCAGGGATCGCGATAATCTGCAATCCATGGAATGCCGTACCAATCACTGAGCTGGGAAGCATAACTGAAAAGAATAAAAGGATCACCACTTGCAATGATCGCATCCACTTTGTTCTCTCTCAAATAATTTTGAGCTGCTATAAAGATCTCCGATTTTGGCCCGATTGGAAAGATAAATTGTGCAAATTCGTAATAGCCTGAAATTATTTTTCTCAACAATCGAAACCGGTTCTCACCATACTTCAATAGGATTCGATTTGATAGATTCGGGTTGTATGGTGTCCTGATAATCGTACCATTCTCAACCTTTTCGATGATCTGCTCAACAGACACTCCGGGCGCAACGTAATCCAGATGGTTCCCATATTTGTTATCCCATTGGCGAGTAATAACAATGGGTTCAATGCCAAATTCTCTCAAATACTTAAACCAATTATACGGTCTCAAACCACCTACGGAAACATAGGGTGGAAAATCGTAGGCAAGAATGAGAATTTTTTTCATGCGCTACTAAGATAGCTAAACTTGACAGATGTAAGTTTCTTATCAATCAGTATCCAGGTCAGTTAGATGGGTCATAAATTGAAATTAGAATTAACTTTAGTTCCTTGTTTTTTGATTATGAAGAATAAAGTGGTCTTATTCACATCAGAATATCCGTTTGGAAATGGTGAAACTTTTCTGGAAACAGAGATCCAATATTTATCGAAAGGTTTCGATGAAGTAGTGATCCTGTCATCCAGCAAAAACCCAGATCAAACTCGTGAAATTCCCAATAATTGTTCGGCAACAAGATTTGATCTTGAACTTTCGATTACCACCAAATTGCTATCCTTGAAAGGAATCTTCAATCCCATTTTCTGGAAAGAACTATCGGTTATCAGAAAGGTTTATAAGTTGAAAGTTACGAAAGGCATTTTTTTTACTATGCTTGTTTCCCTTTACAGGGCAGAAAAAGTAAGTGAATTAGTTCAAAAAATTCTTGTTAGACAGCATCCAGCAGACAAGCTTTATTTTTACAGCTATTGGTGTGATGATGTTGCATTGGGACTTGCCATGGCACAGAAAAAAATCCCCAGGATCAAAACCTTATGCAGGAT
>JBKCJG010000109.1:0-34315 GCA_046301895.1 Flavobacteriia bacterium
TTTTCTGCTTTGCGCTTAGCACATGAAGCAAAAACAAGTAATAATATCAGTATTGGGAAAATTCGTTTCATTTCGATCAAAATAAAGATAAGAATGGTGAAAAACCCTCAAGGATTCCACTGTTATAGGTTTTCAATTGAGTAAAATTAAGCCATATCAGCAAGATTCCCAAAACCGGGAGGAACCATTTTATTCTAACGTTCCAAATGTATTGAACAATACATGCAAGAGAAAGCGCAAAGACCGGGTAACTGTGGGAAAGTGCTCTTGTCGAATAGCTGGCTCCGTATTTCCAGTCTGACCATGAAATGATGATCCAGATGTTGAGTAGACAAAATGTGAGTACGGAACGTTTGAAAGGACGACCCTTCATGAAAAAGAAACCGGCAACCATCAGTATTGCGATCGGCGTATAGAGGAACCACCCTTTTTCCGGCCCGAACAGAACGCGCCACCATGGATTGAGGAAATACCATTTGCTACCCACATCAAAAATGAACGAACCAGTGGTATATTTCCAGTAAAGGAGTTGTGGCAGAATTCCGATAATACCACCAGCGATCACTGCTACTAGCTGACTTTTATTGGCTTTAAGGAATTGCCATTTGGTCCCTGAGAAAACAGTTGGCTCGAATTTCCATAAAAGTGGGATGAAGATTATAATAAGCTCGGTAGGTCGTGAGATCACTGCCATCCCGGAAATGATCCCGATGAGAAAAGCGTATTTTAATTTGGGATTCTGGTGCCATTTAATGGTGTACCAAAGCATAGCAGCGTACAATGGAAAAATGAAGGAATGGCTCATTGCTCCGTCAACTGAAACATATTGGATCAGGTTGCTGGTCAGACACAACAGTAAAAGCGTGATTGAAGTGACCCATTCATCGAAATACTCCAATAAAACTTTTCGAAGGATCAGTAATCCGATGGAGAACCAGAAAATGGCCCCGAACAGAATGGCGTACTGATAAGGCCATGAAAATCCGTCCTGAGGCTCATTACTCCACTGAGCGATCTGATGACCGATAAAGAAGAATGGGGTCTCCATAATGGCAACTCCGCTCAGGTATTTGAATGTATAGTTCCCATTCTCCAATTGGATGCCCTGGTAAAAATGACCACCGGACATCTGGTAGATCGAATCCTTTTCAGGAAACCATTTCAGTTCTTTGATATCATCATAAATGAAAGTTGATGGCAGATAAAGGTAATATCCCAATGCATCCCATGAGGTTGCATTGTATCCGTTGCGGTCATTGTTTGTAAAATAAGCGAATCGCTGAAAGAGGAATACGGTTAGGATAACTCCAACAGCCAGGATCGATAGATAGTTCTGAGTTCTGTTCATCTCTTAATGATCAAAGTTAAAATAATCTCCACTGCCGTTTAAAGAACTGAAATAAAAAAGCGCCTTCCGAAAAGAAGGCGCTTTCTAACTATTTCTTATCCTAGGAATGGGTATCTGTAATCTGTTGGCGGAACAAATGTTTCCTTGATCGTGCGGGCAGAAACCCATCGCATCAGGTTCATTGCTGCTCCGGCTTTGTCATTTGTTCCTGATCCGCGTGCTCCTCCGAATGGCTGCTGACCTACAACGGCCCCTGTCGGTTTGTCGTTGATGTAGAAATTACCTGCAGCATTCTCCAACTTACGAGTAGCTAAGTTGATCGCATAGCGGTCATTCGAAATGATCGATCCGGTAAGTGCATATTCTGAAGTTTCATCCAGCAAGTCCAGCGTTTCTTCAAACTTATTCTCGTCGTACACATAGATCGTCAATACAGGGCCAAAAATCTCCTCACACATCGTTCTGAACTTCGGATTCGTTGTAACGACCGTTGTTGGATGAATGAAGAATCCTTTTGACTTATCGTAAGTTCCACCCGTGATGATCTCTGCATCCGGCTGTGCTTTGCAATAATCGATGTATCCTGAGATCTTATCGAACGCCTTTCCATCGATGACGGCATTGATGAAATTCGAGGTGTCATCCGGTGAACCAACTTTGAATGAATTAACCTGTTCAACAAGAATCCTTTTTACTTCTGGCCAAATGTTCGAAGGGACATAAGCCCTTGAAGCTGCAGAACATTTTTGGCCCTGGAATTCGAACGCACCTCTTGAAAGGGCTGTCGCCACTTCAGCTGCATCGGCGCTCTTATGCACCATGACGAAATCCTTTCCACCTGTTTCACCTACGATGCGTGGGTAAGAACGGTATGTTTCAAGGTTGTTTGCGATGTCTTTCCATAACTGACGGAATACACCAGTTGAACCTGTGAAATGAAGTCCTGCGAACTGTTTGTGTTTGAAGATCACTTCCCCTGCAGTCTGACCGCTTACTGTAACCATGTTAATAACACCGTCAGGTACACCCGCTGCTTTGAATAATTCCATAATCACCTGAGCTGAATAGATCTGAGATTCGGCCGGTTTCCAAACGACAACGTTCCCCATCATTGCAGGTGCGGCTGAAAGATTTGCTGCAATCGACGTGAAATTGAAAGGAGTAAGAGCAAAAATGAATCCTTCAAGCGGTCTGTATTGCAAACGGTTCCACATACCCGGTAAAGATTCAGGCTGTTCTTTGTAGATCTGCGTCATGTACTGCACATTGAATCGGAAGAAATCGATCAACTCACACGCCGCATCGATCTCAGTCTGGAAAACGTTCTTTGACTGGGCCAGCATTGTCGCTGCATTCATTCTGTCACGGAATGGTCCGGCCAACAGGTCAGCAGCTTTCAAAAAGATCGCCGCTCGCTCTTCCCACGGAAGGTTTGCCCATGCTGATCTTGCCCCAAGTGCCGCATCAATAGCCTGCTGCACATGAGAAGCATCTCCCACGTTATAATGACCAAGCACTTTCTGGTGGTCATGTGGCGCACTTAACGGCTTCTTGTTGGAAGTTCGAACTTCCTTACCACCAATGTACATTGGAACATCGATCGCTTCTCGTTTGTAAAACTCATGGTATTTACTGATCAGACTATCGCGTTCTGAGGATCCCGGAGCGTATCCTTTTACCGGTTCGTTCTTGGCTACTGGTACGTGGAAAATAGCGTTTGACATAGAATATTTTTTTTGCAAAAGTAACGATTGTTGTCTATCCTTGCAATCATGAATTTTACAAAACCACTCCTCTTGACAATTATCGATTTTAGAATATTTTTCATGGTCTTTTTGTCATCAGGATTTTCAATGTCACAGGATTCAGGATTGTATAGGAAATCCGTTTTGACAAAAGTTCAGATTGATCGTGCAATTAGAGAATCCATAGGGAAATGGAATTATTACATGCGGAACAATCTGGACTCTCTAAAACTGGATGCCTATCAGATTATGTCGATAGGCTTTGAGAACAAGGATGATCAAGCTATCAATGTGGGTAAACGATCCTTGGGAACCTATCTTTCGCGAACCGGAGAGCCTATGAGGGGAATTAAATATCTTCGGTCAAGCTTGATCCATTTTCAGAAGACAGGTGATGTTGTTATTGAGACAGAGATTCTCAATGAAATAGGTAATGCCTTTTTTAATAGTGGTAAAACAAAGGAAGCTGAGATCTATTATTTGAAATCTTTGAAGGTAGGGAAGGAATCCCCTGATCCGACCTCTGCTTTCCTAGCAGAATCAAACTTGGCACAGGTATATATTGCTTTGGGAGAACTGGATAAGGCTGTCGGTATTTTACATCATTACAAGACAGAATCACTTAGACTGATGAAAATGGAATCAGTTTCGAACGCCTATTCGTTGCTTGGGACGATCGAACAGAAGAAAGTGAATTTGAAATTAGCAGGGGAGTATTTTAGAAAGAGTGCTCAGTTTGGCTTCCGTTCCAAGGCAAGAACCCAGATTGCTCATGCCTATAACAACATGGCGATCGTACATTTTCAGAACGGTGACAGGAAGGCCTCCCTTGAATATTTCAAAAAAGCACTTGATATCCGCCTAACTATCGGAAACTCTCGAGCAGTATCGGAAAGCTATTTCAATTTGGGTAGTTATTTTCAGGAATTGAAAAATTATAATGAGGCGATCGCCTATTATAGGATAGCTGAAAAATACAGTAAAGAGCAAAACCTTTTAAAGGAAGAAATGGATGCTGTTCGAGCATTGGCTGAGATTTACAAATTAACTGGTGACACTCTTAATGCGCTCAAGACCATGGAAAGATTGATTTCTATTCAAGAGAAATATTATGCAGACATGTCCTCCATGAAAGCGGAGGATATGGAATTAATCGAATCCATTGAAATCCTTGAAAGTGAATACTTTTCCGGGGATCGTGAGGCAAAATTGATTGCAGTCATTGATCGTCAGGATAACCATCAGTTCGTTATCTATCTCTCAATAATTATGATGTTTGCTGTACTGACGCTGTTGGTGATCTATCGAAAGAAGGTTAGCTGAGTTTCGGAGGATAGATCAGTTTGAATGTGGGAACGAATACTTGAAAAAGCTGCTCATTTCTAAGGTTTTTAAAGGTGTAGAAACCCTTCATAAAACCTATTTCAGAGAATAGTTCACAACCGCTGGTGTACGTGAATGTTTGTCCCGGTTTTAGAATTGGTTGCTCACCAACCACACCGTTACCGCTAACAAAATTAGGCTCGTTCAATGAATCAAATATGTACCAGTCGCGATTCAATAATTGAACGTCAAATTCATTATGATTTTCAATGTTAATGCGGTAATTGAAAAAAAACTGACTATCTGTAATCTGAGAAAGATCCGGTCTAAACCGTGTATTGACAGTGATCTTTACTCCTTCGGTTGTTGCTGTATTCATGTGCGTTACTGGCCTATCTGAACCGAAAATTATAACTTAATTTCTGTAAAAACAATTTTATTTAGTGAAGCTTGGTTGTTTTAAGAAAAATTGGCGGTAGAACCTGGTGGGTAATTTTATAAAATATTAATCGGAATGATCTAACTTCGTGCAAACACGAAAATCTTGCGCGACTATCTTTATCTGGCACCCTTACAAAGTTTTACGGATCATCATTTCCGAAATGCTTTCCAGCAACTGTTAGGTGATGTGGACCGTTTTTATGCACCATACCTTAAAATGGATTATTCCGGGCAAATAAAAGAAGGGCCAAAGAAAGATGTTTTACCCGTTAATAATCTTTTTGAACCTGTTGTGCCGCAGATCATGGCTTGTTCTGCCGAGGATTTTATCGAAATGGCGAAATACCTCAAAGATCAGGGGTATAAAGAGGTTAATTGGAATTTAGGGTGTCCCTATCCAATGGTTGCGAAAAGGGATCTGGGTTCAGGTATCTTGAACAAACCGGAAAAACTCTATGGAATTCTGGATGAGGTACTTCCTGCTCTTGACATGCAACTTGGGATTAAAATGCGCATGGGATATGAAGATACGGAAGATATTCTCACGATACTTCCTCGATTGAATGATTATCCGCTTGAAGAGATCATTGTTCATGCACGATATGGCAAACAATTATATAACGGAGTTTGCGACCATGATCGGTTTCGGGAATGTATTCCGCTTTCGAATCATAGATTGGTCTACAATGGTGATATCAGATCAGTGAAGGATTTCAGGCATCTTAAACAACTATTCCCTGAAGTCAAACATTGGATGATCGGGCGTGGAGCTATCTCAAATCCGTTCCTCTTTGAAATGATACAGGAGGATTCAGATCTATTTCCGGAGGATCGAATGGAAGTTTTTTCAGAGTTTCTGGAGTTACTGTTGGAAAGTCATCTTCGATCCTCAGACAATGAAGGTAATGTTCTTCTAAAGATGGCTCATTTCTGGGAGTATTTCATGGAATCGTTCGAAGAGGGCCTTGGTTTATATCGAATAGTGAAGAAGATATCATCTGTGAGAGAATACCGAAAGTTCATCGTGGAATTAGCTGATTCAGTCCAGGTTGATTTTTGAAAATAGCTTCAGTTTAAGTATGAATTTTCATGGCACAAATTTTGCAATTTTACACTTACTTACAATAAAGCGATATCCATGAAAAAAACAATACTCCTCATTGCAATTCTGACATTGACTTCGGCGGAATCATTCGGGCAGAATGATCGTTTCAAAGAAAACTTCCAGCTTGTTAAAAACGAACTTGTTAAATGGGATCCGATCCGAGGTGAGTGGCTGGCGTCGAGTTTATACGCCATGTCCAACAAACAACCTGTTCCGGACAGGACTTTTCCCGAGAACCTGACGCCTGCAGAAATGTGGCGGCTTGTGCCGGAAGGTAATAGATCAAGTGTGAACAGGATCGTTACTGAAAATCAGCGTGTCGCAACAGATACAACAGGCAGAAACGAATGGAATCAGGTTGCTTCCGTTGTGAATCTACCGAACTGTAAGCCGGTCTCAGGAAGAACCTACGGTGATCCGCATCTTTCTTCTTTCGATGGAGCAAGTTATTCCTTTCAGACAGTTGGCGAGTTTGTCCTTGCGAAATCAGATCTTGGAAATTTCGAAATTCAAGCCAGGCAGCAGCCGCAAACAGATGACTTTTCATTGAATACTGCTGTCGCCATGAATGTAGCAGGAGATCGTGTGGGGATCTATGCGAATGAAAAGCCAGACAATGTGTCGACTTCGGCTCTCCGCGTTAACGGTGTCCCGGTCACTATTTCAAGAAGCGCTTATTTCTTACCTCATGGAGGAACGATCACTTATTCATCCAATACATACGTGGTCACATGGCCAACCGGAGAGGTTGCAAACGTGCAGCTTCGTAATTCCTCACAGATGAATTTCCTGAATGTCACCGTTCAAGTATTTCCTTGCCGAAATTCAGATCTGACGGGATTATTGGGGAATGCTAACGGATCTCAAAATGATGATTTCGATGTAAGAGGGGGAGGTACTCGACCAATGTCTATAGCAATGATGGGGAATAGCGAAATTGCCAATCAGCTTGAAAAGGAGCACCTGGCATTTTTAGCACGCGATTTCGCACGTGCATTCAGAGTGACAGCACAAACTTCTTTGTTTGATTATGGTTTCGGTCAGAGTACATTGACCTATACTGATGAATCTTTTCCACGTGTTCATAGAACAATTGGTGATCTTACACCGGATCGTCAGACCTCCGCGAGAAGGATCTGTGAAGGTAACGGGATGAGTGGAGCTGACCTTAACGGGTGTATTTTTGATCAGGCTTACTTAGATATCCCACCAAATCCTCGTCCGGTTATTACCGATAATACCCAGGGGATGGTCCTTGGTAAGATTGAAAAACCTGCGCCAAATGTAAATCCTGGATCAAATGGAGTCCAAGAGATCTCAAAGGATAAAACAGGTGTTGAAGGAGCAACTCCTCAAACGATCAGCAAGCCATCGGGTAAAACTGAGAATAAAGAGAGCAGTACTCCGGAAAAACCGAATACTTCGATCTTCAACACAGAGCCAAAACCGTCAAAAGGTACAACGATCAAACCTGGTAATACGACAAAGCCTACCAGTACTACTCCAAAACCGATTGGCACACCGGCAAAGCCGTCATCTACACCGATAAAAACAAGTCCGACCGTGAAGCCGGGAAAAGGATAAAATATTCCCACAGGAATGTGGGTTTGTTTTCAACCTATCAACTGTTTCTTTGATTAGTAGGATTAAATTTCAGCCATGAAAAAGATCATTCTTGTGCCAATCTTCTGCTCATTGATCAGTCTGATAAGAGCTCAGATCCCGTTTCCTTCCGATCAGGGAGTTTGGGTAAATGCTTTCTACCAGGAACCGATGACGTACCCGCCATTTCCATATGTGCTGGTCAATGTCACCAATTACTGTGTGAACGGTCAGGATACGTTGATCAATTCCGCTAATTATACAAAGGTAAATGAATGCGGCGGTGTATATCATGGTTCGTTGAGAGAAGTTGGTCAAGAGGTTTGGTATGTCCCGAAGGATTCAACAGTGGAGTATTTGGTCTATGATTTTGGTGTTACTCCAGGAGAGGTTTTACAGAATGTTTATTTCGAACAGGGCGGATTTTCTGCGATGGTTCAGGACCTCACGGTAGTTGATGTTACGACGATTCAGATCAATGGGGTAGATCATATTGCCGTTGATTTTGGAAGTGGGCCAATGTTCTATTGGATCGAAGGGATAGGGAGCGTGAGTGGATTCCTGTGTGAACCATGGCAAAATGTTTCTCAGTACCAGGTCAAACTTGAGTGCATGAGTCTTGCGGGTATTACGCACTATCCGACCTATTCCGGCTCAGGTTGTCCAATGGATCTTGGATTCGATAAATTGCAACAGTCATTCAGTTTTTCACCCAATCCTGTGAAAGAGTTTCTCCATGTTTCCTTTCAATCAGCTTCTGTTCCTGTACAATTGTATGATACTTTTGGTAGAATATTAGAAGTGAATTCTACACAGACCTCAGAGGGGTTAGAATTCGACATGACAGGATTGAAACCCGGAATCTATATTTTAGGGTCCCCAGCCATAAATGGCCAAAAAGTGGTAAAATTATAGCAGTTTTCACTCATTTTTGTTCATAAATACCAAGTTTTCATGAGAAATGAGAATTTTTGATCGGTAGATTTGCTACATTTAGGCTTAAACCCGATCCTCATGAAGAATTTCCTGGTACTTATATGGTCTTTTGCAGCATTTTTATCTTCTGCTCAAGTTCAAATTCCTGCCAACACCAGGGCAGATGTCGGATTGATCATCAAGGATGCTTTACTCAATAAAGGTATTCCTTCGGCTGTGATAAAGGAACGATTTGCAGTGTACGCGCTCGATGGAGGACAGTATGTTTCATTCATAGGTAAGACAGCTCCGGGTTATACCAAAAGTTCTTTGGCGCAATACGGAATCATTGTGGGAGCACAGGTAAGTGACATTGTAAGTTTGAAGATTCCTGTTTCATTGCTTTCGAACATTGCGTCTCTTCCGGGACTTTCGGTGTTGCAATTATCAGGAAAGATCAAACCGAATCTGGACAAGGCAGTTAGGGATGTCGGCGCGGACAGTGTTCATTTTGGAATTAACCTACCGGAGCGATACACAGGGAAGAACGTATTCATCGGTATCACAGACTGGGGATTTGATTATTCCTCACCAATGTTCTATGATACGCTCATTCAGAATACGCGTATCTATGCCGCGTGGGACCAGTATAAAACTTCAGGTCCTGCCCCATTGGGTTTTTCTTATGGTACAGAATACACATCGTTGCCGGAGTTTGTCTCAGCCGGGGCCGATACAGCAAATATCTATTCGTATGCAACTCACGGCTCGCATGTCGCAGGTATCGCTGGTGGAGGCGGGGCAGGAACAATTTTCCGCGGTGTAGCCTATGAGTCACAGTTCTTGTTTGCGACCTTCCTTGTTGACGAGGGAGCTGTATTGGATGCCTGGGAATGGATGTACCAGAAAGCGCAATTGGAATCAAAGCGACTCGTTATAAACATGAGTTGGGGTTTATACCACATAGGAACTCTTGACGGTAACTCTTTGCTGAGTCAGGCGATCGATGCTTATTCTGCATTGGGTGTTATTTTTTCAAATTCAGGTGGTAACAATGGAAGTGTCAACTTTCATATTAAAAAACAGTTCAACAACGATTCTATCAAAAGTCGCATAGAGTTTTATTCCTATGCTTCTAATCCGAATATGTGGGGACAGAGTATTCACATGTGGGGTGAACAAGGGAATGATTTTGAGGCAGGAATCAAGCTTTACAATTCAACGGGAAGCACTATGCTTGTTGAAAGTCCTTACTTTTCAACATCAAACACATTAACCTATGTTGACACTTTCCTTGTGACTGGGATAGATACTGTTTGGTACAACATTTCGGCAGATGCGGTGCACCCGGAGAATGGTCGCCCACAGATTCGACTTCGTGTAAAGAATACGAATTCAACGCTGCGGGTAGTACTAAAGGCAAAAGCCGTCAGTGGTCTGGTTCATTTCTGGAACGTCACTGAGCTCTCAACCGATGTCGGCAATTGGGGCATGCCATTCTCAACAATTAATTCGGGAACTATCGGAGGAGACAATCAATACGGGATCAGCGAGCCTTCTTGCACGAACAGTTTGTTAAGTGTCGCGGCATTTGCTTCAAAATATTATGCGCCGAATGGAGCCCCAATCGGTGGTGGTATAGCTAGTTTTTCGAGTATTGGACCGCGTTATGACGGTGTTTTGAAGCCAGAGATTGCTGCTCCTGGGGTTTCGGTTGGATCTTCCATTTCATCTTATACAGACAATGGTTATACTTCTATTGCATCAGTTGATTTCAATGGTAGAGTTTACCCATTTGCCCGTTTCTCCGGAACATCTATGGCGGCGCCAATGGTAACTGGTGTGATCGCTCTGATTCTGGATGCAAACCCATATTTGTCTGCCGCTCAGGTGAAGGAAATCATTATTCAGACGGCAAGGGAAGATAACAATACCGGTGTGATCCCAGTCAATGGAAGTATACAATGGGGGTGGGGAAAGGTTGATGCTTACAATGCGGTTAAATTGGCTTTGAGCACGGTGGGAACGCAGGAGATCGATGCTGAGTTGAGTTGGTCCGTGTATCCAAATCCGGTGCTAAACGAATTACATTTCACATTGGTCGATGAATTGCCGTCTAAGGTTGAGATCGTCGATGCGATAGGTAGAGTTACTATCAAAAACGTTCAAGGATCAAAAGTTTCCGTATCAGACCTTAAGCCCGGCACTTATTGGGTAAGGTTGGAAATGAAGGGGCACATTGAACAGCAGGCATTCATTAAACAGTGATTGAATGAGTCGCATCCTGATTGAAAAGCTCAGCGAGGATCGGGTTGAGATCGTTCAAGATCTCGCATCTAAGATTTGGCCGGACACGTTTCGTACAATTCTCTCACCTGAACAGATTCGTTACATGCTGAACTGGATGTATGACCACGATACGTTGAAAAAACAGATGCTTGCCGGACACCAATTCTTTGTCTGTTTTGAGAACGGAACCCCACTTGGATTCATTGGAGTGGAGCCTTTTCATCCTGATACGCAAAAAATCAAGATTCATAAATTATATGTTTTGCCAGAATCCCAAGGTAAAGGGATCGGAAAACTACTTTTCGAGAAAGCAAAAGAGCTTGCTTCTTTATTGAAGTTGACATCTATCGTGTTGAATGTTAACCGTTTTAATAATGCAGTTGATTTTTACAAGCATCTTGGCTTTACGGTTGCCTATGAAGAAGACATTGATATCGGTAACGGTTACTGGATGGAAGATTACGTGATGAGTTATCCACTCAAATTGGAATAAATATCATGTTCTCTCATTGATGCAATCTTTGAACAATTTTAGCAATAATGTCGCAATCACTAAAAGACGCATCATTTCTTATTGAATACTTTCTTCAAGCAGAGGGGTTATCATACCTCTATCCCATAACCACACTTGAAGTGACCTTGAGGACATTCTTTAAAACCATGTAAACCACATGGCCGACATTCCAGTTTAGCGCTACATTCCTTGATCTCTGAATCTTCAGAAAGTGGCCCGAAACCAAATGCCGGAATAGTTGAACAAAAGAAGGCTGTTACGGGCGCATTCATGGCGGAACTCAAATGTAACGGACCAGAGTCGTTCACGAAGTTACGCTTCGCTTTGCCCATTAGTGCTGCTGATTCTAATAGTGTTAATTCACCTGCTAGATTGATCACATTCCTTAATTCAGAACCGGCTATGATCTTTTCACACAGGTCCCGGTCTTCCTTTCCTCCAACTAAGATGATGCGGCCTTCTGCACTTTTCTTTTTTATCAGTTCTATCCATTTTTCTTTCGGTAGCTGTTTCGTGAACCATACGGAAGCAGGTGCAAAGCAGAAATACGTTTCCATTTGATAGGCCTTGACCCTCTCAAACTGTTCCCACGTTGGATAGAGCTCAGGGCGCTTAGTTTCAACCGCACCGAATTCCTTAATGATAGACAGATTACGTTCTATTTCATGAGTGCCGTCACCTATAATGTGCTCAAATTTCTTTGTGAAGAAGATCGAAAATGGATTCTTTTTGAAACCGTATTTTTTCTTCGCACCCGATAAAGCAGTGAGGATTCCGGAGCTTCCAAAACGGTGCAGATTGATAACAAGATCATATTTCCGCTTCCTGATATTGCGGATCAATATTCGCATAGCACTATATTTACCTCCGGATTTATCGAATGTTATGAGGGAATTTAGGTGAGGATTGTTTCTCAAAATTGATTCATTCCCCTTTTTAACAAGAGTATCGATCTCTGCATTTGGGAATAAACGTTTCAACTCTGAGATAACAGGAGTTGACAAAATGACATCACCCAAAAAGGCTGTTTGTATGATCAGAATACGTTTCAAGGAGCAAAGTTACGATTCATGTTGAACAAATCATCATTTCAGTAAGGTAACAAACCCTCTTCTGATAATCTCAATGCCATTGCCATCATGAAGTTCCACCATGTACAGATAAGTGCCCGTTTGCGCCATATTACCACCATCAATGTATCCTGACCAACCTTCGATCGGAGATTCAGAATTGAAGATTACCTGACCCCAACGGTTGAAGATTGTGAACCTGTATTCAGTCGGATCAAAATTCGTTAGAACTGGTTTGAAGGTTGTATTCACGCCTTCCGGCATAAATGCATTTGGAATGTAAATTATCGGTTCAAATACCTCGCAGGCAATGTTGGAGCGACTTGTCTCACGGAATCCATATATGTTGTCACCTTCGATCGCTTCTATATAGTAGCATACCTTCCCCATAAAGGTAATATCGTTAAGGTCGTCTTGAAAAGAAAGCTCGCCCGAGGAGAGTGTTGCGATCGGTCCACCGGAGAAAACACCGTCTATTCCACGGTAAATGTTGTAAGCCAAAACTTTACCGTCATATGCTTCATAGGCCGTCCAGTTCACATTAGCAAGCAAACGGACTTCGTCTTTATGAATCGTCACCAAAATCGTTTTCGCTGTATTGGATGCTGTTCCCGGTCTTCCGCAACTGTCGATTACTCGTGCCCTGTATGTGTAACTGAATGTATTCACAGCCACGTCTGTATCCGTATAATTTACATCGTTCGAAGTAACGGGAACCTGCGCAATCTCTTCGAATAAACCATTTGAATTCATTTTTTCGAAAGATACGCCTGTAACTCCACTCGACGCATCAATGAGATGTCTTAATTGTACCTTGTCAATATCAACTGTCGCTACTCTGAGATAATGGTAATCAGGTTCTGTCGGTGCAACAATATTCAGACACTGCCTATTTGAGAAGGAGCTTTCCCCGCTTGAATTTAAGGCTTTTACAAAAAAGCAATATTCTTGCAGGCCTATGACATCAGCGGTATAGGTGGTGGAGTTTGTTGATCCGATGAGTTGCCAAGGCTGACCAACTAGTTGTGCGTAGATCTCATATTGAGTTGCGTTACTCCAGCCAATATATGGTGTCCAGGAAAGTACTACCTCATTGCTGCAAACTAGTAATTCACTCTCCAAAAACATCGTTGTGTGAATGTCTGCTTTTGCTGAGGTTTGAAATGTAGGTGGAACCGAAGGTGTATAGCACGAATCGAACGCTGCAACCGAATAGGTGAGTGGTCCTTGAGTTATGTCAGTTGAATAGGAGTAGGTAGTATTCGAAATTCCCCATACGGTATCCAATTCATATAGAAAGCCACTACTATTATAGGTGTAGATCACATAACCGTAGGTATCCCCCTGCGTATTCTCACTCCAGTTGATAATCAGCTCATTTGAAAGTGTGTCGATGCTAACAGAAGAAATAACCGGTATGTCAGGTGTTATCATGTCTTCGAAATTATCCCCGGTAATATTGCTGGTGTAGTCGCATGGTTGATTTGGCAGGACAACCTGATAACCTAGGTATGCTTCGCAAATATCGATTGTATCGAAATAGAAGTTCAAGCCATAAGGAACGCTGTCTCTGAAGGTCCAAGTGCCTGCAGGGTATTCTCGCATGATATGGTAATAGTCTCCCATCTGAGGAGTGGGGTTTATCCGGGGATCGTTCCATTGAAGGACTGCCGTACCATTGGATGGGTTATTGAGCTCGAGGTAGATGTTGGATAACGTATCTCCAAATCGTTTCGTATTGCCATTGCAACCTGATACAACCGCAAGATAGTAATCAAATTTTTGCGATACCCCGGGATCTGTAAAAGTAGAAGATCCAATACCCGCAATTGTTGCTAGTAGTCCATTTTGAACGGAATAGACTTGATATTCTACAAATGTTCCTAATGGATCTGTAACAGGTGTCCATTCGATTGTCACATCCCCTGCCGCATTTGAATGGATGCAGTTAATAGTAGGTGCTTGAATCACACCTGGATTCAAAACATTTATCGTGATCGTAGCATAACTAACTTTTGGCACCTGGCAGAAATCATCCTGAACACGGAAGACGAAATGATACGGGATCATATCTTGAGCATTCCCATCAGCGCCAACGAGGTGATCGCACGATGTTTGCCAGTTAAAGGTAGTGTTGACACCCTGTACACCTGTGATCAGAGGAGTTGTGTTCAAAGTTGCACAAGGTGCGATCGCACATCCCGTCGCAGCTGTAAAGTTTGTCCCGAACATTGGACCCGAGGCGCTTAGTAAGTTACTTTGAGCACTTCCATCCTGCAAAACTTCGATATCTGTTGAACTTAGATTGAAATTGACAAGTGTACCGGCATTGACGGTCGTTTCGAACAAGCCGCTGAACGGTCCGGTGATGACAGGAGCAGTATTCGAAGCAGCACACGCCATGACCACTAATTGCATTTCGCGTTCCACTTCAGCGATCAAAACACCGTTTCTGTATGAACGAACTACCGCTTTTACCACATAATTTCCCGTATTGAATGAAGTAAAAGTCAGTTCGCCTGATGATGGATTGATCTGTGCTGGTAGATTGGAAGGATTCATTGCTGTTCCAGGTGTCGGAGAGGTATAGCTGAATCCGGGTTCAAAAGGAACAGGAACAGGGTTGATCGGTGGGTTATATGTTCCTGAAGGGAAATGGTTGTAAGGAATCCCGAATCCAACTGCGATGGAGTCCAGGTCAGGGTCGATCGCATTCATATTATAGGTATATGGACTGCCGGAGCAACTGACAAAATAGGGTTCCTGAAGGAATTTCGGCGATGAATCAACACATCCTCCGGTTGATCCTGCAATAGCATACATTTTTGCGGCAAGCGTGATTCCGTAAAGAGATGGGTTTGTAATGTTAGTTACGGCATTGCTTCTGGAGAAGTTTTCGTATGTAAAAATCCATCCTGTTGCTGGAGGTGTTCCGGGAATTGTGATCGGAACACTCATATAGGTAATCTTTTCCAAAGCACCAATTCCATTTCCTCCCGATGTTCCCGTTCCACAGTCGAGCGGCAGCGGTGAACCAGCAACAGCAGTGCAGTTTGGAGAGATATCCGTTCTCGAAACAAAGGGAAGGGTTATGGACGTTAGTGTGGGGTGTCCCCAGACACGTATCGTTTCCGAAACGGTATTAACCTCTGCTCCATTACAATCCCGGTAAAAAACGAGGGTAAAGACATAGTTTCCCCCCTGACATTGCCACGTGATCTCTCCACCCAATACATGGGAAGCCTTAGACCCAAAATGGAGTCCCATCAGCAGGAAAAGTAAGATAGTCAATCTCAACATGTCTATGAATAACGCAATGACAAGTGTTATAGTATAAAGACGTTCATGAATGGAATTCGTTGCTATCCTGCGGAAACGACAGTCATTTCATTCCAGTTCAGGTATTTTTTTGCCAGTTCCATAATACGTTCCGGCGTAATGGAGTTGATGGATTCGATCGCCTCGTTGTAGAAGTCCAGTTCTAGCCCGTATGGTTCAACACTCATGTAAAGGTCTGTCATGGAATAAGGACCGTCGGCGCTTTTAAGCAGCTGTCCCAGCATATAGTTCTTGACAAGCTCAAGCTCGTCTCGTCCCACAAGTTCAGTTTGCAATCTTTCCATTTCATATTGGATCTCCTTTAAAGTAGCATCCTTCGCCTCTTTGCCGACTTCAGTCGCGATTAGAAAGTAGCCAACCTCGTGTAGCTCAGCCACCATTGTGCCGATTCCGTAGGTATAGCCCTTGTCTTCGCGGATGTTCGACATCAAGCGACTACCGAAGTAGTCACCGAAAATAGTATTGAGAATAAGAAAATCGTTGTAATCACTGTGCGTTTTGTTAAAGAGCATTCGTCCGACGCGAATTGCTGTTTGAAGTGCCCCTTCTTTTACAATATGGGTAGAACCCTTGAGGTTGGAAATATTCTTTTCGAATTCACTTTTCGTTCCTTTTGCCCACGACCCGGTTAGATCGATGACCTCATCAATTTCATCCTGAGAAAGATCTCCAACTACGACAACTTTCGACAATCCTTTTAGGTAGTTTTCATTAAAGAACCCACGTAATTCCTGGATTGAAATCTCATCAAAATCTTCTTCACGCGAAACCCTTCCATACAAGGAATCATTGAAGAGACGCTGTTGGAAAGCCCTCTGTGCCAAAAAACTCACCTTTTCCATGTTCACTCTGAATTTTTGACGACGGTCATTGATCTGTTCTTCTACTTCATGATCGTGAAGGGCAAGATTCTGAATGGCATCTTTCATAATACGGAGGATTGGTAACAGATTCTCGCGCAAAGAATACATTGTAACTACCGCATTTTCATTTGAAACACCCGATTCAAAGAACCCACCAAGACCATCGATCTCGCTGTTTATCTGAATGGATGTTTTCATAGTTGTACCGGATAGAAGCAAGCCATTCACAAAGGACGCGATCCCGGTTTTTCCATTCACGGTGCCTGCATCAAAATAGAGGTCCAGTCGAGCAGTATCATTCGGAACTTCCTGCATGAAAAACAGTTTCGTTTCCCCGGAAATGTCGAATATTTGTGGCTTAACGAAATCGATCTTGTCGATCTGTTGTAGTTCCGGTGTAATTGTTCTATTCAGCATTTGTGATGGCTTTAACTTTCAAAAGGGAACAATTTTCACGTTTCAATAGGCGGATCGCCAACTCTTGAACGTGTTCAGCTTGAATGGATTGATAGATCTCATGTTCCAAATTTATTCCATTGGCATCACCCAACAGTTCATACAAACATAGGTTCATAGCACGGTTGAGCAATCCTTGTTCCTGAAATTCTTTGGATGTCCTTATCTTTATCATCAATCTTTCTAGTTCCTCTTTTTTGATTGGATGGGTGGTCAATTTTTCAAGTTCCTTCCACAAAGCATGATCCAGCTGTTCGAAAGAGATACCATCATTCAGTTTCCCTGTGACCAGAAGCAATCCGTCATCCATTGACCCCGTGATATAAGCTCCAATTTCAGAAACAAGTTTTTGTTCCTTTTTGAGCGAAACATATAATCGAGAAGATTTATCCCTGCCCAATGCGTCAGACATGATATCCGTCACATAATACATCTCATCGCGACGTTCGGGCATTTTAAATGCATAATAGAAAGCATCTGCCGGGACATTGCGTTCGATGATCTTTTCTCTGAACTCCTGTTGATCAGGTTCTGCATCAAGGATACGTGCAGGCTTCATGCCGGAGGGAATGTCTCCGTACCATTTGCTAACCAGTTCTTTGATGTGATCCAATTCGAAATTACCGGCAATGCAAAGTATCGCATTCGATGGATTATAATGTTTCCGAAAAAAGTCCTTCACATCATCCATGGATGCATTTTCGATATGTTTGATCTCTTTTCCTATTGTTGCCCATTTGTAGGGGTGAACTTCATATGCAAGCGGCCGAAGGTTCAGCCATACATCACCATACGGCTGGTTCAGATAACGCTGCTTGAACTCTTCGATTACAACATTTCGCTGAACTTCAAGACTTTTTGGAGTAAATGCAAGAGAAAGCATTCGGTCGCTTTCTAGCCAAAGTGCCGTTTCGATGTTCTTTGCCGGAAGTACATTGTAATAGTTTGTTATATCGTTCGAGGTAAATGCGTTGCTTTCACCTCCAGCCATTTGCAGTGGTGCATCGAAGTCTGGTATATTCACCGACCCGCCAAACATCAGGTGTTCGAACAAGTGGGCAAATCCGGTTTTATCCTCAGATTCATCGCGTGCTCCTACATCGAATAATGTATTTACAACAGCTAATGGCGTTGTCGGATCCTTATGAAATAACACCGTTAGGCCGTTGTCAAGTTTAAATCGTTCAAATGTGATCATCAGAAGTTAAATTTTTCGGATTGCTGATCTTTCAATGCTTCTCGGTATTCGGCAATGATCTCTTCGACCACTTGGGCAGCTGGCTTGATCTCTTTGATCAATCCTGAGATCTGACCAATTTCTAGCTCGCCTTCTGCCAGGTCTCCCTCAAACATTCCTTTTTTCGCACGCCCCCTACCGAGTAAATTCTTCAGTTCATCAACGGTTGAACAATCCTGATATGCTTTCTCTACTTTTTGGTAAAACTCATTTTTAATGAGACGAACCGGAGTCAATTCTTTAAGTGTTAGCTGCGTGCCGCCCTCTTCCGTATTGATAACGATATTCTTAAAATTCACATGGGCACTTGATTCAGGAGTTGCAACAAACCGACTACCGATCTGAACGCCATCTGCACCTAAATTCATTGCAGCGAGCATTCCTCGTCCAGTTCCGATGCCGCCTGCAGCTATTAGCGGTATTGAAAGTTGTTCAGCGACCATTGGGATCAGACACAAAGTTGTGGTTTCATCGCGCCCATTGTGTCCTCCCGCTTCGAATCCTTCAGCAACGATGGCATCCACTCCTGCTTCTTGAGCTTTTAATGCGAATTTCACACTTGAAACAACATGTACAACAGTGATTCCTTGTGCTTTCAAAAGGGCTGTCCATATCTTCGGATTACCGGCAGACGTAAAAACGATCGGAACTTTGTATTTGATGATCGTTTCCACGTGTCTTTCTATATCAGGATAAAGCATCGGGAGATTCACAGCAAAGGGTTTGCTGGTTGCTGCTTTGCATTTTAGAACATGTTCCTCAAGTACCTCAGGATACATCGATCCTGAACCAATAATACCCAAACCACCCGCATTGGAAACAGTTGCAGCAAGCTCCCAACCGGAACACCAGATCATTCCTGCCTGAATCAAGGGATAATCAATATTGAAAAGTGATGTTATTCTGTTCTTCATGAATTAAAATACAGCAGCTACATTAAGAAATTAGGACGTCTTACGAAATTAAGAATTTTGAAGGATTTAGATTCTACTAAAGCGAAATTTATTGGTCTTTTTAGCTTTAGGTTCAACCTCTAAAACAATTTTTCCGTCTTTCATTCAAAATTCATTATTTTAGTTTCCAAACAATTATTAAAATGTTCTTGAGATCCTTCCTGTTTGTAATGTTCGTTCTGGCAATCAGAAGTGTTTTTGCGCAGGAGATCAGTCACGATCATTCGATCCTTCATTCTTTCATCGAGAACAAAGGTCAATGGCCCGTCCCGGTCTTGTTCAAGGCACGTTTTTCCGGAGGAAATCTATGGGTTCAACAAAATAAGTTTGTATTCCATCTGCAGGATTTCTCGGCACTGAAGGAATTACATGGTCGTCCGAAGGATACCAATATCGAAGCGTCAATTAAGGAAACTGTTGTTCATTTGAACTTTATTGGATCCAATAAGGTAAACAATATTGAAAAGACGCATGAGACTGAAGCATATTACAATTATTTTATCGGCAATGATCGTTCGAAATGGGCCAGTAAAGTCAGGGGATATGGTGAATCAGTGCTACATGAGTTTTATAATGGGATCGATCTTAAATTGATTGAAGAGCAAGATCAATTGAAGTATGAGTTCCATGTCCAGCCGATGGCCGATCCCTCAAAGATCCAATTTTCATATGCAGGTCACAAGGAGGTAAGGGTCAGTGAAAATGGTGACTTAATTGTTTCAACGGACTTGGGAAATATCATCGAACAGAAACCATACGCTTATCAGATAGTCAACGGGAAGGTCATTGAAGTAACTTGTTCATTCAAAATAGAAGCTGGTCAAGTGGGTTTTCAGCTGGGAGACTATAAAAAAAACGCGATACTTGTTATTGACCCTGTCCTTGTGTTTGCGACCTATTCCGGTTCGATCACAGATAATTTTGGGATGACTGCCACCTACGGTTATGATGGCACGGCTTATTCCGGAGGTATGATCTATGGAAATTCATACCCTACTCCCGATCCGAATGCATATGACGTCAATTCCAATTTCACGGTGGCCAATAACGGTGTTGGTGCAGGATACGGTATAACAGACGTTTTTCTTTCAAAGTATTCGCAAGACGGAACGACGATGCTTTGGACCACATTCCTTGGAGGTGGTGACAATTTACAGGGTACCGAATCTGCTCATAGTATGATCTGCGATGAAGCCAATAATATTTATTTGTATGGCTCAACATCAAGCATCGATTTTCCTATCGTTGGTGGGTATCAGACAAGTCATGCAGGTGGTTCACCAAATAGTAACCACTATTACAATGGAGTATATTTTACAAACCAGGGAACAGATATTTATGTTGCCAAGATCAGTTCCAACGGACAAAATTTAATGGCTTCAACCTATTTGGGTGGATCAATGAATGATGGTGTGAACAGCAAAGTTACTTCAGGTATCTACAATTCAGTTGCTGCCTACGATTCGTTGACGGCAAATTACGGAGATCAGTTTCGTGGAGAGATCATGCTTGACGGATCCGGCAACTGTTTGATAGCATCATGCACTCGATCTGCAGATTTTCCGGTGCTGAATGCGTTTCAATCAGTGAATGCAGGAATGCAAGATGGAGTGGTTTTCAAATTGTCTTCGGATCTGTCCAGTTTACAATGGTCAAGTTATTACGGAGGATCCAATAATGACGCATGCTACTCTATCAAGATCGATTCAAGTGATAATGTAGTTTTTTCCGGTGGATCAAGCTCGAATGATCTGCCATTCATAAATGGTTGGCAGAATTCATACAACGGTGGCAAAACAGATGGTTTTGTTGTCAAACTGAGTCCGGCAGGTTCTATAGTGACTAATGCTACTTACCTTGGAACTTCCAATTACGATCAGGCATTCTTCGTGGAGATCGATCGTTTGGACAATGTTTTTGTTCTTGGACAATCTGCAGGGGGCACATTTCCTGTGTTTAATGCAGGATTTGTGAATCCGAATAGTAGCCAATTCGTTATCAAGTTGGATCCTACTTTGACAAATAACCTTAATTCAACTGTATTCGGCAATGGTAGTGCGAATATAAACATTTCTCCAGCGGCCTTTCTGGTGGATATATGCGGTAATATGTACATTTCAGGTTGGGGAGCCAATATTCTTCAAGGTACCCCAATGGGCGGAATGCCGGTTTCAGCAAATGCATTTCAATCCATCCCGCCAAATGGTTTTGATTTCTATCTGCTCGTCATAGAACGCGGATTTACTGGAATGCTATACGGTTCCTACCTGGGTGGGAATGTAGCCAATGAACATGTGGACGGAGGAACATCCAGATTCGATAAGAATGGAGTTGTCTATCAATCTGTTTGTGGAGGATGTGGAGGACATTCGGATTTTCCAACGACTACCGGTGCATGGTCAAATTCTAATTTGAGTACCAATTGTAATAATCTCATTTTCAAATTTGACTTTGAGTTAATCCCTGTTGCAGAGTTCACCCCTGATCAGACGATTGGTTGTTCTTCGTTTACTGTTTCGTTGGACAATTTTTCTACAGAATCTGATTCCTACCTGTGGGATTTCGGGAATGGAGACACCTCCACAGTCATCTTTAATCCTGTTATTACCTATGACATTCCGGGCATTTACAACATCAATCTGTACGTTACAGATAGTGTTTGTCTTTTGACAGATACAGCCTCAATTACGATCACAGTCACTGATTCTGTTCAGTTGCAGGTGGTTCCTGATTTCGAATTGTGCGTGCCAACTCCCATAACACTAACAGCGAACTCATCGGGTACTGCTGATTACTTTGTTTGGTCTACATCTGCAACATTCTCCGATACATTAAATTTTAGTATTGCCGATTCATCAGTGACCATTACACCTTCTGGTCCGATGGTTTATTATGTTCTCGCCGGAAATCCGGGGTGCTTTGCCACAGATAGTGTCGTAGTTGATTTTATAAGTTCTGCAATTAGTCTTGCGGCTAACGATTCGATCTGTGCGGGAGAACTTACAAGTGTAACTGCTATAAATTCCAATCCTACAATCGCTTTTACCTATCTGTGGTCACCTGATTCCGTGATCGTAGTGCCATCGGTCACTTATCAGGTACAGGTTCAGCCTATGGTGACACAATACCTCTATGTCACGGCTTCCTCATCTTCTGGATGTGTTGTAGAGGATTCCATATTGATCGTTGTGAGTAATATTCCCAATGGTACAGTGATCGCTTCTGCATCTGAAACGTTGGTTCCTGAGGGTGGAACGACAATTCTCCTGGGAGAGCCTCCCGGGCTTTCCTATCAATGGACACCGACGGATGATCTCACAAATCCAACGATGCAAACAACCGCGGCAACAGTTCAGGAGACCACTATTTATACCTTGACGGCTTCAGATGGTATCTGTTCGAAATCAGACACTGTATTGGTGAAGGCATATGGTTTTATCTGTGAAGAGCCATACGTATTTGTTCCAAACGCATTTTCACCAAATGGGGATGGTGAAAATGATATTCTATACGTTAGAGGCCCAATGATCGAAGGAATGGTATTTAGAATCTTTGACCGCTGGGGAGAAATGGTGTTCGAATCTACTGATCGCAATTTTGGATGGGATGGTAATTTTCGTGGAAAACCGCTTGATCCAGATGTTTATGACTATTATCTGAAAGCGATTTGTATCGGTGGAGAAGAGTCTATTATCAAGGGAAACATTTCCTTGATGAAGTGATCGAAAATGCTACATTTGTGTTTAATCAAAAGCAACATAAATGAAGAAGATCATAACACCGAAATCCGAAAAATTCCTGGAGTCCTATTTGAACAATCCAAGTCCAACTGGTTTCGAATCTGAAGGCCAAAAATTATGGCTTGCATACCTTAAACCATATATTGATGATTATTTTACGGATAATTATGGTTCTGTTGTAGGTGTAATTAACCCTCAGGCTGAATACAAAGTTGTAATTGAAGCCCATGCTGATGAGATTTCTTGGTTCGTTCACTATATCACGAAGGACGGTTTCATCTACTTGAGAAGGAACGGTGGTTCAGATCACATGATTGCACCCTCAAAGAGAGTGAATATTCACACGGATAAAGGAATAGTTAAAGCGATCTTCGGATGGCCGGCAATCCACATGCGCCAGACAAAAGAAGAAACTCCAAGTTTGAAGAATATTTTTCTTGATTGTGGATGTGACTCTAAAGAAGATGTTGAAAAGTTGGGTATACATGTTGGATGTGTTGTTACATTCGAGGATGAGTTCATGATACTGAACAAGAATCGTTATGTCGGTCGTGCTTTGGATAATCGTATGGGAGGTTTCATGATCGCAGAAGTAGCCCGTTTGTTGAAGGAAACGAAAACCAAACTTCCTTTCGCATTGTATGTGGTGAATTCTGTGCAAGAGGAAGTAGGACTGAGAGGTGCGGAAATGATCGCTCAACGTATTAAACCAAATGTAGCCTTAATTACAGATGTCTGTCACGACACTCATACACCCATGGTCGACAAGATCGAAAATGGGGACTTGAAATCAGGAGATGGACCGGTATTGACCTATGGACCAGCAGTGCAGAATAACTTACTAAAGCAGCTGATCGCAACAGCAGAGAAGCATAAGATTCCATTCCAGCGAGCTGCCGCTTCGCGGGCAACAGGCACGGATACGGATGCTTTTGCCTACTCCAATGAGGGAGTGACCAGTGCTTTGATTTCATTGCCTCTTCGTTACATGCATACAACTGTAGAAACGGTAAGAAAAGAGGATGTTGAAAACACGATCCGATTGATCTTCGAGGCAGTGAAAGGGATCAAGAAAGGACAGGACTTCAGGTATTTTAAATAATTTGAGAATTCAAGAATCATTCTTTTTTTTATCTCTATTTTTTACGGGAATGAAAGCAATAGTTTACATTCGTTAATGCTAACCATAAATACAGTTAATTAAGAAATGCTTATGAAAAAATTTACGTACCTAATCGGTGCCATGTTGGTATCATCAACAGTTCATGCACAGTTGTTTTCAGATAACTTCGATGCCTACACAACAGGTGCACTTGGCCCGCAATCTACTTCCTGGACAACTTGGAGTGGAACAGAAGGAGGAACAGAAGATGGTACTGTTTCTAGTGCTCAGGCGAACAGTGGAACAAAATCAATCTATTTTAACTCAACAGCATCCGGTGGTGGACCACAAGACTGTGTGTTAGATTTCGGACCTCTCTATAATACAGGAGTTTTCACCTTTTCAGCTGATTTTTATGTTAACACCGGTAAGTCAGCTTATTTCAATTTCCAGGGATCACAGACGATCGGGCAGACATGGGCACTGAATGTTAACATGGATACCCAAGGGAACTTAACGATTGATGACGGGATCACGGCTGAATTAGCCATGTCATCCTACACTCCTGCTTCTTGGTTCACACTTACTATCGAAGCTAATCTTTCTTTAGGATTATGGGAGGCGTTCATTGACGGGAATTCAATCGGTGTTTGGCAGAATGGTGTCAACGCTTTAGCGTCACTAGACCTTTTTCCCCTTCAGGGAAGTCAATTTTATGTTGATGACGTGAGTTTTGACCATCAGACTTATACATTAATGAACCTAAATGCTGCAGTCGCTGGATTTGACATTGGCGGGAATATAGCAACACAAACGGTATCCCCGACCGTAACTATTTTGAACGCAGGTACAACTGCGATTACATCTTTTGATGTTACTCTTGATTACAACGGTATTCCAGTTACGCAGAATATTACAGGACAGAACATTGCCTCTTTGGCAGATTACACGGTGACGTTTCCGGGAATTGTTTTAGCACCAGGAACAAATATTGCATCAGCGACAATCACCAATATTAACGGTGGAGCGGATGATGACATAACAGACAATACGGCATCAATTACTGTAAATCCTGTTGTACCTGCCATTGGTAAGATGGTAGTAGGAGAGGAAGGAACAGGAACATGGTGTCAATGGTGTCCACGAGGAGCTGTTTACATGGACCTTTTTGAAACTGAGTACCCTGAATTCTGGGCAGGTATTGCAGTTCACAATGCTGATCCAATGACGGTAACAGCATATGACGCAGGAATGGCAAACTTGATTGGGGGCTACCCAAGTGCATTGGTAGATCGTGGAACGGATGTCGATCCTTCCGGAATGGGACCTGATTTCTATGCACGTTTGCAAACGGCTCCTGTTGCTGTTATTGAAAATGGAGCGACCTGGGATGCGGTAAACAGAATCCTTCAGGTTTCTGTGACTGCTGATTTTCAGACCGCCGCCAACAATAACTTTAAGATTGCATGTGTGCTTACTGAGGATGGTGTAACAGGAACAGGAGCAGGATGGAGTCAGTCAAATGCATATGCTGGAGGAACCAATGGCGTCATGGGGGGGTACGAATCACTTCCGAATCCCGTGCCAGCCGCTACTATGGTATATGACCACGTAGCAAGAGCTATTTCGCCATCTTTCGGAGGATACACGAATAGCTTTCCGGCGACTGTCAACTCCGGCGACATACACACATTGAACTTTACATTCAATATCCCCGCTGGATGGGATGAGAACAGTCTTCATATTATTGGTCTGTTAATTGCTCCTAATGGACGAATTGATAATGCAGGAAAGGCAACAATTACGGAAGCAGTTACCAATGGATTTGTCAGTGGAACCCAAGTTGGAGCTGGTGTGCAAGAGTTTGACCAGGTGGATGCTACATTCCAGATCTATCCAAACCCTGCGTCTTCATACACTTCTGTATTGATCAACCTTCAGAAAGAGGCTGATGTTTCATTAAAACTGATCGATATGTCAGGAAAAACAATGTCTTCCAGAAACTTTGGATCAATGAATGGTGCTTCTTCTGTCGAATTGAATACATCCAATCTTGAAGCAGGTGTTTATGTTGTAGAATTGACTGTAAACAATGAAAAGATGGTGAAGCGATTGATAATTGAATAATTAACAATTCATTTTACATGAAGGGCGGCATTTGTCGCCCTTTTCTTTTTGCAAAGAAATGATGCCTATCCTTTTCAATACGGCTGCTAAAGCCTCTAATTCGATCTTTTTGGTAAATTTGCAGCATGAAATGGATTGGTAATCGTATTAGCTTTGTTGATGACAAAAACAGGACGACGATTGTTATTTATTCTGAATCTCAAACGTGGATCAAAGCATTGATGGGGGCATGGGTGGCTATGTGGCTTGTTATTGGAGCAACGGTAGCATGGTCTTATTTTACATTCACGTTGACGGATCAGGAAAAGCTTATCATTTGGATTTTCATGACGTTTTGGACATATTACGCCATCCGCGTTTCCCGGTCTTTCTTCTGGTTGTTATGGGGAAAAGAACTAATAAAAATCGATGAGGCAGCTTTTCATTTCAAACGGTCAATCAAGAATTTTGGGCGATCGACACCCTATTATCATGAGAATATTAATAAGATCACCCTTCAGCAGCCAAAAGAACGTTCATTACAAACAGTCTGGGAAGCATCTCCTTGGATACAGGGAGGGGAGCGAATAGAATTCGAATACCAGAATAGGATAGTTCGTTTTGGTAGAAAATTGGATGAGAAAGATGCAAAATTACTTTTTAATTTGATCACCAAACGTATTGAGGAGCGCATGCGAAAAATACGCGATTAAAAATTTTCTACATAGTTTCCGTTACTTTTTCAGTTTTCGATGTTTTCGGAATGTATATGAATATTCTATGAAAGCTTACCCTCTTCTTTTCTTCATAGTTCTGCCATTTGTGCAATGTGGCAAAGCTTCGTCTGAGTATAAAATAAAAGCACCTGAAAGTGGTGATACGATCGCAAGATCCTCCATGGATACCTCGGGAAGGATTTTATTGGAAAGGTTTAACGTGCCGGAAAATTACGAAAGAACTCAGGCTAATCCTCAAGATTTTTGTTTTTACCTGCGCAATTTGCCTTTAAAACCTGCTGGTGAAAAGGTTAGGTATTTTGATGGCGGCGTAAAAGAAAAGGAGAATGTTTATGCAGCAGTAGTTGATCTCCCTATTGGAAATCGTGACTTGCATCAATGTGCAGATGCAGTTATGCGTTTGCGAGCAGAATACCTTTGGCATCAAGGTCGTTATGACGAGATACATTTTAATTATACCAACGGATTTAGATCAGAATATTCAAGATGGATGAAAGGAGACCGAATCCTTTTTGATAGTGGTAAAGTATTCTATCAGAAACTTTCAGAACCTTCAAATACAGCAAAGGACCTTTGGAAGTACCTTGAACAGGTATTTACATATTGCGGAACTCTCTCCCTTTCAAAAGAGTTAAAACCAATTGAGGTATTGAATATCGAACCGGGAGATGTATTCATCAAAGGAGGCAGTCCAGGACATGCTGTGATCGTGCTTGATGTCGCCAGAAACAAAAATACGGGCAAAAAAATCTTTCTTTTGGGACAAAGCTACATGCCAGCTCAAGAGATACAGATACTCATCAATCCGAATAATTCAGAACTCAGCCCTTGGTATTCGGCAGACTTTGGTGAAGTTCTTTATACCCCAGAATGGACGTTTCAAAAGAATCAACTAATGCGTTTCCCCTAAGAGACTAAAGTCTTTTTTCCATTAAGTAATGCTGTAGAATCCCGAAAAGTTTGTGTGAGGGTTCGATAAGCGTATAACCGAGTTTTAAGTAAAAGTCCACTGCGTAGTCTCTAGCATGAAGGATCATCTTGTTGTCACCGCGCTTTTTTGCTTCATTTTCTGTTGCTTCCATGATCTTGCGTCCATAGCCTGAGCCTTGCTGGTCCGTTTCCACAGCAACGAAGCGAACCTGAGCGGTTTTTTCTCCACTGTGGTCTAAACGTGCGATCGCTTTAAGACTTTTGTCATGATACAATGCAAAGTGGATGCCTGTTTCATCTCCCTCATTGCGTTCGCTTCCCCGAGACTGACCTAAAGGTTCGCGCAGAACGCGAAATCTCAGGTCGTAATAGTCTTCCCATTCTTCGGCTGTTTCAGGTGCCTTGATCACTATTCCCATTTGAATGCTATTGATGAAACGCGTTCTGTCTGAATACCATTGATCAGTTCACTTCGCACCAATGAATGGGACTGCTCGCCTTCAAACACCTCCTTCAGATCCTTGATCTTACCGGCAGGAACATTCTCCGAAAGCATCCTTTGGAGGATCTCGTCAGTTTTACGAACAGCAATCTTTTCCTGCAGGATCGTTTGAAGTTCTGTTCTATTTACTACCCGAACTGGGTTCGTTGCGAATTTTGGGTCGTTAGGCAATAGTTCCAGACCGAGGAATAAACACAGTTTTCTAAAGTGTGTATCACTTCCGATCGCGAAGGTGATCAGATCGCCATCCGATGTTGTGAACAGTTCCCCGTATGGTGCAATGTTCGGGTGCAAGCTTCCGATCCTTTTTGTAATGTGTCCACCAATTAGTTAGTTGGACGCTTGATTAACAAAACTGCAAACGGCCGCATCATATAGCGATACAGAAACTGTTTTGGCTACTCCAGAGCGTTCTCTTTCCAATAAGGCTAGAAGCAATCCTTCCTTCAGCTGGTGAGCTGCAAGAACGTCAATGAAAGCAACCGGCATTTTGACAGGTCCGCTCTCCGGTGTTCCATTCATGGACATGTAACCGCTTTCAGCCTGAAGGATGAGGTCATAGGCAACACGGTCGCTTTTGGAACCGAAACCGTTGATTTTTCCACAGATCAATTTTGGGTTCAACGTCCTTAGTGTCGAATCTTCGATGTTCAATTTTTCTTCATCACCGAATTTGAAGTTGGAGATGAGGATGTCTGCATCCGAAATAAGCTCGAGGAACTCTCCATGATCCGCTGGATCCTTCAGGTTAAGGGAACGGTATTCTTTCTTGTAGTTAACGGATGAGAAATAGGCTGACACGGACGCATCGTTGTCTTCGCTTGGTAGTTTCCAGCTTCTAGTGACATCCTGCACGTTAGGATTTTCGATCTTTATCACCTGTGCTCCTAATTCAGCAAAGAAGGTTCCAACCGAAGGTCCGGCTAGAACAGTTGAAGCATCAATTATCTTGAGTTCTGAAAGCATGCTCAAATATATCGTTTTTGGAACAGCTGTCAAATGAATAGGTGCGCTGAGGTAGATTATCCGAATCGTACGGAGGTCATTGTAAGTGAGCCTGCAATTGGTTTGTCATTGAAAAAAGAGATCGCGTCTTTTTCTTCTTTCAGTCCAAGAGAGTAGATCAAGGGATAATAATGTTCAGGTGTTGGTATGGCGAGTTTGGCGGCTGAATTCAGCTTTTCATAGGCGATCAGTGCCGCGTGGTCATTGTTCATGATCTTAGTTTTGAAGATCTCATTCATTTCGATCGCCCAATCAAATCCATATGAATCGTTGAGTTTATCCCAGGCAACCATTCCGAGATTATGTACCATATTTCCGGATCCCATGATCAGAACACCTTTTTTTCTAAGGGCGGATAGCTGCTTCGCCAAGTCATAATGGTATTGCGCCGGCTGATTATAGTCAATGCTCAACTGAAGGACCGGGATATCTGTATTTGGATACATGTGGCGCACGATCGTCCAAGTTCCATGGTCAAGGCCCCAGTCATGATCACGTCCTACGGTTGTTGAAGTGATCAGTTTTGCTGTCTCTTCTGCCAGTTTCGGGTCTCCCGGAGCCGGGTACTGCACGTTGAATAATTCTTGCGGAAATCCACCGAAATCGTGGATGGTCATCGGTTTATCCATAGCAGTAATGCGTGTTCCACTCGTTAACCAGTGAGCGGAAACACACAATACGGCTTTCGGTTTTTCTATTTCAGTAGCTAATTTTTTCCAGTACTGAGAGAACTCATTGTCCTGAATTCCATTCATTGGTGAACCATGTCCTACAAAAAGGACCGGCATTTTCGTGTCCATTTCTGATAGTGTACTCATCAATTGACTCATTACACTAGTTGTGCTTATTGCTAATGTTCCGCCCATCAGTCCAAGGAATTGACTGCGTTTCATATTTTGTTATTTCTGCTCAAGCTTCCAGAAAACGAATTTCATGATCTTATTTTCCGCTGTAGCATCCAATTTTGCCTTCTTTGCCATTGGTGGTATGATCCCTTTCCACTGCTCTTGTGAATACTTGTTAATTTCAGGGAGTGCGTGACACTTCCCGCAATTATCAGCGAATAAAGTACTTCCCTCTGCGATCTCCGTGGAGGGAAACTCATCCGCTCTATTTTCTTCAACAAGTTCAGCTGTCCTAGGTGTACACGCTACCATGAGAGCTGCTGCAAAAAATGTTAGTGTTATCTTTTTCATAAGATTATTCTTCGTTTATTTTTTCAAGTGTTACTGTGGTAATACCGCTTCTAACAAAATTGAGTTTCTGCGCGGCTTTCAGTGATAGGTCGATACAGCTCCCGGAACTTTTGCTTAAACGGTCATTTATCTTGACGATCACATTTGAATCGTTCTTCAGATTCCTTACTAAAACTTTTGTGCCGAAAGGAAGACTTTTGTGTGCTGCTGTCAAACTGTCCTGACGAAAGACTTCTCCTGAAGAAGTTCTGCGGCCTTCAAACTTGTTGGCATAATAGCTTGCCTTTCCAGTTTCTATTGCATTTTGGATGATAAAACTGCATAGAAAAACACCTGTGATGATCCAAAAATATCGCTTCATTACCATGGTAAATATCGGGCAAATTATGGAAACGTTCGGACCCATGCAATTTTTTTAAGGAAAGATTAACAAATTTAGATGTTGCTTTGCGTTTGCAAAGGGCGATCCAAATTCCGAGATTTACAGCCGCAAACGATTAAGAAATGACTCAACAGGAATATATTCAATCGAACTCATCACTAAATTCCAGATCGATCCAAAATACCACGAAACTTCTTGAAGAAGGAGCAACTGTCCCTTTCATCGCCCGGTACCGAAAAGAAATGACAGGGGGATTGGATGAAATGGAGATCGCTTTGATAAGGGATCTTGCTAAAAAACACGACGAACTTATTGCCCGTCAGCATACGATACTTTCATCCATCGAAGAGCAAGGAAAGCTAACGCCCGAATTGAAAGAAAAGATCGGATCCTGTTTTGAATCGAATATCTTGGAAGATCTCTACCTTCCTTACAAACAGAAAAGACAAACGAAAGGTGATAAAGCGAAAAAGTTGGGGTTGGAGCCATTGGCAAAAATGATCATGTCGCAGCGGGGAGGAGATCCTGAAGTAATGGCAGATCGCTTTGTGAAAGGTGATGTGATAGATGAGAATATGGCAATCGGTGGTGCCAAAGATATCATTGCTGAATGGATAAATGAGAATTTATCAGCACGCTCGAGAATACGACAATTGTTCCAGAGAAGATCTGTCCTGCAGTCTAAACTTGTGAAAGGAAAAGAAGAGGAAGGAGCCAAATACCGTGACTATTTTGATTTTTCAGAACCACTTTATAAATGTGCATCACACCGTTTTTTGGCTTTGTACCGTGCCGAACGGGAAGGTATTCTTTCACTTAAAGCGCAGCCTGATCAGCAGGAAGCGATCGAGCAGTTGGAGCGCTTCTTCGTAAAGGGAAATGACGGTTGTTCACAGATCGTAGTGGATGCATGTAAAGATTCTTACAAACGATTGATGTGTCCGTCACTGGAGAATGAGATCCTGAATGAAGCCAAAGAAAAGGCAGATAAGGAAGCGATCAAGGTTTTCTCGACAAACCTAAGACAGCTGCTTCTCGCACCACCCGTTGGCTCTAAGCGCGTGTTGGCAATCGATCCGGGTTTCAGAACAGGTTGTAAGATTGTTTGCCTTGACGAGTCAGGGAATTTGCTTAACAATGTTACCATCTATCCACATCCGCCACAGAATGAAAGTACTCAAGCACAAGCCAAGATCGCACAGCTAGTCCAGGCATATAAGATAGAGGCGATCGCTATCGGTGATGGAACGGCAGGACGTGAAACGGAAAGTTTCATTAAAAAGATCCGTTTTGACCGAGACCTTGAAGTTTATGTTGTGCGTGAAGATGGAGCATCGATCTATTCTGCCAGTCCGATCGCCCGAAAAGAATTTCCGGATTATGATGTCACGGTGCGCGGTTCCGTTTCGATAGGAAGACGATTGATGGATCCTCTTGCTGAATTGGTGAAGATCGACCCGAAATCGGTGGGTGTAGGACAGTATCAGCATGAAGTGGATCAAAATTTACTAAAAAGTGCACTGGATGATGTGGTTGTTTCTTGTGTGAATACCGTTGGGGTAGACCTGAATACAGCCTCTCCATATCTGTTGAGTTATGTTTCCGGTCTTGGGCCTGCCCTTGCAGAGAACATCGTAGCATATCGCACTGAAAATGGAATGATCAGATCAAGGGATGAATTGAAGAAAGTGAAGCGTCTCGGCGATAAATCATTGGAACAGGCTGCGGGATTCCTCCGCGTTCGGGATGCTGAAAATCCCTTGGATAATTCGTCCGTACACCCCGAAAGTTATCCTGTGGTGCGATCGATGGCGAAAAAACTAAAAGTTGACATCAAGGAAATGATCGGAAATGAAACGCTGCTAAAAACGATCCGAAGAGAGGATTTTCCTGAGATTGACGGCTATACGTTCGATGATATTATCAAGGAATTGAAAAAGCCAGGACGTGATCCGCGCAAGAAGGCCAAGATTCTTGAATTCGATGGGTCGATCCGAACGATGGATGACCTTCGTACAGGAATGATCCTGCCAGGAATTGTAACCAATGTGACTGCGTTCGGCGCTTTCGTAAATATTGGCATCAAGGAGAATGGATTGATCCATAAATCGAATCTTGCGGATGTCTATGTCGATGATCCGTCAAAATTCATCGCGCTACATGAACATGTTGATGTGCAAGTGGTTGAAATTGATATTCCGCGTAAACGGGTTGGATTGAAAAAACTAAATAAATAAGATGAAACAGATCACTGATACCGTATTAATGGTGCGACCGCTACATTTCTGCATGAACGAAGAAACGGCCTTGTCCAACTATTTTCAGAGGCATACGGATGAGCGTCCTGAAAAGGTACTTCAGAAAGCACAGTCTGAGTTCGATACCTATGTAAAGATATTGAATGAAGCAGGGATCAAGGTGATCGTAGTTGAAGATCGTCCTGATGCCGTAACACCGGACTCAATTTTCCCCAATAACTGGATCTCTTTTCATGAGAACGGAGATGTTGCTCTCTATCCGATGTGTGCTGAGAACAGACGACTGGAAAGAAGAGAAGATATTATTGAGCAGGTCGTGAAAGCCGGTTTTGAGGTGGAGCGAATCATCGATCTTTCGGATGCTGAGGAGCAAGGATTTTTTCTGGAAGGAACAGGAAGTATCATTCTGGACCGCGAGAACAGTTTAGCCTATTGTGCGCTGTCTACTCGTTCGGATGAGGAGCTATTCAGTGAGTTTTGCGAGATCTTTGGTTATCGACCAATTATTTTCAATGCTTATCAGAATGTGGGAGATCAGCGTTTGCACATTTATCATACGAATGTCATGCTGACGATTGGTGAATCCTTTGCTGTCCTTTGCGCGGATAGTGTTGACGATCCAGCCGAAAAAGAGAGGGTGATCCGTTCTTTAAAACGTACGGAAAAGGAGATCATATTTATCAGCGAAGAACAGATGGCAGCATTTGCCGGCAATATGTTACAAGTGAGTAACATGGAAGGAGAAAGATTCCTGATCATGAGTTCAACAGCGTATCGTTCATTGAATCAGGATCAACTCGATCGCTTGAATAAGCATACTGAACTGCTTCAAGTAGATATTCCAACAATAGAGCAATTGGGTGGTGGAAGTGCCAGATGCATGTTGGCAGAGGTGTTTCATTCTTAAGTTACTATAATTGAGAACTTAAGACAACTTTTCTTACCTTTGGGCGTCTACAGATCTGTAAAACAACAACTATGAAAAAACTACTACTCTTTGTGTTCATCACATTGTCAACTGCTTTAGCTTCTTTTGCTCAACAGGTTGTTTCAACAGTCAATACGTCCGGTCCAAGTGTTTGTGACGGTGCAGCCTACTTCATTGATTCCAATACGGTGAATCAAACGAGTATTACCTGGTACGGCGGTGGCGCTGT
>JBKCJG010000110.1:0-2897 GCA_046301895.1 Flavobacteriia bacterium
CACTTCTACCAGGCATGTTGCTTTACCTTGCATACTTTTCGGACTAACCAATTCGACTTCTTCCAATTCATTCTACATTCAAATTCAAGTGCACTAAGCGATTAACCCGCACAAAAACACCAATTGAGATCCAACGTGCACTGAGCGGAGCCGAAGTGCAATCCCTACGGTAACGCAAAATCCAACTCTGCCGTCTCCACATAATCCTTACTCCCAAAATCCAGAACGCCTAAGGCATTGTATGAACCACTACTCAGTATTGGTAACTCCACTTCAAGCATACGCGTTGAACCAGGTAGAATAGTGGCTGTTTTTGCCGGAATCTTAATCGTTTCACCGGAGGCCATATTCAGCAATTCTACATAATACGTGCAAAAACCGATCCCATCTCCGGTGTTGGATGCCTTCATACTAATCATTTTTTTGTCAGATGATAAATTATATCCAATCATCTCAATCTGATTATTGAGCAAATTCGGTGGATTTTGGTAAACAAATATCCCAAACCCCATACTTGGGACGATACCCATTCCCATGGCGTTATTCCCCTGGGAAGGAACATTCAGTTCCTGTCTCTCCTTCACTTCATCAATGACGAGCAATGACCAAGCTGCATGAGCAAACTCATCACCTGCAGGAACATCCAACAGCACGTTAATACTCGCTTTTTGACCGGGCTGAACGGTAATAACAGAAGGCGTAACATACAGCCATTTTTTTAATCCATACTTGTAGTCCTCGGGAACCTGCGAATTTTCAGCAGCACGATTTATGTCCGCGGCTAAATAATCTTGCACCTTCACCTGAAACGTACGCGCCACATCAGTATCATTTGAAATCTTCACTTGCTTGCTCTGAGATGTCCCTGGCTTGAGAGAAAAACGAATTGTCGGCGGAGAAACACTGACTCCTTTGGGAACTGTGTCCTTGAACGGATCGAAATTTGGATCCTGGCTATAAGCCGACAAAGATAATAGGCTGGCGACTACCACATAAAATATGTTTTTTCCACACATCATATCACTCTTCAATTTTGGTTTCATTATTAATTGGTTGTTTAGGTAATACCTTCATAGCATAAAGGTCAAAGTGGAGATCCATATTCGGTTCAATAAGTGGTGGCACGCCATTGCTTCCGTAACCCACTTCACTTGGTATTACCACGTTTACTTGGTCACCTTCTTTCATCTCCAGCATGGCTTCTTCCCAACCCTTGATCACCTTGCCCTTTCCGGGCTCGGCAGGGAAAGGCTTACCACTGTCAAAAGAGCTGTCGAAGACGTGTTTTACACCAAGTGAATCGATCGTGTAACCGGTGTAGTGCATGAATACTACTGTATTGGTATCGATCTTTGAACCAGCTCCTTCCACCATGAAATTCATTTTTACATTGGATGCTGTTGTAGCGGTTCTCACAGGTTCTCCTTTGAGGAAGGAAGGTTCCTTTATCGCTTCTAGGGTGTATTCAAAGAACACGGTCACATTCTCCGGGATCAATTTCTTCAACTCCATACGTGCATTTTCCGGTGGGATCGCCATGATCACCTGATCACCAACCGAACTTTGTGTAAGCACCTTCATCCATGCAGGGTTCTCGATGCCTCTTCCCAAACGGAAATGCTGAGGTTCCCCTTTTTCGTAGGTGGATTCGAAGATATACTTTGCACCGTTCGCCAAGAGATAATAACCAACCAGGTTCAAATATACATTGTCATTCAACTGTGCCACAGGACCCTCTTCGTTTTTTACAAAACAGTACGAAAAACCGGACGGATCCTGTGCATACGCGATCTTGGACTCATCGAAGAACGGATCGATCTGACGCTCAACAAAGACGTCAAATCCCAGTGTACTGTTTGCCGGAACCAATTGGTTGTCCTTCGCACCATAACCAAGTGAAGGCGGAATGATCAACGTAGCAGAATCACCTGCTTTCATCAAAGACAACCCTTCATCCAAGCCTTTAATGAACTTGTTCACACCATATTGAAGCAGAGATGTTGATCCATTCTTCATGGAAGAGTCAAAGATCTTCTTCTTACCATCCTTGGTAAAGTAGTAACCCGTGTAACGGATCGCAACATAATTCCCTTTTTTCAAGGTTTCTCCGGAAGTATTCTGTTTTACGAAGACATACTCCAGTCCGGAAGCAGTGGGCTTCAACTGGTTGTAATCCACGGTATAGAACGCCGGATAGGTGCCCAATACTTCCAACTCCATACGGATAGTGGCGTTCTCCGGAACTTTCCCGAATTTTTTGGAACCGTAGGCAAGCGCTGGTGGAATGATCACAGTGGCCTTCTCCCCAACTTTTAGCAGCTGCACTGCAGCATCCAGGCCTTTCAGTACATCCCCGTTGCCGGCAACAAATTCATATGGGGCCTCACGGTTATCTGATTTAGCGATCTCAACAGTGTCATTCACAAAGGATCGGTAAACGACTCGAACCATATCCCCTTTCTGAACAGGCTTACCCTTCTTCACTTTTACAGACAGGGAATACTTTAACCCTTCCGGTGTGGTAGTGAACTTCTGCTTGCTCTTCTGTGCATAGGAAACAGAGCAAACAACGAAAAGAAGATATGTGACACTAAGTAATTTCATTCTGTTTTATCTATTCAAATTTTGGCCCTCTTTTTTTTATCACTGAATGATAGGCAGTTACAAAATGTGCGTTCGTTAATTTTTCCTATAATGGGAATAAAAATTTCTTATCGGATGATCAGGGTCTTCTCCGTGCACTGTGCACTCACCTTGAAATACATGCCGGAAGGCACACCTTCCAGCGTTAATAGCTTTCTACCTGACAAATCCATGTAGTAGTCAGGCTGGGCACAACGGCACACCTCGGAAACGGGTTGATCCGTGCGGAAAAGGATATCAATAGTCTCTCCCCA
>JBKCJG010000111.1:0-2880 GCA_046301895.1 Flavobacteriia bacterium
AACAAGATCAACCAACACTTTAGATGTTGATAGTAAAACAACCTGTGAATCAGTACCATGTTCCGCTTGAGACAAAAGATCTGAAGCAATGAATTCCGGATCACCTGAGTCGTCTGCAACCACCATCACTTCACTTGGACCTGCCGGCATATCGATAGCTATCCCAAGTTTTTGTGAATACTGTTTTGCAGCGGTCACATATTGATTTCCTGGACCAAAGATCTTATACACTTTAGGGACTGTTTCTGTACCTATCGTCATAGCAGCGATCGCCTGGATTCCTCCGATCTTGTACACTTCAGTAAGCCCAACTGTTGATGCAGCGAAAAGTACTGCCGGGTGAACTCTACCATCTTTTCCACACGGCGTGCAAAGCACGATCCTTTTGCATCCAGCCAGAACTGCTGGGATGCCCAGCATTAAAACGGTGGAAAAAAGCGGTGCTGTGCCTCCTGGAATATATAGTCCTACCCGTTCAATGCCGACTGATCTTCTCCAACAGGTTACACCTTCCATTGTTTCGATCTCGGAAGTTTGTTCCTTTTGCGCTGCGTGAAATTTACGTATGTTCTCAGCAGCTAACCGTATCGCATTTTTCAGATCATCAGATAATTCGTCGTTTGCCAACTCGAATTCTTCGTTTGAAACTCGAAGATCCGTCAGTTCTATCTTATCGTATCTTGAAGTAAAAACCTTGACAGCTTTATCTCCGGATCGTTTCACTTCTTCAAAGACATTCTTTACCAGCGATTCCAGATCTTCCTGATCCAACTTTGGTCGTGTCAATGCCTCCGTAAGTTCTGCTGATGTTGGGAAAATATATCGTTTCATGTTATTTGTTTCCTACTATTCTTACTTTACCATTTTCTCGATCGGCACTACCAAAATCCCTTCGGCTCCTGCTGCTTTAAGCGCATCAATGTTTTCCCAGAACTGATCTTCTGAGATTACTGAGTGCAGGGAACTCCAGCCAGGCTCGGCCAACGGAAGAATCGTTGGACTTTTCATGCCCGGTAAAATGCTGATAATGTTCGGGATGGCATCGTTTGGTGCATTCAATAAGATGTATTTCGAATTCTTTGATGCAAGAACGGCATTCAATCGGAATACCAGTCTATCAAGAATGTTCAGTTTTTCTTCAGACAATTTGGAATTCTTTACAAGCACTGCCTCAGATCTGAGGATAACTTCCAGTTCCTTCAAGCCGTTCATAAACAATGTATTGCCAGAGGAAACAATGTCACATATCCCATCGGCTAAACCGATTGTTGGAGCTATCTCAACGGATCCGGATATCGTATGGATCTCTGCTGATACACCATTCTTTTTCAGGTATTGCTCAACCGTATTTGGATAAGACGTTGCAATCTTCTTTCCGTCAAAATCTTTCACCGACTGAATAGTCGAATTCTTCGGAACTGCTAATGAGACGCGGCATTTGGAAAAGTTCAAGGGCAACAAAACTTCCAGATCTGACCCCTCTTCTATTAATAGGTTTTCGCCAATGATCGCGATATCCACCACACCATCTTCTACGTATTGTGGGATATCCGAGTTTCTTAGAAATAATACTTCGAGCGGAAAATTTGGAACGGTTGATTTCAGCTTCCCATTGGAAGCATCGACCTTTAATCCACATTCCTTCAAGATCTGAAGTGAATCCTCCAACAATCTTCCTGATTTCTGTACTGCAATTCTTAACATAGTAGTTTATTCATTAGTGCTTGAGCCGAACATTGAGGTAATAAAAAACCCGCTTGAACGATCCAAGCGGGTTTAAAATTATTTAATTAACACAAATAACCAATCACGCCTGGAAGTTCCAAGTATGATGATGATGCATTTGTGTGTTCGACATTTTCATGGGGCAAATATATTTACTTTTTTATTAGTTGAGCAAAATCTTTTGCGAAATATGTCAAAATAGCATCTGCTCCGGCTCTCCGCATACTTAAAAGCATTTCGCTCATTGCCAAGTCGTAATTCAGCCAGCCCTTCTCTGCAGCAGCATAAACCATGGCACATTCTCCACTTACATTGTAAGCTGTGATCGGAATGTTGAAATTCTCTTTGAGGACATGAATGATATCAAGGTAACACAATGCCGGCTTAACCATCAGCATATCAGCACCTTCTGTAAAATCAAGTTCTGCCTCCAACAGTGCCTCACGCTTATTTGCCGGATTCATTTGATAGGTTTTCTTGTCACCGTGTTTTGGCGCTGAATTCAATGCGTCGCGGAAAGGACCGTAAAAAGCGCTGGCATACTTTGCTGTATAGGACATGATCGAAACATCCGTATAACCGTTAATATCCAACGTTTCGCGGATACTAGCTACTCGTCCGTCCATCATGTCTGAAGGTCCAATGATGTCAATACCAGCCTGTGCCTGCGCCAACGCCATCTTATTCAGGATTGGCAGCGTTTCATCATTCAGGATCCGGCCATTCTCTACCAGGCCATCATGACCATCGGATGAATAAGGATCCATTGCCACGTCACTCATCAACACGATCTCCGGAAAGGTTTCTTTCAAAGTGCGAATGGCGTGCAAGTAAAAATTGTCATCCGCATAACTATAAGTGGCTGTTTTGTCTTTCAATTTTTCCTCCACTGCCGGGAAAAGATCATAAGTCATGATACCAAGCTTCATGCATTCTTCGATCTCAGGTATCAGCTTATCCAAGGACCAACGGTAATTCTTTGGGAGAGATGCGATCTCCTCTTTGATATTCTTTCCATCCTTCAAAAAGAGAGGATAAATCAAGTGCTCTGAGCCAATTTTAGTTTCTTCCACCATGGCTCTTATGGCAGGTGATTTACGATTTCTTCTTGGACGGATATACATACAGTAATGAGTTTTTCATTTTTACAAATGT
>JBKCJG010000112.1:0-38738 GCA_046301895.1 Flavobacteriia bacterium
TTTGGCTTTGCCTAATTTGGCGGATGTTCTAACATATCATGTCCTTGGAACGGAAGTATTGGCTGCTGGTATTACAAATGGAGCTGTTGTATCACCTTTGAGCACGACGAATACGTTGAAACTTACAAAGACTTCAACAGGAAGTGTATACGTTAATCATGCTCAGGTAATCCTTGCTGATGTGCCGGCTGACAATGGTGTTGTTCACGTTCTGAACAAAGTTGTGCTTCCTGCTGAAACAGTTGTCGATGTAGCATTGGATAACGGATTCAGTACTTTGGCTACTGCAGTGATCACTGCGGAATTGCTTCCTGCGTTAACAGATCCGTTTTCTGAATTCACTGTTTTCGCACCAACCAATACAGCATTTGACAATCTTGCAACTGCATTGAACACGAACACAGCAGGTTTACTTGCATTACCAAATCTTGGGAGTATTTTACTTTACCACGTGGTTTCAGGTACAGTGCTATCCACTGATCTAACGAACGGAAGTGTAACAACACTTAATGGAGGTTCTATTGTAATTGATGTAACTAGCGGTGTTATGGTAAATGACGCTATGGTAACTTCTGCTAATGTTACAGCTGACAACGGAGTGGTGCACGTGATCGATAAAGTTCTTCTTCCTACAGCAGGAATTTCAGAAGAAATCAATTCGAATGTTGCTGTTTACCCAAATCCTTCCGTCGATAATATTTTCGTGAAAGGAGGCAATGGTAATTTCACAATTGTTGATATGATGGGAAAAACAGTTAAAGCAGGTATGTTGGACAACCAGGCGATCTCTATCTCTGATCTTCAATCAGGACGCTATTTGCTTCAAATCAATGATGAGAGCAATACATTTTCAATGCCTTTGATCAAACAATAAAAAGATGTGTCGATAACATTCATACAAAGGAATTATTCATATCTCGACACAAGAAAAAAAATGAAAGCCTGCTCTGAAAAGAGTAGGCTTTTTTTTGCAAAAGCGTTTTGTGCCTTTTAGAATGATGTTTGAGAAAATACTCCTGCCTAAAAAATGATCCGTTTTGAAAGTCTTCCTAAACTGATTAATATTTACTTTCATACCGTCCTATACATCAATGAGTATTTTGGAATAATTATTGAAATTGCGCAAGAATCTAAAACAAGAAACATGAAAAAGATCTTAAGTATCACCTTCCTTTTATTGATTACCACCATGAATTATCATGCTGCAGAATTAAATTATAAGTGGAAAGCAAACACCATTTACAACTTTAATGCAGTTGTAACAGACAATATCACAACATCCGTTATGGGAATGAACATGTCGGAAAAATATCTGACTACCGTAGATTTTGTGTTGGCCATTTCCTCCGTAGACGCTAATGGCACAGCAAGTGGCCGACTTTACTTAATCAACTTTAACATGAAAAATACACAAGGACTGATTATAGCAAGTATGGCTAACATACCAAAGGATGCAATTCGAAGTGACATCACAGTTGATAAGAGAGGAAACTTTACTTTCCCTAAAAAAGTAACCTTGGTAACAACCGCAACGTCCAATGTCCTGGTCTATGCCAAAGTAGAAGGAAATAATATACAGGCAGGGGGGGAGATCGATGGGGAAAAAGTAGATGCCTATGCGGAATTCGATCCTAAAACAGGAAAACTGAAGGCAGGATATACAGTAGCCTCCATGAAAACAACCAAAAAGGTAACAGTTCAAGAGAATGAAGAAAGTGATGAGATCGATGTATTCCCATACGACTTCCTTTCAATGCTGGTGATGCCCGAGGGAAACGTTGCAACCAATGATAAATATAAAGTACGTTCAGGTTTGTATACCGTTGACATCCTTGCAAAATCAGTTGCGAACAATCTTGCAACGATAGAGCAAAAGATCACGACAGACAAGAATGCTGATATGTTCGAAGGATCTGCTGAAGGACAATCACATGAAGGCTCATTTGATATTGGAACATTTGGAGGTACTGACGGAATGGAACTTACAGATGAGGATCAAGCTGCTATCGGAATGGGTAATTCCATGTCACCAACAATGGACGGAACAATGACCACAAACTTCGATTATGGAACTGGTATGTTCATAAATGTCACAGGCACACTAAATACCACTCTGGAAAATATGGGTGCAAAAATGACTGTCAAATCTGTCCTCACTATGAAAAAGAAATAAAATAAATATAGACCAAGCGTTATTGTTTCCAAAGATTTGAGCCATCTAAAAATTGGACATCACAAAGTTTTAAGTTAATTTAACGAACATAATTTCAATAGACATCGTTCTATTTTAAAAATTAGGTTTTATGAAAGTGCATTTTTTAACAAAGTTAGTTACCCGGATAATAATTGTTTTTTCATTTATCAATACAATTGTTTTGTCACACGCACAAACCAATGTTTATGATAATGTACTTCTAGTCTCTCCGAACCATTCAACATTTGCAACTGCTCTGCAACAAACCGGTCTTGAAGTAATGCTCCAGGATGTCACAGGAACTTATACGGTTTTTGCGCCGGATAATAATGCTTTTATAAATCTCTCTTTAAAACTCGGGATTACAGTTAATGATGTTTTGAATTTACCTGAACTCCCAGACATCTTAGAATACCACATTGCCAACTCCGTTCTTCAAACTACTAACCTTGCCAACGGTTTGTTATTGAATGTTGTAAATCCCACAAATACGGTAAAAGTGAGCACAACTTCATTAGGAACTTTTTTTGTAAATCATGCGACGATCAATAACCCGGATCTTCTTTCAGACAATGGAGTAGTTCATTCAATTGATGAGATTATTTTTCCTGAAATAACTGTATTTGATATCAATGAGAGCAATGGCCTTTCGACATTGAACGCATTGTTATTCCAAGCTGAACTGGTTCCATCTCTTACTGACCCATTTTCAGAATTAACACTCTTTGCACCTGATAACACGGCTATAAATGAATTGGCTGCCTCATTGGGATTAAATGTTACAGATTTGTTCAATCTGCCTAATTTGGCAGATTTACTCAAGTATCATTTTCTGAATTATACCTATCTGCAAGGTAATTTCACAAATGGTGACCTCATTAGCCCTGAGAGTATCGCGAATACATTGAAAATCACAAAAACTTCTGGAGGTTCAGTTTATGTGAATCATTCAAAATTAGTCTCAATAAATAATCTCTGTGATAACGGAGTAGTACATATTATAAATAAAGGTTTGATACCAAACAGTACGGTTGTTGATATTATAATTGGGAATAATCTGACAACATTACAGTCAGCTCTCTTTAAAGCTGAACTTGTTCCGACCTTGATCGATCCATTTCTTCGATTTACAGTCTTTGCTCCAACAAATGTTGCATTTGATACATACGCCACCAGTATAGGCATCACTGCACCCGATATACTGAACTTGCCCAATTTGAGTGATATTTTACAATATCATGTACTTGGTGGCACACTTTTTTCTGTAGATATGGTGAATGGCAACTACACAACATTGAACGGACAAGACCTCACATTGGCTATCAACACAAGCTATCTTGTGAACAATGCAACAATCCTAACCCTGGATTTATTGCCGAGCATTGGAGTTGTGCACATCGTTGACAATTTGCTACAAGCAACAGCGGAAGTGGAAGAAGCAGGTACTTCTGTTGCCAATTTTTATCCCAATCCTGTCACCGATAAATTATATATAGAAAGTGACTATTTGTATTATAACCTGTTAGATCAAACAGGTAGAGTCATTTCACAAGATATTTTAATCAATAATTTCATTGACACCTCACAAATACCCGCAGGAACATACTTGCTTCAAGTTGTTAATGAGAAAGGAGATAGAATCATTCCCATTGTAAAACTCTAAAAAGAACGCTTCATTTATATTTAAGTGGTCTTGATCTCTAAGTCAAGATATTTTGCCGTATGTGACGACCCTTTGTACTTTTTAACAATGTGTTCAGGAGTTCCCTCAGCTATTATTCTTCCTCCTCCTTTACCGCCTTCCGGGCCAATATCAATAATATGATCAGCTACTTTTACGATATCTAAATTGTGTTCAATAACCAATACCGTATTTCCCTCATCTGTCAATCTATTGAGAACTCCAAGCAACAATCGGATATCCTCAAAATGCAATCCGGTTGATGGTTCGTCCAGTATATAAAATGTGTTTCCCGTACTCTTTTTTGAGAGTTCGGATGCCAACTTGATACGTTGAGCTTCTCCACCTGAGAGCGTCGTCGAAGGCTGACCAAGCTTGATGTAACCCAGACCAACTGAAAGTAGGGTTGACAATGGTCGATGAATCTTAGGGATGGCTTCAAAAAATTGGGTTGCATCTTCGATTGTCATGTCCAATACGTCGGATATGGATTTCCCTTTGTATCTTACCTCAAGTGTTTCAAGGTTATAACGTTTACCGGAGCACGTCTCACATTCCACGTACACATCCGGCAAGAAATTCATTTCGATCACTTTCAATCCGCCACCGCTGCAGGTTTCACAACGACCACCGGACACATTAAAGGAAAACCGGCCAGCTTTGTATCCACGGATCTGAGCTTCCGGTAATCCGGAAAACAACGAGCGAATCTCATCAAACAACTTGGTGTAGGTAGCGGGATTAGATCGAGGAGTTCTCCCTATCGGACTTTGATCGATCTCGATCACTTTGTCAAGATGTTCCAAGCCCTCGATCTTTTTGTATGGCAACGGTTTCTTAACACCATTGTATATGTGTTCCAGAAGGATCGGATATAAGGTTTGATTGATCAATGAAGATTTTCCACTACCAGAAACTCCCGTAATACAGCAGAACGTTGCTAAAGGAATCTTAAGATTAACATCTTTCAGATTATGGCCCGAGGCCCCAATCAGCTTTAGGAATTTACCATTACCCTTTCTTCGTTTCGCTGGAATTTCGATCTTCATTTCACCTGTCAGATACTTCGTGGTCAAAGAGTCAACAGAATTCAATGCGGCAATTGGTGCAGCATTAATAATCTCACCTCCATGTACTCCGGCACGCGGACCTATATCTACAATAAAATCTGCCGCCTCGATCATTTCTTTGTCATGTTCAACAACAATAACTGAGTTTCCGGCATCACGCAATCGTTTTAGGGAATTGATCAGACGAGTATTGTCACGCTGATGCAAACCGATGGAAGGCTCATCCAGCACGTAAAGTACATTCATTAATTCCGATCCGATCTGAGTTGCCAAACGAATACGCTGCGCTTCACCACCGGAAAGTGTTTTTGCAGATCGGTGCAATGTCAGATAATCTAGTCCAACCTCAAGAATGAAGTTCAACCGAGTCCTAATTTCCTTCAGGATCTCTGTACCTATGAGCTGCTGATCTAGAGAGAGTCTTGAGTCCAGGTCCCTGAACCACGCACCAAGCTCGCTTAGATCCATACCTGCAAGTTCACCGATGTGTTTGTTGTCGATCTTAAAATAATGTGCTTCTTTTTTCAAACGGGTACCTTCACAAACCGGACAGGTCTTTTTGTTCATAAAGCTCTGTGCCCATCGCTGTATTGCGGCAGAACTCTCTTCTGAATGCCTGGACACAAAATTTATTATCCCTTCAAAAATGATTGCATTGTTCCTTTTTGAACGCTCCATATCTTCATTGCCATAGAGTAAAACATTCATCACATCTTCCGGTATCTCTTCGAGAGGAGTTGTGAGTGAATACCCTTCCTGAACAAAATAGCTGGATATCTTTTCAAAGATCCAGGTATGCTTGTATTCGCCGAGTGGAGCCAGCCCACCCTTCTTAACGGAGAGTTTAGGATCTGGAACGATCTTATCTATGTCAGCTTCTGACACATCCCCTAACCCGCTGCAATTAGCACAGGCACCATAAGGAGAGTTGAAGGAGAAAAGACTCGGCTCGGGCTCTGGGTAAGAAATACCCGATGTCGGACACATCAACGAACGACTGAAGTGTCTCAATTCTTCCGTTTCGTAGTCCATCACCATCATAGCTTTACTGCCATGTTTCATCGTTGTGATCACAGAATCATAGATCCTTTTTCTATCATTCGCATGGATCTGCAAACGATCCACTACTATCTCAATGTCATGAACTTTGTAACGGTCCAATCGCATTCCCTTCTCAATGTCCTTTATTTCACCATCGATGCGCACCTTTGTGAATCCCATTTTCTGGATCTGCTCAAAAAGCTCGCGGTAATGCCCCTTTCGTCCTTTGATCTTTGGTGCAAGCAAGATCACTTTTTTACCGTCATATTTTTCGATGATGAGATCTACGATCTGATCATCTGAATATTTTACCATTTCCTCGTTGGTCTCATAGGAATAGGCCGTGCCAACCCGTGCATACAACAAACGCAAAAAGTCATAAACCTCAGTTATGGTACCAACCGTTGATCTGGGCGATCTCGAGACTGTTTTCTGTTCGATCGAAATCACTGGACTCAATCCTTCGATCTTATCAACATCGGGCCGCTCTAGACCTCCAAGGAATTGTCGGGCATAAGCTGAAAATGTTTCAATGTAACGTCGCTGTCCTTCAGCAAAAATGGTATCGAAAGCAAGTGAGGATTTCCCGCTACCGCTCAAACCTGTAAAAACAACAAGTTGATTGCGCGGTATACGAAGATCAATGTTCTTCAGATTGTGCTCCCTTGCACCGTAAACCTCTATATATCCTTCTTCTCTTTCTTCCAAACTATTGGTATGCTTCGTATGGTTTTAAATTGAATGTTCTTTGAGGCAGTTTGATTTTTAGTGGCGTGCCTTTTACCGTTAGCTTGTTTCCCAGTATCCAGGGATTTAACTTGATCAGAATCTTATAGTTGATCCCATTCTGCAAAGACCATTCTGCCAGGTCATAAATACTCGACCTTACTGTAACAGATGTCGTCTTGAAAGGTTCATATAATTCTGTATGCTTTAGATCATATCCATAAGCTTCAGGATCTTCGAAAATCAGTTTTACTGCAAGTATACGGTATACATACCTTCCTGTCTCTGGATTCATTTGTGTATCGAAGTAATTACTGGTGCCTTGCCACTGCATGTCACTCCTGACACCTCCAACACCTCTATTGTAGGAGGCAGCAGCAAGCACCCAATCTTTCAGCATCTCATGGGAAAAATTCAAATATTCACATGCTGCAGCTGTACTTTTTTCAATGTTGAGACGTTCATCTATTTCTCCATTCATGATCAACCCCTGTTCTTTGGCTGTTACCGGCATGAATTGCCAAAATCCCTGAGCACCAGCGGGACTGACCGCCTGTACCAGATTGCTTTCTATTACTGCGAGGTACTTGAAATCATCGGGTATGCCATTCTCCTTCAGTATAGGCTCAATAATTGGGAAAAAACGATTTGCTCTTTTCAACGCTTGTAGTGTTGCACTTTGGTAATAAGCATTGACTAATATTTCTCGGTCAAGACGTTCACGTATATCCTCGTCTTGAAGATTTACTTTCTGACCACAAAAGATCATCTCATCCGGAAGTATGGGTATAACAAGTGGCTTTACAGATTTCTCCTTTCCCACAACAGTGTGATCGTCTTCATCTGTTTGACAGGCTGAAAGCAGAATAAGAATAACCAAAGAGAAAAGCTTCCAATTCATTTGTATAAGTGAACAAACGAAATTACTGATTTCAATAGAGCTTTTCTACTTCTTCTGTGGAAATTTGATCGTGTTCCGGTAAAGAAGAATGAACACAACAATAAAATAGAGAAGAAAGAATAGAATCGGAACAATAACGTTTAGTTTAATGAGATAGATAATTGCCACAGCCAATACAAACGATATGCACCCTATTGTGGAAAATACGTACCAAACTTGTCTGTCATTTAACCCGGAATAAACGAGGTGATGCGTAGTATGATCCTTGCCTCCTACCATCGGCGATTTGCCTTTTTTCAACCGATTTATCACTACTGTAAGCGTATCTGCTGCGGCAGGTGTAAAAGCAATTAAGACAAGTATTACACTTGCCCAGGCATTCGATTCACTTACAGCACTGACGTTCCACAGGAATTTTATTGCCACGAATGCCACAAAAAGTGCTATGAACTGACTTCCAGCATCCCCCATAAACAAACGGGAGGGATGGATATTAAAATATAGAAATCCAATGATTGCTCCAAGCACTGCAATCAAGGATAACGACCAAATACTGGTATTGAAATCAAATACTACCCAACCTCCGATTAAACATGTCAAGAGAATGAAAAAGACCGTTGTCCCTGCAATTCCATCCATATTATCCAGCATGTTCAGAGAATTCATGATTGTTACAACCCAAATCACGGTTAACCCTCCGTCTAGCCATACATCGTGTATAACGTCTATCGTAGTATCGGTAAGAACGAGGATAAATCCACAAAGGATTTGAACCAACAACTTTGCATATGGCCGTGTATTGTATGCATCATCTGCCAACCCCATCAGAAAGGCGATAGCTCCAGCCATAAATAAACCGACATATTGTTTGTTGTGAAAGATGTTTTCATTGTAAAAGATGATCGAAAAGGCGATGGCTGAAAAGACAAAAACAACATAGAAGGATACCCCACCCAACGATGGTTTGGATTGGTTACTCCAACGGATGATCACATCGTTCTTATTGCGTATTCCAAGTGATTCTGAAAATCTCAACAATAAACCGTTACAAGTTGCAGAAACTGCAATTCCCCCTAGTAAAAACCCAAAAACCTTAAAAAAGTGAAGTAATAGCATCCTCTTTAAAACGGAGATATAAAATTACTAAAATCTTCCCCAATTTTATCCTTCTCCGAAACCATAGTGTCAAAAATTCCCCAATCGATGTTCAGATCCGAATCGTTCCAAAGAATTGTTCTTTCGTGCTGCGGTGAATAATAATTACTGCATTTGTACGAAAAGATAGTGTTATCTTCCAAACTCACGAATCCATGTGCAAATCCTTCGGGTATCCAGAACTGGAGTCTATTCTGATCCGTCAACTTTACTGCCTGGTATTTGCCGTAAGTTGATGAATCTTGTCTCAGGTCAACAGCAACATCCAAAACGCTGCCTCTCAAAACACTCACAAGCTTACCCTGAGCAAATGGAGGTAATTGAAAATGTAATCCCCTCAACACACCTTTTTTCGATAAAGAGATATTATCCTGAACAAACTTCACCTCACTTCCGAGATAGTCAGAATAGTTTTTAATGTTGTACGATTCAAAGAAAAATCCGCGGTCATCGTGAAAGATGCTTGGCTCAATAACTACTAATCCTTTAATTTCATAAGTTGTTACATTCATCCCTTCTTCCCAAATATGTGTTTTTTTAACCAATTTGCGATGCGCTCTCTCCAATTCAAATCTTCAGCATCATAATAACCATAGCCGTACCCATACCCATAGCCATAGCCATAAGCTGTATGCTTCGAAGTTTGCACCCCGTTCAGGATTACATTCAGTTTTTGCAATTGCTGCATTTCGAAAAGTTCCTTAACCCTGAATGCGAAATTCCGTTTTGAATAATGTGATTTGAACACATAAATAGGGATATCAGATTCTGTCAGATTTTTGATCCCATCAGAAACCAATCCGATCGGTGGATTATCGATAATGATGACATCATAAAGATTCTTCAATTCCTCAACGATCTCCTTGAATCTATCACTTAATAATAGTTCTGACGGATTGGGGGGTATCGGTCCTGCAGTTATGAAATCAAGGCCCGAAATCATGGAATGCTGTATACACTGGTCTAATGTGTTCTGATTAATGATAAGCCCACTCATCCCCAATTGATTGGTTGCATTGAAGCCAAGATGAACTTTTGGTTTTCGCAGATCAAGATCAAGTAGTATCGTCTTCTTACCTGACATGGCAATAATACCGGCCAAATTCAATGCCACGAAGGTCTTCCCTTCACCAGAGATTGAAGATGAAATAGCGATAGTCTTATAATCCGGATGAATATAACTCAAATTAGTTCTGATCTTTCGCATCGACTCTGCCATCATAGATTTGGGTGAATCGTTCACAATGACCTGCGAATACTCCATTGTTCCCTTATACAAAGGTACACCTCCGAGAATTGTTGCCTGAGTGGGTAATAGCTTTTTAAGGTCCTCCAATAAATTGATCTCATTGAATGTAAGGTAACGCCAGAACATAATACCGAGGCCGAGAACAACACCAAACATTATGAATGTGCTATAGATCAGTTTGCGATTCGGGGAGACTGGTGAAGAATTGACAACAGGTCGGGTTAGGATGCGATTATTGGAAGAGTATCCCGCATCAGAAATAGAATAGAGCACTTTTTTTTCGGTCAAAAGCGTGAAGTACTTCTCATTAAGATCCTGAATGTTCTTTAGCCTGCCAAATTCCATCTTCTTCTCGGGAAGTTCAAAGAACTCACTTTCATAACCTCTGATCTTTGCGTTTACAGTCTTCGAACTGGAATAAAGACGGTCTAGTATCACCCCTATACTTTTTCGAATGGAAGCCAACTTAGACTGGATCTTTGAATTAAGTGTTTTTACCTCACTGCTCTCCTCTGTTACCCGGTAAAGGATATCTTCCTTTCTTTCAAGTAGCTCATGCAGATCAGTGATCTGAACTGTCAAGGATTGCTCATAACTTTTACCTAGCATTTCAGGCAACAGACGGTATACTTCCAATCTATTCGGATCTGACTTCAATTTGTTGCTTACCATATTGAGTGATCGGATCTCCTGCTCCAATAAAAAAAGATCATCCTGAAGTTTGGAGATATTGCCGGAAATAGTCGCACCCATGGCTTCAGGATCCGGTAAATTGGATTTTCGCTGATAAAGCATCAGACTGTCTTTTGAGTTTTTAAGCTCACTCGCCAATGAGTCAAGTTGAAGATCGATAAAATTCAGAATGTTCTCGGATCCCTTCCGTTTGATATCATCATCGTATTCAATGAATGCATCCGCAACGGCAAGGGAAATGTCATGACAAAGCTGTGGATTATTGCCTTGGAACGTGACCTGTATGGTCTTTGCAATAGGGTCTATCGGAAAGACCTGCAGTGAAGGCAACAATCGTGAAGCATAAGACTGTACACTATTGAAACTGAAATATAACTCATTCTCATCTGCATCGTTCTTGAATTCATCTCTGTTTGCTGCCTTAACAACGATGTCAAAATGTTCATTGCTTAAATGTTCATTTAGCTTGCCCTTGACAACGATGTTCTTTCCAACATGCTGATAGGATAACGTTATTGCTTTACCATCATAATTCACGAAAATTGGAACATTAATGAGGGTAGAATCCTTTAATGAGTATGGTTGTATATTGAAACTGCTTGAATTGTATTTCTCCTCGGTCAATACCTGTCCCTTGGAATATAAACTGACATTATAATTTATTCGCTGAATTGCTTTTTCAAACATAAACTGAGATCTCATCAATTCAATTTCGGATGAGATATCTTGCTTGGTGTTGATATTTTCTATGTCAATGAGCTCCTTGGCATTGTCCTGATTATCCAACTGGATCACCATGGTTGATTCATAGGTCGGTTTGGTATAGCGCAGAAAGAAATAAGCAAATGTGGAAAAGATCATAACGAACAATACCGGCCACCACCAGTATCGTTTTAAAACTGTCCGGAGTATAACGGGATCGTAATCCTTATTTATGATCAAACTTTTATTGTCCACCTTATTTAATATTACTGAACACCGTAAAGATGACCAATGCACTTGACAAGATCGAAATGACAGGTGCTACTTCCCTTACAACTCCTTGTGCCAAGTCAGCACTTGGTTCTATATAGATGTAATCATTCGCCTGAACGATCATGTCCACATACTTTAAACCTTCTACAGTAGATAGGTCAAAAGTATAGACCTTTCTAATACCACTCTCCTTGCGCATCAACTTGATGGTGTTCGCCTTACCTCTTTCCGTGATGCCTCCAGCTTGAGCAATAGCTTCCATGAGAGTCGTATTGGAATTTAGGAGGGGGATGACACGTGCATCTCCTCCATTTCCAGGGAAGACGATAACACGTTGATTCGTTATCTTGACTTGAACAAATGGCTCTTGATATTCTTTTGAAAATAGGCGCTGTAATGTATCCTCACATTGTGCTACAGTTAAGCCTGCAACCTTCACTTCACCAAGAATGGGCAACTCTACATTCCCTGTTCTCCTCACTGCGTAATCAGAACCTGATCCAGCTCCCAAACCCTGTTGATTGATCCCGCTCATTGATTCTATGATCTTCGTTCCGTTGTTTGTTGCAAGGGTGAACGTTAATTTATCATCAATTGAGATCTGATAATCTTGTAAAGGCTTCATTGGAATACTATCTGAATTAGCATATTCACCTTTCGGAGATTTGAACATGATATTGCTGTTCACTCCGCAACTCTGAACGAGGAAAAACACCCCGAACGAAAGCAAAAGACCAAATTTATTTTTTCTCGTCATTCAACGTTTCTTTTAGCAACTTGTGATAATATGACTCCATATTCTTCACTAAATTCATGTAATGGAATTTATGTTCTACGAAGTTCCATCCGTTTTGTGACATTTTTTTTCGTTTTTTTTCATCTTCGATCAAAAGAAGAAGCTTTTCGGCAAATTCATCTGGTGACCTTTTCGGCACAACATACCCTGTTTCACCATGTTCAATAATGTCTCTGACGCCACCAACATCCGTTGAGATGATCGGTATATTTGCAGCTTGCGCCTCGATCAAGCTAACAGGTGTACCCTCATTATCTGAGGTTAAACACATGATATCCATGCCTGCATTAAAGGCTCCGATATCTTTTATCCAGGAAGTCATTCGAATCCCAATATTTTGAGGAAGATCGATTGACTCAATGCGTGATTCGATCTTCTTGCGTTCAGGCCCATCCCCCACAATGAAAAAGGAAATTTTCTTGTTTGAGCGGCGCGCAATACTCTCCACGATATCCAGAAACAGATCATGATTCTTTATTGGTGCCAATCGACCGACAATAGCGACAGCTATTGTTTCATCATCGAGTTCAAAACTTTCTCTTGTCATCTTTCTATTTAGATCGAGATCATCATGGAACTTATTGAGGTCGAAACCAAGGTGAATGACTGTCACCTTCTGCTCTGCACAGATCCGATGGTCTGCTACTAGCTCCTTCTTCTGAAGTTCGGAAATAGCAATAATCCCAGAGGACCGTTTCGCAAGTCTTCTCTCAATTGTTTTAAAAAGCAGGGTTTTTATTTTACCGAAATAGGAGTGAAAAACATGTCCGTGAAATGTGTGTACAATTACTGGTACCTTCATCTCAATCGCAGCCTTTCTGCCTAATGCTCCGGCTTTAGATGCATGAGTGTGCACGATGTCGGGATTGAATTCTCTGATAATGTCTTTGATCTTCGAGTAGGCTTTCCGATCACTCTGAAAACTGGGCTGCCTTTTCATTTCAGGCAATAACAACGGTTGTAAACCGTATTCTTCCAAGATGTGCATAGAATCCGTTTCACCTTCTTCAGGCAATCCACCGACAAGAAGTGTTTCGAAGTCATCCGAAAGAAACCTAGTTAAAAAGGTTGCATTATAGGTTGGTCCGCCTATGTTAAAACGGTTTATGATCCTAAGAACCTTTATCTTTTTTTTCTCTTCCATCAACCCTTACTAAAAATGACATTGTTCAAAATCCTTTGCATTCAATCTATATTTGAATTCAGCAAGTAGTGTTGAAAACTAATTCCTGTAAATCTAATTTATGAGTGAAGTTTGTAGAATTTTACATCATCAATTGAGCGCGATGAAGTTAAGAAGTTTCCTTCTATTTCTGGGTATTCTGTCAGGAATTCAATCTGTTCTCTGTCAAAACACGATTCAAACAGCGATCAATAATTTTGCGAGCGCTCCAGAATTCACGAATTCAAGCATTTCTTTTCTTGCTGTCGACCTCACATCTGGGGACCGAATTGCGGCTTACAATCCGGAACTGTCGATACCTACCGCGTCTACGGCAAAGATCTTTTCAACAGCTTCCGCCATTGATATTCTTGGACCCAATTACCGCCCGGAAACCCGCTTATATTTCGATGGTGTAATCGATAGCTTAGGCACACTGAACGGAAACATCTGGATACGCGGAGGTGGAGACGTCTCTTTGGGAAGCCGTTTTTTCAACGATCCTGGAAAGGAACTCGATTTTTTAAAGAAATGGACGGATACCTTGCAAAAAATGGGTGTTAAAGTCATTGCTGGATCGATTATCGCGGATGGTTCTGAATTCGGCTACACGGGTGTTCCTTATGGTTGGGCTTGGAACGACATGGGCAATTATTACGGTGCAGGTCCTGCAGGAATATGTCTATATGACAATATGATCCGCCTAAAATTCAAAACCGGTTCTTTAGTTGGTTCCGCAACAGAATTAATCTCAGTCTATCCAAAAATTGACGGCCTTATAATCCACAATTATATTACTTCACAGAATGTTTCCGGCGACAATGCCTATATCTATGGAGGCCCCTATTCGCTTGATCGTTTTGCTGAAGGCGCCTTACCTTTGAATAGACCATCTTATGAGGTAGAAGGGAGCATGCCGGACCCAGAGTATCAGTTGGCAGTTGAATTTGTAAAAGTACTCACAGAGGCAGGAATTACAATTAAAGAAGGGCCTAAATCAGTGAGAAGAAATGACATAATTGTCAATAACCGCTATTCAACGGGTTACAAATTATTCCTGACCCATAAAGGTGAGAAAATATCAGACATTGCTACATTAACAAATATGCGCAGTGTAAATCTTTTCGCCGAAGGGCTTGTTTGTTTGATTGGATATAAACGAGTTGGACGTGGAACAACAGATGAAGGCCTCAAGCAGATCGAGAAATACTGGGAAGAAAAGATTTCTCTGAATGGTATGTTCCTAAAGGATGGAAGCGGTTTATCAAGATCTAACGGTATTTCCGCAGTTCATTTCTGCCGAATTCTTAAAGCGATGGCTGAATCCAAGAATGGTAATATCTTTTTTGAAACACTCCCTGTCGCGGGAAGATCAGGAACTTTGACGAACCTATGTAAAGGACAGCCGGGACAAGGACGGGTTGTAGCCAAAAGCGGCACAATGAACCGCGTAAAGTCATATGCGGGCTATGTGAATTCTAAATCAGGTAAAAAAATCGCTTTTGCAATAACGGTAAATAATTACACAAGTAACAGCAGTGCGGTTGCGGATAAAATTGAAAAAGTACTGAACACCTTAGCAGTTTATTAATTCAACGGCTACGATCTCTTCCCAAAATTCTTTGATCGTACCACCATCACAATTGATCATTTGCGGAACGATGCTCGCAGGAGAAAAACCCGGAGTAGTATTTACCTCAATCACATGAGGAATCCCGTTGACTAACATAAAATCGATGCGTGCAATAGACCTCAATTTTAATAATTCGTAAATGAAGATCGCTTGACGCTGAACCTCCTGTTTCACTTCTTCGCTCACACGAGCAGGAGTTATTTCCTGGGATTTCCCTAAATATTTCGCTTCGTAATCAAAGAACTCGTTCTCTGAAGCAATCTCGGTTAAGGGCAACGCATAGACACCATCTTTTCTTCGGTATACTCCACAAGTAACCTCTTTTCCATCCAGGAATGACTCTATCACTACCGTTTTTCCTTCTTTAAATGCATTTTCCAGTGCTAAAGAGATGTCTGATATACGTTTCACCTTCGAGATACCATAGCTGGAACCTGAATCAGAAGGTTTTACAAACACTGGCAAACCCAGCTTTTCAGCAATTTCTTCCGGAGAAAAATCATCTTTAGAACTCAAAAACAAAGACTTTGCGACATGTATGTCAAATCCTTTCAGAAACTGATTGCAATACCATTTATCAAAGGAAAGTGCTGATGCAAGCGGCCCCGAATTGATATGAGGGATTGAATGCATTTCCAATAAGGCCTGGATCTTGCCATTCTCACCCGGATCGCCATGAACATAGACCAAACCGGCATCAATACGAAGCTTTTCTTTGCCTAAAACACTCATCGTGTTCATATCAAATGCAAACACTTGTCCATCAACTTCTGATTTCCATCCTTCTTTTGAAACAAGGATCTTTATGACCCTGTAGGGTTCTGGAAAATTATCTTGAATTGTCTGAGCACTTTTTAGAGAAATTTCCCATTCAGAAGAGTAACCCCCGCAAAAAATACCAATGGTCTTCTTGTTATTCATAGAAACGAAAGTAATCCTTTTAGAAAGCAGGGGCATCCGAAAATTCAAAAGTTATCAGCAAAACATCTGTTGATTACAAAGAACCAAAAGGACAGAGTCACAGTATTAGACGAAGCTCACTTTTACTGGTTAGTATTTTCAGTTATTCGCTATAACATTGTTGAAAATCAACTGTCCTCGCTTCCGACTTAAACCGTTCTTTCTTCTATATTTGTAAGACAAATCGTTCAATCTCTTTTATAAATCCAGTATATGTTGCGATACTTTTTAATTCTTGCTGTCGCTTTTACCGACTATCTCTCCTTTGGGCAAGCTACACTCTATTCGACAGACTTTGAAACTCCGCTAATGGATTGGACACTTTCCGGAGATCTCGGTCCAAACTCCCTGATAAAAGGAATTTGCGCCGGAAACGGGGCTTCAGGAGCAGGCATAAGATCAATCTATGTCTCGCAAGGCGGACCTGATTCGGGGTGTGGCGCGAATGGTATTGATCAATACAGCTATACGAATTCTGCCACGGGTTCATTGACAGTGATCGCCTATACAACGATCAATGCAACTTGTGCATCTTCGTTGGAAACTTTGTTTGACTATCGTGTTGAGGGATCAGCTCCGCAAGATCATGCGGATCTAATTTACAGTACAAACGGCGGAACAACATGGAATACAGTCTCAACCCTGGCACAGTCAGCACTATGGACAAACACTACCATTTCACTTCCTGGAAGTTTAAGTTTTTCCAGCTTTCTTCTTGGAGTCAGTTTTACATATGATAATTCAAATGTAACAGGCGTTCCTCTTGCGATTGATAACTTCAAGGTTCAGGGAACTGATACCCAATCGCCAGTCGTTACATGCCTGGTTGCAGATGAACAATCCGTTAATGCTTCTTGTTTGGCAATCGCTGATAACTATTCAAAATACATTGTATCACTATCGGACAATTGCACTGATTCAGCATTGATCACTGTCACTCAAAGCATACCTGAATTTTCAATTATACCTGTCAATCCTGGGAACTCAACAACAGTAACACTGACCGTAACCGATGAAAGCGGAAATACGGACCAATGTACGATAACATTAAATATCATCGATGCGGACAATCCAGTGATTAATAGTTGCCCACCGAATGGCAATATTCCTTTAAATACCTCTTGCTCCGCTGTGCTTGGAGACTATACCGGGTCAGTGATCGCTATGGATAACTGCGGCGCACCGATGACGATCACTCAGTCACCTGCTCCAGGATTTCCAATCAATGGTGCGAATGTCACAACCATAGTGACGATGTTGGTGGAAGACGTGTTTGGCAATTCCGAACAATGCTCATTTGACATGACCACAATCGATAATTCCTTTCCAACCATAACTTGTCCGGGAACACTAAATATTGAAGCAAACACTTTCTGTCAGGCAGTTCTTCAAGATTATACCGGCATGGCAATTGTCAGTGATAATTGTGTCAGTAATTCAAGTATGTTTGTTAGCCAGTCTCCACTCCCATCATCGACAATAAGTGGAGATCAAGTTGTCACGCTTACCTTGACAGGTGGGCTTCCGTCAACTCCGCAGACCTGCCAATTTACAGTTCAGCTGATTGATGTAACAGCACCTACAATTGTTTGTCCTTCAACAGTTACAGCGCTAAATCTTAATGTGACATGTCAAACGGCAGTCCCAGATTTAACAGGAATCGTGACTTGGGGGGACAACTGTAGTTCTCTTATCGCGAATATGACGTTGACGCAATCACCGGTAGCAGGAACACTGATTTCAACCGATCAATTGATAACGATAACGGCAAGTGACGAAGCAGGAAATTCATCCTCTTGCGCAGTTAATCAGATAGTACAGGATATCATTCCACCTTCATTGACCTGTCCTTCCGATCAGTTTGAAAACGCGGACAATGCGTGTTCGGCAATACTGCCTGATTACACATCATTGGTAACAAACACCGATAATTGCTCCATTTTAAATAATGTAGTTTACACGCAGTCTCCAGCACCGACTGCAACATTCAGTATTCCAACTCTCGTTACCATTAGTGGCACCGATGGAGCAGGAAACATCGGAACGTGTTCATTTTTGGCAATACCTGTTGATATCATTGCTCCTATGATCTCATGTCCCCCAGGATCAACAATCGGTACAAATTCAGGATGTAATTATACACTTACTGATCTGTCCGGAGGAGCTGTTGTTTCCGATAATTGCGTTTCTTCAGCCAACCTGATTATTACACAGGCGCCCTCACCGGGAACTGTTTTGGCAGCAGGAACACACGCAATTGCCATTACGGTGGCAGATCTTGAAAACAATCAAAATACGTGCAGTTTCAATATTACCGTAATAGACCAGACAGCACCAACGGTAATTTGTCCTGGTGTTCAGAGCGTGAATGTCGGTTCAAACTGCTCAGGTATTTTAGGTAATTACACCGGATTAGTGAGCTTGAATGATAATTGCACTGCACCCACGCAATTGACGGTAACTCAATCTCCTGCTATAGGAGCTACAATAACTGCTAATACAGTGGTTACAATGACTGTGACAGACGTGACCGGAAACTCAGGAAGCTGCAACTTTATAACCACGATCATCGATACTGAAAATCCAGTAATTGACTGCCCTTCGACATTTGATGTAGCGATCAATTCAAGCTGTCAATATGCAGTACCCGATCTTAGCGCTGAAGTTACAGGCACAGATAACTGTAGTTCGCTCAGTAATATGACCATCACTCAGAATCCTGCCTCAGGAATTATAGAAAGCAGCCTAACCGCTGTTCTGATTACCCTCAGCGATGAACAAGGCAATAGCGCAACATGTATTACTACTTTAACACCTCTAGATACAGACACACCTCAGATCACATGTCCAACACCTTTACCCGTGAATAACGGAACCTCATGCGATTACACATTAGGTTTCTTCGGAACATTGGCTCCAGTCCTTGATAACTGCTCTGATTTTGCTGTTATACAAACACCGCCTGCAGGAACAATCGTTCAGGTTGGATCCACAAATATCATTCTGGAAGTGATAGATGCCGGGGGGAATACAGCCGAATGTTCATTCGAACTTGTCGTCAACGAAACGCAGGCGCCAACGATCACGTGTCCATCCAATATCGTAAGTTGTGATCCGGTCGTCACATATGCCAACCCTGTGTTCAATGATAATTGTGTTTCCACGACCATATTGGCTCAAACCGACGCAACAGGTTTAAGTTCCGGTGATACATTCCCGATAGGAACAACAACATTATCGTATACGGCTACAGATATTTCAGGAAACGTTTCAGGTTGTTCCTTCCAGGTACAGGTATTAGGCTTACCTTCGACTGCAGTGATTTCAGAAGATACTATTTCACTTTGCCAGCAAACAAGCACAGTGGTGCAAGCAGATCCTGTTTCTGTTGGTACGGGAGAATGGACAATATTATCCGGACAGGCAACCTTCAACAACCAATTTGCCAACTTAACAGGTGTGAATAACCTTGCTTATGGAACAACTATTCTTGTTTGGACCGTCACAACACCTACCTGTGGAACCTCCTCGGATACGATCATACTAATCGTGTCACAACCTCCACTTCCGGCAAGTGCTCTGGATACACTTTACGCATGTAACAGCACATCTGTGCAATTATCAGCCGGGGTACCACTTTATGGGATCGGAACATGGACAACCGAACAAGGAGCTTCAATTGCGAATATCAACCTTTCGACGTCGGCTGCGAACAATCTGAGTCCTGGATGGAATTTGTTCATATGGACGGTTACCAGCGGAGCATGCCCATCAAGTGCTGACACAATGAATGTATTTGTTACACCCGTAGCAAGCATCGAGCAGGCAGATACGGCTTTGTGCATAGAAGACGGAGCGATCGTCCTTAACGGAACGACACCTCTTGCCGACCAATCAGTGTCATGGATCTTGATCTCGGGTTCCGGAGATGTTGCCGATTTTAGCGATCCTTCAACAACTATAGATGATTATGGTTTGGGAACGAACATCATTCTCTACCTCATGGAACACGATGACTGTCCTTCAACTACGGATACACTAACGATCGTCGCAACTCTTTGTGAAGGGTTCAACCCTGTCTTCCCAACTGTAATTACCCCAAATTTTGATGGAAGAAATGATCTTTTCATAATTGCCTATCTGGAAAAGGTCTATCCTGACTGTCAGGTAACGATCTTCAATCGTTGGGGAGCTGTCGTCTATGAATCTATTGGCTACGAAGACCCCTGGGACGGAACCTACAAAGGTGAAGACCTGCCAATGGGAACATACTTCTACAAAGTAGAACTGAACGATGAAAATTCAACCGTTTATGACGGTCCAATTAGTATTATTCGATAAACCGCAGCACGATGAAAAACAGAAAGAACATATTCAAACTGGCAATCATGCACTGCTTACTTGTTTTTACAAGTACTGCTCAACAGGAATATCAATTTGCCAATACTGCGAGCAATCCATTCCTATTGAATCCTGCTGCGGGAGGTTTAACGGATGTCATGCAATTTGAAGTAACAACCCGCATGCAATGGTTGGGTTATGAGGGTGGTCCCAGAACGATCCTCTTATCCGGAAATAGTCAGATTGGAATCGGAAATTCAGGTGAAAAAGCCTTGAGCGAATTCAACATTCACGATGAAACGCTATTCGAAGGGCCGAAAGTCAGCACCGGTAAAACGAAGCATATCCTTGGCGGTAAGATCTGGAATGATGCTATCGGTCCATTTTCTAAAACGTCGATCCAGGGCAGTTACGCTTATCATCTTCCGTTGACAAAGTCGATTAACATAGGAGTAGGATTGGGATTTGGTTACAGTAATTTTCGTTTGGATGAAACGAAAGTTGTGCTGCATCAAAGTGACGACAATACATATGCCCAATTTCTGGGATCGGCATCCCAACAGGGTCTTGGTGATGCTCAGGCAGGACTCGTGCTTTACAATGAGAAATTTTTTATTGGGCTAAGTGGAACGCAAGTGCTGAACAACGCTGTTAAACTGAATCAGATCCTTACCAACAGTTTCTTCAGCCGCCATTATTTTATGATCGCGAAGTATCGGATAGAAGGATCAGGTGATATAGCCATTGAGCCTACGGCGGTAATTAAATACACGGGAAGCAGCCCTTGGTCAGTTGATGCCGGAGCGCGCGTATTATACAGGAATACCAGCTGGTTCGGATTACAATTCAGAACAAACAGCGGTCTGATCTTTCAAGTTGGAAGCAACCTGATCAAGAACTTATATGTTAGCTATGCATATGAATATTCGATGGGCAAGATCCGAACTGCGGGTAATGCAACGCATGAAATTCAGTTGGGATACTATTTGGGTAAGAACCGGAATATAGACAAGGAACTGAAGGAGAACAAGGAGGGAACGAAGGAAATGTAACTTGCAATGCGATTACTTTATTTTATCTTATTTTGTACCCTTCGGTATTCATTGCGAATCTTTTATCCCAGGTTAAAAACCATCAATTCGCCGGGGAATATGTTCGGGAGAACTATCTATGTCAGCAATCATGCGGCATCTTTCATGGATCCCCTGGTTGTTGCTTCATTTAGACCGCCAATAGTTTTCTTCCTTACCAGATCGGATGTATTCACCAAATTAACCAAACCGTTTCTATGGGCTGCGCACATGCTTCCTATCTACCGTCAACAGGATGGAGTTGACACTAAGGATGAGAATATTAAAACTTTCGATGAGTGCACCAAGATCCTTAAATATGGGCGAAATCTCCTGATATTTGGAGAAGGGTTTACAGATGACGTGTTCATCAGGCGCTTAAAACCGGTTAAAAAAGGAGCCGTCCGCATTGGATTCTACAGTCTTGAAAAACTGAACTGGAAAAAAAAGATCTACATAGCAGCAGTAGGGTGTAACTATTCCGATCCAAACGAAATGAGAAGTGATCTGCTGATCTCAACATCCAAAAGGATCTGCCTGAATGATTATCGACAGGAATATGAAGAGAATCCGATCAAGGTGATCAATGAGCTTACGCGTGAAATTGAGCTACTCATGCGGGAACAGATCACACATGTTGAGGACATCGACAACCTCAACTTCCACGAAAACATCATGAAACTCACCCGAAAAGGAATGAATGCCAAACACAGTAACACCTCTATACCATTAGTCAAGAGATGGCACTATTCCCAAAAGTTGGCAAATTGGTTGAATGATCGCGCGGAAAACCAATTAGCAGAGCTAAGATCACTAAAGAAGGAACTACACGATTACTTCAACCTACTCGGAAAACTAAACGTCAATGAAAATTATCTTCATGAACTTAGTTTGAATCATAGAATAAACAGGATCAAAGAATTGATCCTTCTGATAGTTCTCTCGCCTACGGCACTTTTGGGATTGTTTCATTGTGGGTTACCATATCTATTTGTGAAACGATACGTTGAGCGCTCGTTTAAAAGAAAGGTTTTCTGGGGTAGTGTAAAGCTATTGCTTGGGATGATCTCAATGGGAATATTGAATATACCGTTCATTTTCGTTATCCGGTACTTCATTTATCCGAATTACTGGGTAGCATTCGGATATTATGCATTGATCGGATTATTTGGTCTCTCAGCCTACATGTGGTGGCGAAATTTTATCCGATATCGAGAGAAAGGAATCATCCGACATACAGATCTTTCAAAAATCATTGATAAACGCGGGGAGCTTATCGAAAAGATCTATCAGCAGATTCCCGTTGCCTGATCATTTAGAATAGTGACTGAACATCACGATTAATCCGAGTCCAGTCAATAGGGATAGCACTATGTTTGTAAGAGCAATCAGATAATTACCGGTGTTGATCAACTGAACCGTTTCATTACTAAACGTGCTGAAGGTGCTGAATCCACCGCAGAAACCAATTAGCACTAATGGTTGCATCCACCAGTTCGAACTGAATTTATCAGAACCGGTATACACGATCAACGCAAGAATGACGCATGCCAGTGTATTAGAGATGAATGTGCCCAACGGGAAGGATGTCTGGAACAATTTAGTCGTCAGTATCCCTGTCCCATATCTGGCGAGGCTTCCAATTCCTCCCCCTACGAAAATCAAGACGAGTTTCAGCATAATTCTTCTGATTTGAAGACCGTTCTGAACCAAAATCGGTAGAGTACCCAAGCGATTGCCGCTCCAACTGCAGCTCCCGCAATAATATCAGACATGTAATGCACGCCCAGGTAGATTCGACTAAAACAAATCAATAACCCGATCAAAGGCAAAAGCCACTTCAGAAAAGAATAATGCCCCTTGAAAGCCAGGAGAACAGCTGTCATAACGGTAAAAAAGTTTGCGGCATGCGAAGAAACAAAACCATACGTTCCTCCCCGATAATACTCTCCCGGTTTTATCTGGTAAAAATGAAGTTGCTTCATTAAGTGTACATGGTGCGAAGGACGGTATCTCAAGAATAGGTTTTTGAAAAGGTGCACGGAAACAAGATCACTGATCACAACGGCTGCTACAACGAAGAAAATGAACTTTATAAAGGTAATTTTATCGAAAAAGCGAAATGCGAGATACAGCAGGAAAATATAGAGCGGTACCCAGGTTATTCTTGCAGAAATCCACCACATGATCTCATCAAGTATGGGTGTATTCCAGCTATTTACAGCCAGTACGATAGAACGGTCGATCTCTTCCAGAAACTCAATCATGGTTCAGTCGTTCCCAGATCATGTCTTTCAGTTCTGTCAACCCTTTTTCAGCGACAGAGGAAATAAAAACACATGGAATCTTCGGAAGGTCCTTTTTGATTCCTTCGATCAATTCATCATCCAACATATCCGATTTTGTGATCGCGAGGATTCTGTCTTTGTGGAGAAGTTCGGGGTTGTATTGCTTCAATTCGTTTAAGAGGATCTTGTATTCCTTGTGAATATCTTCACTGTCGGCAGGTACCATGAATAGCAACAACGAATTCCGTTCGATATGACGTAAAAAACGGAGGCCAAGTCCTTTTCCTTTGTGAGCACCTTCAATAATTCCCGGTATATCGGCCATGATGAACGAACGGTAATCCCGGTATTTGACAATACCCAGGTTCGGGCGAAGGGTCGTGAATGGATAATTTGCTATCTCCGGCTTTGCCGCAGACAATACCGACAACAAGGTGCTCTTTCCCGCATTTGGGAACCCAACCAGTCCAACATCAGCAAGCACTTTCAATTCAAGGACTTTCCAACCCTCTTTCCCTTCTTCTCCCGGTTGAGCATATCGAGGAGTTTGGTTGGTGGCAGACTTAAAATTATTGTTGCCCAATCCACCTCTTCCACCCGGTTGAATGATCCGTTCTTCACCGTCTTCGGTAATCTCGAATAGTACTTCACCCGTTTCCATATCTCTGGCAACTGTTCCGAGAGGCACCTCGATGTACTCATCCTGTCCCTGCCCTCCTGTCTTGAGATTTCCGGAACCATGAGCACCATGACCGGCTTTAACATGTTTTTTGAATTTCAGGTGCAAAAGCGTCCATAACTGAACATTACCCCTCACTATAACGTGCCCTCCACGACCACCATCACCTCCATCCGGACCACCTTTCGGAATATATTTTTCCCTTCTGAAATGCGTCGATCCGCCACCACCGTTACCGGACGTACAATGGATCTTTACGTAATCAACAAAATTATCAGAAGCCATAATTGGGAATTTTGAACAAAGTTAGGATTATTCCTTGAATAACGAAAAATGCCAATCTCCGCGGAGACTGGCATCAGATGAAACACGTTGGTTCATTAAATCGCATTGATCACACTGAACAAGCGTTCTGTGATCTCATCAATTGATCCAATACCGTCTACTGCAACAAATTTGTTTTGTCCCTGATAATACGCTTTAACCGGGGCTGTTTCGTTATTATACACGTGGATACGGTTCTCGATGACTTTTGGATCTGCGTCATCTACACGACCACTTACCTCAGCTCTTTTCTTCAATCGCTCCTTCAATTCATTTTCTTCCACTTCAAGAGCGAGCATGAGACTGATCCCGGTATTCAAGGATGAAAGAAATGCATCTAATGCTTCTGCCTGAGCATTGGTGCGGGGAAAACCATCGAAAATGAACCCAATTGGTTCTGAATGCTTCAGAACTTCGGAGCGAAGCATGTTGATGGTTACTTCATCCGGTACCAATTGCCCTTTGTCCATAAAGCTCTTCGCCAGTTTACCCAACTCAGTTTCTCCTTTAATATTCGCACGGAAGATATCACCGGTTGAAAGGTGAACCAATCCATACTTTTCGATCAGTCTTTCTGACTGTGTTCCTTTTCCCGCTCCGGGAGGTCCGAATAATACTATGTTCAACATACATTTATGGTGAGGTCAGCCCTCTTTTATTTGATAGATTTCACGTAAGTTCCTTCCCTTCTCGTCATAATCAAGCCCATATCCAACTACAAATGCGTTAGGGATCGTAAAACCGACATAATCAGGTTGATTCATTCCTTTGAAGGCTGCGGGTTTAAACAAGAGGGCACATACCTTTATGGAAGCAGCATGTTCTTTGTCCAAAAGGGAAATTATTTTATCCACTGTGATTCCTGTATCAACGATATCCTCGATGATCACAACATGCTTTCCACTAACGGATGCCGTCAGTCCAATTAATTCATCAACCCTACCTTTGGAGGAAGTACCATTGTAAGAGCTTACCTTTACGAATGAAATCTCACATTGAAGATCGATCAGTTTGACCAGGTCCGATGTGAACATAAAGGCACCGTTGAGAATTGCAAGGAAGGTGACATCTTTACCCGCGTAGTCGTGATTGATCCGCTGAGCCAACGAAACTATTTCCTTCGAGATCTCTTCTTCCCGAATGAACACCTCGAATTGTTTATCATTTAAACGAATCATCGATCGACGGATTTGCTGTGCAAAGGTACTATTTAAATAAAAATGACTGCCAAATAATTGTCTCGAAACTTATCAACCACTCCGAAAAACACTTTTATCTTTGACACATGAAAAAGTTGTGGTATGGTAATTCTGCTCGTCTGGGAATGATCGGAGGAGGTCAGTTAGGGCGCATGTTCATTCAGGAGGCAATCAATTTCGATGTCCATGTTCACGTGCTGGATCCAGATCCTGATGCCCCATGCAGACACATCGCACACAGCTTTACGCAGGGTGCACTAACAGATTTTGATGCACTCTACAATTTTGGTCTTGACAAAGATATCCTGACTGTTGAGATAGAGAACGTCAACATCGAAGCACTGGAGGAATTGGAGCACCTTGGTAAAAAGGTCTTTCCACAGCCGTCCGTTTTGAGAACGATCAAAGACAAAGGAACGCAAAAGGAATTTTACCGAACTCACCACATTCCAACTGCAGGATTCCATCTTGTAAAAGATCTGGATGCGTTAAAGTCGATGGGGCTTCCGTTCCCCTTTGTGCAGAAGATGCGTACCGGAGGCTATGACGGAAAAGGTGTGCAAGTTATCCGATCGGGCAACGACATGGACAAGGCATTTGATGTTCCATCAGTCATTGAGGAAATGATCCCATTCACCAAAGAACTCTCTGTGATCGTTGCTCGAAATGAAACCGGAGAGGTCGCGGTTTATCCCGCTGTTGAATGCGAATTCAACCCGGAAGCCAACCTTGTTGAATTGCTGTTCTCACCAGCAACTATCTCTACTGAGACAGCACAAAAAGCCGAAGAACTTGCAACGTCTGTTATCGAAAAACTGAAGATGGTCGGCATTCTGGCGGTTGAAATGTTTCTGACAGAAGATGGATCCCTTCTGGTTAATGAGATCGCCCCAAGACCGCACAACAGTGGACATCATACCATTGAATGCAATGTTACCTCGCAGTTCGAGCAACACATGCGGTCGGTTCTTGGATTATCGTTGGGATCAACTGCCATGCTGCAAGCAGGGGCCATGATCAACCTCTTGGGAGAAAAAGGATACGAAGGACCGGCATTCTATTCAGGACTAGAAATGTTCTTAGGGAAATCGGGCGTTCACCCACACATTTATGGGAAAGCTTTTACAAAACCGTATCGTAAAATGGGACATGTGACCATCGCAGGAAAAGATCTGGAAGATGTTCAAAGGATTGCGCGCGAGGTAAAAGAAGGCATAAAGGTAATTTCAGCTTCGGAATAACTTATCGAATAACGTTCCGTGCATTCTGTCACGTCATGCGGATATCATTTGTTTACATGGGCTCACCTCACCATGAAAAGTTACTGAACAACCACAATCATCGCATTGAGATAATGGCCCCGACAATGATTTTGAGAGCCTGAAAGCCTTTGATCCATGAGGATTTTCAGAAAAATCTCATTTTGTTTAACTTTTTTTTGTTTTCGTTAAACATTTTTTGTTTAACTTTACATCAATCAATGTTAAACAAACTTACTATGTCAACAATTGAATTCAACGAAGCTTTGATTGGAATGGAGAGTAACCTTCATTCATTCGCCATGAGTTTTACACGAAACAACGAAGATGCAAAGGACCTTACTCAGGAGACTATGCTCAAGGCGATCACATATCGGAATTATTACACCCCACAAACGAATTTCAAAGCGTGGGTATTTACGATCATGCGTAATATTTTCATCAATCAGTACAGAAGAAAAGTGAAGTCGGGGACTATTTTCGATCATTCCAAAGAGTTGTATTTACTGAATAATCCTTCGGAAAATGATTTTTCTCCAATGAAAATGATCTCAGAAAAGGAAGTTAGCAAACAAATTAGTAAATTAGAGGAGGAATATAAGGAGCCTTTTGTTATGCATTTCCAAGGATTTAAATACAAGGAGATCGCAGACAAGCTTGGCATCCCCATCGGAACGGTGAAAAGCAGGATCTTTATCGCAAGAAAGAAACTAATGGACCTGTTACCCGATTACAACTATTCTCTGAATTAATGAGTAAACGCGTCACAATTATTGGATCTGGAATATCCAGTCTTTCATCTGCATCCTTTTTAGCAAAAGAGGGATACGATGTAACCATTCTAGAAAAAAACCCTACGATTGGTGGTCGCGCCAGGCAGTTTTCTGTTGATGGTTTTGTTTTCGACATGGGACCGAGCTGGTATTGGATGCCGGACGTTTTTGAGCAGTTCTATAACAAATTCGGTTATACTACAGCTGATTTCTACACACTAAAAAGACTTGATCCCTCGTACCGTGTTTATTGGCAGGATGATTCATATACGAACATCCCGGCAAGCGAAACGGACTTGCACAGTTGGTTTGAGTCTCTGGAAAAAGGAAGTTCTCTTAAGTTAAAGAAGTTCCTGGAGGAAGCGTCCTATAAATATGATGTTGGGATGAAGGACCTTGTTTACAAACCGAGTTTAAAGGTATCCGAGTTTGCAGACATGCGTATATTGAAAGGATTGATCAATCTTCATTTACTCTCCTCCTTTTCAAGATACATTCGCCGTTATTTCAAGAATGAAAAGATACTTTCACTATTGGAATTTCCGGTACTTTTTCTTGGTGCGATGCCCAAAGATACTCCTGCATTGTATTCGTTAATGAACTACGCTGATATTTCTCTGGGAACCTGGTATCCGATGGGGGGAATGTTCAACATTATTGAAGCGTTCGAGCGGATCGCAAGGGAAAATGGCGTTACAATACTGACCGATCATGAAGTGACGGGAATCCAACACTCCGGCAAAACGGTGACGCATGTTGTGACAACGAAAGGAACTTTTGAAACAGATATCTTAATCTCCGGAGCAGATTACCAGCATACTGAATCAACGATCATGAACGGGAAAGCGAATTATACTGAACGCTACTGGGATAAACGAACAATGGCACCTTCCTGTCTGCTCTTTTATTTAGGAATAGATAAAAAAGTAGAAAACCTTGAGCACCATAACCTCTTCTTTGATCAGCCGTTCGAGCAACATGCGAAAGAAATATACAAAGACCCTCAATGGCCTTCCGCACCGCTATTTTATGTAAGTGCACCATCTAAGACGGATGCATCCGTTGCACCGGAAGGAAAAGAGAACCTTTTCCTGCTTATCCCGATCGCACCAGATCTCAAAGATGATGATGCAACCAGAGAAAAGTACTTTGACATGCTGATGGACCGCCTCGAAGCAAGAACCGGCGAATCAATACGTGAGCATATCATTTACAAAAGAAGTTATTGCATATCGGATTTCAAAAACGATTACCATGCATTCAAAGGGAATGCTTACGGCTTGGCCAATACGTTGCGTCAGACTGCCATACTGAAGCCTTCCCTCAAAAATAAAAACCTGAATAACATGTACTACACCGGTCAGTTGACGGTTCCGGGGCCGGGTGTCCCACCTTCTATAATTTCCGGTGAAGTGGTCGCAAAGCAAGTCCTTAAAGAGCATGCCATATCTCGCGAAATAACTGATAAACCGACGAACTATTAAACGAACGCACATGAAACAACTATTTGACACAATATCCCATGAAATGAGCCAACTGACTACGAAACGTTACAGTACCAGTTTTTCATTGGGGATCTCATTCCTTCACAAAGATCTTCACAAACCGATCTATGGTATCTACGGTTTTGTGCGTTTTGCCGACGAGATCGTGGACTCATTCCATGGATACAACAAAGAGGAATTGTTGAATGACTTTAAAGCCCAGACATATACGGCGATCGATCAGGGGATTTCACTGAACCCGATCCTGAACAGCTTCCAATGGGTTGTGAATGAATATAAAATACCTTCAGAACTGATCGAAACCTTCCTGAATAGTATGGAAATGGATCTTGACAAAAAGCAGTATGATATTTCCAAATATGAGCAGTACATTCTGGGCTCAGCGGAGGTAGTTGGTCTGATGTGTCTGAAAGTTTTTGTTCACGGAGATGAAACAGAATACGAACGCTTGAAACCTTTTGCCATGAAATTAGGTTCTGCTTTCCAAAAGATCAACTTTCTACGTGACCTTAAAGCAGATTATCAGGAGCTGGGAAGAACCTATTTCCCGGGAATCGATCTGAACGAATTCAATGCGACAGTTAAAAAGGAGATCGAGGCAGATATTGAGATCGACTTCAGAATGGGATACGAAGGGATCAAGCAATTGCCGAAGAATTCAAGATTCGGCGTTTACATGGCCTATATATACTACTACAAATTGTTTTCGAAGATAAAATCTACACCGGCCCATACGATCCTGCATGAACGTGTTCGTATACCGAACAACAAGAAGTACAGAATGTTCGTAACATCATATGTGCGTCACAATCTTAATCTGATCTGATTGGAAAAAGAACTACTTCGTGAGGTGATCCTTGTTGATCAAAACGATCAGGAGATCGGAACAATGGAAAAGTTAGAAGCGCATAAAAAAGGGCTGCTTCACCGGGCATTTTCTGTTCTTGTCTTCAACGATCAAAATGAATTACTCCTTCAAAGAAGAGCATTTGGCAAGTACCATTCGGAAGGTCTTTGGACCAATACATGTTGCAGCCATCCTTCACCGGGAGAATCAATATTGGAGGCGGCACATCGCCGTTTGAAGGAAGAAATGGGATTTGACTGTGAGCTATGTACCGGTTTCTCGTTCGTTTACAATGCCACACTTGATAATAACCTGATTGAACACGAACTGGACCATGTTGTGATCGGGTTTTCTGATGAAACACCCCACTTGAATACAGATGAAGCGATTGCTTTCAGGTGGATGTCATTAACACAAACAAGAGAAGAAATCAGGAGATATCCTGAAGAGTATACCTATTGGTTCAAACTGATCATTGAACAGTATTTCGATGAACTATCATCCTACATGAAACATGAAAGTCTGCAGAAGAGCAACGTTTAATTCAGCCCATCGTCTGTTCAATCCTGAATGGAGCGATGAAAAGAACATGGAAGTGTTCGGGAAATGCAGTAATCCGAACTACCATGGTCATAATTATGTTCTCGAAACATGGCTGGAAGGTCCGGTTGACCCAACGACAGGTTTTGTCATAGATCTGAAGATCCTAAAAGACCTTGTTCGTGACCTTGTCATTGAGAAATTTGATCATCGAAACCTTAACCTCGATTGTGAAGAGTTCGCTGTACTCAAACCCTCCGCAGAGAACATCTCAATGGTGATCTATAACTTGTTAAGACCTCATCTGGATGCTAAATACGGTCTGATGATCAGACTTTGGGAAACAGAAAACAACGTCGTGGAATACAACGGAAAATGACCTCACTTTTCTGGCACCGTCGAGACCTGCGCATCCACGATAATGCAGGATTATATAAAGCATTAAAACTGTCAGAGAAGGTTCAGCCTGTATTCGTGTTTGACACAACGATACTTTCCAAACTTCCTCCAAACGACCAGCGCATCATTTTCATCTACAAGGAGATTGAACGCTTAAAAGCTGAATACGCTTCACATGGTTCAGATCTGATCGTACTTTACGGCGATCCGGTTGTTGAAATCCCAAAATTAGCGACACAGCAAACTATTGAATCAGTATATGTGAACCGGGACTATGAACCAGCAGCAATTGCCAGGGATAAGCAGGTCTATGAGTTACTCGGAAAATTGAAGATCGAACTCATCGGAGCAAAGGATCATGTGCTCTTTGAAAAGAATGAGATCATGAAAGGAGATGGCACACCGTATACAATCTTTACGCCTTATTCTAAAAAGTGGAAGGAAGCTATCAATGCGTTTTACCTATCACCCTATCCGACGGAAAAATACTTGTCAAAACTTCAACCAGCAGCTGTTACACCGCTCATTTCATTGAATAAAATGGGATTCAGTGGCCAACAGCAAGTCGAATTCCCGGACAGGTTATTCCCTAGAAAGGTTATCTCCACATACGATCAGACAAGAGATATTCCTTCTATCAAGGGTACAAGCCGATTAAGTATCCACTTGCGTTTCGGAACGATCAGTATTCGTGAACTTGCCAAACACGCCATTAAAGCAAATCCGATCTACCTCAACGAATTGATCTGGCGGGATTTTTACCAGATGATCATTTTTCACTTTCCGCATTCGGCTATCAATGCATTCAAAAAACAGTATGATCGCATCGAATGGGAGAAAGATGAAGAACATTTTCAATCATGGTGTGACGGAAAGACCGGTTACCCGATGGTCGATGCCGGGATGCGAGAACTAAACGAAACCGGGTTCATGCATAATCGTGTGAGGATGGTGGTGGCAAGCTTTCTAACTAAACATTTACTCATCGACTGGCGTTTGGGAGAAGCTTATTTCGCTGAAAAACTACTCGACTATGAATTGGCCAGCAATGTTGGTGGATGGCAATGGGCGGCTGGATGCGGTTGTGATGCAGCACCGTACTTTCGCGTGTTCAATCCAACGAATCAGCAGGAAAAATTCGATAAAGACTTTAAATACATCCGAAGATGGGTTCCTGAGTTCGGCACCTCCGATTATCCTGCTCCAATCGTGGATCACAAATTCGCCCGCGAGCGCGTCATAGAACGATACAAACGAGCACTCAACAATTAAGCAATGGCAATTCAAATAAGTGACAAGTGTCCGCTATTCAGTTTACCCGACCAACATGGGAAGCAATTAAACATTTCAGAACTAATAGGCAAGAATATTCTGGTGATCTATTTCTATCCAAAGGATGAAACTCCGGGATGTACGAAGGAGGCTTGCTCATTCAGGGATAGCTATGAAGATTTCAAAGATCTGGGCTGCGAGGTAATCGGGATCTCGAGCGACTCGATCGATTCCCATAAATTATTTGCCCAAAATCACCGTTTGAATTTCCGATTGCTCGCAGATACCGGGAAGGAAGTGCGAAAAGCGTTCGGCGTTCCACCAAGCCTTTTCGGCCTGATCCCGGGAAGAGTTACCTATGTTGTCGACATGGATGGTACAGTTCGGGGTATTTTCAATTCACTGACAAATGCAGAAGGACACATCAGAGAAGCACTGAAAACCGTCAGGGACTTACAGTCCATTTAAAAAAGCTGACCAAAGTCCTGTTTTATCAACTAAACGATCCCTAGCTTCGCTGTATTGGAAACACAAAAAAGTACAGCTATGAAAGGATTCAAGGGGAATATCGAAAAAGCAGCACTGGAAAACACAGATTTCAGAAGAGTGCTTTATACTTCTAAACACAGCCAGTTGGTTCTAATGAGCCTCGAACCGGGAGAAGAGATCGGTATGGAAGTGCATACGGGGAATGATCAGTTCTTCCGCATTGAAGGAGGTCATGGGAAGTGCATTATTGATGGAAACGAATACGACATCAAAGATGGCGATGCGCTGCTTGTTCCGACCGGAGCAAAACATACTATCATTAATGCCAGTGAGAACGAAGCCCTCAAGCTATATACGATCTATTCCCCTGCTCACCATATGGACGGAATTGTCAGAAAAAGCAAAAAAGATGCCGCTGAAAATGAAGCAGCATTCAATGGCGTGACCACCGAATGATCATTTATTGAACAATTCCTCCACCACCTTGTAGCGATATGCGAAGATCTCTTCCAATTTCTTTTTCACAAGAATAGGGTGTGCAATCTTACCCAGTAGCCCAAATGGTAATTCATAAGAAACGATATCCGTCATCTCCACACCTTCCTCTGTTTCCATGAAATGATGTTCATGGTGCCAGATTCTGTATGGGCCTTTCCGTTGTTCGTCAACAAAGAACTGAAAATCCTTTACATGCGTAATTTCAGTTATCCAGGTCATCGGGATATTCATCAGAGGACGCACGCGATATTCGATCATCAGGCCTTCATACATCTTTTCAGGCACTTCTGTTTTCACGTCAAATCCCATGTAGTCAGGAGTTATTTTTTGAAGATTGTTCGGAGATGAGAAGAAGTCCCAACACGTGATAAGATCCGCTTTGACGATTTGTTTGTGCCTAATCTGATACATGAAACATTTACCCTTTCAACAACTTATCCTCATTTTTTGTTCATCAACCGTCGTGACCAATTTTTGAGAATGAAGACTTCACTAAATTTGCAGACTTTGTACAATTACCTAACAGCTTAAAAACGAGCCGTTTTCATTGGTGCTAATTGCAATTGGAGAGCCTCTATTAAAAAATCTTATACTATCAATTTCGAATAATCTTTTTATCTTGTACCGTCAAACCTCATTAACTAATAATGCGAGGATATCTACTCTTCTTACTACTCCTTTTTCATTCTTTTTTCGTTTGGGTTCAGGATGCCACTACTGAGTTGCACGATTCCTTTGAAAAAGTAAAATTCCAGGACATAAACAAGGCATATAACCTTGCTGCCAGGGAATTGAAACTTGCCAAAAAGAATAGCGTTTCAGAGGTAAATGCCTTGATTGACATGGGATTCAGTCTGTATTACATGGATAACTATACAGCCGGTGAAACACATTTGAAAAGGGCTGTTTCAATAGGGAAAAAGATTCACTACGGCGCAGGAGTAGCACTTGCTGAATATCACCTGGGAGCCCTCACAATTCTTGAGGGCAGATACGCAGAAAGTGTCACCCATCTCAATACAGCCAGTGTTATTTTCGATTCCCTGAACAATACAGAGGGAAAGGCTCTTTGCCTCAATTCATTAGGAGAAATCTGTATGTTTCAGGGCAATTTTTCAAAAGCTGAGCGAAACTTCAAAAATGCACTACAACTTGGAAGTAAACAGACGTTGGGGGATTCCTATGTATTGCTGGCTCAGCTTTTCTACAGGACAGAATCTCCAGAAAAATCGTACGATTTTGCGAATAAGGCGTATGATTGGAGTTTAAAATACAAGGATCTTTATGTGGAAGCCACTGCGCTTGATCTCATCGCGGCCTACGAGTCAAAAAAAGGGATGACCGATAAGGCCCTTCAGCACCTCCACATGTCGGTTAGAATTAAGGAAACGCTCCATGATAAACAGGGTGTATCTTCCACATTTATCGAGTTGGGAAAATTGAAGCTGACCGCCAATCAAAAGGATTCAGCATACTACTTTTTACGGAAAGCATATGCGTTATCGAATGGAGTGGGTGCCAAGGAGGATATCAAGCGTTCATCCATTTTACTTTCAAGAATTTTTGCACTGGACAACCGATATGACAGCGCTTATTTTTATCAGGAAAGGTTTGTTTCAATGAATACTGTCCTTCTTCAGGATAATGCCACACGACAAATCGACGAAATGGCTGCAAAGGCTAAAGAAAAAGATCAACAAAACCGGATCGAACTCTTTAAAAAGCAACAGGAGATAGAACGGAAAAATAAGTATACTCTCCTACAAACCGGCTCATTGATCATTATTTTTCTTTTTGGGTTGGTAGTAGCTCTTCTCAACAGAAACCGATTGAGAAGACACAACATCTCAGAATTGGCAAGATGGACAAATTTTCAAGAAACTTTGCTGGAGATTTCGAGTAAATATATTAACATAACGGAGGATAAAATCAATGCGTCAATAAATGAGTCACTGGCATTTATCGGAAGATTTCTTGAGGTAGACCGCGTTTATATTTTTGAATACAACCACGAAAAATTCACGACATCAAATACGTACGAGTGGTGTGCAAAGGGTATTGAGCCTGAAATTGAAAATCTTCAAGAGATCCCCTTTGATTATATTCCTGATTGGGTCAATCTTCATTTTCAAAATCAGGATATGTTCATTGAAAATGTCGACTTGCTTGAAGATGGCTCACTCAAAGAGATCCTTCAACCCCAAGGTATTAAAAGTCTTTTGGCATTGCCGATGTTTAGCGGTGGGAAATGTATTGGATTTGTTGGTTTTGATTCGGTAAATTCTTTAAAAGCCTATTCAAAGGATGAAAGACACTTAATGAAAGTGTTTTCAGAAATGCTTGTAAACATATTCGAGCGGTCGAAGTACATCGAGACGATTCAAAATGCCCAAAAAGATATTCAACGTTACAATGGCTACCTTGAGGAGATGGTGGAAATTGAGACCAGAAAGAATATCGAACTGACAAAATCTATTGCTGATCAGGAAAAACTTGTGACTATTGGCGAAATTTCTTCAGGAATAGCGCACGATCTGAACACACCATTGGGATCTGCACAGATCGGCCTGGAAAGCATCGACTATATCGTAAAAAAATTATTTGAAGAATCTATTCCGAACCTCACTTATGAAGAGATCCAGACAATTTACGCTATCGCACAGCAACGGAAACTTGAATTCTTTCAAAGCACGTTCAAGGTTCGGGAAGAAATCCTGAAATTCAACACATTACTGACAGCAGAATTTTCACTCAATGAGGAAGACACTGAATCACTTTCCAAGCTGTTTGTCCAAAGCCAGATCAAGGACGACGAAAGGGAACTAATCAGTAGAATTTTAGATCTGCCAAACAGAAAACAATCGTTGAATATGTTGTTCATGTTGCTGAATATGCGTAATCTGATCGACAGTTCGATAATATCTACCCAACGCGCTGCCGAAGTTGTCGGCAATCTGAAAACATTCATCAAAAGCCCTGAGAATGATCTTCTGAAAGACATTCATTTACACAGTTCGCTGCAATCGGTACTGAGCATTTTTAACCATGAAATTCGGAATAAAGTGATCCTTGAATTTGATGTAGACTCAAACCTGGTCATCAAAGGATATGAAGTGAAATTATTCCAACTTTGGTCGAACTTGATAAAAAATGCCCTTGAGGCAATGCAACAAAGCAATGAACGAAAATTAATTATCCGAGCAAGTGAACAATCAAACTCCATTCATGTAGCGATAAGCAATACCGGAGAGATGATCCCGGCTGAACTAAGAGAAAAGATCTTTGATAAATTCTTTTCTACCAAGACTCACAAATCCGGAACAGGACTGGGACTTTCAATTGTCAAAACGATCATTGAGGAACATAATGCTCGTTTGGACCTTGAAAGCAATGAAGATTTAACCACGTTTGTCGTGACATTCAAAAAATGAACAAATGGACAAGATCAGATGCGCAATTCTCTGTATTGATGATGATCCTATCATCCTTCAGATGCTTCAATTTCAGTTAAAGAAGCATTTATCCGTGGAGCACATAATGATGGAGTTCTATACAGACCCTAAGGATGCCTTGAGTATCATACACGACAATCTTGGTGGGACCATAGAACTTATTCTGATCATTGTTGATTTTCAAATGAATAAGATGAATGGGGCGGAATTAATTTTAAACATCGCGTCGGGTCCTGCTGAATTAAAATGCATCATGCTATCAGGTCAGGCAAACGATACAGTTGTGAATCAACTTAAAAGCAAGAACTTATTGGATGCGTTTATCTTAAAGCCTTGGAGAGAGAACGAACTTATGGATGTTATTTTGCCAATTCTGAATGATCATAATGTTCTGTAATATTGTATTTTGACAATAGCCGGAAGTACGCACCAACTTCTTTCTGTTCAATCACAACACTTCTGTTTTTATCATTGAAAATTGATACAGCCGCATTGTGATGTTTCTTGTATGGCAATAGAAAAACGCTTGTGCTGTTTTGAATTCTGTTCTTAGGTTCTGAAGGTATTACATCTGAACCACTAATTAATTTGTATTCGGGAGAACTTTAACAAGGGGCTGTTGCAAGTCAATTTCAGGAATAACCAAAATTGTATCTTTAACCTATGAACACGGAACCTTACAAAGATCAGCTCATCGAACATCTTTCTATGCGGATCGATCTTACCGAAAAGGAAAAGCAGACGATCAGGGAGGCTTATTCCCTGATCGAGATCAAGAAGAAAAAACACCTCTTCGAGCAAGGAAGCACTTGTCAGTTGGAAGCGTTTGTGGTTAAAGGAACCTTCCGTGTCTATTACATTGATCTAAAAGGATTAGAACATGTGCTCTACTTCGCCTTCAAAGACTGGTGGGTCGGCGACATTGCCTCCTTTAACTCCGGCGAACCATCCGGTCTGAATGCTCAGGCTATGGAAGACAGTCTGCTGTTGGTCATCGATCGGGAGAAAAAAGAAAAGCTCCTGAAGGATGTACCTTCTCTGGAAAAATTCTTCCGCGTCATCACTCAAAAACACCTGACCGTGCTCCAGAAGCGATTCCTGCTGACTATCAGTGCCAGCGCGGCAGAACGCTACCAGGAACTCCTCCACCGCTCCCCCGGCATCGAACAGCTCGTACCCCAGCACCAGATCGCTTCGTATTTGGGAATACTTCCTGAGTCGTTGAGCAGGATGAAGAAGCAACTGCTGAAGTAGAGCATGGAGCATAGAGAAGAGAGAAGAGAGAAGAGAGAAGAGAGAAGAGAGCATGGAGAAGAGAGAAGAGAGAAGAGAGAAGAGAGCATGGAGAAGAGAGAAGAGAGAAGAGAGCATGGAGCATGGATTAAAGGATAGGAACCAATTGATCTTATTTTCTCTCACTGTCCATAGGTTTAGATTTGGGGGATTATTTCATTCATAGAATCAAGTCCATGTTCCAAATAAAAACTCTTAACCTACATCAACGATCCGCAGCGCACTCCCACCCTACCTTTGTCTCATCAAACAATTAAAAAGTATAGACATGACA
>JBKCJG010000113.1:0-8562 GCA_046301895.1 Flavobacteriia bacterium
GGGGAGTATGGCTGTATCGTATATCCCTTGTAAAGCAAGTTCTTGGAGTAAAGCTGTCCCAATAACCACCATACTGATTCCATGTATTTTGGATCGTAAGTGATGTATGGATCGTCCATATCCACCCAATACCCCATTTTAGTCGTTAGGTCGTTCCAGATGTCCGTGTACCGCATGACGGCTTCTTTACACGCTTTGTTGTAATCATCAACAGAGATCTTCGTGCCGATATCCTCTTTGGTTATCCCCAGTTCTTTTTCAACACCAAGTTCTACTGGAAGGCCATGTGTATCCCATCCCGCCTTGCGCTTTACCTGATATCCTTTCAAGGTCTTGTAACGACAGAAAATATCCTTGATCGAACGAGCCATGACATGGTGAATTCCCGGCAGACCATTCGCTGATGGTGGCCCCTCGAAGAAAATGAACGGAGTCTTTCCTTCACGTGTGCTTATGGATTGTTCGAATACACTTTCACGCTGCCATTTGTCCAAAACAGTTTTCGCCACATTTGGCAGATTCAAGCCTTTGTATTCCGGATAATTTTTTGTCATGATCCCTTGAAAAATTTGAAGATGCGAAGATAATAAAATGGAACGAAAGACCGCAATCTAAACATGTGACTTCCTTGATTTTGTGCGACATTGTTGCCGGTTGTGGCAAATCGGTGAATGATTGCATCGAGATCATTTTGAACAGAAGATGGTGAGGTAAAATGTCAATGAATCGGTGGGGCAGTGTCTTTGTATTCGATCTTTTCAGTTGAAAACGGCGCACTTCTGAAAAGTGAGTTTCGTTCTCAACAAACAGGGTCATTATTGTAAACCTATCGATTATTCACACTGCTGTAAGGAATTTGATGCACGCGTTATTGGGATGTTGAATACCTGTTGTAAGCCAATGCAGTCAAGTCTTTCGTCTATTTTGAATGCATTGCAGATCTCAAAATGGCTCAACGATGGAAGAAGGTTGGGTAGTCCGAATATACTGTAGGGATAGTGTATGAAAGTTGCTTGATTGGAATCTTGAATTCAGTGAAAAACGCAAATAATTCCGAATCCCAAATTCACAATTTCTTAATTCATTAAGTATCTTTATCCCATCTAAAAAACAAACGAAATGCCCGATTTTTTTTACCAGGATCCTTACCCGATCCAACATGATCCAACAGAATACAGAAAGATCTCATCTGATTATGTTTCGATCGAAAAATACGGTGACCGCGAGATGTTGAAAGTGGACCCAAAAGGAATAGAACTATTGGCACAGGAAGCAATGACCGATGTTTCCTTCTTCCTTAGAACTTCTCATCTGCAGAAATTGAACAACATTCTTCAGGATCCGGAAGCTACGGATAATGATCGGTTTGTGGCGTACAATCTCTTGCAGAATGCCGTGGTTGCTGCAGAAGGTCAACTTCCTTCCTGTCAGGATACCGGAACAGCGATCGTGATGGCGAAGAAAGGAGAAAATGTCTACACAGGTGTCGATGATGCAGAATACTTGTCTAAAGGGATCTTCAATACGTATCAGGAAAGGAACTTGCGTTACTCTCAGATCGTTCCGCTGAACATGTTTGAAGAAAAGAACTCCGGATCGAATCTTCCTGCACAGATAGATATCTACGCAAAGAAAGGGACTTCTTATGAATTCCTTTTCCTGGCAAAAGGTGGTGGTTCCGCGAACAAAACCTTCTTGTATCAAAAGACGAAGTCCTTGTTGAATGAGAAGTCACTTGAAGAGTTCATCCGTGAAAAGATCAAGGACCTGGGAACTGCTGCTTGTCCGCCGTATCACTTGGCTTTGGTTATCGGAGGAACATCCGCCGAATCCAATCTGTCTGCAGTAAAAAAGGCGTCTGCAGGATATTTTGATGAGCTTCCAACGGAAGGGAACATGGCAGGACAAGCGTTCCGTGATCTGGAGTGGGAGAAAAGAGTGCAGTTGATCTGTCAGGAAAGTCACATCGGTGCTCAGTTCGGTGGGAAGTACTTCACGCATGACGTACGTGTGATCCGTTTGCCACGTCACGCTGCATCCTGTCCTGTCGGATTGGGCGTTTCGTGTTCGGCTGATAGAAACATCAAAGCAAAGATCACGAAAGACGGTTTATTCTTAGAGCAATTGGAAAAGAACCCAAGAAGATTATTGCCTGAAACAGCACCGCATCTCGAACCGCCTGTTGAAATCGATCTGGACCGTCCAATGAAAGAGGTCTTGGCTGAATTGACGAAATACCCGATCAAGACCCGTTTAAAGCTGAATGGTACCTTAATCGTTGCACGTGACATCGCTCACGCGAAGATCAAAGAAATGCTGGATGCGGGTAAACCAATGCCGGAATATTTCAAAAATCACCCGGTGTATTATGCAGGTCCTGCAAAGACACCGGAAGGAATGCCGTCCGGATCATTCGGACCAACTACAGCCGGAAGAATGGACTCATATGTTGATCTTTTCCAGCAAAATGGTGGAAGTATGATCATGCTGGCCAAAGGAAACCGATCGAAAGAAGTGAAAGACGCTTGTCAGAAATATGGCGGCTTCTATCTCGGTTCTATCGGTGGTCCTGCAGCGATCCTTGCGAAAGAAAACATTACATCCGTTGAAGTGGTCGATTTTGAAGAGCTTGGAATGGAAGCGGTTCGTAAGATCACGATCAGGAACTTCCCCGCGTTCATTATTACGGATGACAAGGGGAACGACTTCTTTGATAATCTGTAATTAGATTAAAGAAAGCCACGAATGCACGAATGAAAGTGCGTTCGTGGCTTGTTTTAGAGAACGACTCTTTTACTTGTTAATTTCTTCTCCCCAAAGTTTACAATAAGGGCCAATTTATTTCCAGAAACCTTTAGATAATTTATTGCTTGTGCAATACATTGATCTGAAATGGCGCTTTTTGCTTTTATCTCTAAAATGATAGAATCAAAGACAACAAAATCTGCGTAAAAATGATGATTGAGTGCCGTTCCTTTATAATTTACGTTATACCGGACTTCTCTGTCAAACGGCATTTTATCGTTTTTGAATTCGAATTCCAAAGCATCTTTGTAAACAATTTCAAGAAAACCGGGTCCGAGTTCATTGTGCACTTCAAAGCATTTCCCAATTATATAATAGCTTTCTTCTTTTTCAAAAAGGTTCATTCGTTAGGTTTTCCATTTAAGTTAGGAAAAAAGGTCATTTAACAAAAGAGATTTTTTGAATTCACTACTAAATTTTAGAGAAGCTTAATTGTCACGAATGCACGAATGTTTTCCGTTCGTGCATCTCAGAATGTGAAATTTATGTGCAATTATTATAGTTTTCATTCGTGCATTCGTGGCTTTTAATTAACTGGTTACATTTTTTTTACAGTCATAACTACTCTGAAACCAATATTTGGATGAGCATCGGTTTTGCCGGAATACGGATCAGGACCGAGGATCTTTATTTCTTCCGCATTGTTCATCCATCCGCCACCGGCAGTGCCGGGATCCTTTCTGGAATTAGGAGCATTGTACACCATCTCAGCAACATTCCCGCTCATATTATAGATGCCCGCGCTATTCGGGTTGTAGGAATCCACTTTCACGGTAAAGAAGCCGCCATCATCGAAATAACTGTTTTCAAAAGGCTTGTAGTTCGCTAAAAAACAACCTTCACTGTTGCGCAAGAATTGACCTTTCCACGGATACGGGTAATCAGTACCACTGGTTGAAGCTGCATAGACCCATTCTACTCTTCCCGGTATACGAACATCATTGTAGTTACCAGCATCATCTGTATCTAGAACCTTAATGAGCTCCTGGGTTAACCACTTGCAATACATTTCAGCTCCTTCACGGCTCACGTTGACGACCGGATAATCATTGTAGGCCGGATGAGAGAAGTAATTTTCCTCCATTGGATCGAGGGCAAAGTCGGTTAGCCCGTTTACTTTCGACCATTGGGACTGGTCCGGCTTGGCTTTCAGGAATTCATCCTTTCTTCCCTGGATCAGCAGATCGAACAAAAAGGTCCTGTATTCCAAATTCGTAACCTCTGTACGTTGAATCATAAAAGATTGAACTGAGACTGTTTTTCCATCAAATTCGAAGGAGCCGGAAGGCATTCGGATGTATCCCTTCTTATCTAATTTCTCCAACGCTCTCAGCATTTGCTTCTTCTTCTTGTGATTTGCAGCGATCTCTTTTTCCGTCAGTTTTGGAAAAATGTAATCATCATCCTTGACAGTCGGAATAAGAGGACTGGGTTTGATCCTATATCCGGCTGAGGCTGAATCCTCCGTAAGAACAGGGATGTAATACACTTGTTTTGTTTCAACGGATACTTGTTTTTTGTAGGTCGGAACTGAAATGACTTTTGGGATTCCATGAACGTCCACCTGTTGTAAATCAGGAACGTGTGGATTTTTTTCTGAATTTCCCGACTGAACAATCGTTTCTTTTCTTGCCTTTTCAGTGTTTTCGTTCGTATTCCAGAGAACAACGGCGATAATGATTGAACTTAATGAGGTGATCATGATGATAATGTTTTTAAGTGTGAAATAGGTTTTTTCCGGCTTATCGCTTGATGATGAAGCATTTTCCAATGTGTTCAGGAGGCGATTCTTCGTCTCATCAAAAGAGTGAACAGGGGGCTGCGAATTTGCAGCCCGGAACAGGTCCTCCAAGTGTTTTTCCTTATTCATGTGTTCTTTCTTTGGTTAATGTTGTTGCATCGAACGTGAGTATCTCCGTCAGTTTTTCCCTTCCGCGCTTTAACCGCTGCTTTACTGCCGATTCGCCGGCGGTCTGTATCTCAGCGATCTCTTTAATGCTGAAACCAGACAATTCAAAAAGAATGATGGCTTCCTTTTGCTCTTCAGGCAGCATTGAAAGTGCACGGTGAAGAAAAACTACATCGGCCTCTTCTTGTGGATGAGACCACGGATCCTCAATATGTCGATCATGATCAGCCATTGAAAGTCGCTCCTTTATTCGTTGATGATAATTTCGCAGGAGACGCACACTGATACCAAACAAATAGTACAAAAAAGCTTCTTTGGATCTCAGCCTTTCGAATTTTTCGAACGCAATCAATAACGTTTCGTTCATCAGATCACGAAAGTCCATGGTTCCATACACTCGCGCCCTGCAGAAGCGCTCGAACCGTTCATGAACCGGTTCATAAAGTTGTAGGAACTCTTTCTGTTTGCGTTTATCCATTTCTTATGATCAGATGGCGTTCTAAAGGTAAGTGTGGTTTGCGTGAAAAAAGTTACATCGACAGAGAAAAAAATGAAGCTCAGGTCATCGAAGTTATTCTGTTGCCATTTTTCGTTAAGAATATCTAAAAAGACACCTTTCTGCAAAATCCCTGGGAATACGAACAAAATAAAAGTTCCATTTGTTTGTTAAGACAACATTTAGCAATAACTTAGCGATCTTACTGACGATATGGGAGAATTTAAAGCCGGACCGAAGCTTGAACAGATCACGATTCCATCGGATCTTCGTTCAAAATTTAATGTAGATGACCTGCCACAGGTCTCTGATGAGGTGCGTCAGTATATCGTGGATGTAATTTCTGAGATCGGCAACAGTCACTTCGGCGCCAGCTTGGGCGTTGTTGAATTGACCGTTGCGCTGCACTACGTTTTCAATACCCCTTACGATCAGTTAGTTTGGGATGTCGGGCATCAGGCTTACGGGCACAAGATTCTTACGGGTAGACGCGAACTTTTTCACACCAACCGCTTGAAAGGCGGTATTTCAGGCTTCCCGAAAAGATCAGAATCTGAGTATGACACCTTTGGTGTTGGCCATTCATCTACGTCTATTTCTGCTGCACTCGGAATGGCAGTTGCCAGCAAATACAAAGGAGAAAAGGACCGTCAGCATATTGCTGTGATCGGCGATGGTGCAATGACCGCAGGTATGGCTTTCGAAGGAATGAACCACGCCGGATTTGAAAAGGATGCGAATTTATTGGTGATCCTCAACGATAATTGTATGTCGATCGATCCGAACGTTGGAGCATTGAAGGAATATTTGACCGATATCACTACTTCACACACTTACAATAAGGTAAAGGATGAGGTTTGGAAGATGCTTGGAAAGATCTCCAAATTTGGTCCGGACGCACAGACGATTGCTTCAAAAGTGACGCATGCATTGAAGGGGACACTTTTAAAGCAAAGTAATCTTTTTGAATCGTTGAACTTCCGTTATTTCGGACCTGTAGACGGCCATGACGTGATCGGTTTGGCAAAGGTGCTGGAGGATCTGAAAGATATTCCGGGACCTAAGATCCTACACTGCATCACGCGCAAAGGAGCAGGGTACAAATATTCTGAAGAGGGAAATCCAACCAAATGGCACGCTCCGGGCGTGTTCAATAAGGAGACCGGTGAGATCGTTAAGATCGTTCCAAAGTCCCCTCAGCCACCAAAATACCAAGATGTATTTGGACACACGATCGTAGAACTGGCTGAAAAGAATGATAAGATCATGGGGGTAACCCCTGCTATGCCTTCGGGATGTTCGTTGAACATTATGATGGAGGCAATGCCGGATCGCGCATTTGATGTTGGTATTGCTGAACAACATGCGGTTACATTCTCTGCAGGTTTGGCTACCCAAGGACTCATACCATTCTGCAATATCTACTCTTCGTTCATGCAAAGAGCGTACGATCAGGTGTTGCACGATGTGGCTCTTCAAAATCTGAATGTTGTCTTTTGTCTGGATCGTGGTGGATTGGTAGGAGCCGATGGTGCAACGCATCACGGTGCTTATGACCTTGCCTACATGCGTCACATTCCGAATATGACTGTTTCAGCACCAATGGATGAAGCGGAACTGCGCAATTTAATGTTCACTGCACAGCAGGAGAATATGGGTCCTTTCACGATCCGCTACCCGCGAGGAAACGGAGTTATGACAGAATGGAAGACCCCGTTGAAAGCTGTTAAGGTGGGCACGGGACGAAAGATCACGAACGGAGAGGACATCGCAATTCTGACAATCGGTCACCCCGGAAATTTCGCTCAAAAAGCGATCGAAGAATTAAAGTCTATCGGAGCATCTGTTGCTCATTACGATATGCGTTTTGTAAAGCCCATCGATGAAGTCATGCTTCACGAGGTATTCTCTAAGTTCAAGAAGGTAATTACGATTGAGGATGGTACTTTAATGGGAGGTTTTGGTTCCGCTGTTATCGAATTTATGGCTGACCAGAAATACAGCGCAGAAGTGGTGCGTTTGGGAATTCCGGATCAATACATCCATCATGGAACCCAGGAAGAGCTTTGGGCAGACTGTGGATTTGATGCAGCTGCTATCGTTGCGACCGTCAAACGCATGTTATCCATAGTGGACGGTTCAAATAATCTTTCTCAAAGCGCAGTTTAAGGATCAAATTCAGTTAATTTGGCTGAACTAAAAGCTGAATTATGTCTGAAGAACAAACCAGATCAACAAATTACGGAGCACTTGCTACGCTAACAACTGTATTCTTTTTCTGGGGTTTCATCGCCGCAGGTAACAGTGTATTCATACCGTTCTGTAAATCCTATTTTCAACTGGATCAATTTCAGAGTCAGTTGATCGATTTCGCGTTCTATCTGGCGTATTATTTGGGAGCTTTAGGGCTGTTCATTTTTAGCACATCTATAGGGAAGGATATTGTAGGTCATTGGGGCTATAAGCGCAGTATTGTTTATGGCCTGGTGTTTTCGGCGCTTGGTGCCGGAGCCATGATTATTTCTGTCTACAATAACGTTTTCGCCGGAATGCTTTTCGGACTTTTCATCGTTGCTTTGGGGTTCTCATTACAACAAACTTCAGCGAATCCTTTCATGATCATGTTGGGAGACGAATCAACAGGAAGTAACCGGATTAACCTCGGTGGAGGTATCAATAGTTTAGGCACAACGATTGGACCTTTGATCGTGGCACTGGCACTATTTGGAACAGCATCAGCGATTTCGGAAGATATGATCAAAGCGTTGTCACTTTCAAAGGTGATCATCTTGTATGCATGCGTTGGAGGACTTTTTTTGGGTGTAGCAGCGCTGTTCGGCTTTTCGAAAAGTGTTCCTTCCGGAAAGTTCGATTCCAATTCAGAAATGGAAGCTTCTGTTACTGCTGAATCTGCGGAGTTGATCGATGGTGACATAAGCATTTCTGTTACTGAAGTGAAAGCAGAGGTTAAGGCAGAAAAGGCGAAGAAAGCAATGGTTACCTTGCTCGTCATCACCGGGTTATTGGCAGCTTGTTTCGCTCCTGTTTTCAATAGCTACCGGAGTGATTCAGCAAAGGATTTAATCCAGCTTCAGCATGATCTTGAGCAAGTTTCACTGGATGAACAAGGACAGGTGATTAAAGTACTTTCACCGGTGCAAGTTGAAACCCAAAAAGCGATTCAGCAGGAGATAGATTCGATCAAAAAACCGCTTGAGCAAAAACGCATGATGTGGCTTTCAGCCGGTTTATTGGTGATCGTTGGTGGTTTGTTAGTTGCATTTGCTGCCGGTAAGAAGCAGAAGACCGGTTGGGGAGCGATGCAATACCCACAGTTGACTCTGGGAATGTT
>JBKCJG010000114.1:0-11600 GCA_046301895.1 Flavobacteriia bacterium
ACCGTCAAAATAAATCCGGATTGTGGTATCGTTGTAGGACATAGCGACATGGTGCCAGTTTCCATCGTTACTCGGAGAATTAGAGTAATCGCCATTATGAAATCCACCGCCTGAATTTCCAAACGTACCGACAACCTGATTTGCATTGTAATAAAGACCGGTGATCGAACCACCTCTTGCGGAAGCCAGCGTCATCTCCATCTGGCTGGAGGATGTCTTTGCCCACGCCGCAATGGTAAGGGTCGGACTGGACAAATGTGTAAGGGAGGTTGCGATATACTCGGACGTGCCAAACTGATATGCACTGGACGGATTTCCAAATCTGTCCGTAGTTAATTGAGGACCATAAACGGTTCCATGGCGCTCATTCCCACTTTCATCGTCGGCGTTCCCATTGAACGGCCAGTATCCCTTATTTCCTGAAGCAGGAATATAGGAAGGCAGCGAGATTTGTACTGTTTCAGTGGTAAACTGTGCGGGCTCCCCGAAAACGATCTCATCATCATTTCCGGCATACAGCCGTGCATAATAGATGGTGTTTGGTTCAAGATCATGAATGATTGTGGCATCGGGACCAATGGTGGAACCATCCATTGTTCGAAAGGAGGTGTTCAATGTAACCGTAGAGTCCGTTCCCACTACAATTCCCCGCACACGGATGGGCAAACCACCGTCATTTGAAATATCGGAATTGATGCGAACGGAGTACAATCCGACCGAATCAATCACAAGGGGTGACAAGACTGGCTTATGATTCACCGTAGTGTCAGTTCTTACACACCTGATTGATTGGAGATTTCTGAGGTTCGGATCTCCTAGCGTGTATAAATACCCGTTACTGGATCCAAGTCTTTTTGTGAAAAAATTTTGAGATGTATACTGGTTAATGGTATTTGTTCCAAATGAAGCAGTCCACCAATAGGTTTCGGTATCTAATTGCCACAGATCACCATTGCCATCGATCACTCCTGCCGGAACAGCGGTAAAGCCTGTTGAATTCGTTGCTCCAGGATTTGAATTGGCCCAATGGCTGCTTCCAGTTTCCATAAGGTTTAACCCATTTGAAGCACCGCCAATTGACTGAATCAACTGTTCCCAGTCATAAAAACTCGCAACCCTGAACCCACTCGGGCAAAGACCTCGCTCATCAACAACCGTATAGAAATTATAGAGTTTACCACGACTGCAATCAAGCTGAGAACTATCCGAATAATAACTCCAGGCACCGTTTTTCAATAAATTTTCATCTGGCGTGATGGACGAGACCTGTGTGATCGTATCACCATTCAGATAACGGAATGCTCGAAGGTTTTCCGCAAACCATTCCCGTCCGCCGATAAGGACGGTCCTGTAGGTATTACCGGAGTTGTCGCTGACGAAATTATACGTAACGTTTCCATCGAATTGGTTCTCATTGCAGTTGGGTTGAGCAATAGCAGTGCCCGAGATCAATAAGGTCAGGAAGAAAATGAATCTGAACATAGTTAATAGTAAGTTATGTAAAGATACTAGAAGTCCGGTAAGTTGGAAAAATAGTTCAAGAAAGAGATGATTTTCTTCAGCAACACGAATCTGGTTACGGTAGATTCTGAAATCTGCAGTGACTTCACTGTTTATGGATAAACTGGTAGGCGGCAGTGATGCCGCTCGCTCTTGCAGATTTGTTCAGGCAGAGTGTGAATTTTGATTCGCGGGGATACTTTCGAATTGCAAGATCTTGCTTTAGCAGTATTCTCAAGAGCAGAGTGGCAATGAGCGGATCTCAATCCCTTGGTTCAAGGTTCTGCCGGTAAGGGTAAAACAAACGTCAGATTGAAATAGGTTGCTGTGCAGCGAAGTATGAAAAAGCGATACAAGCCGGATTGCCGAACTGGTCAGGAGCTTTTTCTCGAACCAGTTCATTCGTGTTTTACAAACAACAGGCTCTTCTTGAAATTTGATGATTCGATTACGTAAATTCCGTTTTCAAAACTGGAAATATCCAGCGTAACCGACGAATTATTGGAATGGCATTCCAGTAGCTTAACTCCCAGTTGATTGTAGAGAATGATTGTTCCCAATGCATCGCTTTTTGAAGTGATGGTAAGCTGATCATGCGCCGGGTTGGGATAGACCTGAATTTGTTCGCGTAAGATTTCCGCTTCTATTCCCGAAGTGGAACAAACCAGATCATTCACATACACCCAAATAGCATCATTCAGAAGAAAAGGTACATTCGAATTGCCCGGTTCCTCACCCATGCGCAGCCAAACCAGATTCTGACTGGGAACCACATTTAAGAACTGTCCTCCTGAACCAATCGCGGAGATCATATCCGACGGTGCATTCGGACTCATTGATCCGGGAAATACGGTTTGCAACGTTGGGACCATAAACGATTGCTTGCCATTCAGCCACCATAAATAACCATAGGATTTATTCAAGTTTTGTGAGGTGTTCACCATCTCGTTGAAATATGCCGTATCCGTCATGATCTGGTTCCCGTTCCAGTTCCCTTTGTTCAGGATCAAAGAACCAAAACGAGCCATGCTACGGGCATTGCTGAAAAACACATTGTTGTAGCCGACAGGATAGAATGCGCCCGTCATTCCCGTAGGGATTTTCAGTTTTTGTGTGGTGTAGGCATTCAGCGTTTGTCCTGTAGCATTTTCGATCACACTGTCCAACAGCGTGTAAGGACCGTTATGATAGGCCCAGCGCGTCCCCGCATCAGCTAGATAATTCAAACAGATGGCAAGTGTACAATAATGGTCCGGAACACCATCGTCTAAACCGGAAGTCATCGTAAGCTGATTGCGGATCGTGATCTTCTCTTCCTGCTGAAGTGTGCAATTCGTCCAACCCGCACCAAGATAGGTGGAGGTGGTATCCGTAATGGATAAATGTCCCTCCTGTTGGGCGATTCCCGTCATGAACGAGGTGATCGTTTTTCCTGCTGATGCCCATTGCCAAACGGTAGTTGGCGTATGGGTTCCAAAGTACTTTTCTAAAACGATTTTTCCGTCTTTCAACAAGATGAATGCTTTGGAATTGTTCGCTTCCAAAAAATTGTACAAATTATCAATTTTTGGCTGGCAATACCCCAAGGTCTGAGGCGCTATCGTATCCCAGCTACTCCCTGTTAATGGAGGGAAATACATGGTTTGTGCATGAAGTTGAATGGAGAGTAGTGAAAAGGTACATACAATGAATAACGACTTCATGGTTCGAATTTTACCTCGAAAGGTACGCATGGAAAATGATTTTTCAAAATTTGAAAGATCAGGTTTTAGATGGTATCTCTGCACAAATTTCAAGGGAATTGATTAATTTTAGCCTGATGACAAGAGTAATCAGTATCCTTGGTTTGTCCCTGCTCCTGCTTTCGGCTTCGGCTTTTTCGCAATGTCCGGCAGGTCAATGGCCCGTACAGATCGATATCATTCCGGATTCATACCCGGATGAAACAACCTGGAACTTATTCAGTGATGGAATCGAGGTGTCTAGCGGGAACTATTTGGGTGATGTCGTGTGTGTGGATACTGCTGCATGCATCAGATTCGATATTCACGACAGCTACGGGGATGGGATTTGTTGCGGATACGGGAATGGCGCTTATGTAATTTCCTTGGATGGAACAGAAGTGGCAAGCGGTGGGGAATTCACCTACCTCGCATCCCATTCCTTCAATTGCGACCCTGGGACTATTTGTGAAGATCCGCTGCCCACGGCACTTGGTAGTACCGCCGCTCCTCAGGAAAATGTGTTCTATGCATTCACCCCGGACCAGACAGGCATGTATTCAATAAGTACCTGTAATGCTACTGGTTGTGACACGAAACTGTGGGTTTACAACAACTGTGCAAACGTGGATTACAATGGATCAGGTGCAGGTGCCTTGTATTTTAATGACGATAATGCGCTTTGTGGACTGCAGGCGGATATTGATGCCCTCTTCGCCGCGGGAACAACCTACGTGATCAAGATCGGCCTCAAAGAAAATACGACGTGTGCCTCAGAAATTCCTTTTACGATCTCCTACGACGGTGCTCTCAGCAGTGTGATTCCGATTGTAAAGCTAACTACCATCAGCGATCCGATCAATAATGACGTAAAGGTGCCCGTTCACATGGAGATTATTGACAACGGACCCGGTCAGCTGAACGTTGCCGATCAGTCGATCCTGGCTTACGAAGGAAATATCATGGTGGAATGGCAAGGATTCACCGGACCGTTATACCCCAAGAAGAACTACGATTTTGACCTGATCGACAATCTTGGGAATGACATGGACACCTCGCTTTTGGGCTTACCCGCAGAAAACGATTGGATCTTCAAGGCTGAATACCTCGACAACAGCTTGTTGAACAATACAATTGCGTACGAATTCGCCCGAAGGATGGGGAGATATGCCCCAAGGACACGGCACTGTGAGGTCTTTCTGGATGGGAATTATATCGGGATTTACACGCTGACTGAAAAAGTAAAACGCGATAAGAACCGGGTAGATATTGCCAAGCTAACAACCGCTGATACGGTTGGTAGTGACCTAACAGGGGGCTATATCATTGAAATGAACATCAACGGCGATCCCGGATCCTGGAATTCAAACTATCAGCCGATCAATTATGCAACCTGTAATCTTCCGGTTGAGTTCAAATACGTCTATCCAAAGGCTGATTCGATTCTTCCGATTCAGGGGGACTACATCAAAACATACGTCGACTCGTTTGAGAATGCGCTCAATTCTCCAGCTTTCATGGATACGGCTACCAGCTACCGTAAATGGATCGATGTGGGTACCTTCATTGACTTTCTGATCGTCAATGAATTTACAATGAACTACGACAGTTATGGCCGCAGCACATACATGTACAAAGAAAAGGACACGGATGGTGGCAAGCTGTGCATTGGTCCGCCATGGGATTATGACCGAGCCTTGGCAAATGACCCAAATTCCGGATGGGTATGGGAAAATACACATCTCGGATGGCCATTCCCGTTTTGGTGGTCCAGAATGTACTCCGACAGTAACTACAGGCACGAGCTGGCCTGTCGCTGGTTCAGCTTGAGACAAGACGTTTTCAGAACCGAAGAGTTCATGGCCTTTATTGACAGTATCGCTGCACCCCTGTTTCAAGGTCCGGCCGGCCGCAATTTTTCCGTCTGGCAGACACTGGGTTCAGAGACTTACGCAGGAAAGATCCTGAGCTTAAAAACGCTATTGACCAACAGACTGAACTGGATTGATAATACCCTGCAACCGTTTGGTGCTGTGATCCCTCAACTGCTTATCCCTGCGGATACGCTGGTTTGTGCGGGAACAATTTATACTGCGCCCTACAATCCTGACTATGCGTATAATTGGAAACCGGGCCCGGAAACACCGGAGATCTATCTCGATAGCGCAGGACTTTATCTTCTGGAACTGACAGATGCCTTTGGATGCTATAACCATCTTCCGATGCAGGTGGATATCGCTGCTCCCGATGCAACGATCGTGCAGGTGTTACATGTCCCGGGGGATGTGAACTATTCATTTACTGGAGTAAACGGCCCCAATGGTCAATACCAGTGGGATTTCGGTGATAATACCGGACTGCAGTACGGGGAAGTGGCAACGCATGTCTTTGCCGCGGAAGGATATTATACGATCACGCTTACTGTGACGGATGCAATGGGCTGCACAGCAACAAGTACCAAACAAGTACTGATTACTGACTGGGAACTGCAGGTGGGAATTCTCCCGAATCCAACGGAGGGAAACCCGCTCATTATCCACAATCTTCCGGGCGATAAAGATTTCACATTTACCCTGTACGATGCAACCGGAAGAAAACTTGCACAACTTGCACAGCCTGCTTCGCCTTTTGTATTGAATACCAATGGGCTGGCAATTGGCAACTACTGGTTGTACTGTGAATTCGAAGGAACCCGTATCTCAAAAAGAATGATCAAGTTTTAATTCAGCTGGGAATAAAGAGTTCAACGCAAAACCAAGAAGAGCAGTAACGCATAGATCAGCAAAGGAACGGCCACACAGATCCAAACCGAACTTACAACATAATTACTCCCAAAGCGGTTGAAGTAATTCAGAAATTGAACAGATCGCTTGTATAAGCTCAGGGAAAATGCCTCGAAATCCTTACAATAGAAAGCAAAAATGATACAGAACAGCACAAATGCTATTTTCAGATAGTGAAAGTCAAAGAGCAGGTCCAGTAAGATCAACCAGGTAAATGGAACGAGGAAAAAATAAAGGATGATATTGACCGCGTAATAACTGATCTTGAAATAGCGTGCATACCGCTTCAGTATGATAACAACCCGGTCAAAGATCCTGTCATGCAGGGAAGTTGGTTTTACCGGCGGAGCAAATTTGTTCCGAAGTCCCATTGTCAGCAAAGTGATCACCAGGAATAAATAAAGAAGGAGTCCTCCGGCAAGGAACAAAATTGAATACAAGAAGTAATCCCAGAATGTCATTGTTCGTATGTGTTGTGTGGATTGATTCTCTAAGCTAATGAAAACGCAAAGAGGGTTCAACAGTATTAACATCTTTTAGCCTTTCCGCCATCACGATCTTCTTCGTTCTGGAGGGTGAATCTTAGTCCTCAATCGTCACAAACTCTCTGTCGATCGATATCCGCTTATCTCCCCCGTGCGGCCCATCGATGTGATAATACTGCAGGAGTTCTTCTCCGACAGCGTCTTTTAGTTTGCGCTTGATCCGCGAAAGCACGACGTTAATATCGTTATCGAGCGGATCAACAAGTCGATCGATGGAACGCGCTATCTCAACTTGTTCGTATTGACTTGTAAAGCGTTCATATAATTCACGTATCTCTGATCGGTGATCCTGAAGCGACGTGAGATGCACACCTTCGGGATGGTTCAGAAAAAAGAGATAGATCGTCTTTTCCTTCGGGTTGAAACGCAATTCGAGATCTCCAAGGTCGGTAAGGAAGATCCGGCTGGTATACCCACGTAACTCCATCCTGCTGGGTTTACGCATGATCCTTACGCGCTCACGGAAAGTCATGCTCGAACGGATTCCATCCATGATCCCGAATAGTTGCGAAACCATAAGTGGTGAGATGGCTTTACTCTCCAGAATGTTCATGCACTGAGGACAAAGATCCGCAGTCCGCATTTTGAGAATGATGTCTTTCTTATCCTTGCAGAAATCATTACCACAACCCCGGGTGTCCTTGTGCACGCCCTGAAGGATGCTCTCCCGCTTATCGAACATCAGTTGCCGCATGATCCAGATCGCTACCTCATAAGCGATCGGGAAGCGTTCATCTACATGCGCTCCAAAATAATACTGCCACCCTGAGGTTTGAATGAAATAGTCCCTGTTCGAAGGACCGATCGCACCGAACCAGTTGTGCTCATTTCCATTATCGGTCAAAAGAAAAACATGGTCCTCTGCGGGAATATTATTCTGCCTGCGGTATGCCGTACATTTGGAGAAGAAATAATCCCAGGTCTGATAACGCTCTTCATGAGGGAATATCATACTTGCTTCAGCTGTTGGTTCAGGAAACATCTTGCTAAGAACCCGCTCTTCCTTCTTCTCAAAATCCTCCTCGTTTTCCCAGATCCTTGACATGAGCGAACGGATCTCCACCGCCGACTCACCGGGTAAAAAGCGGATCGGCCCGCTGAATTGATTCAGCAGGTTCAACACATTGAGGTACTTTTCAATGTTAAGCTCTTTTGATCGGAGAAGATGAACGTTCATCATTCAATAATAAGAAATTCTTTCGAATTAGTTTAGGATTTACCTGGGGTTCATAGCTCAGTTCCTGACCCAGCAGAATGTGCGCTGCCAACTTAAGATCGCCGGCATGCAAGCTCAATACGCTGTCATAATCATCCCGGCGATATCCGCCGAAAAGAGATAATGTCACAGGGATGCACCTTCCCAATTCCTTTTCCAGATCACTGATCCCGGTGTAGAACATTTCCGATGCCCTAAACCATTCTTCCGTGGTACACTGATAACCTAAGTCGTCCCACTCGTGCGAATCGGCACCGTGACACCACACAACATAGTCGACCTCCCCCTCGCGGATCAGGTTGAATAATTTTTCAAGTTCCCTTGCCAGATCTTCGAGGTATTCCTGATGACGATATTTTGGATTGATGTTCATCCTGATGGCCTCGTTCACTTCCGGAAAAAAGGAAGCGGAATTTGGGATGCTGTTACCAAAATGTCCATCCAGATCCAGGTAAGCACCGACAAGTCCCTTTTCACGGTAGAGTTTCAGCGACGCGATCACCTGTCCGGAGAACGTGCAAAATCCCGAACCACTGTCGGGCATGGCATGATGAAACCCGGATGTCGGACTAAAGGTCAATGTTTCGGGATGTACACAGGCGTAACGGATCGCATGGTACAACGAACTGTTCGTGTAACAGACGGAATCCACCAGTTCTGTGCTCCATGGTAAACCGTTCATTTCAGCAAGAGATCCGCCTTCAAAAAAGTCATTCACATAGTCCTTGGTGTGCGCGATCAGAAAGTCGGCTTTACGGAATGGTTGGAAATCCGCGAACGTTTCAATGATCCCGGAAAAACCGTTCTCATTCAAATAGTTCATAAGTAACAGCGGTTTAAGCGGTGACTTGGAAGTGCTTTTGTCCTCAATGTCCTTTCTACACACCTGCTTGGGTGTGTAGAAAGTTTTGATCTTCGTGTATCTTTTCATGGCGTTGATTTTTTAATGGTTGAATAATGAATTACGAATGGAATCACCCTTTTTTGAAGAAATTCTTATCGATGATCCCTTTTGATTTACTGTCCGCATAGGAGCGCAACGAGGTTTCCATATCATCCGACATTGCCTTGAAATCAGCCTTGGAATAATTGAAGGCGTACTGTCTGTCAAAGTTCATCCCGTCCGACACCTGCGTAATATCGAAATCTGCTCCCAGAATAGTGAAGGTCCAACCATCTGTTGCCTGCAATTCATCGATCATGGCTGCGATCATGCGCTGATCATATTTCCGGCTTGCATTCTCATGGCCATCGGTTAGTATGATCACCACCACAGACATTTCTCCGTTGTTTATAGACGCTCCGAATCGTTCCTTGATCCCGTTAACGGATTCACCAATGGCATCATACAATGCGGTATACCCTTCCGGACGGTACCTGTCATGGCTGAGCTCGATCAGCTTGTGAACGGGTGTCTCCCTTAAAAGATGGTTGATCCGTTCATTAAAAATGGTCAGACCCGTGAGAAATGTTTGTTCAGGATAGGTAATGGCCAGTGATCGGACTGTCGCTACCTGCTTGTTGAAAAGGTTCACCGTGTTCACACGGTCTGCGCTCATTGATCCACTGCTGTCGAGGATGAAATGATACAATGTTCGTTTGTTCTTCATGATGTATAGTTTTTAATTACACCACAAAGTTCCGAAGATCGAGTCCCGAAATGAATTCTTTGCAACCTTGCAAGGGTTCTGAATAAGCTGCGTCATCCAGAAAATCACCTGCTTATGTTTCCGGTAAAAACACGTTTATTTAATTTCTTTGCCATACTTTTGAAGACCGGCTAATGCAATGAAAACTGAAGAAGACAATGATGCATTCGAAAGCTCATCATATTTTAGATGCTATTGAGCGTCAGGCTCTGGACCTTGGTCATCAGAATCAGGGGATCATTTCACGGGCACATGGATTCCTGCCTTCTTCAGAACCGTTGTTGCAATTACCTGCCCATTATAAAATGTGGGACGATCTCGCTGCCGCAACCCCTGAACTGATGCGATCCCTCCGTTATAGAAGTGCGCTGGATAACATGCCGGTTTTGGATGTTGACCCAATCCTTTTACCGGATAAGTACCTTCATCGCGCTGCTATTTTACTCGGGTTTTTGGCACATGGGTATGCAAGGGCTGATAAAGATTTTGTCCCGCAGGAGGACTTGCCGAAAAGTATTTTGATGCCTTGGGCGACAGTATGTGAAAGATTGCACAGACCTTTTCCGGTGATGACCTATTTCGATCTGGTTGCATACAATTGGAAATTCAAAAATGCGGCTTCCACGGAACGTACAGTTGAAAATATGGAACTGCTCTTCCCGATCTTCGATAATACCGAGGAAAGAATGCTGTACCTCACCCAGACTGAGATGTTATTTCGTTCTGCACCCATTATTGGGTTGGTGACAGAGATCTATGACAGGATGCTTCTGGAAGAGGATGAGAGAATATCCCACCTCTTGAAAGAGATTACCGCATGCATGAACCAACTGACAAAGGTGAGTTTTCAAAAGATAACATCCTCGAAGAATAGTCCCCATAGAATGGATCCTGTTGTTTTTGCAAAAACGATGATGTCTTTTGCTGTGCCGATAAAGACTGGAATCCCGGGCCCAAGCGGTGCAGCCTTTCCGACGTTTCACCTCCTCGATATTGCATTCGGTCGGGAAAAATACAATAGTCAGCTTGGCATGGAGGCGCTGAAGATCAGAAGCGTCTTTCCTCCCGCAATCCTGAGTTATTTTGAATCCCTCGAATCTCATACGATCAATGAATACGTGGAGAAACGGAACAACGAAGTTCTTACCGCTGCACTCAATGAATTCGTTGATGCATACTCGGGACCGGAAGGATTTTTAGCCAACCACCGAAAAAAAATATACGGTTTTCTTCAAACTGCATTTCAGGTGGGCAGGTCGGAAACGATCGGTGGTTATTCGGGAAAAGGTGCAGATCACACGGAATGGAGGATCGTCCATCAACACCTCGAAGATGCCAGAAAAGAGCGAAAAACAAAAGGATCATGAAGAATCTTCTTCTTTCTGAAATAGCGTTTCAAAACGATCTATCAGATGATCGAAAGTTAATTGCCATTCAAGGAAAGATCTATGATGTCTCGGACTTCCTATCGGTTCATCCCGGAGGAGATGGGACCATTCGCACACTGCTGGGAAGAGATGCTACTGTCGAATACAATGGTATTCACGGACAGGATGATCATCGCGTTTTTTTCAAAAGAATGTGCTGTGGCGCTGTAATCATACCCGTTTTCGACTCCGAAAGTTTCCATCTGAAATGGAAGGATCTTTCCGCTGCACTGGATGAAAGTGTTGCAATGATCAATATTTTCAGCTTGGAGACAGAGGTTTTCAGTAAGAATTGTTTCCGCATCGAAAGGGATGATTGGAGCGCTTTTAAGGAAAATATGTTGCTGGAGTTTTCCGGTAGATTCCAATCGGCTTACATACCACACTTAGTGAAAAGTGCACATGGATTTATGCCGAAGGATTTGAGGTCCCGTTTGTCGGGATCACCCCTGATGGTAAGTGCAGTAGATGAAAAGACATGCACGGATTACCTGAACCTTCTGAGAGAACTGCTGATGGAAAATCTGATGTGTATGCATGCCGAGATCAGAAGGCTTGAAGATTTTGCGATCGGTTTTGCACAGGGATGATCAGCTAGATCAGAATCAGACCCGCGTGAAATAAAAAAACCACCCGCTTCGAATGAACGGGTGGTTAGAGATTGAAGGTGGTCTAGATCTGCGTTCTCTTATCGGATTGTTAAATGGCTTCTTGAAGTATTATTGTCAGTATCAACGCTTATCACGGTGTATTTTCCTG
>JBKCJG010000115.1:0-28612 GCA_046301895.1 Flavobacteriia bacterium
CGTCAGGTTATTTCCTTTAATGGAAACCTTTTCAGGTTTGATGTCTTCTTTCGCTATCAGCTTGGAATCGAACGCATGACCTTCCTTCTTCACTGTTACCATTACATCCTGTTTCGTGTCTACCTTCACAACGGCTGCATATTTTCCGTCATCTCCATTCACTTTCACCTGGGTCACTTCATTGGAACCTGCATAAGCGATCTCGATCGTTGCATCCTTCACCGGATCTCCTTTCTCATCTTTCAATTCCCCTTTCAGGATCGCAACAGCTTTTGGACGAGCTTCCTCGTATAATTCGAAAGAATAAATATTCCAGTTTCCACCAACTCGCGAAGAAAAATACGCGATCTTCCCATCAGTCGACACGAACAATCCAAGTTCATCCTCCTTGGAGTTAATGGGATACCCGATATTCTTCGGTTGTGACCATTTCCCCTTGTCTTCCCGGATATAGAAGATATCCAATCCCCCAACACCTTTGCGTGTATCCGTGCATGAAGAAACAAAATAAAGGGTTTCACTATCCTGATGCAGGAAGGGGCTCTTATCTTTACCATCCGTATTGATCTCATCAAAAGGTCTGGCTTCCCCCCATGTACCGTCAGCATTTCTTTTGGCAATGAAAATATCATTATCCCGCGTCGATTTGCGCGCTGCCGTGAAGAACAAGGTATTCCCATCAGAAGAAAGTGTTGGCTGTGCCTCCCAACCATCCTTGGTATTGATACCAGGTCCCATGTTCTTTAACGGTGTCCATGAGAAATCATTTCCCCCTTTACCGGAGCGCTCATACGTTGTTGTGTAGAGGTCACAATTCAAATAATCAGCCTGATAAACCTGTTCCTTTTTACAAGCACAGATAATCATTTCTTTGTTATCCACCGAAAGAGTCGCAGAGCCGTAATTCGAGAATGTGCCATCATTAAAAGGTGGCTTCAGAGGTTCCCCTTTGTTGAAGTCAGTCTGAATATCCGGTCGCTGTGAAAAAGTAAATTCCTCCACCACATTTGAGACAAGGTCTCCAAGGTTTGCTCTGTCCAGTTTGCGGGTATAAAAGATCAATTCATTATCCGGAGAGATCATGGGGAAATATTCATCCTTTTCTGAGCTGACATTTCGGACGATCTGCGGAGCAAATGGAACCGCATTGGTCACTAATTCCTGTTCAGCTTCCAAATCTTTCAAGACCTCATTCACATCCTTCAATTTCTGGTCGTAATCATCCGGATACCTCGAATTATCGGAATTCTTGAAAGCTTTGAACTTTTTGAACCATTCTACCGCTTCTGTTTTATCCTGCTGCGTGAAGTTAATGACACCCAGGTAGTAGCTACAATTCGCATGATAATCCGGGCAAAATTCCAATGCCTTGGCGAACAATTCTTCCGCCTTCGAAAAGCTCTTATCACCCATTTGAGGAGTTGACTGACGGTCGTAATAATTTAGGCCTGCATTATAGGCATACATACCGTATTCATAATAAACCATTGCATTGTCCGGTGCGGCGGTCATGGCTTCTGTGAAATTATCGACAGCTGTCTTAGCATCAGAGGCCAACGCTCCGTTCTCTATTAACTTGAGCACTTTTTTGGAAGGCGGCAAACATGATTCGTCCTCCTCCTGACCATACGAACCCAACACTACACCACCGAAAATAAATAAGAGATAAAAGTGCTTCATATTCTGCTACAATGTCAAAAACACGGTTAAAAATCAAATACCGTACCCAAAATCGTATATCGAAAAAGCGCTTCAAAGGTTACACGAAATAGTGTGAAAATAACTGGAGAAAGTAGGATACGCATCCCGAACTTCAGAACTTGCTTTAAAAATTGAAAACTTCCCAATGTATCGGTTTCTTATTCGGAATTGAAAACGTATTTTAGTCCAAATTTTTACGATGAGAAAACAGATCTTCATACCACTTTTAGGATTCTTACTGGTTTTTCCTGCAATCGCTCAGAAGAAAGACACGAAAAGTACTGCTACTACACAATTATTTGATGCCGGAACTGTCGGCAGTATGAGCTTCCGAATGGTAGGGCCGGCGCTGACATCCGGTCGTGTGGCCGATATAGCTGTGCATCCAAAGAATCATGACAAGTGGTATGTTGCAGCGGCAAGCGGCGGTGTATGGCTTACCACTAACCATGGCACCAGCTTCTCCCCGATCTTTGACAATTACGGATCTTTTTCGATCGCATGTGTTGAATTGGCTCCGAGTAATCCGAACACTGTATGGATCGGAACGGGAGAGAATAACAATCAGCGCTCCGTTGCCTACGGTGATGGAGTCTATAAATCCCTGGATGGAGGTAAAACCTTTACCAACATGGGATTGAAGAAATCCGAGCACGTTGGTAATATACTCATTCATCCGACGGATGAGAACATCGTCTGGGTAGCTGCATATGGACCGGTATGGAGTTCCGGAGGAGAGCGTGGAGTCTATAAATCTATAGACGGTGGAAAAAACTGGGAACGAACGCTATTTATATCGGATGAAACGGGAATTTCGGAGATAGCAATCGATCCTACAGACCCATCTATACTCTACGCAGCGGCACATCAGCGCAGAAGACATGAATGGACCTATATTGGAGGTGGTCCTGAATCAGCCATCTACAAATCAACCGACGGAGGAAAAACCTGGAGAGAAGTTTCCTCGGGACTTCCCAAAGGAAATATGGGAAGAATTGGTCTATCTATTTCTCCGGCTGATCCAAATTATGTTTACGCTATCGTTGAAGGTCGAGAAGACAAAGGAGGGTTCTTCCGTTCAACCAATAAAGGTGAAAGCTGGACTAAAATGAGTGGCTTCAGCACCAGCGGTAACTATTATCAGGAGATCATCTGTGATCCTTACAACAAGGATAAAGTGTTTGCGATGGATACCTACATGCATCACACTGAAGATGGCGGAAAGAATTTCAAGATGACCGGGGAACATCAGAAACACGTGGACAATCATGCGATCTGGATCGATCCTAACAATACCGACCATTGGTTGGTTGGTTGTGACGGAGGCATGTATGAAACGTATAATCACGCACAACAGTGGAAATATTATTCGAATCTGCCGATCATCCAGTTCTACAAGGCAGTAACCGATAATTCTTATCCTTTCTACAACATATACGGTGGGACGCAGGACAACAACTCAATGGGTGGCTTATCCGGAAGTACGAATGTTGCAGGGATCCTCAACTCGGATTGGTTCATAACAAACGGCGGTGATGGTTTTGAATCTGCCTGTGACCCAACAGACCCGAACATTGCCTATGCTCAGGCGCAGTATGGTTGGCTGGTACGACACGACAAAGCATCCGGAGAAAAGGTATATATTCAGCCAATTCCAGGGAAAGGTGAAGCTGCCTACCGGTGGAACTGGGATGCACCGTTATTGGTGTCTCCGCATGATCACAAAACACTCTATTTTGCGGCCAACAAGGTATTTAAATCAACCAATCGAGGAGATGACTGGTCCACGATCTCACCAGACCTTTCTCAACAGATCGACCGAAACAAGTTAAAAGTAATGGGACAGGTATGGCCACTCGATGTAGTTATGAAAAATGCTTCAACTACGATCTACGGCAATATCGTTGCGCTTGATGAATCACCTAAGAAAAAAGGACTTTTGTACGCTGGAACCGATGACGGTTTGATTCAGGTTTCTGAGAATGATGGTCAGTCCTGGACGAAGAACCCGAGCTTTCCGGGAGTTCCGGCAAATACGCGCGTGAATATGATCACGGCATCGAATTTTGATGAAAATGTGGTATTTGCCGTTTTCAACAATCATCGGTCGGGTGATTTCAAACCGTATTTAATGAAAAGTACGGACAAAGGGAAAAGCTGGATTTCGATCACGGGAAATCTGCCTGAAAGAGGATCAGTATACTGTATCAAACAAGACCACTTAGATCCGAATCTATTATTCGCAGGCACTGAGTTTGGTGCATATTTCTCAAATGATGGTGGAATGAACTGGACTAAACTATCCGGTTTGCCAACAATAGCAGTCTACGACCTTGACATTCAGAAAAGAGAGAACGATCTTGTAGCTGCAACCTTCGGAAGAGGATTCTATGTTCTGGACAATTATTCTGCCTTAAGAGACCTGAAAAAGGAGAACCTGGATAAAAAAGCGCACCTTTTCCCGGTGAAGGATGCTTTGCTATACGTTCAGTCAGATCCACTTGGATTGGAAGGCACGGGATTCCAAGGTGCCAATCTTTGGTCCGCTGCAAATCCGGAATTCGGTGCCGTATTTACCCTGCATATCAAGGATGAATACAGAAGCCTCAAGGATATTCGAAAGGAGAACGAATCAACACTTGAAAAAAATAAAAAAGACGTATTCTACCCTACTTTTGAAGAGTTGAAAAAAGAGCAGATGGACGAGCCTGCGAATCTTATTTACATTATTAAGAACAGCAAGGGAAAGGAAGTACGCAGACTCATCTCCGCACCGTCTAAGGGAGTTTCCAGGATTTCATGGAACCTCCGAGGAGAAGCGACCAATCCGGTTAATACGAATGGAACACAGAACAAGAACAATGGATTCCTCGTGCCTGCCGGAACATACTCGGTTGAAGTGGTTCTCCTAAAGAACGGTATTTCGGAAACGTTGGTGGGTGCCACTAATTTCAACGTGAAGGCATTGAACAACCAGACCCTGATCGCAAAGGACCCGGAAGCTTTAGATGCCTTTAGGAAAGAGGTGGCTGAATTGAACAGAAAGGTTAGCGGTTCATCTCGACTCGTAAATGAAATGGTTGAAAAACTTGGAGCGATCGAACATGCCTTGATCACCTATCCAAATTCAGATCTTAAGCTACTCGAGGAAACAAAGGCTATCCGTTCGATCATTCATGAATGCACTGTTGCCATGAACGGTGATGGATTAAAAGCCTCGATGGAATTCGAAACTGTTCCGAGTATCAGTGGTCGACTGGGTCTTATCGAATATATGCTGTCCGATAATACCACAGGTTATACTGAAACACAAAAAAGGAACATTGCGATCGTTCAGGAGGAATATCAGGAGTTTCGTGCCAAACTTGACAATGCCATTATCCGCATAAAATCGTTGGAAACGAAACTTGAGCAGATACCGGTTCCCTACATCAGAGGCAAGGACGAATCCTGGAAAGAGCATTAAAAAAAACGTCGACGATTTGTCGACGTTTTTTGTCAACAATCAGAAGCGACCGGGAGCATTCCAGTTGATTTCAGATCAACTGTTGTATGAGTGATCCTGCTCCTATCGCAAGGATCATAAAAAGAACGATCCTCTTGAAATTGTGCTCTGAGATCTTATCCAATATTCTTTTTCCAATGTAGGTTCCTACAAAGCTTATCACGACCAGAATACCAACATATTTAAGATCATGCCAATGCATGTAACCATTTGAAAAATAGACGACACCGCGGCTCAAATCGACACCAAAATCAATGATTGCAGACGTGGCAATGAACACTTCCTTATTCAGACTAAAGGCTGCAAGTGTCATACCCCTTATCGCACCGCCAGTACCTATCAATCCGGCTATAAAACCTGAAAATGCACCCCCGATTACAGAATTTAACTGAGTTGGCTTGATCTTGAGATCACGAGCTATCAGAAAAATCAAACTAAAAACGATCAAAAATATACCCAGAGCCGACTCCAGCCACCTACTATCGAGGTATTTACTGAGAACTGCACCTGCGCTGACGAAAACCACAGCAGGAAAACCAAGATATAATACAATCTTCCAGTTAACTCCCTTTCGAAAGAGAATGATCTTGGATAAATTACTAAAAACATGGAAAAGGGCTGTAATACCCAATACCGAATGAAAATCAAAGAAAAGGGATGCAACTGGCACAAAAAAAACGGATGAGCCGAAACCACTGATCGTCCCTGCTATCTCTGCTAAAAGGGCAAGTAAAGTGAATAACAGTAGTTCATCGATCGGCATCACCAAATATAGTATTTGATCCTTATATGAAGTCTATACTTTCCTCCTTCAATCAATAAATTAAAATTGAAGAAATCAGAACCCTTTGTTTAATTTTACGATTCACGTGGATACCGATTGCTCTTAAGAAAACAACAGCATGCATCATACAATAAACAACGAGAACATTTTTGAATTATTTTTTCACGAATCCCGTGACTTGGTGTGTATTGCGGGTTTTGACGGATATTTTAAAATTATCAATCCTGCTTTTGTCAATTTACTAGGTTATAGTCGGGAAGAGCTCCTGGGTCGTCCTTTTGTTGAATTTACACATCCGGATGATGTTGAACGAACAGCACAAGAATCTTCGATGATGTTATCCAAAGGAATTTCAACCGTCCAATTCGAGAACAGGTATATTTCAAAATCAGGTAAAGTTATTCACCTTCAATGGAATTCTTCACTGGATGTGGAAAACCAGAACATTTTTGCAATTGCCCGCGACATCACCGAAAAGAAACTCATCGAGGTAAAACTGGAGCGAACCGAAAAACTGATGAATACTGCTCAGTCCATGGTAAAAATGGGGAGCTGGAGTTTCAATACAAAAGATCAGGAAATTTTCTGGACAGCGGAATTATACAACCTCTTTGAAATTGATCCAAACTCTGAAAATTTACTGCAGGACTTTCTATCTCGATTGAGCCCTCTGGATCAGGAAATTGTCGTCAATAGTGTCACCCAAACAATAGAAAACGGCCAACCATTTACCATAGAAAGCAAAGTGAATCTTCCGGGAGGTGTTATTAAATACGTTAAAGGTATAGGCTATCCCATCGTGAATGAAAAGGGAAGAGTTTCCCGAATTGAGGGTGTTGCGCAGGATATCACAGAAAACAAGAATGCCGAGGATACCATTTTCCGTAATATCAAAGAAAAAGAGATCCTTCTTAAAGAACTTCATCACCGCGTAAAGAATAATCTTCAGGTTATCTCAAGTATGCTTAACCTTCAATCGAATTTAATCGCGAACAATCAGGTTAAATCAATTCTTCAGGATAGTCAGCATCGAATTAAATCGATGGCTGCAATACATGAGCTTCTCTACAAGTCCACAGAACTTTCAGTCATTAATTTTTCAGATTATATTGCTACACTATCGAATGATATCGTGATGTCATACCGTGCACCTGACCAACACATTTCTGTAAAGATCGATATTGAACAGTCTCTGATCTTTCCGCTTGACCTTGCTGTTCCTCTTGGTCTTTTTGTCAATGAGGTCCTAACAAATTCACTAAAACACGGCCTTAAGGAAAAAAAGAATCCGGAAATCAGTCTTTCGATCAGTAAGAGAGAGTCTACTGGTCATTTTCTCCGAATTTCCGATAATGGGATAGGATTTGACAAGGATAAACAGCCTAAAGACACCTTAGGTCTTTTGCTCATCGAAAGTATGACTGCACAGCTGGACGGCAGTATGGTCCTTCAAACCGGTCCAACGGGCACTGCTTACACACTTGAGTTTTAACCGATCTTCACAGGATTTTTGACCACATCATTTGTGAGCGCAAGATCCAACACCTCTTTCATTTGAGTTACAAAATGAAAAGTTAGGCCTTTCAAATATTCCTGATTGATATCGTCTATGTCTTTTCTGTTCTTCTCGCACAGAATAATCTCCTTGATACCAGCGCGTTTTGCCGCAAGGATCTTTTCTTTGATCCCCCCAACAGGCAGAACCTCTCCCCTCAGGGTAATTTCACCGGTCATTGCAAGATTCTTCTTCACTCTTCTTTGGGTAAAGAGTGAGGCGATCGACGTAAGCATTGTAATCCCCGCACTCGGTCCATCTTTCGGTGTTGCACCTTCAGGAACATGGATATGAACATTGTGTTCGTCAAATACAGCTTGCTGAAGTTCCAGCCATGAGCTGTGAGCCTTGAGAAATTCGAGGGCGATCACTGCAGATTCCTTCATGACATCACCCAGATTACCGGTTAACGTCAACTTGCCTTTCCCTTTGGTGATAGATGATTCGATGAACAGAATGTCTCCTCCGACACTCGTCCATGCCAAACCGGTCACAACTCCCGCCACCTCGTTATTTTCATACTTGGTTCTACCGCGGCCTGCTCCCAACACTTTGTAAAGTTCATCAAAGGTGACCTTTGGATCAAATTCCTCATCCATTGCGATCTGCCTTGCTCTGTTTCGCACAAGTTTTGCCACCATTTTATCCAGACCACGAACCCCGGATTCATTCGTATATTCCTCGATCAATTTTTCGAGAACCTTCTTATCGATCGACATGTCCTTTTTGGAAATACCATGTTCCTCAATTTGTTTCGGTAATAAATGTCTCTTAGCGATCTCGATCTTCTCTTCGATCGTATAACCGTTTACTTCAATGATTTCCATTCGGTCGCGCAATGGTCCCTGAATAGACGACAGGTTATTGGCAGTTGCGATGAACATTACGCGAGAAAGATCATATTCGGTTTCCACGTAATTATCGTAAAAGCTATGATTCTGCTCAGGATCAAGTACTTCAAGCAATGCCGAGGATGGGTCACCATGATTGCTTCTTCCCAACTTATCGATCTCATCCAACACGAATACAGGATTGGAGGTCTCGCCCTTTTTAATGTTCTGCATGATCCTCCCCGGCATAGCACCGATATATGTTTTACGGTGTCCACGGATCTCTGACTCATCGTGTAATCCGCCCAGCGACATGCGGATGTATTTGCGCCCCAGAGCCTCAGCGATGGATTTTCCAAGTGACGTTTTACCAACTCCCGGAGGACCATAAAAGCAAAGTATCGGTGACTTCATGTTCCCTTTCAGTTTCAATACTGCCAGGTATTCAAGGATCCGTTCCTTCACCTTTTCAAGACCGTAATGATCTTTTTCCAGTACCTTTTTGGCACGATTGAGATCGAGATCATCCGTTGAATACACTCCCCATGGAAGATCAAGTAACAAATCCAGATAATTCATTTGAACTGTATATTCAGCACCCTGCGGATTCATGCGCTGAAGTTTGTCGAGCTCTTTATAAAATAGCTTTGATACCTTTTCATCCCAATTCTTTGACTGAGCCCTTTCCTGCATTTCACGGACATCTGCTTCCTGCGGATTATCCCCTAGTTCATCCTGGATCGTCCTCATTTGTTGATGAAGAAAATATTCGCGTTGCTGGCGATCCATGTCCTGTCGCACCTTCGTCTGAATCTCATTGCGCATTTCCAACATCTGAATTTCCATGGTTAAATGCTCCATGACCATCATCACGCGCTTTTTGAAATCCAGCTCTTCCAACATTTCCTGTTTTTTCGCGACGTCCGCGTTCATATTTGAAGAGATGAAATTCACGAGAAAAGTCGGGCTCTCGATATTTCCAATCGCAAAAGACGCTTCAGAAGGAATATTAGGACTTTCGCGAATGATCTGAAGAGCGAGGCCTTTAATCGTCTTAAACATCACACTTAACTCTTTGTCCTTTTTATTCAGAGGAATTTCATTGATCATTTTAACCTCAGAACGCATGTATGGTTCTGTTTGCGTTGGGTGAAGGATCTCAAAACGGCGTTTCCCCTGGATAATTACGGTTGTACTGCCATCCGGCATTTTAAGCATCCGGATGATCTGAGCAACAGTTCCAATCGAATGAAGATCTGCGAATTCAGGCGACTCTTCCTCCTGATTGCGTTGCGACACAACCCCTATGATCTTGTTTCCCTTGTTGGCATCCTGAATCAGTTTAATGGATTTATCCCTGCCCACGGTGATGGGAATAACCACCCCAGGGAACAGTACATTATTTCGAAGTGGCAATATTGGCAAATCCGCAGGGAATTCCTGCTTGTTCATGTTTTCTTCTTCCTCTGCAGTGATTAGCGGAATAAATTCCGAGTCTGCATCTATTTCTTGCGTCAAATTGAGGAATCCGTTGTTAAAAATGTCGTTCATCTGTTGTTCTTCGTAAAAATGTAAATTGAGATCCGCTGTGTATTATGTAATCTCTTTTTAAGTCAAAGTGTCAGTATATTCAGCGAAAGAATTTAAAACCATCACCATCTATGCTGATTTAATGAGCCTGTGAATAGGACTCAAATGATGTGCCGCCGGAAAAAGACTGCTATTTTGTCTTATTTCTTGTCTGCAATATGTCGCAGAATAGCGATTTCTTCATTAGAAAGCACTTTTCCTCGCCTGACCATCATATTGTTTGCATAGTCAATTGCCTTGTCAAAGCGAAAAGGAACGGTCTCACCGGCTCCTCCCCACGAAAAAGACGGAACATATTTTTCGGGAAAACCTGCTCCGTATATATTCGAAGAAACACCGACAACCGTTGCCGTGTTAAACATTGTATTGATTCCACATTTAGAATGATCTCCCATGCACACTCCCATAAACTGAACATCCGTACGAATCTCTTCACCTTTTTCGTAACAATAGGTGGAAACGTTCCCATAATTGTTCTTGAGATTGGAGGTGTTGGTATCTGCACCCAGGTTACACCATTCGCCGATCAGCGCATTTCCGAGAAATCCATCGTGTCCCTTGTTCGAGTAAGCCTGAAATACAACATTGCTCACTTCTCCGCCCACTTTACAATGCGGACCAAGCGTGGTTGCTCCATAAACCTTAGCAGACAATTTCAACGTACTGTGTTCGCACATTGCGAAAGGACCACGCACAACACTTCCCTCCATTATCTCGGCATGTTTACCGATATAGATCGGACCAGTTTTTGTGTTGAAAACGGCAGCTTCAATTATCGCTCCTTCCTCCACAAAGATCCGGGAAGAATCTCCAATCACAAGATTGGTCGATGAGAGCTTTTGTGATTTCCTCCCTGCTGTTAACAGTTCGAAATCAGCATGTAATGCCCTATCATTCATTTGATAAATGTGCCAGCGCTGACTGATGATCAACGGTTCTTGTCCTGTAAAATTAACATGATCGTCTCCACTTCCTTTTCTCGCCAACCAGGTTCCCTCGAAAAAGAGCTGATCATTTTCTCCCAGGTTCAAGATGGCAGCGATCACTTCCTCATTTGGAATTAGGTTCGCATTGATCTCGAGATCCGCTTCAATCGTTGCCGGATACTTTCCAGACAGGTATGTTTCCGTATGAAAGAATACAGTTGCTTCAGGAACGACAAGTTCCCATCGCTCTCTATTCGTCAGAATTCCCATACGCAAGTCACCCACCGGACGTGTCAATGTCAGAGGCGCAAAACGCAGATGCGAGCCATTATCGTGTAAGAGAATTTTCATATCAGAATAGTTAATGTTCCTGTTTTTTAGAGATCAAGGCCAATCCTGTAAAGGTCAACACACCGTTCATGATCAGCAGTTCATTCCCAAATTTATATCCGTTAAGCAACGATTCGGAATTCTTGTCAAACCAATAACACAACAACGGCGCGAGCACACAAACGATTGGTACAGCCCATTCCATCAATTTTCTTTTGGTTAATATTCCGAAAAAGAACAGTCCCAACAATGGCCCGTATGTATAACCTGCAACCGTTAGGATCAATCCGATCAAATCCGTTCCCGGATTGGAATCAACATACCATTTCGTAAGTAGAATAATGATCAGGAAGAGAAGCGAAAACCCGATGTGCACATACAATTTGAGTCGCTGACGCTGTTTCTCCTGCCGTTTATGAAAATTCAGGAAGTCAATGCAGAAACCGGTAGTTAATGCCGCCAAGGCACTATCTGCGGATGCATAAGAGGATGCTGTAATTCCCAATAAAAAGAAGACTCCTGCCGTAGTCCCAAAATTGTTCAAAGCCAGTGTCGGAAAGACATGATCCGTGATCACCTTGTCACCTTTCATTGGTAAAGAAACACCCTTTGATTCCGCATAGACGTATAATGCACCACCCAGCAACAAGAACAGAAAATTTGTAATGACCAAAACTGTTGTAAATGAATACATGTTCTTTTTAGCATCCCCTATGGACCTGCAAGTCAGGTTCTTCTGCATGAGATCCTGATCAAGTCCCGTCATTGCAATCGCCAGAAACATTCCTCCAAAGAACTGTTTCGGAAAATAGATCTTGGAATTCGGATCGTCAAAAAAGAAGATCTGTGTCATGGAACCCCCATTGGTCGTTTTGGTTGAGGTAATCCTATCAAACAACCCAAAAATATCGACCTCCAATACCTGAGCGATAATCACTGTGCAAATCACAACTGCACTGACAAGGAAAAGTGTCTGGAAGGTATCCGTATAAACAATTGTCTTTATTCCACCTTTGAAGGTATACACCCAAATGAGGGCGATGGTAATTAGTGCAGTAACCCAATAGTCCACACCAAGATCCTCAAATAAAAACAACTGTAAAACAACCGTTGCAAGGTAGAGACGGGTTGCTGAACCCAACGTTCTTGAAAGGATAAAAAAACCGGCTCCTGTCTTGTAACTGACAACACCGAAACGCTTTTGCAGGTATTCATAGATAGAGGTTACGTTAAGTCGATAATACAAAGGCATCAAAACCTGAGCGATCACCAGGTATCCGAGCACATAACCCAAAACGATCTGAAAATAGGCCATCCCTTCAGCATACACTTTACCAGGTACCGAAATAAACGTTACACCTGAAAGAGAAGCGCCGATCATTCCAAATGCAACCAAATACCAGGGACTTTGCTTATTCCCTGTAAAAAAGGTCTCAGAATCAGCATTCCTGGATGTTAAATACGAGATCAGAATCAAGACACCGAAATAGATTGCCAGAACTGATATTATCAACGTTGCACTCATACATGAATTTGAAGGATGAAATTACAATTTATTGTTCGAAAGGAACAACAAATTGCTTTTCGCGGTGTTACTTTTTTCTCAGATGGAATTCTATCTTTGTTTAAAATTAAGTACCATGGATATACTATTGCAGATCGCTCTGATCATCTTCCCAGCCGGAGCCGTGTTATTGACGACTATTTTCTTTCTGCGCAAAGAAGCCTCAAAAGAAGTGCGATCAATGCAGATAGAATTGCGCTCGGAACGGCAGAAATACTTTCTCCCGAGCAGAGTTGAGGCCTATCAGCGTGCTGTGCTGCTCATGGAACGAATTCATCCAAACAGTCTTGTCATGCGTTTGCACAACCCAGGATTGCCTGCAAAAGCCCTTCAGGCAGAATTCCTTAAAGCAATACGTGAAGAATACGATCACAATGTAGCGCAGCAACTTTTTGTTTCTCCTCAAGGATGGCAGATGGTCAAGAACTCGAAGGAAGAGACCATCAAGATCATTAATATCGCAGGAAATTTGATGGGACCGGCCTCCACAGGCATGGATCTTTCCGCCAAGGTCTTCGAGATCGTTGCGGAAGTAGGCCAACTACCCACTGAGATCACTGTGGAATACCTTAAGAAAGAACTTCAGGAATTGTTCTAAACCAATTTGATTATCAGATCGTCGATCTCGATCACATCACCGGGAATGAGTTTTGCCCGTTTCCGCAATTCCACTTCACCGTTGCGTATAACTTCACCGTCTTCAACGATGAACTTGGCATGACCGCCGGTCTCAGCAATACCCGTTGCCTTGAGGAGCTGAATGAGCTCGATGTATTGTCCGTCAATTTTAAATTCCTGTTTCATTTATCCGCTTTCAATTTCCGGTTGAACTGCTCGTACAGCATTTCTGCCGCATGAAAGGATGACAACTGACCATCGTAAACCTTCGTCTCCGTCTGTTCGAGTTTGCCCATTAATTCTGAATCCTCAAAGAACTCGTTCAGGATCATTTCCTTCAACGTTTCCGTCAACCAGTATTTATCCTGTAATTTTCGGTGATCAACGAACCATCCGTTCAATGTTGTGGTATTCGTGTAGGACTCAACAATATCCCATACCTTGTCTATGTTTTCAACATTATACGCGCTACATGTAAATGACACGGCCGTCCAGCCAGAACTTTTTGGCGGAAACAAGTGCATGGCATTTGCATACTCACGACTTGCAATTTGAGCTTTTTTCATATTATCACCGTCTGCTTTGGTTATTACCAGTGCATCGGCCATTTCCATTATTCCTCGCTTGATCCCCTGTAACTCATCACCAGCTCCGGCCAGCATCAACAGTAAAAAGAAGTCTACCATGGAATGCACCATCGTTTCAGACTGGCCAACACCGACCGTTTCGATCAGGATCACATCAAATCCAGCTGCTTCACACAGAAAGATGCTCTCTCGCGTTTTGCGTGCAACACCGCCAAGGGTTGTACCTGCCGCAGAAGGACGAATGAAGACCTCTTTCATCGCTGACAGTTCTTGCATCCTGGTCTTATCACCCAAAATACTTCCTCCACTTGTACCGCTTGATGGATCGATCGCAAGCACAGCAACCTTTTTACCTTTATTCACCAGAACTTTTCCGAACGATTCAATAAATGTACTTTTTCCAACTCCCGGAACACCGGTAATACCAATCCGAACAGATCTTCCCGACAGAGGGAGGCAACGCTGGATCAGGTCATTCGCCAACTCCTTATCCGAAAGCAGCGTGCTTTCCAGTAACGTAATACACAAACTCAACGCTTCCCTACTCCCGCTTGTCAGTTCCCTAAAAAGACTCTCGACAGAAAAGTTCTCTCTCCGTTCCTTTCGTTTCTTTAACCAGTTTTCAAGATGCTGTTGATCCATTTAAACAAATGTAAGGATTAATGGACGAATTAAAGAAATACATCACCAACATTCAACACAGATGATTGATTAATTTTGAAGTATGAAAAAGATCGGTCTGATGTCAGATACCCATGGATTTGTGGACCCCAAAATCTACACTTACTTTAAAGAAGTGGATGAGATCTGGCATGCGGGTGATGTCGGGACGATCGAAGTGATCGACGAATTGAGGAAATTCAAGCCAGTCAGGGGAGTGTATGGGAACATTGATGATTATGGCATTCGAAAAGAATTTCCGGAATTCAACCGATTCTGGTGTGAAGACGTCGAGGTTCTGATGACGCATATTGCCGGTAAGCCCGGCAAGTATTCAAAACCGGCCTATGATGAACTGGAAAAGCGTCCACCGAAACTGTTGATCTGTGGTCATTCACATATTTTACTTGTAAAAATGGATCCGAGGTACAAAATGCTTTGGATGAATCCCGGAGCTTGCGGATACAAAGGATTCCATTCTGTTAAAACGATCCTTCGATTCTCCATCACAGGTGATAAAATACACGACCTCGAAGCTATTGAGATCGGAAAACGTGTTTGATTTAAAATTTTTCGGTTTTCTTTGCGTTTAATGATCCGTATGAAATTTTTAAGTTCTGTAGTTTTCATTTTTTTACTCCTTTCTGCTGCTGCACAAACCGGCGGATTGAATTCTTTTCCCTTACTTGACCTTACGTTTAATGCACGTGCTGCAGGATTGGGAAATCAGTTCATTACTGCAAAAGACAAGGATATTAATCTTGGCATAGCCAACCCTTCGCTCTATAACGAAGGAATGCACAAACACTTGAGTGTCAATCAGGCTCTGATGGCCGGTGGTATCAATTATGGTCAGGTGGCGTTCGGACATCAATTAAAAAAAGGCTTTTTGGGAACTTCTATCCGCTATGTAAATTATGGCGAATTCACCAGAACAGATATCACTGGAGCAGCGATCGGGGTATTCAATCCATTCGAATGTATTGTTGGGGCAGGATACGGGCAACAACTAAACCCTCGCATTTCAGTGGGTGTGAATCTGAATCTGATCTATTCTCAATTGGAGAACTACAATTCATTCGGCGCCTCCATGGATCTGGCCGGAACATATACCAATGCGGAAGAGAATCTTCTTGTAACGGCAATGGTCAAAAATGCAGGCGTTCAATTTGACAGTTATTATGGCGATACAAGGCGTCCATTACCCACGAATTTTCAAGTAGGTGCATCGTACAAGTTAAAACACGCTCCCTTCCGATTTTCAATTCTGGCGCATCACCTGAACAAATGGGACCTTACCTATTCGGATCCTGCCCTGAAACCAGAAATAGATGCTTTAACCGGAGACACAATCCCGGTTAAGTATGCAGGATTTGGCGAAAAGCTGGCCAGGCACTTTGGCTATTCCATGGAGATACTCGTTTCAAAGAACCTCCATTTAAGAGCAGGTTTTGATTATCAGCGCCGTCAGGAACTGAAACTTGAATCAAGACCGGGTGCAGCGGGTTTTACGTTCGGTCTAGGATGTCACTTTAAGAAATTCTCTCTGGATTACGGTTTCAGTGTTTTTTCGCGTGCAGGGTTCAATAATATGCTCACCTTATCGACCGATCTGTCGAAGTGGCGCAAATAAAACCCAGAATTTTTTCTCATTCTAAATAAGCCTACAACCTACTATTTAAGGGGAATACAGCTCTTCATTCGGTTATTAACTATTGGATGTTTGTTTTTTTTTGAAACCTTTTAGAGACTACATCAGTACATTTGCCCAAACCATAACAAATTTAAAAGGTATGAAAAAATCATTTTTAGCAGTAGCATTGATCCTAGGGACAACTACTACATTCGCACAAGACAAGCAGTATCTTCCTGAATCAGGAGATTGGGCTATCGGTGTAGATGCAACTCCTTTCCTTAACTATTTTGGAAACTTTATCGGAGGCAACGGTTTGAACACTGCTCCAACTTTTGATTTCCCTTCATGGAATCAGACTATTTCAGGTAAGTACTTCGCTTCGGAAGACATGGCATACCGCGCAGCTCTTCGTATAGGGTTTGGTTCTGACAAAGGATCAGCTTCTATCGGACAAGATGGTGCAGCAGCTCCAACATATCCAGCTCTTCCTACAACAGTTGAGGATAGCTACAAGGCGGGAGGTTCTGTAATTGGTCTTTCGGGAGGTTTGGAAATGAGAAAGGGTTCAGGTCGTTTGATCGGATTCTACGGAGGAGAACTTGGTATGACTTTCGCTTCTGGCAAAGAAACATATACGTACGGTAACGCATTGACTACAACTGGTGCTGGTACTTCAGACTTTGGATCTAACCTTACGGTTGATACTTATGGAAACCCTGCTCGTATCACAGAATCTAAGTCAGGAATGACTACTGTGATCGGACTTAGAGGTTTTATTGGTGCTGAATACTTCGTATTGCCTAAGTTGTCTCTTGGTGGAGAATTCGGATGGGGTCTTGGACTAGTATCTAACGGTGCTTCTTCTACAACGATGGAATCTACAAACGGTACAGCTATTGGAACTCAGACTATCGAAGGTACAAAGAGCTCTTCTTTTGCATTTGATACAGACAATGACAACACAGTTGTTGGTGCGTCTGGAGCGATCCGAGTAACTTTCCACTTCTAAGAATTGGATAACACTATACAGAAGGGGGCTTCGGCCCCCTTTTTTTTGTCCAATACTTTCCTTAAATTCGTTCCATGCAGGCAGACAAAAAGATTACGATCGCAGTAGACGGCTATTCCTCCTGTGGTAAAAGCACCCTTGCGAAAGCCCTTGCAAAAAGATTGGGATATGTATTCATTGACACAGGTGCTATGTATCGCGGTATAACGCTTTACTGCATGCGCAAGCAACTGATCCGGAATTCCAAACCGGATACCGATATGATCGAAAAAGAGCTACCGGAAATCTCACTAACTTTCGCTTACAACCCTGTAACAGAGAGCAATGACCTTCTGCTCAACGGAGAAAACGTCGAGAAACAGATCAGAATGCCGGATGTTGCAGCAAATGTTTCCAAGATAGCTGCAATTAAAAGTGTTCGTCATAAACTCGTTGACGAACAGCGTAAGATCGGAGAGAACGGCGGTATCGTGATGGACGGGAGAGATATCGGTTCGGTTGTATTTCCGGAAGCTGAATTGAAACTATTCGTTACAGCTACTCCTGAAATCCGTGCCAAGCGTCGCCTTATCGAGCTTCGTGAAAAAGGGATCGAGATCTCACTCGATGAAGTCATTGCTAACCTGATGGAACGCGACCTCCTTGATTCTACACGCGCAGAAAGTCCGCTTATTCAAACAGAAGATGCCATTCTCATCGATACATCCCATTGTACGCGAGAAGAGCAGTTAGATCTTGCCTTTCATTATGCGGAGGATGCTCTATACAAAGCCGGATAAATTGTTATATTCTTAATGAATTCTACATTAATTTAACAAATTATCTTTAAATTTGCTTCTCATTTAACCCTGCTACCAATGAATTCTATCGGCAAAGTGACTGAGGATCTTATCAACAGAAGCCCTTTCCTCCGTGAAGCAATGACTGATGACCTGATCAATATTTCTGCACTTGCGAGAAAGTTAAAACCAGAGATCGAGGAAGTTGTGGGCAAGGAAGTGAAAGAAGGGGCGATCGTCATGGCGATCAAGCGCATGACACCGGGCCTTTATCACCGTTTAAATGTCAAGATCACAAAGGTGATGGGGGATCTCGGTGATTTTCTCGTAAGAAGTAATCTATCAGACTATACGTATGAAAATTCTGAGACACTAAAGAGTAAACAAGCTGAACTTGTACAGGCGATAAATAAAGACAGCGATAGTTTTTTTGCGCTTTGCAAAGGAGTAACGGAGACCACATTTATTGTAAGCCAGCAAAAGAGTGCTACGATCGAACAAATCTTCAAAGGAGAAAAACTAAAATCAAGCACCAAAGATCTTGCTTCTGTGACTGTGAAATTGCCATTGATCAACACAGAGGTCTACGGAATCTATTACTATATACTAAAGCATCTTGCGTGGGAAGGAATCAACATCGTAGAGATCGTATCTACCTCCAATGAATTCACTGTAGTTGTGAAGCAGGATGATGTCGACAAAGCATTCAAGATCCTAATGCAGATCAAACGCGGAAATTAATTCGCATCGATCAATTCTCCATTCCCATATTGATTGAACAGCACTGATGACGGAATACCTTTATAGAGGATATTCCCATCCTGTTCCGTTTGAGCTTTCAGTTTAGCACCATTCACATTTATCTTTACGTCTCCCTGAGTTCTGGATATAACAGTCATCGAATCCTGAACAGACAACCCATACGTATCGCAAAAACCATTGCTTCGAATAGTCATATTGGCTGATTTTACGGAACCTGTAAATGTAAAGTCACCCCAACCATGAGTAATGACAGCCAGCAGAAATTCTGCATCAAAATTAAGCTCAACCGGACCTGCGCCATCTTTAATCAGAAAAGTGAAATAATCAAGTTTTAGCTTTCCCTTGTTTTTTAGAAACTCCGTGCCCATGTACTCAATATTGCCAATTCGGGTAAAATGGATCTCGACCTTGACCTTTCGCTTCATTGTGCGGAGAAAATTGCACTTGTTGGCATTACTGATATCCAGCACACTATCCGTCACGATGGCATCCACATAATTCAGGAGATTTTTACCCCCAATAACAACCACCTTATTCGTCGAATCTTGAATTAGTTCATACTGAAGTTGTTCATGCAATACAAGTCTGTCAAAGAAAGGCATTGCAAGTTCGAGCGTATCCTCATTACCGGTCGTTTTCATGCAGGAACGGTCTTCCGATTTCCTGCAGGAGATTAACCCTAAAACGGGCACAAGGAAATAGAGCATGTATTTCATTGCTTGAAATTGAATGTATATCCTATACCCCACTCTACGTAATCTGCTCTTGCCCAGTGTGACTTGAGCACGACTTGCGTATTGATCCCGTTCGGGAAATAATACCTCAATCCAACTCTGTGATACATAAAATCCTCCGGCTGGTATTTATCCTTCACATAAATCCCCATTCCAAGCGCAAAATGCAGCTGATCCAAGGGAAGTAAATATCCGATATACGCTCCCATTTGAAGAATTCCCCACTGGTCTTTTTCGATCTCAGGACGGTAAGCAAAGATCGCTTGTTTGGAAATCAGATCGAGACTGGTTTCTAGTCCTACTTTTGGTCGGGAGAACCATCGCAATCCTGCGCTAAGAGCGTAAACAGGATATTTTTTCCTCCCCGTAGGAAACATTTCTTTGGCAGAACCAATAACGGTTACAGCAAACAACCATTTTCGCAAGGGAACGACATTCTGGACTACGATGGAATCTCTTTCCTTTTGTTGAATCGATCTGGCATAACCAAGAGAAACATAGGGCAGATTCACACCGAGATTTGGGACTTTGGATGCCCCATTACTAAAATGTGTCATGTCTAAACCTACTGTGATCTTGTTGCGATTAAATTTAAAGTGACTTTTCAATCCAATGCAGATGAGGGCATTGAAATGTGTACTCATGGCAACATTCTTTGGATTATCCTCCTTATCAAATACTTTGTTTGTGTATCCCAGACCGGATCCCATTTTGCCCACAAACTCGTAGTGTTTTGAACTAAAAAATGGAAATTCAATAAACCCATAAGCGCCCAAATAAGTCCCAAGAATTTCATTATTCCCCACCGACCCACCGAAAAAGGTTCCCCCAACATACGGAAATCCGCACAGTGCATGCCATTGTTTCCTTCCTGAAACCCGTTTGAAATATGAAAATTCACCGGCCCAGGCATGATGGGCGGGAAGGTGCCCCATTGTACCGCGATGAGCCGCGAGAAAACCAAGTTTTTGACGGTATTCAAAACCCCATTCCGCGTGCCCCTGAGCGAGGCAACCGAGGGACATAAACGCCACAAAAACCAGCAGAACGCCTTTCATAGAAGACAAAAATAGTGAAATGAAAAGGACTTCTGAAAAAATTCTAATTTTGGAAGAAAAATCATGGATCCTCGCCTGGCTGCTTTCGAACGATTACTCACTATTATGGATGAACTCCGGGAAAAATGCCCCTGGGATAAGAAACAAACATTTGAGACCTTACGTCCACTCACAATAGAGGAAACCTATGAACTTGCTGACGCGATCACGAATAATGATCCAAACGAACTAAAGGGTGAGATCGGTGACTTGTTCCTGCATATGGTATTTTATTGTCGGATAGGACAAGAACAGGGAGTATTTGACGTTACAACGGTACTCCATGCTATTTGCGATAAACTCATTCACCGCCACCCACATATCTATGGTGATGTTAAAGCCGAATCAGAAGAGGAAGTCAAGGCAAACTGGGAAAAGATCAAACTGACTGAAGGAAAGAAATCTGTTCTGGAGGGAGTACCAGCCTCCTTGCCTGCCATGGTAAAGGCAACGAGGATCCAAGAAAAGGTAAAGGGTATCGGATTTGAATGGGATGACAAGGAGGATGTATGGGAAAAAGTAAACGAGGAGTTGCAGGAATTCAAAATAGAAAGTGACAAAAACTCAGCCGAAATGGAAGAAGAATTCGGCGATGTACTCTTCTCTCTTGTCAATTATGCCCGATTCGTGAACATCAATCCGGAGAATGCACTCGCAAAAACGAATAAAAAGTTCATCAACCGTTTCATGCTCCTGGAAGAACTGATCGAGAAAGACGGCCTAAACATTCAGGAAATGGAACTGCCAGAAATGGATGTCTATTGGGAGAAGGCCAAACTGATCTTGAAACAGAAGAACCTTTGAATCAATAATCCCTACCATTGAAATTGTTTTGTTTATTGATCCCTGCTGTTTCGCAGGAAAGTTATATCTTCGACACTTTGTAAACTGTACATCAAACATGAAGCTCTTAATTTCTTTCCTCTTCACAGTCGTTGCAACCGGAATTATTACAGCACAGGACCATACAGTTCGTGGTTTTATCTACGATAAGTCGAACGGAGAACCAATGGCTTTTGAAAAAGTACGTATCCTGAATGTTACGGACAGCTCAATCGTCGCAGGCGCTCTGACTGATGTTAACGGTTTTTATTCCATCCCAAAATTAACTGTCGGCAAGTTCATTATGAAAGTGGATAATCCCGCATATCAGGAATATACCCAGAATATAGAGATCAAGATACCCAAAGGAATAACAGATATTAAGATCGAGCTGACGAAAGCGATCGTTAAAGAATTCCAAGATATTACAGTAACCGCAGAAGCAAAACAAAAAAAGAATGAGGTTCAGGTTTCACAGTTGAAACTTGACAAAAAAGGTTTGGAAAGAATTCCCAGCCTTGGCGCTGAGAACGATATTGTCGGTGCATTCTCGGTAACCCCGGGAGTTGTGACCACAGGTGATCAAGGCGGACAATTGTATGTACGCGGTGGGACTCCGATTCAGAACAAGATCCTTTTGGATGGTATGACCATCTACAATCCATTCCATACGATTGGTTTCTTCTCGATATTTGAAACAGAACTCGTAAAGAACGTTGACATCTATACTGGTGGCTTTGACGGAAAATATGGTGGGAGGATCTCATCGATCATGGACATTACCTATCGTGATGGCAACAGAAAAGAGTTTGGCGGAAAGGTTTCCGTCTCCCCTTTCCTCGCAAAACTTGTTCTGGAGGGTCCCTTGTCGAAACCGAAGAATGACGAACCAAGCAACGGAACTTATATCTTTTCTGCCAAGCACAGTCTTCTTGATTACACTTCAACATCCCTTTATAACGGAGTAAACGATGGTCGCGGACTACCTTTTTCTTTCACGGATGTTTATGGAAAAATGACCTTCAATAGTAAAGGAGGATCCAAAGTAAGCACTTTTGGGTTTTTCAATAAGGATTCCGTGGATTATGCTGTTGCAGACCTTGACTGGACCGCAGGAGGAGGAGGCATGAACTTCCTGGTTCTACCGAATAGTTCACCGATGATGATCAAGGGTCACGTTAACTACAGTCAGTACGAAACAACTTTCACCGAAGCAAATGTTGAACCGCGCTACAGTTTTATTGGTGGGTTTGATCTTGGTTTTGATTTCACCTATTTCCTTCGCAACGAAAGTGAATTGAACTATGGTTTGAATTTCAATGGTTTCAGCACTAAATTCACCACCTATAATGAAGCCAAACGGATCATATCGAATGAGAATTTCAATACTGAGCTTGGTGCATATTTCAGCTATCGCCTGATCAAGAACAGATGGGTTTTCCAGCCAAGCTTGAGGATACAGATGTATACTTCTCTTGATGCTGTTTCACCGGAACCACGCTTTGGGGCTAAATACAATGCTACGGAAAAACTCCGTTTCAAATTCTCCGGAGGTCGATTCTCACAAAACTTTACTTCAGCTTCATCGGATAAGGATATTATAAACTTATTCAATGGATTGCTTTCCGCTCCGCAGAAAGGCGATGTTCAGGATACACTGGTTACCCAATTCGGAACAGCAAAACCTGTAAATAATGGTGTACAATATGCTTGGCACGGGATCATCGGTTTCGAATATGATGTTCTGAAACACCTCATGCTGAACGTGGAAGGATATTACAAATACTTTACGCAATTGAGCAACATCAATCAGAATAAGATCTACGAAGACATTGATGACTTTGTGAATATTGACGATGTTTATAAGAAAGACTTCATTATCGAAGAAGGTGTTTCATATGGTGTTGACGTATTGTTGAAATACAACAAGAACCGTCTTTTCTTATGGGGTGTTTATTCCTATGGATATTCCACTCGCTGGGATGGTTTTATTGAATATTTCCCGGTATTTGACAGAAGACACAACATTAACCTTGTCGGTACTTACATGTTCGGCAAGAAAAAAGATCTTGAATTGAGTGTACGCTGGAATCTTGGTTCAGGATTGCCTTTCACTCCTACCGCAGGTTTCTATCAGGGGGAATCTTTCAGTGGAGGTGTTACCACGGACTATACAACTACAAACCCTTCGAATGTCTCTACATTGCTTGGGGAGTTTAACAGTATGCGACTTCCAACGTACCATCGTTTGGATATTACCGTAAAGAAGCAATTCAACTTCAAGAACAATGATGTATTGGAAATAGTCGGCAGTGTCACAAACGCATATGATAGAAATAATATCTTTTATGTGAATCGTGTTTCCGGCGAAACTATCTACCAGTTCCCTATCCTACCGAGTATGGGGATCAGCTACAAGTTCTAACAATTATCAATTGTCAATTGTCAGTTGTCAGTTGAATTGGGATAACGATCAATTCTTCCAGGCTTCGAGGGCTTTCTTCTGAGGACCATTCGGGTTTTCCAACATTCCAACGCTGTATTCCAAATAGAAGTTTCTGTTGACTTCGGGCAAAGTGAATTCCATCACCCTTCCTGCTCGGACCACCGTGAGTCGCTTCGGATCATCGTCGTAAAACTTGAGCCATTTATCCAGTTCCCCCGAGCACATCATCCCATTTACTGCGATGATCTCATCATTTATCATCAGACCGGAAAGATCAGCCGGACCTCCGGGATAAAGCGCAGAAACATTGAAACCGCTTCCATTTGTTGAAGCTTTGAACCCAAGTCGGCTTTGAGAATAAGCCCTTGCCGGTGAATGCTTTAATTCGAGGCCAAGGTATTCAAAACTTTCAGTGAGAACCTCCTCATACGGATTCGTTCCATGCACGAACTCCCGGAAAAACCCAATAAATGAAAGTCCCGAAATATTCTCTAATTCTCTCATGTAATCCGCTTCCGACACACCTTTCTGCTTCAACGCATAGTCGAAAAACAGACGCTTCATCACCTCATCCAGGCCGTATTTATTGTTCGTGGCACGGAGGATCATAATATCCGTAACAAATGCTAATAAACAACCTTCTGTGTAGATCGAGACCTTTCTTCCCGGCGCTCCAGGCACATAGCCATCCAACCACGTATCGAAAGATGATTCACCAACAGAATAGTTAAAACGAGCATGGTTGTCGAAGTGTTTTTGCAACTGAACATTCATCTCTTCGAGGTATTGCTTTAGATCAAAAACACCACTTTTTAATAGAAAAAGATCTCCCATGTATGTGGTAATTCCTTCACAGATGTAACCCAAACGCGAGTAATTCTCTTTGGTAAAGTCATAAGGATGCATCTCGATCGGACGGATCGATTTCACATTCCATGTATGGTACAGTTCATGCGATGAAACACCAAGCAATTCCTTGTACAATGTCCCAAAGATATCATACGAGGGACCCAGTGCGATTACGGTTGACTTGCAGTGTTCAACACCATGATATGCTTTGATCGGAAGGATCTGGAAAAGAAAATGGTATTCTTTCACCGGGAATTCAGCAAATTTTTCGATTTGTTTATCCGTAAATGCCTGAAAATCTCTCTTTAAGCGATCCCAGTCAGGTTTGACCTCACCGTTGAACCAAAGGTGGAACAGTGTGCCATTCGATTCATACTGGTCATGCTGAATCCCGGCAGAACACATAAAAGGAGAATCAGCCAACTCATCAAAATTGGATGCATACAAGACATTATTCTCATTCTTCATGGATCCGGCAACCTTCCACTCTGTTGGTATGTGTAACTCCAGCATCGTAGGATCTTCTGCCTGTCTATCTGTGTACATACAGCAATTTACCGGGTTCACGTATAATTGATCTTTAGAAAGATAAGTGGAACCGGCATTCAGCTCAAGCGCGTAATAATGGTATTCAACCCTTATGGAATCCGTCCCGGATGTATGGATCATCCACGAATCCTTGTTTATCTTGGAAGCTTCGAGTCGTTTGTTCTTCTCGTCATATACCTTGAATCCTTTAACATTCTTGGCAAAATTACCCAGTTCATATCTTCCCGGCCTCCAGCTTGGAATTCGCACGATCAGTTCATCTTCTTCAGATCTGAAAGAAGCCTTGATCTGGATATATTGTTGATTCGGGTGCTCAATTCGGAACTCGTAATGTACCATGACTTTCGATTTTGACTCAAAATTAGGTGGATTCGGAGAAACTAATTTGCCCGGGCAGGAAACTTTTCAAAAAGTTTTCTTCAAAAAAAATGTCCACCCGAAGATGGACATTTCATTCAAATTATTTTTCAGATCAAGCATACAATTCTTCCTGAAGCTGCGTGATCTTCGCATCTGCCAGGTAATCATCATACGGCATCATTTTATCGATAATACCATTTGGTGTGATCTCTACTATTCTATTTGCTACCGTATTCACCAATTCGTGGTCATGCGATGTGAACAGGATCGTTCCCTGATATTCCTGCATACCGTTGTTCAATGCAGTGATCGATTCAAGATCCAAGTGGTTCGTTGGTTCATCCATTAGTAGTAAGTTCGCTTTGGCTAACATCATTTTGGATAACATACATCGTACTTTCTCCCCCCCAGACAAAACGTTGGCAGTTTTCAACGCTTCTTCTCCGGTAAATAACATACGACCAAGGAAGGTTCTCAAATAAACTTCCTCGCGCTCTTCATCTGTTTGAGCATATTGACGCAACCAGTCAATCAACGGCAATTTTTCGATGAAATATTCGTGGTTATCATTTGGAAGATAAGCGGTGTTGATCGTCGTACCAAACGTGAACCCACCGTTGTCTGGTTTGATTTTTCCGTTCAGGATCTCAAAGAATGCCGTTAATGCCACTGAGTTCTTCGAAATAAAGGCAATTTTATCACCTTTGTTCACAATCAAATTCATATTCTTGAACAATGATTTTCCTTCAGCTGATTTGCTAAGTCCTTCGATGCTTAAGATCTGATTTCCTGCGTCACGCTCCTGATGGAAAGTAATTCCGGGATATTTACGGCTGGAAGGTTGGATCTCTTCAATATTAAGGTTGTCCAACATCTTACGACGGCTTGTTGCTTGTTTCGATTTTGAAGCATTCGCAGAGAAACGGGAAATAAAGTCCTGTAATTCCTTTTTCTTTTCTTCCGCTTTCTTGTTTTTGTCCGAACGCTGACGTGCAGCTAATTGAGATGACTGATACCAGAAAGAGTAATTCCCCGTGAACAAATTCAACTTGCTGAAATCGATATCACAAATATGCGTACAAACCGTATCCAGGAAGTGACGGTCGTGAGAAACCACGATCACCGTATTTCTAAAGTCCAATAAGAAATCTTCCAGCCAACCGATCGTTTTAAGATCAAGGTCGTTCGTAGGTTCATCAAGTACCAAAACATCCGGATTTCCGAACAGTGCCTGTGCCAATAGGACACGCACCTTCAATTCGCTGGAAAGGTCTTCCATCTTCAGGTAGTGCTTCGATTCTTCGATACCCAGGTTAGATAACAGAGTCGCTGCATCTGTTTCTGCGTTCCATCCTTCGAGGTCCGCAAATTCAGCCTCAAGCTCTGCTGTTCGCATTCCATCCTCATCGGAGAAATCTGGCTTCGCATACAAGGCATCCTTCTCCACCATGATCTCATACAAGCGCTTATGCCCCATGATCACGGTCTGAAGAACCTCAATATCATCAAATTCAAAGTGGTTCTGCTTTAATACAGCAAGACGTTTACCCGGCTCCAGTTCAACACGACCGGTTGTAGGGTCCTGTTCACCTGTAAGGATCTTTAAAAAGGTAGATTTTCCGGCTCCATTCGCTCCGATCACACCGTAGCAATTCCCATTGACGAATTTTACGTTCACCTCATCGAACAGTACGCGCTTCCCAAATTGCAGGGATAAGTTGTTTACTGAAATCATAACACACTCAAATTTGAGTGCAAAGATACGGCTTCTTTTTTGAAATCTGTTTTGGGGAATAATTGATTCATTTATCGAAAATGAATGATCTAAGGAAAACGGACAGTCATTTGTTATCAAAACAGGAACAATCTTCCAATCAATACATTCAAATGACTCAGGTATTCAACGTTTCAAATTTGACACTGAAAACTAATGAATAATATCATCGACAAAAGAAATATAAAATCCATTGTTAGTCATTTACTGTAATGATTGAAGATTTTTTTTAAACTCAAAACCATTGAAAACAGTGTAGTTCCATTGCATTTTTAATTTTTTGTTTAACTTTTTCTACCATTTTGTTAAACATTAATTATATCAGGTTGTTTTATAGTCGTTTAAGGCGGTATCCGAAAAGCCAACAGAGTAGGAACTATGTAAACCAAATTACTATGGAACATTTAAAAATTGCAAGTGACAACTATGTTGCTTTTACGTTCTTTATTGGAACGATGGCCATGATGGCCGCTTCAGTCTTTTTCTTTTTTGAAGTAGGAAATACTTCTAAAAAGTGGCGCACTTCAGTATTGGTCTCCGGACTTATTACATTTATTGCGGCGGTCCACTATTATTACATGAGAGGTTACAACCTCGAGACAGGTGATTCACCTACCTTTTTCCGCTATGTTGACTGGATCTTGACAGTTCCATTGATGTGTGTAGAGTTCTATTTGATCACAAAGAAGGCAGGTGCTAAAGTCGGCTTGTTGTGGAAATTGATCGCGGCATCATTGGTTATGTTATTAACCGGATATGTAGGAGAAGTTCTTGATCGTGACGGAAGCGTACTTTGGGGCGTTCTATCAGGTGCAGCATATTTCTACATCGTATACCTTATCTGGGTTGGCGAAGTTGCTAAATTGGCTCAAACAGCAGGGGCACAAGTTGCGAAGGCTACGCGCATCCTGGCATGGTTTGTACTAGTAGGTTGGGCAATCTATCCACTTGGTTACATTCTTGGTACTCCAGGGGGTCTTTTTGGTATAAAGTTGGTTTCGGACCCTGCAGCAGCTGCACATGCAATGGATATCGTTTACAACATCGCAGATGCAATTAACAAAATCGGATTTGGTCTTGTTATTTATGCTTTGAGCAGAAATGCTGAAGATTAATCAGTAGCCAAACCTTTTGTGAATAGAGGC
>JBKCJG010000116.1:0-38393 GCA_046301895.1 Flavobacteriia bacterium
CTCAATTGAAAACCTATAACAGTGGAATCCTTGAGGGTTTTTCACCATTCTTATCTTTATTTTGATCGAAATGAAACGAATTTTCCCAATACTGATATTATTACTTGTTTTTGCTTCATGTGCTAAGCGCAAAGCAGAAAAGCAAGCGAAAAAAGATGATGAGATCATTCTTAAGTACATCGAGGATTACAATTTATCTGCTACAAAAACATCATCGGGACTGTACGTAGTGATCGAGGAACCTGGAACCGGAGCTACATGTAACAGCTTTTCAACTGTCCGGGCTTCCTACTCAGGTTATTTCACGGACGGATCGGTCTTCGATTACAGTCCTGCTGCAGGTATTGAATTCGATCTTCAATCAGTGATCCCGGGTTGGACGGAAGGCATTCCCTACTTCAAAGAAGGCGGTTACGGAAAATTACTCATCCCATCTGCATTGGCATACGGTACAAAAGGGACTACAGGAATTCCACCGAATACGGTCTTGATCTTTGATGTTGCTTTACTGGAGGTACTTTGATTTTAATTATCTAAAACACTTAAAATAATCGAACGGCTCCAGACATTCGTTGCACTGATACTGTGCCTTACAAGCCGTGCTGCCGAATAAACTGATCATTCTTGTATTTCTGGATCCGCATAGCGGGCATGGGACAACAGTTGGCTCTGCAAACAAAACACTTTTATCCACTTCATTTTCAGGTGGAGCTATCCCGTATTCTCTTAATTTTTCCCTTCCGGATTCTGAGATCCAGTCGGTAGTCCAGGCAGGGGAAAGTACCAGATCAACAGATACCTCGTCTATACCCTTTTCATTGAGTTTTTCGATGATCTGTTCTTCGATCATCTTCATAGCAGGACATCCGCTGTATGTTGGGGTTATTGTTACATGACACTTCTGTCCGTCGATCTTAACGGATCGAACAACACCAAGGTCAACAACAGTAAGTACCGGGATTTCAGGATCGGAAACTTCTTCTAAATAAGACCAGATCTCTTTTTCTGTTACCATTCCATATTGGGATAAGCACGCTGCATATACTGCATCTCGGCTAACATAAAACCAAGGTGTTCAGAGTGCATGCCTTTACGTCCTCCCTCCTGTTTCCAGTTATTGGTTGGAACCTTCAAGGTAGCCTCTTCCAATACCGAATTTACAGTTTTTCTCCACTCATCCTCCACTTCGGAGTTATTTGGAATGATTCCATTTTTTTCAAGTTCTGCGTCTACCTCATCCTGATAGAATAGTTCAGGTGTATATCTCCACAGCGTATCAAGCGCTTCCTGAATTCTCGCATGAGATTCTTCAGTTCCATCGCCCAAACGGATCACCCATTCAGATGAGTGCTTCAGGTGATAGCGCGTTTCTTTCAGTGATTTTTCAGCAATCGCCGCTAAGTGCTTATCAGAACTGAATTGCAGCTTTTCGAACAATGGTTTACGATAAGCATCGAACAGGAACTGACGCATCATTGTCAAACCAAAATTGCCATTTGGCTGCTCAACTAGCAGCAAGTTACGGTAATCGCGGTCGAATCGAAGAAATGCCAAAGCATCACCGTCTCTGCCGTTTCCTTCCGTCTCACCTGCATAGTTCAGGATGGTGGTCGCCTGTCCTACAAGGTCAAGCGCGATGTTCGTCATGGCAATATCCTCTTCTAGGATCGGTCCGTGTCCGCACCACTCAGACATTCGGTGTCCAAGGATCAAACTATCGTCTCCGAGTCGTAACAGGTATTCAAAAAGTGCTATCATCTTTTGATTACTCGTTACATGTGAGAAATTCCGTCCGGAACATCATAGAATGTTGGATGGCGGTAAACCTTAGAATCGGCAGGTTCAAAAAATGAATCTGCTTCTGTTGGATCTGACGCAACGATATCTTTTGATTCAACCACCCAGATGCTGATGCCTTCGGAGCGGCGGGTATATACATCACGAGCATTCTCGATCGCCATTTCCGAATCAGCAGCGCGAAGACTTCCAACATGCTTGTGGTTCAATCCTGCCTTACTTCTGATAAATACCTCCCAAAGAGGCCACTCCTTTTTACTCATGTCAATTCGTATGATCTTCCAAATTATGCACTTTTTCTTCTCGCTCTTTTCTCGGCGAAGGCATTGGCTGCCTCACGCACCCACTCACCATTCTCCTTTGCTTTTCGGCGAGTATCGATGCGGTCTTTATTACACGGCCCGTTACCTTTCACTACCTCCCAAAACTCGTCCCAGTTGATCGCACCATATTCGTAGTGACCAGTTGCTTCATTGAATTTCAAATCCGCATCCGGAACAGTTAATCCGATCATTTCAGCCTGAGGAACCGTAACATCCACAAATTGCTGACGCAACTCATCGTTAGTGTGACGCTTGATCTTCCATTTCATGGATTGCGCCGTGTGTTTCGAATCTGCATCGTTCGGTCCAAACATCATCAATGCCGGCCACCAGAATCGGTTTAAAGCATCCTGTGCCATCGCTTTTTGCTCAGGTGTACCCTTTGCCAAAGTAGCCATGATCTCAAATCCCTGACGTTGGTGGAAAGATTCCTCCTTGCAAACACGCACCATAGCCCGTGCATATGGCCCATATGAACAACGGCACAAGGGAACCTGGTTCATAATAGCCGCGCCATCTACCAACCAGCCGATGGCTCCCATGTCAGCCCATGTTAGCGTTGGATAATTAAATATGGAAGAGTACTTTGCCTTGCCTGAATGCAAATCATCGATCGTTTCCTCCCGATCAGCACCCAACGTTTCAGCTGCACTGTACAAATAAAGTCCATGACCTGCTTCATCCTGCACCTTTGCCAATAAAACTGCCTTTCTTCTCAAATTTGGTGCACGAGTGATCCAATTACCTTCCGGCAACATCCCAACTATTTCGGAATGAGCGTGCTGAGAGATCTGTCGTATGAGTGTCTGTCGGTAATCATCCGGCATCCAGTCCCGGGGCTCGATCTTCACATCTTTATCGATCTTTTCCTGAAACTTACGCTCCAGTTCTTCCATATTGATCTCTTTCATATTCTATTTTCTCTGTAGACAAATTTAATGAAATTATGTTCACTCATAGCACCTGTTCTGGTTGTTAGATCTTAATAAAACTTTAAAATTCCGAACACACAAATGATACCAACCCATCTTTTAAATCAATTCATTAAATTCGCGCCTTAAATAGATCGTTTATGCCACCTAAGTTCCATACACTTCAGATAGCTGATATCCGGAAAGAAACGGAGGATACTGTTTCGATTGCTTTTCAGGTCCCCGATTCATGTATTAGTGATTATGATTTTTACGCTGGTCAGTATTTGACACTTCGATCTAAAATAAATGGAGAGGACGTACGCAGATCTTATTCCTTGTGCTCTGCGCCATTCGAAAAGGAATGGAGGGTTGCTGTCAAACAGGTTGTGAACGGAGTTTTCTCAACATATGCCAATGAGAACCTAAAGAAAGGAGATTCGTTGGATGTCATGACGCCTACCGGTAATTTCTGCCTTCATGCGGACCCAAACGAAACACGTTCCTATGCACTTTTTGCAGCGGGAAGTGGGATAACTCCGATCCTCTCGATTGCTAAAACGGCCCTGAAAGAAGAGCCTCATAGCGATGTAACACTTTTTTACGGTAACAAGAATTTCAACAGCATCATCTTCCGCGAGGAACTTGAAGCTCTGAAGAACAGATATATGGATCGTCTTCGTGTGATACATGTACTCTCAAGAGAAAGTCTTGGAAATAACATTCAGAAAGGGCGTATCAACAAAGAAAAAGCCAACGATCTCTTCAACGCATTTCTAAAAGACACCCCAGTTGATGCGGTATATATCTGCGGACCCGAGGAAATGATACTTGGTGTAAAGGACAGCATGATTACCAACGGTATCGACGAGAAGAAAGTTCATTTTGAACTATTTACTTCTCCGGGGATAAAGAAAACCGAGGAAAAAAGAAATAGTGCGAACGAACAGGAGATCTCTTCAAATGTTTCTATTATTCTTGACGGTGACAGATTGGACCTTTCATTGAGTTCGGCAGGGGAAACGATACTGGATGCAGCTCAGCGAGCAGGAGCAGATCTTCCATTCGCTTGCAAAGGTGGTGTGTGTTGCACTTGCAAAGCAAAGGTCATTGAAGGTTCTGCAAAGATGGATGTCAACTATGCCATTGAAAAGGATGAAGTTGAAGCAGGATATATACTCACGTGTCAGGCTCACCCAACAAGTGAGAAACTGGTTGTATCATTTGATGAATAAGTATGGGATTATTTGGATTTTTAAAAAAAGATAAAGAGGCTTCAGGTTCGAAGAAAGGATTCTTTGAACTGACAGTAGCAGCAGTTGAAAAACTTACAGATGATACAGTAAAGGTCATCCTTGAAGTGCCTCAGGAACTCAAGAATGATTTTCACTTCGTTCCGGGGCAGTACCTCGATTTTTCCGTTCCAGTGAATGGAAGGGATGAACATCGTTCTTACTCTATTTGTAGCGGACCAGCAGAGTCACTGGCCATCGCTGTGAAAGAGATCAAAAAAGGTACTGTTTCACGTTGGTTCAATCATGATGTTTTTCCCGGAAGTAAACTTCTCGTATCCAAACCAAAAGGGTCATTTACTCTGAAGGAAGGAGATAAAAAGGTGGTTGCAATTGCCGCGGGAAGCGGAATCACACCGATCATGGCGATCGGAAAGGAACTGGAGAAAAAAGGCGGATACCTCACTCTTTTCTTCGGGAATCGCAACCGCCAGTCGATCATTTTCAATAATGAGCTTTCGGCGATGTCTCATGCTGCGATCAAGCATTATCTCAGTGGTGAAGAAGTTGAAGGTCACGGCAAGGGACGGATCAACAAAGAATCCTTCACGACCGAAATAAAATCAGACCTGAACATATTGAAGGCCGACGCATTCTTTATCTGCGGACCCGAACAAATGATCATTGAAGTATCTGAAACCCTCAAATTCTTCGGAGTAGCCGAATCCAAAATCCATTTTGAACTGTTCACGACGCCTGTTCTGATGAAAGCGCATGAGACCAACGTAACTTCCAACTTTGATGGAACAAGCAAGGTAAAAGTTATCTTGGACAGTGAAATAACTGAATTTGACCTTTCTGCTACAGGTAAAACATTGTTGGAAGCAGTTGAAAAAGCAGGAATGGATGCTCCGTATTCTTGCAAAGGAGGAGTGTGTAGTTCATGCCGTGCTAAGATCCTTAAAGGAAGCGCCATGATGACCGCAAACTTCTCTTTAACAGATGAAGACATAAATAAGGGATACATACTGACGTGTCAGGCACATCCAACCAGTGATGAACTTACTATCTCTTTCGATGAGTAAAAATACCATCATTGTGGTTGGTGCCAGTCGCGGGATTGGCAAAGCTCTGGTTGAACTGCTGGCTCAGAACCCAGAACATCAGGTACACGCGCTCTCCCGAAATGTCCAAGTGATGGACGAACAGTTCAAAGATCTGAACAACGTTCAAAGCCATTCTTTCGATCTGGAAAAAGACGTTTTCGAACAGGCTGCCATGATATTCAAGACACTGGGACCAATTGACGTTTTGATCAACAACGCAGGAAAACTGGTGAATAAACCGTTCACTGATCTAATGCACACGGATATCGCAGCCTGTTATCAGGTAAACGTGATTGGTGTCATGGAAACGGTTCAGGCTGCAGTCCCTTTTATGCTGGAACAAGGCGGACATATTCTGAACATCAGTTCGATGGGAGGTTTTCAAGGCTCCACAAAATTTGCTGGCTTGTCGGCTTATTCCACCTCCAAAGCGGCTGTTTGTAGTTTTACCGAACTATTCGCCGAGGAATTTAAAGAAACGGCAATTAAAATGAATTGCCTCTGTTTGGGAGCAGCACAAACTGAAATGCTAGAAGAAGCCTTTCCGGGTTACAAGGCCCCTGTAAGCGCTGAAAAAATGGCTGAGTATATTGCTGATTTTAGTTTACGTGGACACCAATGGATGAACGGAAAGATCATACCGGTATCTTTATCTACACCATAATTTTTCCAAGGACTGTTACTTTATCCAATTAGATCATTCAATTAAAAAAAACGAGCTTGTTCAAATTCCGAAAAAATAGGAAGGGGTTAAGTGAAGCGGAACTCATTGAGCTCGCTAAACAAGACGTTTATTATTTCGGGGAACTTTACGAGACCTATTTTGAGCGTATCTACCGATTTGTCTTCAAACGATTGGGAGGTAATGAGGAAATAGCAGGAGATCTGTCGCAGCAAACATTCATGAAAGCAATGGCGAACATAAACAAGTACGAGGATCGCGGACTTCCTTTTTCTTCCTGGCTATACCGTATCGCTCAGAACGAGGTATCTATGTTCTTCCGAAACCAGAAGAACAACCATACGGTCGATATTGACGAACGAACATTTAAAGACCTTTGCTCAGAAGCGAACATTGGGGGGTACATGTCAATCGATGAACAAGAAAAACTGATCTCTCTACTCAACCAAATGGAGCAGGAACAACTGGATTTGATAGAACTAAGGTTCTTCCAGGAAATGAGTTTTAAAGAAATTGCAGATATTTACAGTATCACAGAAGCAAATGCCAAAATGCGTGTTTACCGCATTCTGGAAAAGCTACTGAAAAAGTGGAACGAACGGCCATGAGAAAGTTTTCCATCAATAGAAACCACAGGGAACTGGAACCGACTGACGAACAGATCAAGCGTCAAAAGGACTTCTCGCGCTTACACCACGATTACGAGCGTTTAACAAAACGTGGGAAAAAGCCAATTTACCGTGATCCGAAATTATACCTGCTGTTTTTTCTGGTAGGTATTCTGCTTTTTCTGATCCTGTTGGAGGAAAAGTAAGAGTTGTCCCTTATTGAAATTTCTTGTATCTTCATGCTTCAATCGATTGAACCATTGAAAGCTGTGCGCCATCTACTCTTTATAGCCCTGATCATTTCAGGAGTATCCTATGGACAAGACATTCATTGGTCGCAGTTCAACGATATCCCTATGTTTCAGAATCCAGGGCACGTTGGACATTTCAGTGGAGATTACCGGTTTGTAGGAAATTATCGCGATCAGTGGAGAAGTGTTACGGTTCCGTTCAATACCTTTTCCCTTTCTGCGGATACGCGTCTGAGGAACTATAAAAATGTTGGGGTCGGCTTGCTCTTTTTCCACGATGTTGTCGGTGACGGTAAACTCCGAACTATTGAAGTCCAAGGTAATTTTTCCTACCTGATCAAAGTATCGAAAGATTCAACACACTGTATCCGTCCCGGTATTAACTTCGGAATGAACCACCGTCAGATCAATTGGGATCAACTCTACTGGGACAATCAGTATAACGGAGTCAGTTTCGACCCGACACTGCCGACATTTGAAAATTATCAGGCGGACAAGCGCACCAATATATCCTTTGGGGTCGGTGCCATCTACGAATACTATAAGGACAAACGCCATAAGATCACTGCGGGACTTGGATTTTACAATATCAACCGACCGGACCAGGGATTCTACGGAAAGACTATTCCTAGAGATATTCGCGTGAACATCTTTGCAAAGGGACTCTACAAAATTGATATTGACTGGGATCTTGTTCCTTCTGTAAACCTTTCTTTTCAGGGAGTTTATCGCGAGATCATAATTGGTTCTTCTGTCAAGTATACACTCATTGAAAAAGCGGGCGCCTATCGCGCATTGTACGGAGGCATCTGGTACAGAAACAGGGATGCTGCGTATGTTTCAGTTGGAATGGATTATCAGGACTGGTTCATTGGACTGAGCTATGATGTCAATTTCTCAAAGTTGGTTCCTGCAAGTAATTTAAGAGGTGGTCTTGAAATTGCCACCCGCTATATTTTAAGTCGATTCAAACCGAAAAAAGTCGTTCACCGCGTATGTCCAGATTACATCTGATCCTGCTTTTCGCGCTTGTCTGCTCCTCACAGGTGCTTGGTCAGGGTAAACTGGCAAGCTACCTGAAATATGCGGAGGAAAAGTACAATAAAGGCGATTATTTCTATGCCGTAGAACTCTACCAAAAAGCGATGGAACTGGATTCGAATGCGGTAACGACTCTTTGGAAATATGCTGAGACACTGAAGGCATATAAAGATTACCGTAAAGCAGAATATTATTACGCAAAGGTTTACGAGCGCGAAGAAGGAAATATTTACCCGATGTCCCTGATCAATCTGGGTATCATGCAGAAGCACAACGGAAAATACGACGAGGCGCTTGAGACTTTTAAAAAGGCCAAGAAGAAATTCTACAAGGACAAGAAAAACTATGTGTACCTCAAGGCTAAACGGGAACTGGAATCCTGTTTGTGGGCCAAGGCAGCTTTAAAGGATACCGCAAATTTGATCTTTTCGCGTCTTCCTGAGACGGTCAATACAAAGGATTCAGAATTCGGACACAATCTGCAGGACGGAAAATTGATCTTTTCATCCTTGCGAGCGGATTCGGTAAGTTCAGCGGAAGAAGTCTATGCGACAACCTATAAGACCCGACTTTTCAGTGCGCAGATCAAAGAAGGACAGTTTGAACAGTCTCAGCGGATCGAAGACCTTTTCAAGGAAAGTTTAAATTCAGGTAACGGCAGTTATTCGTTAGATGGAAAGCGCTTCTATTTCAGCATTTGTCAGGATGAAGGTTACAATTACCGTTGCAAGATCATGGTGGCTGAATACGAGAATGGAAAATGGAGCAATATTGATTCCTTGGGTGATATCATCAACGAAGAAGGGTCCAACACTACTATGCCTTCTATCGGTAAACTCGATGGCTTTGAAGTACTGTTCTTTGCCTCTGACAGAAGTGAAACAGAAGGTGGAATGGACCTTTGGTACTCGGTTATAAAAAACGGGAATCAGTATACCAAACCGAGGAATATCAAAACACTGAATTCTCCTGATAATGAACTGAGTCCTTTTTGGGATGAACGTTCAAAAACCCTTTATTTCTCATCCAGCTGGCACGACGGTTTCGGTGGGCAGGATGTTTTCTCTGCCTTTTACAAAGAACAGTTCGAAGAACCCAAGAATGTCGGATTGCCATTGAATAGTGCTGCTAACGATATCTATTTCTTCAAAAGCGGCGATACTTCTTATGTAACAAGCAACAGAGTTGGAGTCCTTTACAGCAAGAACCCGACCTGCTGCAGTGATATCTTCTCGGGTCATCCACCGATAAAGATCTTACCGCCGACGCCAAAAGAAACATTAGCAGATCTCAATAAACGACTACCAGTAACACTTTACTTTCACAACGACTGCCCGGATCCGAAATCTCGCGATACACTTACAAAAGTGAATTACATCATCGGTTACGGGGATTACCGCGAAATGCTGGATAAATACCAGGTCGAATATTCCTCCGGACTGAATGGCGAAAAAGCCGAAGAAGCCAAAGAGGATATTGAAAGCTTTTTCATTGAATACGTGGATCAGGGTGTGAAGGACCTTTATTTGTTCCGTGGTCTTCTGTTTGAGGAATTGCAGAAGGGTGCAAAGATCAATGTGACGGTGAAAGGGTTTGCAAGTCCGCTGGCAAAGACAGATTACAACGTGAACCTGACGAAACGAAGGATCTCGTCGCTTGTGAATTACCTCATGCAATATGAGAATGGCGTTTTCAAACCGTATATCCTGGGCAATGCACCAAACGGTGGGAAGGTGGTATTTACCCAAGTACCTTTCGGAGAGTACACCGCCAATAAACTGACCAGTGACAATTTACACGATCAGAAGAACTCCGTGTATTCCCGTGCAGCAGCCATCGAACGAAAGATTGAGATCCAGAGTGTAGATTACCTTAACGAGGACAGCCTTTCATTCATCACAGAACTGTCTCCGCGATTTGTCGATCTAGCAGCCATCAAAATGGGGCAAACGTTCTCCCGAAAAGTATTCTTTTACAACAAGAGCATATTGCCGATGGAGATCGATCGTATTGAGATCGCTGATGACCGAATCAATGTGAAAGGACCAAGAATAGTTCCTGCAGTATCGTCGATTGAACTTGAATTCTCCAATAAGAACCAACTTCCAAAAGGACTTTTTTCATTCCCTGTAAACATCCATTTAAAAGGCTATAAAAATCCAATCACGATCATGGTGAATGGGGAAGGATTTGAATAAAAAGCGGGCAAGCTTCATTCCGTGAAGAAGCGACTTATTACTATCTTTACGATGAAATCTGAAAAGGAATGACAGAAACAGCAGCAATTCCGGAGAAAAGACCAAGATTGAAATTCATTGATATGGCTCGCTCTTGCGCGATACTACTCATGCTGGAAGGACACTTTACCGGAGCCGCATTGGGTGATGAATGGCGTTCAGAAGAATTCTTGCTGTACAAGATCTGGCACAATGTTCACGGTTTGACTTCCCCCCTTTTCTTCACCGTTACCGGACTGATCTTTGTCTATCTTCTTTCAGCCGATAATACAATCAACTATTTCGAGAATCCGCGCGTTAAAAAAGGTTTCAAGCGGGTACGGCAACTTCTTTTCTGGGGATATTTTATCCAGTTTAATATATGGAGTGTCTGCAAATCCTTTTATTACAATAGCGAATTTCATTTCGACTGGTTTTATGCATTCCATGTTTTGCAGTCTATTTCAATCGGGATATTTCTATTACTACTCTTCTATGGTATGTACAAGTTGATCAATCGCGGTGCTTTGTATTGGTATTATCTCATTGGCGGTTTACTACTTTTTACGGGATATGCAGTAATGAAGAATTACATTCAGATTGAAGAACAACTTGTAGCAGATCACATAAAGGATAAGCCAACCTACTGGCCTTCAGGAGCTCCCAAATTCATCCAAAACCTATTTTACGGCCAGTACAGTGACTTCAGCTTTGTGCGTTACTCCGGGTACACTATCCTTGGAGGGATGCTTGGGAGTATTATCCGTACCTTCGAATTTAAGGCGAAAGAGTGGTGGTTTGGTGCGACGTTCATTATCACCGGGTTAGTGATCATTTTCTTTGTTCAACCATTCTTCCGTTCGATCGACAATTTAACTGAAATTATCGGACTCACAGAAAAGGGTATCTATGAGCTCAATTCAACTGCCTTTATACGATACGGACAAGTACTATCCCTGCTCGGTATCCTCATGCTGATCGATAAGTATTTTGATATCAAAGCCAAGCTTTTCCTCAAAATCGGTCAGAACACCTTACCGATCTATGTAATTCACGTCATCATTCTATACGGCGGGATCTTTGGAATTGGATTGAAACCGCTTTTATTCGATGAAAATTTGAATCCATGGATCTCAGGCAGTATCTCATTACTGTTCATTGCTGCATTTTCTCTGATGGTCAAATACATTGAACCGCTTGAGGGAATTTATGATAAAGCACTGTCAGTGATTACTTTTAAAAAACGATCGTAAATGCGACGGCTGACCTTGTTCTTTGTTTTTTTGACTTGTTTCTCTTTTGCTCAAAAGCAACCTGTTAATGTTTTGTTCATCGGGAATAGTTATACTCACATGAACAATCTGTACAAGATCTATCAGAACCTTGCAAATTCAAAGGGAAAGAATGTTACTGCTGATACACTCGCTGTGAGTGGAAGTACCCTTCGCGGTCATACTGAACGCCCGAATACCTATCAAAAGATCAAGTCAAAGCAATGGGATTATGTGTTTATTCAGGGATTCAGCAGAGAGCTTTCCTATGATTCCCTAACGATATCGCAGAACACGATTCCATATGCCAGAATGCTGATCGATAGTTTGAAGGCCTACAATCCATGCATCAACGTGTATTATTACATGACATGGGGCTACTCTGAAGGCTTTAAGGATTCTATCCCCGATGATTCATACGAACTCATGCAGGAACGCATCCAGAAGGGTTATTTACAGATGGCTCAGGAAACCGGTGGGTTCCCCATCGCACCCGTTGGAATGGTTTGGAAGAATGTTCGCGAGACCTACCCTGAATTAAATCTCTATGCTCCGGATAATGCACACCCGAGTATCTTCGGAAGTTATGTCGCTGCTTGTACCTTCTTCTCTGCTATTTATAAGGAGTCCCCTGCAGAAGGAGCATTCCCTAAGAAGATCGAGGATACGCAGGCACAGAATATTCAAAAGAAAGCTGCTGAGTATGTGTTAACCTATTATCCGATGTATAACTTGGATACACTCCAAATTCCACTTTCAGAAAGAGAACCAAAACTGGATTTCGAGATTAAAGAAAAATGGCTTAGTATATCCATTGTAAACAGATCCTCTGGTGGATCAAAATATTTTTGGGATTTCGGAGATGGTAAAACTTCTACAAAAAGAACCCCAAAGCATTACTTTCGTAAACCAGGGAAATATGTCGTTACACTATATGTGAAAGCCAATTGCAACTGGTACAAGCTTAAAAAGACAATTAAAGTTTCAGACAAGATCAAACACGGGAATAGTCCTCAACCTAAAAAAAAGAACTGATCTACAGGTCGTTCAATTCCTTGTAATAATGGACCAGTTCCATAGTATAGATTTCTGATCCTGCCTTCTGAAGGTGTGTATTGTCAAAGAAGAAATCCGGGTTTGAATACTCGGGCCGAGTCTCGTTATACATGAATATCGTTCCATGTCCATCCATCACTTGTTTCAGGCGGGGAACAAATCCAATTGTCACTTTTCTGAAGTTCGGCGGAATCGCTACGATCAACTGAATGTTGTTGTCCTTGCAATGATCTTTAAAGGCTCTGAAAGCCTTGATCTTCTGGATCAATTCGTCCTCCCGTGTATAATTATAAATTTCTGTGTTGTATTTCTTGTCGAATGTTTTCTTCTGGTGAGAGATCGGCATAGAACCGCATGGCATGATCGAATCATTCTTCGTAAACTTGCGCTGCTTGAACAGGAAATTCGATTTGTTCATCTGATGCAGAACGAGTAATTCTGTGATGATCGGCTTCTTCTCCTTGCGCTTCACCATCTCATCACGCACTGATTTGTATTTTACCAGAGGATACATTCTGTCGAAACGGAACTTTAGACTTTTAGCTGGCTTTAATTCGTCGCTGTCATCAACAACAAGGATCACAGTCTTTGGCTTTTTATTTCCCTTTACCTCAAGCGTCTGGCGTAATAGGTATTCGTGGAATGTAACGTCTGATCCAGGATATGCCAAACTGTATGCTGAAACACCCAATGAATCAATAAAACGCTGTGCGATGACACTTCTGGCTCCACGCGACGAACCAAATACCAGGACCTCAGCATTGATCTGTCCTTCCAGAATCATTTCCAGACGGCGATCAACTTCCAATTGCGGCCCTGCATTTCTGACAAATATGAAGAGCTTATCTACCAGAAAGAAGAATACTGTGAAAATCACTAATCTGATCAAAAACTTCTTCATGACTTAGAACTGAAAATAAATAAACTCCTGCTCTTTACCGGAAAGCACGATGATACAAACTACCAGGAATGCGTAGAACAGCCATCTGAGCGGTGTGAACCATTTCGTGCCGAAAGACTCCAGTGCATATTTGTTCTCACGGCCAAACCACTCAACGATCATGCAGAACGCGATGAAGAATAGGGTCAAACTAGCCAGTTCTGGTAAATGCGGTGCCTTGAACAAACTGCCGGTGAACATGCCTTTGATATAATTGATGGCGTGGTTCATGTCGTTTGCACGGAAGAAGATCCATCCGAAAACAGCCATGAGGAAAGTAGAAACCATCCCGAACAATTCTCTGAACGACGGAATAATGCGTCCCTGTGCAACGATCTCCAGGTTGTTCCGGTTGAGGTTCAACAACATAAGCGGAAGGAAATAGAATGCATTCAAAGCTCCCCACACGATGAACGTCCAGTTCGCTCCATGCCAGAAACCACTGACAAGGAAGATGATGAATGTATTCCTGATCTTCATGGATGTACCTCCCTTGCTTCCTCCCAAAGGGATGTATAAGTAATCACGGAACCATGTAGTCAGTGAGATGTGCCACCTTCTCCAGAATTCGGCAATATCTCGGGAGAAATAAGGGAATGCGAAATTCCTTAACAGTTCAATTCCGAATAAACGCGAAATTCCCAAAGCAATATCAGAATAACCCGAGAAGTCGCAATAGATCTGGAAGGTAAAGAAAATCGCTCCCAAGAACAGTGCACTTCCTGGGAAGACCTCTCCTTCAAACGACCCGTTGAAATACATGTTCGCCCATTCCGCACAGCCGTCGGCAACGACCACTTTCTTGAAAAGCCCCCACAGGATCTGACGCAATGCATCAACAGATTTTGTATAATCGAAAACACGTTCCTTTTTAAGCTGTGGCAACAAGTGCGTAGCACGCTCTATCGGACCGGCCACTAGAAGGGGGAAATACGCCACGAAAAGACCGAAGTCAACGATGTTCTTTTCACTTTTGATCCTGTCGTAATAGATATCGATCACATAAGAAAGTACATGGAACGTATAGAATGAAATTCCGACAGGCAAGATAACATTCAGTGTCCAGGAATTCGGGTCGACATTCAAACCAAATCCATTCATTAATGACGCGAACGAGTCGACAAAGAAGTTGTAATATTTGAAAAGTCCGAGGAAACCAACGTTCAATATTATACTCAACCAAAACCAGAATCGTTTTACAGAGCGTGTACCTGCCTTTTCGATCTGCAATCCGGTAAAGTAACCTAGAAAGGTTGAAAAGGAAAGTAGGAAAAGGAATTTCCAGTTCCAGCAACCGTAGAAGTAAAGACTAGCTGCCAGCAAAAGAATGTTCTGGTAGGCTGTACTCTTTTTTGCGACAAACCAGTACAGAACAAAGATCAATGGGAGGAAGAGCGCAAATTCAAGTGAATTGAATATCATGGTCGGTTATTTTCGGTTCGCTTATTCTTGTGATGCGATCTGAGTGGCTATTTCAGCCAACTCTGTAGCTTCCAGGGTCAGTTTTGGTTTCGAGAAATCCATGTCAGACACACTGTTCATAGGTATAAGGTGGATATGAGCATGTGGAACCTCCAACCCGATCACAGAAACTCCTATCTTCTTGCATGGGATGACCTTTTTGATCTTTGCGGCAACTTGTTTTGAGAAGATGATCATTTCACCCAAAAGAACGTCATCCAAATCAAATATATAATCGATCTCAACCTTAGGAATAACCAGAACATGCCCTTTCCTCAATGGCATGATATCCAGGAATGCAAGGAACTTCTCATTTTCATCCACCTTGTGGCAAGGTATCTCACCATTAACAATCCGCGTGAAAAGAGTTGCCATTATCGGGAAATTTCAATGATCTCGAACTTCATGATCCCATTCGGTGTATTAATGTCTGCAATATCTCCCTGTTTCTTTCCTAATAATCCTTTTCCAATAGGAGAATCAATTGAGATCTTTTTAGCTTTCAGATCCGCCTCATTCTCAGCAACAAGCATATATTCCATTTCCATCCCATTCGCTACATTCTTGATCTTCACCTTCGACAGAATAAACACTTTACTGTTATCTATATTCGTATTGTCGATAATTCGGGCATTTGCTATTATTGCTTCAAGTTTGGCAATCTTCATTTCCAGAATACCTTGTGCTTCTTTTGCTGCGTCGTATTCTGCATTTTCCGAAAGATCACCCTTATCACGTGCCTCAGCAATCTGATCTGAAATTGCCGGTCTCTGCACTGTTTTCATATCATGCAGTTCGTCTTTCAGTTTTTTAAGTCCCTCTTCTGTGTAATAATTAATTTGTGACATGACGTTAAATTGATCAGTATAATAAACAAAAACAAGAGAGCCCATAGGACCCTCTTGAGAAACAAATATATAAAAGAATTAACTTATTTCAAATCGATCGTAGCACCAATTGTGTGGATAATTCCAAACACTCCGGCAAAACGAGAAGCATATTCAATACCCAAAGCTGTCTTGTTCTTTCCTACCAATGCATCCAAGGAGAAACCAGCAGTTGGTCCAACTAATGCATTCGAACGATTCTCAGCATCGAACAAACCTTTCTCGTATACGAATCCTCCACGAAGGTTAAAAGCTACTTTTTCAAGTGACATCCCGTAGTCCAAACCAAGACGGAACTGATCATATGAGAATGAATTTGCAGTAAATCCAGCAGCCACGTTCAGCTTGTTGCTTTCGTTGAAGATAAAATCGTACGACCCACCAATTGAAAGTAAAGATGGCATTTCAAATGTTGCAGAACGCTCTTCCAATGACGCAGTGAAGCCTGTAGAGATATAATTCACCTGCTGAGCTAGTCCATCCCCTTTGTAACGCATTACAGGGCCAACGTTCTTCAATGCGATTCCGAACTTGATCTGATCCTGCTCGCCGGTTACATAACGGATACCTGCGTCGATAGCCATTCCACTTGCTTTGAGGTTTGAAATATTTTCAGAGATCACTTTGAAGTTAATACCTCCGTAGATCGATGATGAGAATGTTCTTGCATACCCAACATTGAAAATGTTCGCGCGAGGAGAAAAGAAACCAATATTCCCTTCAGGGTTCGCTACAGTTGTGATCGCTATATCTCCATAGTTCATTGACTGTACGCTCACAGCTATCACGTCCGACTCAGAAATTCGCTGAGCGATACCTGCACTGTTGAAGGATATTCCCGCACTTCCCATCCAATTACTGTAGTTGAACTTGATCTGCGTTTTATCTGTGAATGCAAGTCCCGCAATGTTCGTAAAAGAAGCTTCCAAGCCATTCACATTTGCTATTCCTGCATCACCAGTAGCAGCACTGCGTGCCCATGGATTTACAAGCAAGTGAGATGCTCCGGCAGATCCTACACGGTCTTCATTTCCGGCCTTAACAGTAACACTGCACGCTATGGCTCCTAAGAGGAAAACACTTTTAATATTCATGATCGAATTTTTCATTTCAATACTTTTTGATCAACTTTTAAATACCTTGTAAGTCTACTTGTCTCATTCCTCCAAAGAACTTCAGAACAACCTCTCCTACATCCGGAACGTCAACATGTATAAGATAAACACCACCTGCTACCGGAATTCCCTTCCAGTTGTTGAGATCCCAGTCAAGAGAAGTCACAGGACTATCCTTTTTGAATGTACGTACCAACTTACCATTTGTCGTATAGATCTTCACTGTACATCTTTCCGGAAGATTCGTAATCTTTACGCGAGTGTCCAATCTACTTCTTTCATATTCTGAAAAAGCATAATAAGGATTTGGTACCACGTTAATCATTTTGAGTGCATCAGTAAGCTGATCCTTACTTGCCGTCAGTGTGGAGATGTCATCCATTGACCATGAGTATTTTGGATTCTTCGCTGCATCACCGTCGCAGTCAAAGTTCTTGTACTCTTTATTTACTCGTAATCTGATCGTAACATCCGTAGATCTCAGGTCTTGATCTTCTTCTAACAACGGGTATGCTATCCATGCAATACTGCTGTAGAATTCGCGCTTTGACTGACTGGTATTTGCTTCAACTTCCAGCATCTTCACACGAGCATGATTTGACGCATCGAAGTCACCTTGTGAAGGGATATAAGCAGGGAAATCATATCCTTGCGTAAAATTGTTGACAGTTTTCTGGTTATAGCTGAAAACATAGATCGGCTGCTGACCTCCCATTAACGGATTCCCAACATTATCTACTAACCTGTCAGTTGGGTTCCACACCATATCTGCACCATTCTCCGCACCCAGGAACGAGTTCTCGCCAAAAGCCATGTACAAACGCGCCCCTGACTCGAGATCTACAGCATATCCAGGGAACCATCCCATACCTGTCTGACCTGAACCATCCGGACTTCCATTTTTATCAACACTCAAGCTTTTACGCATCTGGCCTGGCTGGGCTCCACCAACATTCAAGTTTACATCCCTACCCAATTCAATAACTGGACAGCGTGTCCACTTCGAACGATCGTTTGTGATCACAATATTCACACTTGGAAGCCATGCGATAGAAGCATACTTTCTCGTCGTGATTAATTGGGATTCAGGATAGTTATAGTATGCGATCGGCATATAATCAGCCTGATAACCCGTCAAGCGATGAGGAGCTATACCACCGTTCAATAATTGTGCATAGTTCTTATCATCATCCTGTCCTACTTCGTCCTTGTAATTACAAGGGTTAAGATAAGGAAGACCGTCAGGCAAACATTCATATCCATCTGCCGTAGGATCGGTTTCAGGGGAGTAATCACCTGATCTGATCCAGTTTGTCGGATAATACGAATCGTTATCATTCACAAAAGTCAGCCAACGCTTGGAAGAGTCAGCAAAATCTATTGTTGCGTCTATGATACTTGTGACTCTGTCGTTAGGAGCACCAATACCCGTATACTTTTCCTGGTGGATTTGTACAGAAATACCCCACTGTGGAATGATCTGCTCATTATCCTTAGCGATCGTTTGCTCTGAACTTACTGATTCAAGCAACGTTCCACCTTTCGTATCATATCGATTGATCACCCAGCTAGCCGTATCCGCAGCATTTGTTGATGGGGCTGTGTAATCCACGAACTCACATTCAAAGTAACCGTCTACAAGATTCAATGGATCTACAACCTTCACATTGATCGGTCCTTTTCCATAGTCGTACGTAGGATTTTCAACATAACCCTGAGTGATCACAGAGTTCAATGTAGACGATGTGAACTCCAGATTCCTGCTTCCATTTCCGTGACCGTCCAAACGCGTTATCAGCGGAGATGATCCGTATCCAATTCGCTGGTCCGTTCCATCTGCTTCAGGCATTGGGTTGTGCGGGATCGCAGCGACAGCAGTAATGGCTGTTCCATCATAACTCAAACGAGATGAGATGTATGGAATCTTTTGACCTTCAATAGCAAGTGGATCATTTGGATTGTACAAATTCGCCGCACCTGTAGAAAGATTAGCCATGTTGTTGTATGCGTATGCAACAGCCACATAGTAATATGTCTTGTGATTCACTAATCTTCTATCTCCCGACGCAAAAGCATCCTGTGTCAACTGAAAAGAGTGCCTTATACCTTTGTTTTCACCATCAACTTTTTCCACTGGAACGGAGAAGCCCAATGCTTCGTCAAATTCGAAGTTAATAACCCGATCAACGTCATTCTTAACATCACACTGAGCAACCAATCGCGCTTTTGTTGGATCAGCAATATCAGCTACAGAAACTTCGTCACTTGCCAACTGGTAAACCTGATAACCTTCAAAACGGTAATACCTGTCTACGGTTTCATCCGGGATATTAATTTCATCCAACTCTTCATAACCTTCCTGATAGTTATTTGAAGAGATCGGATTCTCAATCATTAAGATCAATTCATTCTCCAATTCCTGTATAGTCAATTTAGGAGCATCAGGAGGAGAAAGTATACGGAAACAAGCATCGAACAACGCCTGTGCTTTCGTATCAGCACGCTTCATAGCATTCACAGAGGAGAATAGATCACCATCTGTTCCACGACCGTATACTATACCAACTGTAATGTTGTTTACAGCTCCGGGACGCAATGTAAATGGACCTGCAGACTGAACGAAACGACGGTCACCTTCTTCATTACTATTTGTTGATTCATCCCAACCATTCGGGAATAATCCACTCATGTCCTCACCACCTGTAGCCCAGAACAAGGGATCTGAATCACCCGGGAACATATAGTCAGATGGAGTAGTTGTAACACCTGAAGAACCTTCGTGTCCCATACCACCATAGAACATCTCAGAACCGTTCGCCCACGTACCACTCATAAAGTTATAGTACTGCGCTGCCGTTTGAGGATCCGTGTAAGGGAACTGAGATGTCGCTGTATAATAGGTAAATCGGCGCATTCCAAATCGCTCATTATCTATAATACCGTCAGTGTAACCGATTCCAACACCCCTGTAGACAATTCCGCCTCCCGCAATCGCATCTAATACAGTAGGCACAACTTCAGTTTGTGTAGCTTCGTCAAAATATGGACCTACATTATCAACACCATCAGCGTCCTGATATGGGCCTTCAAAGAAATCACAACCAACAGCAGGCGGCTTCTCTCCATAACCTGGTCTACCACCATCTGGTTCATCATTCAAATCTCCATTATACATATAACCAAGCCCTCTGGAAACATCACAACCGGCATAATCATCCGCATAATTTCCAATATCGGCATCAAGATACTGGGCAAAATAGGTATCGAACAATGTCTGTGTTCCACGATTGATCAACTCATAGTTGTAAAAGGTCATTCGGTTAATTTCATCATTTGTTGCGAATGCAAATGCCTGTGCACGGATTTCCATTCCAATAGGATCACCATTCGTTTCAGTGTGGATGTTTCCTTTGTCATTAAATACCCACCAGTGCGTTTCATCACCAAAGAGCGTAATACGTCGGTCTATACCACACTCAACATCATCACGACCAAGGATATCGTCATACCACGGATGATCGCCATCTGCAGGATTGTATACACCATCCTCATTTCTGTCATAATAAGGTGCCAAATAATAATCCTGACCTAGCGAAACATCACCATGTGCAGGCCAGTTATTGATCGCATTCAATTCTTCTGATGTCAAAGTCGGAATCTCATCTGCATCACAACCTTCTGTAATAATTCCTGCACCACATTCCCAAATGATATTATACTTAATGATCATTGCTTTAGATACAGTGTAGAACTTATCGTATGCCTCACATTGTTGTGGATCAATATTCGCTTCACCAAAGTCGCGTACAACATCATCACCCACAGGGAACAATGGATTGTAGGTTCCCGTATTCGGTGTAACAGTCAAAGGTCCAGGCCAGAAATCATTCCCCTGACGGTAACGCAATGCTGCAAGTTTCAACTGTCCGTTAACATCTGTACCTCCCATCCATAGAGCACCCGCATAGATAACATGCAGTCCACTGTTCTTTGGTATCTCATAAGAGGCTACACCTGCAGCTCTGTTCTGAAACATACTTCCACCCTGCTCTATCAACGCTCTTACATCATTGAACTCCATTGTCAACTTTGCAGTCGCAGGTGAACAGTTCGCGCCTTTTAAAACCGGCTGCCCACTACCCTTCGAACTTTTATCCTGAGGATGAATGTATGACAGTGCACTGTTAGACCACAATGTGGTTACACCCAGTATAATTGCTATTAGTTGCTTTTTCATAATGCCTTCGAATATGAATTAAAAATCAAATTTAACACCCAAACGAATTGTTCTTGGTGAACTGATATTAAACGGGTTTTGAATTTTCATTGTGTAATAATCTCGGAATGACTGCTCATCCAACTGGTTCTGAATAGATGTTTGGTTTGCAGCAGCTGCAAGATATCCATCATCATCCCAGTTTCCTGTAGCACGGTATACGTTCAACACGTTGAACTGGTTGAACAAATTCGTTACACGAAGATAAACATTCAGGAATGCCGCTTTTTTCTTTCCTTCTTCCTTCCCGAACTCAAGATTGATTGTTCGATCCAACTGAAGATCCAATCGGTAAGACCATGGCAAACGCGAACCGTTCAATGTACCGTTCAAACCTGCATTTAAGTTACCGATACCTTCATCTGTAATAAATGTTTGCGAAGAGTAAGGTGAACCGGAATAAATATTCGATACAATGTTCAAACCTGTGTTTTCCAACAATTTAAAATCCTTGATCATCGGGCCATTATAATCAGCTCCTTCTCCGTAACGGTAATCCATGGTAATTGCGAAGGCGTGACGCTGATCAAAGGAGTATGGGAAGATCGTTCTTAGGTTAGGTAAACCTGCATTCACGATACCCGCCATCGACGTTGCATCAGAACCCGTTCCATCCGCAAACTGCAGGGTATAAGCCGCTGTCATACGAATGTTTCCTGTTCGACGAAGATCATACGATATTGTCATTCCCTTAACCGTACCAAAATCACGGTTACCAAATGTTCTGTATGTTGCAGGATATGCTTCAAATACATTGATCAACTGAACATTGTTTCGCTGCTCACGGTAGAATGCCGAAATCTTTAACGAGGAAGTCTTGGATAAAACCTGCTGAAAACCAAGTTCATAATCAACAGTAGTTTCAGGCTTCAGGTTGGCATTACTAATTACAGCACTCCGCGACTGAATATACTGGTATTCGAACGGATCGAAACGGAATCCGGAAGTTGGACGTTTTGTAAGAATGTCATAGTGCGCAAAGAAAGATGCCTCATCAGAGATCGGGAACGAGAATGCAATACGCGGCATTACATTGATTTGTGCCTTGTAATCCTCGAATGCCGACTCGTTCGGTGTTTCTTGCGATGGGTCTAACAACCACGGTTGTATACCTGTTGCTCCTCTTATTACTTTAGGATCCTCAACCTGCACACCATCAGCATTGTACCAGTCATTTCCAATACGGAAACCATTGATCGCTGAAGGCTGGTTCATATCGTTAACGTACACTGTATAGTCATCGCCCATAGCTTCAGGTATCTCGATCCAGGAAGCATTCGGATTGTCTTCTAGATACTGTCGTGCCTCTGCTACAGTTCTTGCCTCGTAGAACAAATATGGATCTTTCAATACTGGCTGATTCGCGTCAAATACATCAACTCGGACACCAACGTTGAAAACGATATCATTGAAAGCGAACTTGTCCATTAAGTATCCTGCCATGTAAGTTGGCTGGAATGCACCAACAAATCTTTTGTAGTTTCCATTCTCATCGTACTCATTGAAATAGTTCCCAATATCAGTACTACCTTTTACTTTCTTCCCAGTATGATCAAAACCCCAGTATGAAACAAATGAGTTACCACCGTTCAATAATTCGTCCGGAGAGAACATATCAAACGTATAGATACTTGGATCATATGCATCGATATCGATAAAATCAGAACCTTCGCCTCCAGAACCGATCAATCCTTGGTCGTACAAATATTCACGAAGATTATAGTCAAAGAAAGCCTGGTTGTCATTGTTCTGCTGGCCTCCATATTCTCCACTGCCAGAAGTGTATGCATAACCGGTGTTCAACCTGTTGTAGGTGATTGCTTTGAAGGAACCTGAGTCAGAGATCGTACCACTGTTAAGATCTAATTCATCTATGTGGAAGTTGGTCAACTGTCTTGCGATCGACCAGATACCGATAGGACCATTTGTTCCGCCACCTGTTGATGTGCCTGAAGTCCAACCGCGGTCAGTGCGCTGTTCGATCTCGAAACCGAAGGAAATGTTGTGATCACCAATGTTCACAGAGAATGAACCCGTTCCACGTAACTGATCGTTCTCTCCTTTCCCGAAGTAGTTGTACGGAGCACCCAATCCAGACCAGATCCCATAAACACTTTGAGGCACGTCACCATTCCTTAACGCACCCCCCTGCTGGATAACGAACAAGTTTCGGAATGGACTTTCAAATGACTGAGAATTACCATCTGCATTCCAATTGGCAAAAGTGCTGTAATAATCATTAGTGTAGGCTGCGAGCTGAGGGTTTGTTTCAGACGGCGTAAACGACACATTATAATCCTCGAAACCGTTGTGTGTATACGTGTAGTTGTTAACATCCGATGGATTATCATAACTCGGTCTTCTTGATGTTTCAAAGGTACCCACATGACCATAATTAAACATGTTATACATGTGCTTCGGATCATAAACATCGTCTTTTGACTTGGTGTAATCGACCATTAAAGAGTACACGAACGATTTCAATTTCGACGCGCTGTTCTCATCTGTATTCGTAAATCGCTGAGTTAAACGACCGAAAACACGCCAATCCAACGATTTAGAAGCTCCAAAATTTGCAAAGTTCAACAATGAACCTCCGAAAGAATAATTATTTCCTGCACTGTAATTCATGGAGCCACCAAACGTAAGGTTAACGGTTGGTCCGGTATTCACATCAATCTTAGCCTGCCCGGAAATTGTCGTATTACGAGCATTCATTCTCCAAGGCACCCTTTCAAAATCGGAATCTACTGTTGGATTACCATCCTCATCTACAGGGTTTTGTAAAAAGCTTGCGTTCGGAAAAGTTCCCAATCCTGTTGAAGTAGGACGCAATGGATCTTCCAAAAGCTGGTCCCGAACTTCTTTCTTAACGCGGTAACCGCCGTCTTTAATAGGACGACCATCCAATTGATCCGTTAAATTCGCTGATACAAGGAAACCTAGTCTAGGCTTTACCTTTGCTCCGGTTGAATCCTTTTGCATCCATAGCGGACCAGAGAACATACCTTCCAACAAATTGTAACCGTATTTATCTAAACCAAAAACTTTACCATCGTATCCATCCGGATCAGCTCCATTAAAATAGAATCCGGAAGTTACGCCCTCGACTGAACCGAAGTACTTTGATGATGGGCCTCTCGTTGTTACGGATATAATACCACCTGTAACGTCACCATAGTTCGCAGGAACACCTCCTGTAATAACCGACACCTCTTCGATAGCTGATTTTGGAAGATTCGCTGACCCTCGCACCTTGATACCATCAATAAAGAAATAGGTCGCATCTGAACGTGATCCACGAACGGAAATCTCTCCAGAACCCTCATCTGCGTTCACCCCTCCTACTGTTTGCGCAACACCCGCAGCAGAACGAACTGGTAGGCGGGCAATATCCTCTCTTGTCACAGTTGCTCCGGATGCACCACCGTCTTTATCGATGAGTGGAACGCGGTATGCCACAACTTTTACCTCCTGTATCTCTTTTGCTTCCTTAGCTTTTGTCAGAACAAGGTCATCAAGGAAAGTGATGTTATCCGAAGATACAATCACACCTGTTTGACGAAAAGGCTGGTATCCTTCCGCTTCATTCCTTACTTCCACATCGTAAGAACCGGCAGAAATGGAATTAATCTGGAATTTACCATCAAAATCGGTAGTCGCACCTCCTTTGACGTTACCAGACTGAAATAAAACAACCTTACAAAACGCGATCGGCTGTTTCGTGTCACCATCTGTTACAGTACCTTTGATTGTACCCAGACCCGTCTGAGAAAAACCGTAAGACGCTGTCAGCAAGAGACTTACTAATAAAAAGTTAAGTTTTCGTAACATAAGTACAGTTTATTGATTAAACTATTTTGTTGCAAGAAAGCTGGTAAATATAGAAAAATTCAGTCTCATAACATTCGTGTTAAAAAAAATTAAATTCATATTCACTTAACTTTCATTAACAAAATTAGGTGCTTCAATTTGATCATAAAATGGTTTCAAATTTATTTTGTGCGCTTTTATACAGGTCTAACTACTCTTGATAAAAATTCGTTCTTTTGTAAAAATCCTGAATGGTGCCTTTCACTCAAGAAACAATACACTTAGCGCATGTCGAGATACATCTTCTGTATTTCAATACCTACAATTCTTCTGATTACCTGGATCAATTGACAGAAGAGGAAAAAGAACGCTATTTCGCATTCAACCATGAAAAAAGGCGCATGGAGTTCGTTGCCACCCGTATTCTCAGGCATCGTTTATTTGGATTTCAACACATTCATTATGATGCGCATGGCGCTCCCTTTATTCAGAATGAGGGTTTTATTTCGATCAGTCACGCACCCAGAGTTGTTGGACTGGCAATTTCTAACCATTTCAAGATAGGATTAGACCTCGAAATGGTTCGCGAAAAAGCGGTACTCGTTGCACACAAATTTCTTTCAACAGGAGAAATGAAGCAATTCGATCGAAGGTCTGCCAAGGAAATGAGCATGGTTTGGTCAGCGAAAGAAGTTCTTTACAAATTGGCGGGAAGAAAAAAAATCCTTTTCAATGAACATTTATTAATCCAGAGAACATCGGATGATCTTTGGAAGGGTACCATCATTAATCCTAAACAGACCTTAAGAACAGACCTACAGATTATGATCAAAAATGATCTGATCATAACGGTTAATCCAACTGCACTCGAAAATGGACAAAACCACTGAACATATTTATAGTATTATAAAATCGTCGGATAAAGGGATCGCGGTATTGATCGATCCTGAAAAATGCGACAATGGACCACAACTCAGATCTCTTCTAGAGAAAGCTGCATTTGCCGGGATCAACTTCCTTTTTGTGGGAGGCAGCACTGTAAGCAGACAAGAATTCGTTCAAACCGTTAAGTTTATAAAAGAGAATACGTCCATTCCTGTTGTGATCTTTCCCGGATCGTCGCAACAACTATCTCCACTGGCTGATGCAATTCTTTATCTTAGCCTCCTGTCTGGTAGAAATCCTGATTTCCTTATCGGCCACCATGTACAATCGGCAATGGAGTTGTTCGAAATGGATATTGAAGTGATTCCAACCGCCTATCTTTTGATCGATGGGGGAACTCAGTCGTCAGTTGCATACGTAAGTCAGACCACTCCAATTCCTCGGAATAAAATCAACATCGTCAAAAACACTGCACTAGCAGGTAAACTACAGGGAAAAAGAATTGTGTATCTGGATGCGGGAAGTGGCGCAAAGGAGGTTGTGCCTGCGGAAATGATCAGGCATGTCGCATCATTGGATATTCCTGTAATTATAGGCGGGGGGTTGCGAACAATTGATACGATTAAAAAAGCCCACGATGCAGGTGCTTCTCTTGTGGTAATTGGAAATCATCTTGAACAGAACACGGATCTTTTGCTCGACATCCATACTTATAAAACCAATGGAACGACATTAACAGTTTGACGCAAGTGCACCCAGGCACCTTACCTATTTATAAAGGTGACTGTTCAAACAGATACATACAATTATCTAACTGTTACTTCCATTAGTAACTTTCTACTCTGATACGTCCCATCTTTTGGACTATAGATATCACTAACATAATATACGATATCAACTACTCTTCCTTTCAATCTGTCCGGGTTGGATATATACATATCATCTATCCCGATAGGATCGATCCACAAGAAATTGAGCGTTTCCCCCAAGTCATTTTTCACTGTCAACTGACATGGAATCTCCTTTGTAACGGAAATAACCGTGCCCGTTTCGATCAATCCTTCTGTTCCATCTTCCTCTGTGTATTCATCCATAACCTCCTCCATTAATGTCGGATCTTCTCCGATGACTTTAAATGTGATCTCCGTAAATTTCGGGCATTCCATCACAAGCCGCTCACCTACCTTTTCACCGATCGCCTCTATAGCATCCATCTGACTCATGTCCTCTAGTCCGAGTTCCCGGCTCAATTCATCAACATTATTGACGATCAACGGTGAAGCACATTCAATGATCAGATTCATATATTGGTCGTAATTAGTAACGTCATCCTCGTAACTGTTGATGCAACTGCATGCATCATCAAGTGTACGTTTCATGGATCCCTGACTGAATGCTGTAAATTGTAGCAATGCTAAAAGAAAAAAGAGAAGATACTTCATCAAAAAGGTGTTGATAATTAATAATGTAAGTGACCATAAGCTGATCGCAGCAAATGTATCTGAATAATTGTCAATTTTCAATAAACTATGATTATTTATTGCTCCTAATAATTTTTTCATCTGCAAGTGGATCAGTTACAGCCATTTTCATTTGTTTAAAATGATCTGTGCTCCTTCATGATTTTTAACCTGAACTCGTTCTTTAAATATGACAATTGAAAGTTGTACATTCGTAGAATGGTATTAAAACGCATCGCAGCAATTTGTTTTGCCATTGCCTTTCTTATGGCGATCGTCATGTTTACAGGAGTCGGTTCGGACTTAATATCCCGTTCCGTCGCGAAACTAATCTTTCTGATTGTGGGTGCTTGCGGATTATTATTAAACTTATTCTCCTTCCGATTGGGTAAACACCGTGCAGAATTCAACTTTTTCTATTGGCTTGGGAGTTTGGTACTGTTCACGGGCCTCATATTTATGATCATGCACTGGCCATATGGCTTTTTGATTGTTCTTGCAGGGATGGCTACAGTAGGCGTATCGTTCTTCTATAACCCCGGGATCGAGGAATCCAAGGAGCGAGAAGACCTCCTTGACAATTGATCTTGCACAATATCCACTCACTGACCTTTGAAGAGGTGCAAGTCAGCACCTTTATACCCTATCTGTAATAGGATGAACCAGTACTATTCAGAATTTTGCTTTGAGACTAAGATCAAGACTTTTCACGCTGTGCGTGAGTGCACCAACAGAAATATAGTTAACACCGGTTTCAGCGTAAGACCGAATGTTATCTATGGTAATACCTCCCGAAGCCTCTGTTTCAAATTGAATCGGTATTAATTTCAATGCTGCACTAATTTCATCAGGTGTAAAATTATCCAACATAATTCGGTGCACCCCCCCAACTGCAAGAACCTGTTCAAGTTCACTCAAATTGCGCACCTCGATCTCAATTCTCAAATCTTTTTCATGGATCTTCAAGTAATCATGAACACGCAAAATTGCTTTTTCAATGCCACCCGCATAATCGATATGGTTGTCCTTCAACATGATCATATCGTAAAGTGCAAATCGGTGATTAAAACCTCCACCAATCCTCACTGCCCACTTTTCGATGTATCTGATGCCGGGAGTCGTTTTGCGTGTATCAAGTAATTTACTCTGACAGCCGTCTATCAATTTGACTATCCGGTTAGTTTGTGTGGCGATGCCGCTCATTCTTTGCATGAAGTTCAGAACAAGTCTCTCTGTCGACAAGATGGATCTTGAACTTCCGCTCACCTGAAAGGCAATATCGCCTTTTTTAACAGGACTGCCATCCTGAATGTAAACCTGGACTTGAAGTTTCGGATCGAAACGATGAAAGATCATTTGTGCCAGTTCTACACCGGCAATAATACCATCTTCCTTGACAAGTAAGACCGCATTCCCATTTGCATCTTCCGGGACGCAGGCCATCGTTGAATGATCGCCTTCGCCTATATCCTCTCTAAGAGCATTATCAATAATTTCATGGATCATGCTGCAAAGGTATCAATTATCATTTCTCATCACATACGAAGCTAAGAGGGAATTCCTGTAATAACGCGTCGGCTAAATAATTCTCAGTTTGTTTGAAGTGATGAACATAATTTCAGTTTTGTAAGATCGAAGGAATTGATCTACCGCCAGTGATTGAGTATCAACTAGGAGAGCAACAATGGATCAGTTCTTTTCAATGTTGAGGCTCTCTATGCGAAAATCAGAGCCAATTTTTTTGAAGTGAATGGTCACGCGGAAACTTTCATTACTCTTGCTTTCATAATTTCCAATAGCGAAAGAGCCATCCGCAGATTCTTTTCCCTTAAAAATGAACTTGAATCCGGATGCCGGTTTCTTACTGAAAAAATCCTTCAGAATAAGATTTGCCTGAGGCTGGCTGTAGGCACCTTCCTTACCCAGAATATTGATCAGCATTTTGTCCTTACCCAATGCAACAATATTCGCTGCATCATTGGTAGCGAAGGCCTTTTCTATCGCTGAATAAGGTATGTCGGTTTGAGCAGACAGAGACAAAACCAGCGAAGTTAAAAAGACGTACAAAAAGCTCATTTCTTTTGATTTTAACTTTTTTCAAGCAAAAATGATGCCTTTTTCTATCTTTAACAATAACCTCAATAAGGACTGGGCATTTCGTTGCTCGTTACAGATACAAATGCGGGTGCTTCCATAACCAACGATGACTTCAACTCCGGAATAAGAAAAAGAACAAAAGGCAGACCCTGGAATTTCAGCGCGTCATCCTGAATACCTGATACATTGCAACCCTTGCGTTCCGTGATGCTCAATACAGGGAATTTCAACTTGCATCCGGAAGCATCTTCTATCTCAAGTATCTGTTTTTCAGGGCCACTTACAATAGCTTTTTCTGTCACTAACTTCCCGTCCAATCTGATAATATAGCCAAACTCTTCAAAAGGGAGCCCCCCTTTTATCTGCAGGTCAGCCAGTGCTTCAGTCCCGTTAAGAGCAAGAAAGTTATCTGATCCGAAGGACACCGACAATGGCTCCGGTGCTACCATACTCAACTCTTCGCGAAAACAGTGTCCTTTGCTGTCAGAAACTTCATAAACATAGAGACCATATGTGAGCGCCTCGCGATTCAGTTCTGTAGAGCCATCCTGCCACTTGACTAGGTAGGGTGCATTGCCTCCTGTTATAAAAAGAGAAATACTGCCGTCATTCCGATTTTTGCATGTAGGCGCAGTCATTGTGGATTGTACATTCAATTTTGTGGCATTCGAGAAAAGTGACATCGATAAAAATGCCAACAGGCTCAGTGTAATTCTTGCTTTCATCTTGCAGTTTTTTTTAGCAAAGAGAAGATATCTGAAAGATTCCTAAATAAAACTGTAGTTATCTATTTGAACTTTAAGGGTATTTGTACTGCTCAAACTAAGCAATTTCACGTAGTTTCAAACTTATACGCCGGCTCCAAAATAAAACGTCTTTTTAGAAAGTCAAATACCATTCCACTTAGAGAGTGATTCGATTATACGATTATTCAATAAATCCGGTTTTGATAAGAACATGTAACAATCCGCTATCGGCTTTCAAATTCAATTTCCTATTTTCGCGAAAAACTTCCGCCGTGAAAGTAAAACTGATCTGTATCGGAAAGACAGGGAAATCTTTCCTAGAAGAAGGTGAGCATGAATACCTGAATAGGCTCAAGCACTATTTGCAAATAGAACGGGTTGAAATCCCGGACCTGAAGAACCAGAAAAAAATGACTTTCGAACAGATCAGGGAGCATGAGGGTAAAGAGATCCTTTCAAAACTTTCTTCTAATGAGCAGCTAATTCTTCTGGATGAGCACGGTAAACAATTCTCTTCTGTTGAATTTTCGGTATTCATGCAGCAAAAGTTCAATTCAGGAGGAAAAGGAATAGTATTTGTCATTGGGGGCGCTTACGGTTTTTCGCCAGAAATCCATGCTGCCGCAAACAATAAAATATCCCTTTCAAAAATGACCTTTTCCCATCAGATGGTGCGAATGATCTTCGTCGAACAGCTCTACCGCGCAATGACAATTCTAAGGGGAGAGCCTTACCACCATGAATAGCTCGCAGATAAAAAGAGAAGCTTCAACCCATTCTTATCCATTGCCATTGCCTAAAACAAAGGTTTAATCCGCTTTCATTACTTTGTGTTCTGCACTTCATTATCCTTGTTTTTTAAAGCTGTTAACAAACCACCGTTCACTACACACGCTGTCAGTTCCACATTCGAATAACCGAATCATGTATTTTTACAAAAAATTGAGGATTGAACGAAAGACCAGCAGAATTTGTCATTGACCGTGATTATTCCTTTTTTACACCATTGGATATTCTGGCTACATTCCTGGGAATTGCTGTTATCTATATATTACTCTACGTCACGAGACGAAGATATAGCGATCTTGAATATTACAAATACTATCTTCCAGCATTCAGTTTCAAGATGTTCTTTGTTGTTTCCAACGCCTTATTCTACATCATCGTTTACGGTGCGGGTGGTGACTCCATCGGTTTTTGGGATGGGGCTGTGAAGTTGAATAATTTATTCTGGAAAGATCCTTTGCTCTATTTCGAAGAACTTTTCAAGACACATGAAAATCTGGGTCATCTGAAAAATTTTGATCATTCAACGGGGTATCCTGATGCCAGGATCTATGGAGAGCAATCCAGTTTTTTTATCAGTAAGATTGCTTCCGCTTTTACCTTCTTTACCTTTAAAGGCTATCTGCTCATGTCACTGATCTTTGCATTTATAACAACGAATGCTTCCTGGCGACTTTATGAACTCTTGCGCAGTTTTAAGCTACATTCTGACTGGCATCTCGCTCTTGCAATCTTTTTCATTCCCTCTCTGAGTTTTTGGTGTGGAGGAATATCCAAAGACACCGTGATGTGGGTGTCCGTCTGCTATTTCCTCTACAATGTTTACCAATTGATCTCACCTGAAAAGGAAAGTAACATGTGGAATTTGGTTGGAATTTTGCTTAGTCTTTATGTGATGTACAGAGTGCGTTCTTTCATGATGGTAACAGTTCTTGTTCCGCTTCTTTTTGCATACAGCGCTCGTCTTGCGAAGAAGTTCGGACCAAAGAGCCTGAAGCGTTGGGGAGTTCGATTTCTGATCGGAATAATTGGGATCGGTGGCATACTGATCTTTTTTCAAAGCTCTATTGCCGAGGAATTCATTAACGAAGCCGCTGTAATTAACTATGACATGACCACCAATAAAACATATGGTTCGAATCGTTATGATCTAGGTATAACCGACTATTCTCCGATAGGTATGTTACTAGCGTTTCCTTCCTCTGTAATTGCCGGTTTTTACAGGCCTTTTCTATGGGAGTCACTCAGTGTATCACTTATTCTGAATGGTCTTGAAAGCCTTTTGCTCATGTACTTTACGTTTCGGTTTTTCTTCAGCTGGAAAATTGGAGAGCGGATAAAACGAATCCGCAATCATGAGTTTCTGATCTACGCCTTTTTCTTTGCACTTATCCTGGCTTATTTTGCGGGATTTACCTCCATTTTATTCGGTGTACTTGTGCGTTTCAAGGCACCTGTTCTGCCGTTTCTCGTAATGGTTTTGACAGCACATTATCTCGAAGAGCGCCATCCCTTAAATGCAGACCTGCCAGCCGATAAAATGTAGTTATAAAATGGATAATTAATCTCCTGTAAAATGGACTATGAAATTTGATTATTGGATTTTTTACCTTTTGTTTAATTGTCCGTTTTAAAGTTTCCACTACCTTCTGAAAAGTAATTCGTAACTTTGTGACCACACTGCAAAAGTATGTCAGATTACCATAAGATAATTGATGCGAACAGAAAGGGTCTCTTTCCGGATTTTAAAGAACTGATTGCATACAAGGACCTTTTCCTGACGCTCACCTGGCGAGATTTCAAAGTACGTTATGCACAGACAGTAATCGGTATATTGTGGGCTGTTCTGCAACCACTTGTAACGCTGATCATCCTTGCGATGGTTTTCGGTCGATTTATCGGAGTAGAAACCCCGGTTCCTTATTTTCTTTATGCCACTACCGGGATGGCTCTATGGACCTATTTTTCTTTTGTAATGTCTAATGCCGGATCCAGCATTATTGCCAATCAAGGAATGATCAAAAAAATCTATTTCCCGCGGTTGATTATTCCCCTCTCAAAAGCAGCTGTCGGACTCATTGATCTGGGAATCGCGCTATTGCTGATGATCATTCTGATGATATACTATCAGATCAGTATAACAACAACTGTATTTCTTGCCCCCTTCTTTATTCTGATGGCGATGATCGCCGCACTTTCAGTAGGAATATGGCTGAGTGCACTCAGCATCCGTTATCGTGATTTTCAGCATATTGTTCCCTTCGCTGTTCAGATCGGTCTTTATTTAACACCTGTTGCATATCCCGCTGAATTCGCTATGACACATCTTCCGAAATGGGCGGCAACTTTGTATTATCTGAATCCAATGGCAGGGATTATCCAAGGCTTCAGGTGGAGTTTGTTTGGAGGTGAAACCCCCGAAAACACAATGTACCTTTCGTTCCTGATGGTTTTTGTGCTACTGATAACCGGTTTGATCTACTTCAGACGAATCGAGGATGAAATGGCAGATTTGGTTTAAGAATGGGGGATTAATTCCCTCTTTCGAAATAACGTTTCCCGCTCCTGACTTCATCAATAACTCGATAAATATGCGAACCGGCAGAATTCTTTAAAATGAATGCAGATGCGTTTACTTCCTGAGCCTTTTTAAAATATGTCTCTTCGTCATGCATGCTAAGGATTATTACAGGAAGATTCGGAAACACTTCTTTTACCTGTTTTGTAGCTGATAAACCATCCATTCTTTTCATGGAAATATCCATTATGATCAAGTCAATCTTATCATTGCTTGCTTGTATGAACGGGAGAACTTCATCACCGTCTGTACAAAAAAACACCTGCCCAACATCCGGATAACGTTTCAGCACTATTTCCAGTGCACTGCGCACCATCTCCATGTCATCGACAACCAGAATATTGATCATAGAAATTATTTATTTAAATGGATATATACCGTTGCACCCTCTTCCTTTCTAACTACTTTAATGATTCCTCCGATCGCATGAATACGGTTTTCAATAGTTAACAGACCAATTCCATCTTGCTCATCAAGCCTATTTTGAAAAATACTGCGACCGTAATCTGTAATCTCCAATTCATAACTATTCTCTGACACCTTTAAATTCAGCCGAATCAGTGAGCCCTCGCCATGATGCAGCGCACTGTCCAATAATTGGCGGATCGATCTCAAAAGTATCAACCCTTTAACCTCCGGAAGCTCAACTCGAGAATCCTCAGGAACTATGTTGAGTTCAATCTCGAATTTATCTTTTCCAAGATCGCTAATTATCCCTTTTAAACACTCAATAAACCCAAAATCATTAATTGATGGAGGCATCAGTTTATGACTAACATCTCTGGTTTCTCTAATAGCTCGTTGAATTAAATCTTGTGCAAGAGTGAAGAATTCGTTATCTTCTTTCGCTAAATTCCTCTCAACATTCGGTCCCATCAAACCGAGATACATGCTTGCAGCTGCTAAGTATTGGCCAACACCGTCATGAAGATCTCGCGACAATCTCAAGCGTTCTTGCTCTTCCGTTTCAAACAATTCAAGGTATTTCTCATTGCAATTGAGGTCCTTGTCAGCATTATTTACAACATTGTCCTCACTAAACATGGTTGTGTTACAAAATAGAGCCAAAGAACCAATGAATTCGCCGCTATCATTTACTTCCGGAATTATCGTTACCGAACAATAAATCTGCGATCCATCCTGCTTTATCACCGGTAACTCAACGACTTTAAGATGGCCGCTTGCAAAAAGATTGGAGTCTTGCATAGCAAGTTCCTCACGATCAACTGCAAAAAGTACTGATTCAGCATCTTTATTGATGAGTTCATGCACTGAATAGCCAAGCATGTCTGCTAAAACTGTGTTAACATTCGTAATGTGTCCACTTTCATCGCAGAGCAATACCCCCTTCACAGAGTGTCCGGCAATATCATTGAAATGTGTTCGAAAATTCCCCAATTAAACGAGCTAAAGTAAAATAATGTAAAAGGTTCTAAGATGCAAAATAAACCATTTTTTTTTACGATGTGAATTTTGACGAAAATAACACCGAATTTCTAAATGCCTATAACGAGTTCAAAAACCTTCAGACAAGCGCAATGGTATATCGCATGAAGGTTGAATACCAGCCGAATAGAACAATTCCTTGGCTTGGCTTATCCACAATTTACGGTATGTTCGAATCATCCTTCAACGTCAGGATGAAATTCGAACAACAATCACATAGATACAAGCTTCTTGTTCAAACTTTCAAATTAATAATTACTCAAAATAGCGGATTTAAAAAACTTTATATTACTTTACAAACTGTTTTTAAATTGAATTTATGTCGGAAAAGATCAGAATACTCATTGTGGAGGACCATCAACTTGTTTTGGAGGCCTGGAGACTAATGCTTCAGAATGAGGATGACTTTACCATTGTCGGAAGCGCAGATAACGAAAAAGATGCAATCCAATTCGCTACAAACCTGAGACCTGACATCATTCTGATGGATATCAATCTTAAAGACGGTAATGGGATGCAGGCTACTTCTGAGATCTGTAATATCCTGCCAAAAACAAAGGTGATCGGTTTGTCCCTCCATGATGACGTAGCATTTGTAAAAAAGATCTTGAGTTTAGGTGCTAAAGGTTATCTCACAAAAAATGCGAATAAGACCGAGTTCATGGAAGCCATCAGAAAAGTGTATGGTGGAGAATCATACATCGCAGCAGAGATACGGGATAAACTGTTTCATTCGATGATGTTCGAGCCGGATCAAAAGAAAAAGGAGTTGACCATGAAGGAGATAGAGATCGTTAAATTGATCTCACAGGGTTTAACTTCCAAAGAGATTGGCGAAAAAATCTTCCTTTCTCCAAGAACCGTTGAGACCCACCGTCATAATATTCTTAAGAAACTTGAGATTCCGAATGCTGCTCAGTTAACAAAATGGGCAAAGGAAAAGGGATATATCTAGAATGACCATAATTATTAAAAAAGGGCTCCAAAAGAGCCCTTTTTTATTACCTAAACAACTATAAAAAACTACTTATTGAAATGTCACCTTTTGAGTGATCTTATTTCCTTTATTGTCATACAAGGACACCAGGTACTGTCCTGCTGGAAGTTGCTCCAGTAACACGGACCCTTCTGCTGAACCGATCGATGCATTTCGAACGATCTGTCCCATCATGTTACAAACGATCATTTCTGAGATCGCTGTTCCTTCCCATGTAATGTGCATCTCCCCTGCTGATGGATTCGGATATGCTGAAACACTCACACGCTCATCTTCCATTGTTTCAACTGATGCTGTTGATTCATTTGTACTTTCCTGTGTTTCATTCTTGATCGGCTCATTTGCCATGTCCGTGTCATGAATGTCTGCATTGATCTGTCCTAACTGATTTGATGTAAGAAATCCGTTTACAGAAACCATACAACCGTTAGCATCTGTGATAAGTACTTCATAGAACCCGTCTTCATTGGTCTGAATGTCCTCCGTCGTATTGCCGTTATTCCACAGGTAAGTGTAGGCGCCTGTTCCACCTGTTACAGTCAAGTCAAGTGAGCCATTGCTGTAATAGTTGTTGTTCTCGATGACAAGTGTCGCAGCTATTGCATGTGGCGCTGTCAGTTCAAAGCTTTCAGTTAATGAACATCCTTTACCGTCTGTCATTGTTACTTCATAGATCCCTGCTGTAAGATTGTACATGTTATTGCTCATCGATCCGTTTGACCAGCTGTAAGTGAAGAAACCGTGACCTCCTTCAGCGACAAGTTCTATCGATCCGCTGCCCTCACCTGAACACATCGGATGCGCAATAACTGTTGTTGCAGAGATCAGTTCCAGGTTATCGATCTTTGTTGTAAAGACTCCAAGGCAACCTGCAGCATCACGAACGATTGCCTCATAGTTACCGGAAGCAACATTGTTCAATGAAAGTGAAGTGTCTCCTGTATTCCAGCTAACAGTGTAAGGAGCTAAAACACTTGATACATCAAGGGTGATTCCCTGCGCCATTGTTTCACATACAACTGTGTTCTGACCAGAGAGATTGAACGTGCCGTAACGAGCAGCTGCATATACTGCCGCACCTGCGTTAAGTCTTCCCGCTCCAAGCTGTCCGATGTAATTCGGGTTAACCGCATCAATGTTCACCGCTGTGCTCTTCAAAATCTCTTCAACTTGCTCGAAGCTAAGGCATGGATTCACATCCAACATCAGGGCGATCGTTCCGGAAACAAGCGGTGCAGCGAAGGAGCTCCCGTTTGCTGCTCCATAGGTGCCAGGTGCCCATGATGTAAGAAGGTCGTATCCCGGTGCGCAGATATCTACTGAACTGTTGTGCTGATGCGTACTTGCAGGATCACCCATCATTCTTTCGTGATTGTCGTATGGACCTACACTGCTCACTGCAATTACGTGGTTGTATGCAGCTGGATATACAAGGTTGGAAGGTCCTCCGCATGTACCACCGTTACCGGCAGCTGCTACAAGGATACTACCATTGGTGTATGCCTCGTCAATTATCGTCTGATAGTAATAGCTGTCATAGCATCCGGACGCCCAGCTCATGTTGATGATCTTTGCTCCTGAGTAAGTTGCCTCAAGTACATTGTTGTAATCCATTGCGCGTAACTGAAGGGAACTGTTGTAACCGATCGAACTTTTTCCGATGCCATTGTTCGTCCCTCCGGCAGCCGTAATCGCAACAGCTGTTCCATGTGTGTAATTTGTAGAACTGTTCGCGCCAACATAATTGTATTTCCCATAAAGATCCTCATGACCATAATGATAACCTGCATCCGTGATCGCAATTACGATAGAACTGTCTCCATGTGTAATATCCCACGCAGCCTGTGCATTGATCAAATTCAGACCGTAATCGCTTCCTGCCATTGAATAATCATTCGGATCTGCAAGTACTTCAATAGCTTCTGTCATTTCAACTCGGCTGAAGTACTCATTATTTGATGCAACAGCACTGTATAGATCGTTAATATCACAATCACACTTGATCTCTACAACATTCTGAAGTGCAACACTGCGAGATGCCGGAAATGCTTTTCCTATGAATGTAATGCGGTAATCTGTGATCAATCTGCCCAAGGCTGTATTCACAGAACCAACTCCTGTTCCTCTCATTGAGATCATCTCGGCTAACTGTGGCGATACTGTCGCCAAAACCTGACCTTGCTGCGCTTCTGACATAAGTGACAATAATGTCATCCCTGCTATCAGTAGTGATCTGTTCAATGTTGTCTTTAGAGCTTTCATTTCTTTTCTTCGTTTGCGTTTATGAAGCAAAGAAATACCAACTCCCAGCCCTCGTCACCATACAGCAAGCGGTTCTGTAACGAATTCAGAAAAAGCTACTAAAACCATGAAAGTAGAACTACGAATGAGGATAAGTAGATGTACGTAGAA
>JBKCJG010000117.1:0-2955 GCA_046301895.1 Flavobacteriia bacterium
ATAGAAATCATATCTTTGCACCCCCAATTTAGGGATATTGTCTTATTTTATAAATGTAAAATTGTGGATACATTAAGTTACAAAACCGTTTCCGGCAACAAGGAGACCGCTGGCAAAAAGTGGCTTGTTGTGGATGCTGAAGGCCAAACCGTTGGTCGTTTAGCAAGTAAGGTGGCGAAGATCATCCGTGGTAAACACAAAACGAACTTCACACCACATGCTGACTGCGGAGACAACGTAATCGTTATCAATGCAGAGAAGGTGTCTTTCTCAGGTACAAAACTTCAAGACAAGGAGTATGTTCGCTACACAGGTTATCCTGGAGGTCAGCGTATTACATCTGCTCAAGAGATGTTGCAAAAGCATCCAGAGCGTTTGATCGAGAAGGCTGTTAAAGGGATGTTGCCTAAGAACAAGCTTGGACGTAAGCTTTACACGAACCTAAAAGTGTATGTTGGTCCGGAGCACAAGCAGGAGGCACAGAAGCCTGAAGTATTTAATCTTGATACATTCAATTAATTAGCATGGAAATAGTTAACACATTAGGAAGAAGAAAAACGTCGGTTGCCCGCGTATACTTGTCAAAAGGAACGGGTAAGATGACTGTAAATAAGAAAGACTACAAAGAAGTTTTTCCTGTTGCGGTTCTTCAGGCAAAGATCGAGCAGCCTTTTGCTATCACGAATACTGTAGGGCAGTTCGACGTGAAAGTGAATGTTGTTGGTGGTGGTATCAATGGACAGGCAGAGGCAATCCGGTTGGGTATCTCTCGTGCATTGGTTGAAGTTGCTGAAGAAAACAAAACATTGTTAAAAGCAGAAGGATTGATGACTCGTGACCCAAGAATGGTTGAGCGTAAGAAGCCAGGTCAGCCGAAGGCACGTAAGAAATTCCAGTTCTCTAAGCGTTAAGAATTATTTATTTGGCGGTTGTTTAGTATCCAAACTGCAGAGTACCCTCCCGAACTGATTGGGACCCTTTGTTCGTTGATGAATTACTAAAGGAACGTAAACAATTAAAAGAAAAAAAAATGTCAAAAGTTAGTTTCGAAAATTTATTGGAAGCAGGTGTACACTTCGGACACTTGAAAAGAAAATGGAACCCGGCAATGGCGCCGTATATCTTTGAAGAGAAAAAAGGTATCCACATTATAGACCTTAATAAGACAATAGCACATCTTGACCAAGCGTGTGCGGCAATGAAGCAAATTGCAAGATCGGGTAAAAAGGTTCTTTTCGTTGCAACCAAAAAACAAGCAAAAGAGATTGTCGCTCAAAAGGTGGCGGAGATCAATATGCCATTTGTAACTGAACGTTGGTCAGGTGGTATGTTGACAAACTTCCAGACTACACGTAAGTCGATCCGTAAAATGACCTCTATCGATAAGATGAAGTCGGACGGAACGTGGGATACGTTGAACAAGCGTGAGCGTTTATTCAAGACGCGTCAGCGCGAGAAGTTGGAAAAGAATTTTGGTTCCATTGCAGACATGACTCGTCAGCCTGCTGCGATCTTCCTTGTGGATATCCTGAAGGAGCATATCGCGTTGGCTGAAGCGAAGCGATTAAACATCCCTACTTTCGCAATGGTAGATACGAACTCAAACCCGAAGCTGGTTGATTTCCCTATCCCTTCAAACGATGACGCAACAAAATCGATCTCTATCATTCTAGATGCAATCTGTGGTGCGATCAAAGAAGGTCTTGATGACCGCAAGAACACGAAAGGTGCGGATAAGGAAGAGGAAGAAGGAGTTGAGAAGGCAGCACAAGTTGAGGCTGCAACTGAAGAAGCAAACGATTAATAATTAACGATTAATAAGATTATACCATGGCAATTACAGCTGCAGAGGTAAATAAACTACGCCAACAGACAGGTGCAGGAATGATGGACTGCAAGAACGCGTTGGTTGAGGCAAACGGAGATTTCGAAACTGCTATAGACATCCTTCGTAAAAAAGGACAGAAAATCGCCGCAAAAAGAGGTGAGAACGAGGCGAAAGAAGGACTTATCATCGCACAGGCTTCGGAAGATGGGAAGTTTGGTGTGCTTGTAACATTGAACTGCGAAACCGACTTCGTGGCGAAGAACGATGGTTACAATGCGCTCGTTCAGTCGTTGGTTGATCTCGCTATTAAAAATAGACCTGATTCAATCGAAGCACTCAAGGCACTTCCTTATGATGCCAAATTGACAGTTGATGAAAAATTAACTGAACAGATCGGGGTTATTGGTGAAAAGCTGGATCTTTCCGGTTATGGAACTATCGAAGCTGACAAGGTTGTTGCATACAACCATCCAGGTAATCAATTGGCAACACTGGTTGGTTTGAATAGTGGTTCTGATGCTGCAGAAGATGCAGGTAAGCAGGTTGCAATGCAAGTTGCTGCGATGAATCCTATCGCCCTCAATAAGGATGGTGTTGATTCCCGCACTATAGAGCGTGAGATCGAAGTTGGTAAAGAACTGGCAATACAGGAAGGAAAGCCGGCTGACATGGCAGAGAAGATCGCTATGGGTCGTCTGAATAAGTTCTTCCAAGAGAACACCTTATTGAGCCAGTCTTTCGTACGTGATAATAAGTTGACTGTTGAGCAGTTCCTTGTTTCAGCAGAGAAAGGATTGACTGTTGTCGATTTCAAACGATTCTCATTGAGCTAATAAACAACTCTCATATTAAAAGGCTATCAGTATTGATAGCCTTTTTTTTGAATAATAACATTGGGCTTGGTGCCTTCCAAAAAACAAGAACATGAAATACAATCGGATCCTTCTGAAATTGAGTGGTGAATCCCTTATGGGAGATAAACAGTTCGGTATAGACAATAACAGACTATCTGAATATGCAAAACAGATTAAAGAGATCCATGATCTTGGAGTTGAGATCGCGATCGTTATCGGCGGAGGGAATATTTTCCGCGGCGTTCAAGCCGAAGAAGGAGGTATGGACCGTAC
>JBKCJG010000118.1:0-13074 GCA_046301895.1 Flavobacteriia bacterium
AGTTGTTGTCGTGATAACAGCTGTTGGCAGTGCCAGCACCGTTAGTGCTGCAACCTGTGAGCTAAATGTACCGCAGCTTCCACCAACGATATCAACGGTATAATTACCAGCATCTGAGGAGGTCACATTCGTTAAGTTCAAGGTAGAATTCGTTGCGCCACTTATGTTTACACCGTCCTTCTTCCATTGATACGTAACTGTCGCACCCGTTAACGCAATGCTTAATGACGCCGAGCTTCCCAAACACACGGACGTATTTTGAGGTTGTTGGGTAATATTCACATTACCTGCACCCACAGTAAGCGTTACACTTGCACTCATAGCTTCATTACATCCTGGGCTTAAAATGCAATTATATGTGCCGGCATTGGATGCTTGTGCATTTGAAATTTGTAAATTGTTTGTATTCGCACCGGATATACTTCCTCCGTTAGACAGTAGGGTTCCGTTGAATGTCCATTGATAGTCAAAGGTGCTACCCATGTCAGGCGTCAGAACATTCAGAGATAGGTTTACTGTTTCAGCCGAACATACGCTTTGGTTTTGTGGTTGAGTTGTAATTAAAAAAGGACTTGTTCTTAATATATTAATTTGTGCAAGCGAAAGTACAGCATTGTAAAAACGTACTTCGTCAATAAGACCTGAAAATGGTTGATTTCCGGTAGTCAAAATTCCTTCAATCCCTGTATTTGCATAACCATTTCCTATATAGATGATATTCGAAGCACCGGGGCTAGGTATACCACCCATCGTTGCAACTTGACTGCCATCTAAATAGGCAGTTTGGGTATTTGTAGTGTAAACCAATACCAAGTGGTGCCAATTGGTGTCAACTGTAATTCCTGAATTCCAAGCAGCACCGCCACCCTGGTACATCCAGCCTCGTAGGACACCATCAGAACCGATGTAAGCAAGTGGATTCCAATTACCGGGAGATGCTTGCTGATAGCTCAACAACATACCTTTACTTGAAAGAGAGCTTCGCTTGAACCACATTGAAATTGATTTGTTTTGACCATTTCCCAAAACAACTTGTCCGGCTGGTGCGGCAATTGTAACAGTTGATGATGAACCGTTAAAAGACATTGCGGAATTTGCCTGATTGAATCGATCATTCACGCTTGTTGTAGCTGTACCTGTTGCATTGTAATTATTTCCGGTTGCATCAGCACTGCTGCCATTATTTAAAGGGTAGTATGCTGTAAGGTTACTGATATTAATAATTCCGGATTGAGTAATGTTTTCTGAATTAAAACCGACACCACACGTTGAAGTGACTTCTACACTGTAGGTAGCAAAATCGCTTGAAACCAGGTTAGCGATTTGCAAGTTTGCAGAAGTTGCTCCGGAAATATTCCCCCCGTTCGTTAAGTTAACTCCATTTTTCTTCCATTGATATCCTGTAATGGATTCTCCGGGATTCGCAACAAAAGAAGCAGTCAGGTTCATCGTTTGTCCCTGACAATAGCTAGTTGTACCTGTAATATTTGACGATAAAAAGCAACACGATTTCCCATTTACCCAATTAGATGTTGAACCGTTCAAAGCAAAATTCAATAACGTACCATTATTGTTGTTTCCCGATTGGTCCGATAAAGTTGTAATTCCTGAATTGTTAGCTGCAGCTACTCCTTGGTTAAAATTGTAGGATCCTTTTAATCCCGTACTGTTCACAGTCAAGCAGTTATAACTGTCATTAATCTCAGAGGCTGATAGTGCGCGGCTGTATATTTTAACGTTATCAATTTGTCCATTAAAGAATTGAACCGTTGTGTTACATCCTATCTGGAAATTGTTAGAGGCGGGAGTAACGTCCAGGGTTATTGCAGGGCCAACAGGCTGACCGTCAAGATACATCTGGGTGCCATCAGTAACACCTATTTGAAAGCGAAGCGCGACATGATGCCATGTACCATCATTTAAGGAAACATTGTTGTAAGTTGTTGCTCCTTGCGCGCCTCCTCCCCAAACAAAGGTGCTTAATTTATTATCTATTAAGAATAAACCATAATAACCTGAACATACTACTATTCCTCTGTATCCGGAGTTGTCAAACGAAGTCTTGATCCATGCTTCAAGTGTTCCGTTAGTTGTTATGCCAGTATGCGTAGCGGCAGGTAGATCAACTTTGTCATTAATACCATCAAAATAGAGTGAATTCTGGTTTTGTGCTACACCTGAAATGGTGCAAATGAATGATACTATTATTAATAATTGTCTTTTAAATGATTTCATATTTTCGTTTTAAAGTTGTGTTGTAAATGTATTACCATAGAGAGACAAACCTTAAAATGGTTTTGTGAACAGTACACTTTAATTTGTGAATGGTAAAATCCACCACCCTTTCATCGACCCAACGGTCTCTGATTGAAACGGACAATAAGTCGCTGATGACTACTTCAGAATATCCTGAATAGCCTGCTTTCTTTCTCTGGAAACAGGGATCTGAACATTGCGCTTGAGGACGAGAAAACCGCCGTCAGATTTTGAATAGTTCGTGACGTAGTCGAGATTGACTAAAAAGGAGCGGTGTGTACGAATGAAATTGTCACAATCAGCCAAAGCATTCTCGAAGTATTTTAAATTCTTTGAAACCGTTTTCGACCGGTTATTGATGCAATAGATCTTCACGTAAGAGCCATCTGCTTCAAGGTATTCGATCTCAATAACAGGAATGTACTCAAATCCGTTATTGGTTGGAATGCAGAGCACCTCATTTCGCTCTTCTTGCAGATTTTCGGACAATGCTTTTAGGCGGTTCTCATTGTCTCTGTTCTTCTTTTCTTCTTTGAGCCTTTCTACTGCCTCGGTAAGCTGATCTTCTTGAATAGGCTTCAACAGGTAGTCTATTGCTGATAGTCGAAATGCTTTTATTGCATGAATATTATATGCAGTTGTGAAGACAACATTTCCTTTGAAATTTCGATCCAACAGAATCTCTGCCAATTGAAGACCCGTCTTCCCAGGCATTTCAATGTCCAAAAAAACGGCATCCGGTCGCTCTTTATCGATCAGTCTCAATCCTTCTTCAACATTCTCAGCTTCCCCCACCTGCTTAATTTCAGGCGCGAGTTCCAATAACATCAAACGCAACAACTTCCGTGCTTGCGCGGAATCGTCAATTACAACTGCTCTAAGTTCAACTTTCTCTGGCATGTATACGAATGATAACCGTTGTACCTGATGGTTCGTTTCTTTCAAAGTTATCCCGAATTTCAACACCTACAACATCCTTTTTTTCAAAATTCAATAATTGAATGCGTTTTTCCATGGCAGATGTTGCAAAGGACCGATGTTCTCCTCTGTTTTGAGCATTCAGTAACTCAGCAGCAGCTCTCCCAATCCCATTATCCGTGATTTGGATCATTAAAAGGCCTTCCTTTTCATTCTGCTCTATATCAACCGATAAACGTTTTGGCCCTGACTTATGCCGCAACCCATGCTTAAAAGCATTCTCAACGTATGGCTGCAAAAGGAGAGCAGGAATCTGAACGCCCGATACATCTATATTCATATCCATATTGATCGAGTATTCGAAATCACTTTGAAGTAACATTGCCTCAAGATCAATGTATAACTTTAAGGCTTCAACTTCCTGTTCCAATGATACTGCCGGAACAGAACTGAGTTCAAGAACTTTCCGCACCAGACTGGAGAAATTACTGAGATAGCGTGCAGCATTCTTCTTATCGTTCTCATAAATGTATCCTTTGATCGAATTCAGAACATTGAACAAGAAATGTGGGTTCATCTGTGCCTTCAATGCATTTTGTTGCGTCAAACGCAACTCATTCTCCAACCTTAAGCGCCGCATTTCCAGCCTTTGCTTTTTACGTATGGCTTTCAGGCGAAACCTGAAAGTACTCAGCGCCAGCACCAGAGTAGTCAATGTGATCAGCAGATAGAACCACCAACGCTGCCAAAAAGGGGGACTGACGTATAATTTGTAACTAATCACGTTGGCTGAATCTACACCCTGGTGGTCGATCAGCTTCAGTTCAATTGTGATATAGCCAGTTGGAAGAGAAGCAAAATCGATTTTTTCAACCCCGCCTGGTACCAGGATCCAATTACTATTGAGCCCTTTGATGCGATATGCAAATTGAAAATTACCATTCGATCGGTAACTTAAACCATCGGCGATAAGTGACAACTTATCTTCATAATTGAGCTCGATCAGTTCTTTTACTTTCGCCGATCTTCCATTGATCAAGATCTTTCTCGAAACTATGCGCGACCGGCTTTTTTTCTTGGTAAATAATGAAAGGGGAACTCGCTGCACACTCTCCCCCACTGCCCAACAATTAGAACCTTTGAATGCAATGGCCCGAATATTATTGGAGGATAGCCCGCTAAATCTGTCGAATAGAAACTGCTTCTTACTTTCGGTATCCACTACAAGAATTCCCTTGTTACTGGCCATAAAAAGCTGGCCGGCATAAAAACGGATCTGAGTCACACGAATATCATCGGCGAGCTGCCTGATCTTTTTGATCTGATTGCTTTGATCGATCGTGTAAAGCCCTCCGTCAAAACAATAAATGTAGACTTTCCTTTTTTTATTGTCAGCGCAGACCGAGATGATCTGTTTTCCGATTAAATATTTCTTACCTATTCTGTACGTTTGATTCGTTGGAACAATTTCCTTCAAACCACTGTTGGAAGCAACATAAAAGGAGGATGAAAATGGTGACTTACAGATATCACGGTACCAGTCAAGATCGATCATATTACGTTCATCCAAAGGCTCCCCTATCGTGCTTGTAAAAAACAACCCTTGAGAACTAAGCATGAAAAATCCTTTCTTTAGGCGCAGAATACATTTTATGGGTCTTGTACGGCTATTTACCCTATCAAAATGCCCCCCTCCAAAACGATAAATATTACTTAATTTGTTTAAGTACAGGCTGTTGTCAATAGGGTCAAGATACATTGTCCCAAAATCAGAAAGCAGTTCATGTTCATATTTGACAAGGTCCCCTGATTGAAGATTTATTACACTAAGAAAGCCATTCGAACCACCGATAAAAACATTTTTACTATCTGCACATATATGCGTAAACTGCTCCGCCGAACCTTTTTGATTCAATGAGGTCCAACTCCTTACCTGCATATCTGGTATACGGATCAATCCATTATGTAAGGTGCTGAACCAATAGTTGCCTTCTTTATCCTGAATTCCAAAAGAAAAAGAAAATTGATCATACATCAACTCGGTTTTTCTGGAAATCGGATCATGACAAATTAGGCCCGTATAGGTTCCTATCCATAACTTCCCATCCCGTGATTCAAAGACACAATTGATCTTCTTCCCCTCAAGGGCATTGATCAATTTTTCATTCGTATAATCCTTGTAGGTACCTTTATCTGGTCGAAGGATCATTTCTCCCGTAAGGCTTATAAACCAAGGGGATTTGGAAAATCTCGAGATCATTAATGTCCGCCTAAAAAAGCGCCTTTGCTTTTCAACTATCCCTATTTTTCCGTCCTTTGATACCAGCACACGGTCGCCGCTCTGATAATAAACATTCCCCTCAGGATCAGCAATCCCATGTGATGTATAATTGAGACCACTCTGATCCGTGTAATGATATTGAGAACTTACAATTGTGATTCTATTTTCGCGTTCATTCAGCTTGAATATTCCCTCACTCGATGTTATCCAAATACCCCCGTTTCCGTCATCTGCAATTCCATTGACCGGTCGTTTCCAATTTTTTACCACATGCAGACGACCATTTTCTACATAAAACAGCTGACTGTTGAAATTGTAAGCATATATACGCCCGGTGGTCTTGCTTTGAATGATACCCGTTGCAGATCGTGCGGTGAGGTCGGACGAGGTGAAATGTTCATACCTTACTCCATTGAAACGGTAAAGTCCGGCATCACAGCCGATCCAGATATAGCCGGCTGCATCTTGGCATACCCAGTACATTTCATTGGATGGCGCTCCACTTTCAACATTATTAGAGAAATACGGGGGATACTGGCATTTTACCGTACTGACTATTAGCAGAAGGAATAGCACAAGTAGCGGCTTTAACATCGTGTTGATAGTGAATCTGACCATATAGACTTGGAGAATTCCCTCGTTAGGCTGGATCAATGGGATCCTCGCGCGATGAATTCACAGGATAAGAGCAAGTGTTTTCCGGGTGCTTTCTTTTCTTTCAATCGGTCGATCAATCGTTCCACCGATTCGGTAGCAATGTGCTTTACAGGGTGACTTAGAGCAGAGATCGGAGGTTCCATATATTCAAAAGCAATGTGATCATCAAAAGAGATCAACCGTGCATCTTTCCGTATGTTTACCTTCAGATTTTTCAATGCCGCGATAGTTTTAAATGCCACAAGATTGTTTAACGGAAGAAAGGAATCGGCTCCTTTTTTTAATTCTTCCCTGATCAACTTGTCGATGTCTTTCTGATCTTTTGGTAGATTTATGATAACATGGTCTATCTTTTCCTTCCTGCACACAACGACAGTACCCTCAATTCGCCTTTCGATTGTTGCAATATTTTCCGCATGCTGTGAAAGCACCACGAGTCGTTTTGGCTTTTTTGAAAAGGAACCAAGAAGTTTCTCTGCCTCTTTCATATTGTCAACACCAACATAATCGGCTTGATCATCACCTGGTCTATCCGCAAAGACAACCGGAATATGTGTCTCATGGAGGATCGGGATCAAGGCTTCGATTGTATTACACGGAGAAATGATCATTCCGTCGATTGATCGCTGGATCAATTCACGCATAAGTGTTTTTTCCAATTCAAGATCGTCACTGGAGTTAACAATGAATGTGGTATATCCATGCTCGTATAAAGACAATTGGATCGTCTTACACATTTCGGCATAAAAAGGATTCGAGATGTCTGCAAGAACAAGTCCGATGGTCTTTGTATCTCCTTGACGTAAACTTTTTGCAAAGAAGTTGGGCACATAAAGAAGCTCTTTCGCTTTCTCCCTGATAAGTCGCTGTTTTTCCTTGCTGATATTGAACTCATCCCCTTTGCCGTTCAACACGAAAGAAACTGTTGCTTTGGATACACCAATGCTTTTAGCGATATCTTCAAGGGAAACTCTCTTTTCTTTCATGCATTTGGAATTGTCCCGTTATTTTGGAAGTTTAGCGATCATTGCCTGATATTCGGTCTTGAAGGACTGATTTCCCTGGCAGCCCATCGTTGTTCTGTTGTTATGGAACGTTTCTATTCTGTTTCCGGGATCAGGATGCGTACTCAGAAACTCAGGTACTCGTTGCCCTCCCATTGACTGGATCTTTTCAAAGAAGGCCGCGCCTCCATCAGCATTGTACTGCGTTGGACAAAGATACCTTACGGAGCGCTCATCAGCTTCTGTTTCATGCGAACGGGAAAACTTTAATCCGATCAGTGCGCCGGTAACTTGCTTCAACGCAGCGCGATTTCCGGCAAGAACATCCAACAGGAGCTGCACTCCGAACATCTGAGTCATTTGCCGGGTAGAATGACGCATATCCGCATGGCCTATCTCGTGGCCTAAAACTCCCGCAAACTGATCCTCTGATTCAAGGAACTTAAGAATACCTGTGTATATGTAGATATATCCCCCAGGAGTGCAGAAAGCATTCAAAACACTGTCATCATGGATGACACGAAGTCTCCAGGTAAAGTCATCCTTGAAATCCACTTTGCCGGAATTCAAGATGTTATTACGGACCTTGTAGAGGTACTGATACACCTCTTTGTATCTGATGGAATCCAGGGGTGGGTATTCCCTGATGTTACTGTCGATCTCATGCGCCACCTGAGCACCGAGCTGTCGGTCCTGTTCAACTGAAAAAATATTGAAGCCCTTCCCTTCATTCTTTTCATTCATAACTCCACATGCTGCCAATACCACAAAAAATAAAGTTGCAACGGAGATCTTTAAAACAACTGGTTTCATACAATAAAATTTAACCGATTGGGTATAAATAATTCACTAAAAATGTCATCAGTACAGCAAGTGCCCATCCGGTATATACCTCTGTCTGTGTATGTTTCTTAAGATACAGTCTTGCGCCAATCGTCAATCCGGATGCCACAATTGCAAAGATCAATATCCAAAACTGAAATTCGGCCTGTTCAATAGCATATGCAAATAGAAATCCTGTCAGAATCCCGGCTCCACCGCCGTGCAGACTTATCTTGATCCATCTGTTGATATAGGTATAAATAACCGTTACGAAGACTCCGGACAAGGGGAGAGCATATATGTATTTAGGAAGGACGTTGTTCTCAGCTTTGATCAGGAACAGAAAAAATAGGATCAAACAAAAGGTCAGCATGATGAACATAGGAATATTGCGTTCCCGCTGATTTTCCATGTCAATTGTTGTAATGATTTTCCACTTGTGTAAAAGGACAAATGCCAGACCCGGGGCAATCACGCTGAAGATAATGAACATGTATAGAATTGCGAGCTTGGCCTCATCTCTCAAAAAGAACAAGGAATCTTCATTGAACAAATAATCCTGATTTGAGGGCACATACATCGCTAGCAGCAATCCGTATACAGGCATCAGCAATGGAAGAAAAACCCAGGAAAGAACTTCGGCCAGTATCTTCATAGCTCCTTACGTAATCGTGCGACCGGAATATTTAATTGCTCTCTGTATTTTGCGACGGTACGACGAGCAATATTATATCCTTTTTCTTTCAATAATTCTGTCAACTTTTCATCGGTCAATGGCTTGCGTTTCTTCTCGCCTTCGATGGCCTCAGACAGGATTTTTTTCACCTCACGAGTAGAGACTTCTTCACCGGTATCGGTAGAAAGCGATTCAGAAAAGAAATATTTCAATGAAAAGATCCCGTAACCGGTTTGAACATATTTGCTGTTTGCAACCCTGGAGATCGTGGATATATCCAGACCGACGATCTCCGCAATATCCTTGAGGATCATTGGTCGAAGATTCGTTTCATCCCCCGTCAGGAAGTATTCTTTCTGATAGTCCATAATGGCATCCATGGTCAACAAAAGAGTATTCTGTCGCTGTTTTATCGCATCTATGAACCATTTCGCCCCATCTAGCTTCTGCTTCACGAAAATCAATGCCTGCTTGTCTGATTTGGATGTTTTCGCTCCTTCGGCATAATTTCGCAACATCATTTCATAGTCCCTGGAAACTTTCAGATCAGGTGCGTTCCTGCCATTCAATGATAGGTCAAGCCGGCCTTCGAATTCAGTGATCATGAAATCCGGGATGATCTGCTGGTAATTCTTCGCGGACTCATTCATCGATCCCCCGGGTTTCGGATTGAGCTTCAGGATTTCATCGACCGCCTCCTTCAAGTCCTCATCCTCGATCTCGAGCCTTTTTGTGATCTTATCGTAGTGCTTTTTCGTAAACTCTTCAAAGAAATCCTCCAGGATTTTTTTAGCCGTATAACGTGTAATATCACCATCTTGTTTTCTGTTAATCTGGATCAACAAACATTCCTGAAGGTCTCTCGCACCTACACCGGCAGGGTCTAATTCCTGAATAACACCTAAAATATAATCTACCTCCTCTTCGCTCACCAGAATATTCGCTGAGAACGCCAAATCATCTACGATCGCTTCGATCTCCCTATTCAAATATCCTGATTCATCAAGGTTTCCAATAATAGTGTCCGCAATCATGAATTGCTTGTCATCAAGGTCCAGAAGGTGTAACTGTTCTGTCAGTTTTTCCTGAAAAGATTGTTCACCCGACAAGGGGATAATACGTTCTTCTTCATCCTTACTGCTATTGTTCGCTTTCGTTTTATAGTCGGAGCCCTCTTCGTCGATGTATTCTGAAATGTCGAAATCAGGTTCGTCATTATCGTCATAGTCATCACCCATGTCATCATTGGAGTATTCATCCTCGTTCACATCAACACCCTCTTCAAGTGCCGGATTTTCCTCGATCTCCTGTTTGATCCGCTGATCAAGTTCCATTGTTGGAACCTGTAAAAGTTTCATCAGCTGAATCTGTTGTGGAGAAAGCCTTTGCTCCAGTTTTTGTACGAGATGTTGTTTTAACGCCATGGTGGGTAATAGATCAGCAAACCTAAAGGTAAAAAAATCTTTTAAAATTCTGCATTTTGAGGTGTTCTCGGGAATGGGATCACATCGCGTATATTGGTCATTCCTGTTACGAACATGACCATTCGTTCAAATCCAAGGCCAAATCCTGCATGTGGAACCGTACCGAACTTTCTTGTTTCTAAATACCACCAGAGATCTTCTTCGGCAATATGGAAAGCAGCACACTTCTCTTTGAGAATGTCAAGCCGCTCTTCTCGCTGAGATCCACCGACCATTTCACCGATGCCGGGGAATAAAATATCCATTGCAGCGACGGTTTCTCTTCCAGGTTCACTGGCATCATTCCTTCGCATATAGAACGCTTTGAACGATGCCGGATAATCTGTGATGATTACCGGACGTTTAAACTCCTTTTCAACGAGGTAACGTTCGTGTTCACTTTGAAGGTCCGTGCCCCACTCTACCTCATACTGGAATTTCTTCTTTTTGTAATGGTTCGAATTTCGCAGTACATTGATCGCTTCGGTATAGGAGATGCGTTTGAAATCATTCGCCGTTACGAACTGTAAGCGTTCGATCAACCCGAGCTCGTTTCTTTCTTGCTGCGGCTTGGTTTGCTGCTCCGCCGCTTCGCGTTCATTTAAAAATTTAAGATCATCCGCACAGTTTTCCATCACATACCCGCAGATGTACTTCAGCATGTCTTCAGCGAGATCCATGTTGTCGTGAATATCATTGAATGCAACTTCCGGTTCTATCATCCAGAATTCAGCGAGGTGACGTGAAGTATTCGAATTCTCTGCTCTGAAGGTCGGCCCAAACGTATAGATCTGACCCAATGCCAGAGCGGCCAATTCCCCTTCCAATTGTCCGGATACTGTTAAGTTTACTGCCTTACCAAAGAAATCTTCTTTGAAATCGACTGTTCCATCGTCGTTCAAGGGTGGTTGGGTAGGGTCGAGAGTTGTCACACGGAACATTTCCCCTGCTCCCTCCGCATCAGATCCAGTAATGATCGGTGTGTGAATATAAAAAAACCCACGGTCGTTAAAGAATTTATGGATTGCAAAAGATACAGCATGCCGAACCCTGAAAACAGCACCGAATGTATTTGTTCTGAATCGAAGGTGAGCCTGTTCACGAAGGAATTCAAGTGAGTGTTTCTTTGGCTGCATTACCGTTTTCTGAACATCATCCGGATTTGCTTCGCCGATGATCTCGATCTCCGTTACCTGCAACTCCACTGCCTGTCCAGAACCAAGTGACTCAACAAGTTTCCCTTTCAATCCAACGGCACATGCAGTCGTGATCTTCTTCAAAATTGTCTCTTCGAACTGCTCAAAGTCAACAACAGCCTGTAAAGTATTGATCGTCGAACCATCATTCAGCTGAATAAAACGATTACTTCGAAAGGCACGTACCCATCCTTTCACAAGGATTTCTTCACCGATCTTCGGCTGACTCAAGATCTCGGCAATTTTTAGTCTCTTCATCTGATTTTTTACTAGATCGGTAAAATTAGTAAGAAACACCAATAATCAAAAGAGCCGGACCATTTTGTCAACGATCCGGCTTCATCTGTTTGAATGAATGGTAGCATTACATTTTTATGATCAGGAATTCAGTTCTCCTGTTCTTTTGATGTTCCGTCTCCGGACATGCAGATTTAACAGCCCCCTCACAAGGACAGTCAACCTTCAATTTCGATTCACCATACCCCTTCCCATAAATTCTTTCTGGGTTGTTGATCCTTTTCTTTATATATTCCGCTGATGCTTTCGCTCGGTTGGAAGATAGTGTTTCATTCGACGCAATAGAACCTCGGCAATCCGTGTGCGATCCCAACTCGATCTGCATGCTTGGATATTCGTTCATGATCTTGACGATCTTATCCAATTCTACCGAAGCATCTTTTCGAATAGTGTATTTTCCCAGGTCAAAATAGATCGGTTTGATATCTATCAATGTTGCAAGATCAACACCTACTTCGATCTTACCAAGCGATGCATCGATCATTTCATGGACATTATAGATCCCTTCCTTCGTGATCTTTAAACTGAGATCCACCGTTTTAGACAAGTAACCCTCTTTTGAGATTGTGACTTTCAAATTGAGCTGATCCCCGATCTTAACGTTTTCAAGACCCGAGTCTGATAATCCTTCCGGGGAGGTTATTTCGTCCATGATGATCTTTCCAGATTGCGGTTCAACAATCTGAACAGATACCCCTTGAAGAACATTTCCGCTCTCTGCCTCAGTTATTTTACACAATAAACCAAAAGTTGGAACCTTTGCCATAGCCGCATCCACTTTCACATTTTGTGCCTGCGGATCTACCTTTACAACCTTTTGGACATCGGTATACCCCTTTTGAGTAAAGGATACAGCATACTTCTGACCCGGTTCAAGATCGAATTTATAATTCCCTTTTTCATCACTCAAAACTGTCTGTATGATATTTCCTGACTCATCCAGCAAGGCGACTTCGGTTTCTTTCAATACCGCCCCTGTTGCAATATCAGTAATTTGACCGGTGAGTTGAAGGCTGAAATTGAATGGTGCTATTAGTTCGAAAGAATAAATGTCATCATTCCCTTGTCCTCCCTCTCTGTTGGATGAAAAATATCCTTTCTTGCCGTTTGTGGAGAAGATCAAACCAAAATCGTCTTTTGGACTGTTGATCTCGGGCCCTGTATGTTTTACCGCTTTAACTTCTCCGGCACTCAGATTCGCTACAAAAATATCCAGGCCTCCAAGGCCTGTGAAGCCGTTTGAAGAAAAGAACAGTTGCCCTTCAGGTGAAAACCAAGGAAATAACTCTTGTTTTTCTGTATTCACCATCTGACCCAAATTTACGGGTGCACCTATTTCTCCATCAGGAAGTATTTGTGCCTTGTACAAATCCGACCCCCCATATCCTCCGGGCATGTCCGAAATAAAATAAAGCCACTGCCCATCAGCAGAGATTGTCGGATGCCCAACTGAATATTCTTTTGAATTGATCTTCAAAACCTTTTTGTCAAACCAGTTGCCGTC
>JBKCJG010000119.1:0-6991 GCA_046301895.1 Flavobacteriia bacterium
CAACCAAGATAGCCGCAAGATGCGGGATCTTTTTACCGCTCCGTTTTCGTTCTTGCACTGCCTCCGCCAGTTCCTTCCGAATTTGTTCGGCCGTTTCCCTTCCGTCAAGTAATTGCATCGATGTTTTTTTGGCAAAGATAACTTCATGCAGGTGGAATAAAAAGCATCGTTGATAAGTTTGAATAAATTGCGTTTATCTTTGTAAAAACAGATTCAATGAAAATATTTTTATTTGCGCTTTTTCTTCTATCGGCAAACTTCAGTAATGCCCAGCAAATTGAGGGAACAGAAATAGGTATTGACGGATTTTTCGGCGCATCCAACGCAGGTGGCTCATTCGGTGCAGGATTGAGATACGGATGGAAGTTTGGTGAATATCTGATCGCTGGACCTATTATCAGATACCAGCGTTATTGGACGAACAATCTTCAGACTTCACAAAAATTCGGCTACAATTCATATGGAGCGGGGATTTTTGGTCATGCGCGATTCGCAAATGCACTCTTTTTGGGAACAGAGATTGAATTCATGCGTTCACCATTGACAAATTTTGGTGCAGTGAGTTCAAATGGGGTGCTGGCGCCGGCTGTATTCATTGGTGGAGGCTTTTCACGAGAGTTCAATGAATCGATCAGGATCAACGCGGGGATTTTCTACGATATCGTAAACCATCAAAGCAGTCCTTTTAGGAGCGGATATTTTATGCGACGCGCGAACGGTAGCTTCATCCCGGCCATATACAGGATTGCGTTCTTCTTTCCTTTGACATAAAAATGGGACTCGATCAAGTCCCATTTCCATTTTCTATTTTCAGGTTATTAAAACCCTTGACCCTGTGGCATTGCTGTCTGTGGTTGCGGTTTTACAAATGTCCCTTCTTTGGCGTAATCAATCAATTCAATCACAAAACAAAGGGATTCACGCCCCATCTGTTCACCGTATGCTAAATCCCACGGGATGTATACGCGATATTTCCCACCCTTTTTCATCTTTGGAACAATGTAGGTCCAACCCGGAATCACACCACCGTTCAATTTCAGCGCAACAGGATCCTTTGATGCTCCCGCTTGTTTCTTCATCTGGTAGGAGGACTGCACTGTATCACCGACAGCAGAGGTAAGGATATATTCCACTTTCACATCATCGGTAGCTGAAGGACTACCTCCCTTTCCTTCTGTTATGATCTGTAGTATAATGCCATTATCAAAAATCTTGGCACCCGGAATTTTCTTAGCCTCAGCCATCATCTTCTTCCCATTCTTTTCGTTCAATCCTTTGATAAAATTTTGCACCATTACCTGCTTGTCTGTTTCTGAAACCAGGGTATCTTTTTTCAAAAGGCCTTGGCGGAAACCGATCTTCGCGATCTTAAGGTCTACCTGGTCAATTCCTCCCATCTTCTTGATGTCCTGATAGAAAGCATATCCGGTAAGTCGACCCAGACACTGAGCACCTTCTTTAGCATAGGTAGAATCAAAATCCTGAAAATTCGGTCCGAATAATTTAGTAAGTGTCGCCTCACAGTCAGAAGGCTTATTGTCGCTCAGATTCTTGTTGAATCCCTTTGCGATCTCTTCCATATCCAGACGTTCTATGTTCGGGTCCGGAGTTCCAACGATCGTTTTTGCATTCATTGCTCCAAGCACATATGACAACCGATCCTTTTCCGTTTTCAACTCAACCTTTTCTTCAACAACATTCTCCTCTTTGTTTCCTCCACAAGAGAAAAGCACAGCAGGAATAACAAATAATATGATTAACTTCTTCATTATGCGATTGCTAAAAGTTCAACATCAAAGATCAAAGCACTGTATGGTTTGATCGGCCCACCCGGATGCGGATTTGCACCATACGATAATTCTTGTGGAATGTACAATCTGTATTTAGATCCGACGTTCATCAGCTGAAGTGCTTCTGTCCATCCCGGAATTACCTGATGTACTCCAAATGTTGCAGGTTGTCCTCTGTGAACAGAACTGTCAAAAACAGTCCCATCGATCAGTGTACCGTGATAGTGAACAGTAACCATATCTGCACTTCCAGGCTTCGGTCCGTTCCCTTCCGTGATGACAGAATATTGAAGTCCGCTTGGTGTTGTGTGCACTCCTTCTTTTGAACCATTTTCATGCAAGAATGCTTCTCCTGCTTCTTTATTTTGTGCAAATTTTGCTTCGCCCGCACCTTGCAAATAGTTTTGAATGATGCTATTCGCCATTTCCGGAGTATATCGCGGTTCTTTTCCTGCGAACATATCAGCAATTGCCTCTGCCATGATCTCCGGAGAGACTCCTTCAAGATCCTGCTGCATCAAGCTACCTGCGATGCTCATTCCCACGCAGTAACTTACTGCTTTGATTTCTTCTGTCATTGATAAAAAATTTGCGTAAAAATAGTCAGAAAAGTCGAAAGTCGGGCCGCGCAAACGATCCGACCTTCAAACCTACATTCAGACCTATTTAATTGCTCAGATCGAGATTGTAGGTGAACCCGATTTGAAGGGTATGATTCCTTTCAGCCTTGATACCGTCGCTCTTAACAACGTACTGATTCATATATCCAAGCTGTATATTGAGGGTTTTATTAAAACGCCAACCCAGTGCACTATAAAGTCTGTTCTGATCAAGGATATTCTTCCCGATGCCTTTTCCGAATCCAAGAAATGGTTCATCGTATAGGGCAAGGAACAACGTTTTGTCCTCAAGTTCCTTTCTTGAAAGAGGAACCGTAACCAGAAACCTGTAACGTACTCGTTGCCTGAACAGGTGATTTTCTCGCTTCCATTCACCTTCTGAATGATCCCAATTCTCAATAAAACGTTGTTCCAACCTATATCGATGCTGAAAATCAACCCTTCCGGCTTTGTTCTTCAGGATCAGCTGTTGCCAAATACGATGCTCATTGTTGTAATGAGCGATCGGTTGTGAACCGTATGGGAAAGTCTTGATCCACCCATAACCTATGGTTAATTGAACTCCCGATGGCAGATAATGATCCACACCCAAACGCAACAATGATTGCTGCCAGTGATCAAAAAAATCGCTTCTGCGCCATTGATATTCGGTGTGCAAACCCCATCTTTCTGAAAATTTGTGATTACCGGTGTACATGACCCAGGCATGATCCTGACTATCGATCTGTTTCTGAGAATAACCCAAAAATGATATTGAAAGAAATACCGTAAAAAATAATCTAGACAATAGAATTCTAATACACTGTTATTACAAAAGTTAATCAATTGCCTAATTGACAAATGACAAACCGAAATTGAGAAGTAACAAGTTAATTATAATGTGCTTCCCAGCGAACGCGCTGATCGTTATAATAAGCCTGCATACGCTCAGCATGATTCCTGAATTTCATAACTCCTGAATTCAAAGCAAGGTTCATGTAGATCTCAGCCTGATCGAAATCCCCTTTCCACACATACAATTCAGCAAGATTACATTGGATCATCGCAGTTATCTTATCATTGACCCTTGCCTTTTCATCGATTGTGTTGCTTTCCTGAAGGATCCCTTTCCACTTGGCAATTACTTCATCGATCTTTGGAGACGCAGTTGCCCTGTTACGATCCTTAGCAACATTTGTAAAAGCCTGTGTCGTGAGTGTATAAGCTGTAATCACATCACTGTATTCGTAATCCTTGTACTTTTTCACAGAATAGATCTCTGTACCACGTGTCATTTTAACAAAGCCGAATTGATTGTTCAGGATGGAATTCACTTCATTCAGTGCTGACTTTCGCACATCGCGCTCCATATCATTATAGAACTTCTCAAGATTATCCATCGCCCATACCATGTATTCGTATTTGCTTGGGTACGATTTCATGGTGTAATTCTGAATATTATCAAAAAGGATCTTTTTATACATCTGACCATCTGTCGGCGATTCAACGATTAATTCGACCGGAAGGATGTATTGACACTTGTATTCATATTTTGTTGAAGCTCCGCTCCCTGTTTTAGTCTCAATGATCTTAACTGATCGGATCGGATGGATATCAACCGTAACGATCGATCCGCCCAGCCCTTTTTCGTAGCCCTGAAGGACAACTGCATTTGAAATGTCCGTATCATTCAATTCACTATGTAACCTGATCTTTTCAATGGTCGGGTAAACCGGAGCAGGAGGATAAACAGGATTGGTTGGCATCGTCGCCGCAACACCGGAATTCACATTCTTCTCATACTGCGCCATCTGATTGAGATAAGTACGATCGATCACCTTTTTCTGCTCCAACCAGGTATTGTACTGAACGTCATATGCTTTCTGTGCTGCCTCCTTGCGGGCATTGTAAACGGTCAAGGAATCATTGTTCGCATTCTTATAAGAATGGTTCACCCGAACTTCATAGGTTGTGAAGACAGGATTGATCCTTTTATACGGTAACTGGATATAAGGAAAATTAACCTTGTTATCGTCAATGTTCTGAGAAAATGTTGACCCGATGGTCATAAAAGCGAGTAGCAGTATGGTAATCTTTTTCATGTTCTTTAATTTTTCGTGGGTCCATTCGCAAATACCAAACCAAAATTAAAAAAATATACCATCAAGCCTTCAACGCTGCTGAAAGGTCGTTCCAAATGTCCTCGATATGTTCCAGACCGATCGATAAACGGACAAGACCATCTGAGATACCTACGTCCGACCGTTGTTCAGGTGTCAGTTTAGAATGCGTCGTTGATGCAGGATGTGTTGCAATACTTCGCGTATCTCCCAGGTTTGCTGTAAGCGAGAACATGTTGAGCATGTCCAGAAACTTTCGCCCCTCTTCTAGTCCGGCCTTTAATTCAAACGACACAATCCCTCCTCCGGCACTCATTTGCTTTTTCGCGATCTCAAATTGGGGATGCGACGAAAGGAAAGGATATTTTACCCACGCCACAGCCGGATGAGACTCCAAACGATTTGCGATCTCCAAAGCATTCTTGCAGTGTCGTTCCATTCTTACATCCAAAGTCTCCAGAGATTTTGACAAAACCCAGGCATTGAATGGACTCATTGCCGGACCGGTATGCCGGGCAAAGGCTTTGATCTTTTCAACTATCTCATTGGAAGAAAGGATGATCCCTCCCAACGTGCGTCCCTGACCATCAATGTATTTCGTAGCTGAATGAATGGAAACATCCGCACCGTGATCGATCGGTCGCTGTAATAAAGGTGTAGCGAAACAATTATCTACTGCAAAAAGGATATTGTGTTTCCTGGTGATCGAAGCAATTCGCTCCAAGTCGATAATATCAAGTCCTGGATTCGATGGTGTTTCAAGATAAAGTATCTTAGTGTTGGACTGAATGGATTTCTCAAATCCTTCAAAATCGTCAAAATCCACATATGTTGTTTTGATTCCCCATTTCGGTAAGATCTCGGTAAATAGTCGGTGTGTAGAACCGAAAACAGAGCGGGCAGATACTATGTGGTCCCCTGATTGCAACAAAGCACCAAAGAAAGTGAAAACGGCAGCCATTCCGGAGGCTGTAGCCCAGCCATTTTCAGCGTTCTCGAGTATCGCCATCTTGTCAATGAACTCCTGAACATTCGGGTTGGCATATCTCGAATAGATCTCCCCTTCCTTTTCTTCCGCGAACTGCGCACGCATGTCCTCAGCGTCCTCGAACACGTAACTACTGGTAAGGTAAAGGGGAACTGAATGTTCATTGTGTTCAGTTCGTCTGTTCTGGAGACGAATGGCTTGTGTTTGTTTTTCCATGGTGAAATAATTTAAATCATTTTATTTCCAGAGCATAAGTGATCCTGATCTCCTCTTTGAGGCATGCAGATACAGAACAGTACTTCTCGAGGGTCAACTCAATGTTCCGATTCATTTTCTGTGGATCAATACTGTTGTCGAATTCGAAAACCAGATGAATGTGTTCGAAGGGAGCGGGGGTAGCTTCCACCCGCGCAGCCTCGATCCTCACGTGATAATGTTTCAGATCGATCCTTTGTTTCTTGACAATATTCAACACATCAATGGAAACGCATCCGGCAAGAGAGCCTGCAAGCAGTTCCATTGGGCGAAATCCCTTGTTGCCTCCTCCAATAGCAGGATTGGCATCCATGTAACAGATATTCCCTTGTTGATTGCGAAGTTCCATCACAAAGGGAACTTCAACCCGGTGCAGTTCTAATTTCATTTTCGCGGTAATTTAGATTCTAAAAGTGCGAAAATTATCGTTCCAACAAATGCTCCCAGTAACAGAACTACACCGATCGGCCACTGAAACCCCGCTAAAATAAAAACCGGAGCCGAACATGCTCCTGAAATAGACCATCCCAATCCGAAAATCAATCCTCCAAAAAGATTAGCCTTCCACTCCAGTTTTTTAGGTGTGATCTCCAGTTCATTCCCAAAAACCGACCGCTTTTTGCGCATCTTAATGAACCACAGAGAAATAGCCGCTGTAACGATCGCCGAGAATAAGAATCCGAACATGTGGAACGACTGAAAATGGAACATTTCCTGAATACGGTGCCATGTAAATGCCTGTGATGCGATCAGAACACTGCCGAAAACAAAACCCAAAATAAGTGTGATCAATAATTTGAACATTTTCAGAATATAAGTGGATTAATAATGTGCGATCCTAAAAGTCCGCCAATGAAGAATGCAACAGTGGCAAGGATAGAGCTCCACGCAAACTGTGATACTCCCATGATACAATGACCTGCTGTGCATCCATTAGCGTAACGTGAACCAAATCCAACCAGAATTCCACCCAGGAAGAACTGAAGAATGTTCTTCGAGCTGTAGATTGTTTTTGCTGTTTCCTGGTAATCAAATTCCGGAAGTATCTTATTTATTTCATCCGTTACACCGAACAACTGGGTTGCGGCAAATCCTGAAAGGATCAGTCCAATGGCAAACTGAAACTGCCAACGGTCCTGATCTTTGTTGTAGCTGAAATAATTCAGTTTCGGTAAAATTACTGCTCCCAGAAAACGATAACTCGAGGAGATCCCGAATTGTTTCTCACGCAGGATCAAC
>JBKCJG010000120.1:0-77517 GCA_046301895.1 Flavobacteriia bacterium
TTATAATCCGGGGGATAAGAAACTTAGATACAGTAAAAAAGATTACCCAAGAGGTTCCAATATGATCTTCAAAACTGATCTTTTCAAGGAAGTCGGAGGTTTTCATACAGGACTTGGAAGAACGGATAAAAGCATGATCGGCGGCGAAGAAAAGGAACTGTTTGATCGTGTTTACAAGGCAAAGCTTTGTGTGTATTACGAGCCAAAAGCCTTAGTGTTTCATTGTGTTCCGGTTGAGCGAACGACCTCAACATTTATTCGACGTCAAGCAATTGGTGCAGGAATGAGTGAAAGAGTTCGCACCAAAACAGTTGGAACTGGAGCCTTCATTTCCAGGTGTTTCAGAGAGGTTCTCCTTTGGTGTGCGAGCATATTCCTTTGGTTCATTTTTCTTTTCAAAATGAAACCTGCTAAAGGCAACATGATCATTGCTTTCCGTTGGTGGTTATCTCAGGGATTAATCGGTTGGAAAAGGGAGTAAGATTTCTTTGACCATTCTCTTATTTTGCCAAAATCAATGTCTGCTTCTTAATCAAGCCTTTAAAGAATTCGCTCAATTCTAAATCTGAATGAAATACTGATTGACCATTTCATATTCCTACCCACCATACCAAAAAATTAAAGCCCAACTAATTATACAATTAACTAGATAATATAACTAATGACTTGAAGCAGTTGATTCGAAAAAATGCTTAACTATTCTTTGTGAATTTGGCTGAGAAGTATCCTTTTTGCATGCAATTCAAAGGATCTTCATATGTTTTCCCATCCCTGATACAGGCATACATTCCTTGCTGCGTGATCTTATAAACCTTCACTTGTTCCGCAGTGAACTCCGGGCCAAAGGAATCCAAAATGAACTTTGGCGAAACATTATGTGGTTCACAAGAGGTTGGTGGGTGATTTACCTCAACCAAAAGAAGTATAAGTCCTCCAGATTTCGTGCACCGTTTGATTTCGTTGATCGATTGATTGATATCTTCAACGTGGTCGAGGGAATTGAATGAAAAAACAGCATCACAAGTGCCATCTTCTAATGGAATGTGCTCGGAAGGAGCAGAAATGTATTCCATCGAGTGCTTGTCTGCACCCAATTTCAAGTAATCATTTGCAAGTGGATCAAGACCTATTTTTCGTTTTGCATTCTTTGACCATTCCAGGCTACCGCGTGGACCGCATCCTACATCCATGAGAACCTTACCATCATAGAATGACTTTTCAATCCCAAAATGTGCTGTGTAAAAATGTTCGTAATGATCATTTTTCAAAACTCCTTCATTATTACTTTGCGACTTCCAATAAAGCAGTTCATTGAACTCTTTCCATTTAGTAGGCATTAATCGCGTTAGGATTGGTTTTAATATATTGCCCAGATAAAGGAGGATTTTATACTTCATAGTTTAAAGAAAAATTCGATTTATTTCGGTGCTCTCAAGTAACGAATATAAGTATTGTTCATAAACTGACGACGAGGACATAAAGTTTACCCGTATAGAAACATTTATTGAACAGAGAAACAAAAGAAAGTATCTATTTGAAGGGCTAAAATACAAACCACGCTTTTGGATTCAACACCATCATTGAAGGAATGGTACTCAATGTACCTTTTTTAAATTCTTTCTGACAAGATCGACGATTCTTTTTCCTCCGAACGAAAGCAAATACATTACACAGAAGTTATTCAAAATACCAAATAATGAAAAATACTTCCGACATATTTTTCTCATCTTCCTAAATTCAGAAAGTTTGAACAATGCTTCTATTTCCGTTTCCAGCACAAGCTTGTCATTCGAGTTGGTCAGGTCCAAATTTAAAATACTTTCCGGATCAAATTCATCATAACCATTATTCAATCCTATTAAACTTTCGTTGTAGAAATCCTTAGCTTTTTGTGCGAATAATTTTTGCTTTACTGCATTGGTCCAGGAGGCTGCACCAGAAGATATCCGATATTGAATGAGATGATCTGGTATATTCGTCAATTTCTTGCCTGCCGCCAACAACTGTAGATAGTAATCGTAATCCTGAGAATATGGAAATTTCTCTCTGTATCTTGTTTCCGTTCGTCTGAACATCACTGATGAATGATAAATGCAATTTCTTTGTTTCAAACGTTCTTCTACACTGTCTTTATCAATAATTGGTGTATGCACACCGATCTTATTTCCCTTTTCATCAATCCTGATTGCCCCGGATCCAACAAGGAAAACATCCGGATTTGTATCCAAAAATCTTACCTGATTATCCAAACGCTCTGGCATGGCAATGTCATCTGCATCCAGAATGGCAATGTATTTACCTCTGGCTTTGTCTAAACCAATATTTCGAGTCAAAGCCCTTCCAAGATTTTGTGCATTATCTAAAAATACAATCCTGTTATCTTCATTGGAATATTTACGGATGATCTCAGCAGAATTGTCAGTCGAGTAGTCATTTATCAGTATCAATTCAAAAAATGGAAATGTCTGACCTAAAACTGATCCGATGGCCTCATCAAGAAATTCAGATGCATTGTATACAGCCATTATGACAGAAACTCGGACATCCGTCATTTTTTTCTCAGTTTATAAAAGATATGGTAGGGATTTTCAAAAGGATTAATTACTTCTTCAATGACAAAATATTTCTCTATCATTTCTTGAACCAAACGACTCGGTGTATTTCTCCTACCGATCTCCCAATAATGCTGACCGTCAAACTTATTCTTCTTGTAGAATTTCGGGATTGTAATCAACAACCGTAATTCTTTAAATATAGTGAACTTGAAACTGAATTTCAGATCTAGCCTGGAATAAGGTAAACTTAAAAGAACATTTTCGCGCGATACTCTATTCAACTCAGACAAACACTGGTCGAATTTATCAAACGGCAAATGCTCGAGGACTTGAAAACAGCAAACAAGATCAAACGAATTATTTTCTAGCGGCATTGCATCAACCGACCCATTAAAATCCGGGTCAAGTTCACTGTCAATGTCAATCGTTTTGAAATCAAACTCCTTAGATAAAAGATCTCGAAGAAAATTATTCCCTGGTCCAATATCCAAAATACTCTTTGGGCAGATCTTTTTAATCAGCAATAGCTGATAGTAGAACGAATTGAATCGATCTATATCTACATACTTGAAAAAATCATAATGCGAACTATCTACCTGAACTTCCATATTTAATTAATGTCTATGCTTGTTCTTCGATGTTTTTCATACCACCCTTCAAACTCATTCCAAATATTACAATACACGAGAGAAGAACGGAAACAGAACCCAACAGCGAAAGCGTGTTGGAGGAATAATATGTTTGTGGTTCAAAACGCCATTCAATAGTGTGTTTTCCCGCAGGGATCATTGCACCGCGTAAAATGTAATTCGCTCTGAACTGATCCACCATTTTATTATCCACGTAACAATTCCATCCTTCAGGATACCAGATCTCACTGAAGATCGCAGGTGCTTCAATATTCGATTGCGACTGATAGGTCAGGATACGTGTCCCATATTTTGTGAGCGTGATCTTCGATGTTGAATCAAGTCCTGAAGGCGAATTCACATTCGCAAAATCCTTGGTATTGACGATCGCTTCTTTCTTCACATCCATACCTTCGATCTTTGACATCTCATCATTTGCAGATGTGACAGCAATCACTTTTCCAATAAACCATGCGTTTCCGTTGGCGGTATTATTCTTTAAAGCCGGTTTGTTGGGGTCAAGGATCAGGTATCTCGTGTTCAGCATGTTCAAGACAGGAGTAGTTGAAGGTAACTCAATGTCACCAACCGAAATCGTATCGAATACAGCTTGAGCCTGCTCTGGTGCTATTGGTATAACTGCTGCGTATTCGCGTAGCTTCTTGTTCTTAGCATCGGATATCACAGTATTCATTTGCATCATTTCATCACTTATATGAAAATCGATCATTTCCTGATAACGCTTCAACTTTGCACCGTGATAACCACCGATACTCTTGTGGAAGTAACTTGTATTCGTTTCATTGAAAGGATTTCCAAAGGTCAGCACCCGGTAATCAGAATTAAGGTTCAAGACGCCGAATGCCGCAATCTCTTCGAGTTTTCTACTATCATCCGTATTTTTAAAGTTTGGCCTTTCGGACAGTTTACTTTTGAATTCTCTCACCCGAGAATCGAAATCTGGGACAGTTGATTTCTCTCTATTCAGTATTGACATATCTGCTGTTGACGAAATAAAAGGGAAGGTCGCTATTTCAATATCTTCATACGAGAAATATTGTACTCCTTCACTTTCATTATTCAAGTACCGCTTACTCACAGAGAAATTATCTCCGAAAACAAGAACAGTTGCAATCGACATAAAGATGACTCTATTGATCTTTGTGTACATTGTTAACAAGATCAATCCACATCCAACTATAATAAGCATAATAGTGCGACCGATCTCTGCTTTATAGATCCCGGCTCTAGTCTCGATAAGGCTTTGTTTTAAACCGTTCAGATAATCTGTCTGTTGCGGGTCTTTCGATGCAGTCATCGCTTGGTCGAATTGAGAAATCTCCTCCGAACGCAGGAATGACCCTGACATTGACGGCACTGTATACAGAATAATCCCAAACAAGACTAATGCACCACTGGCTATCAACAAGGCTTTCTTACCAAAGAGTATCTCCTTTTTATCCAGTAATTTATCGATGAAAAGAACACCCATTGCCGGAACCATAACCTGTATCAGAACAAGGATCATCTTTGAATCCCTGAACTTGTTGTATAATGGGAATTTATTGATGAAAAAATCATTCAAACCACCCGGATCCTTTGATGCCAGCAATAATGCGAGTATCGTGATCACCAGGAAAGGCCACTTCAGTGAGTCTTTCACGAAGATCATCCCGAACAGGAAGAAAACGAACATAACAACCCCGAAATAGAATGCTCCTCCACTCATGCGTTGCCCGCCCCAGTAATGGTTCATTTTCGAAACCTGATCTGCAAATTCACTATCCACATTGACCATGGCATCTTCATCATTCCCGATCATGTCATCTTTTGCTCCTTTTGCATTCGGCGCAATCAATGACAGGATCTCGCCCTTTCCGTAGTTATATTCAAGAATGTAATCAGTGTTGAGTCCTTCTTTTGCACGTTCAGCCTTATTGTCTCCCTTTGGTTTGATTGTTAGATCTGTTGCGCCACGCGTTGTATACCTGCTGTATTCCAAAGTAGACGTGATATTGCCAATACCCGGCAGCATCCCGATCAAGGAAGCAACAGCAAGAACTCCGATTATTTTACCAAGGTTCATGATTTCCTTTGCTATCAATAATCGAATTGATTCAGCAACCGCAACTGCAGCCAAAAGGAACAAGAGGTAATAAGTCATTTGGAAGTGGTTGCAAGTCAGATTAAGACCAAAGAAAAGAGCGAAAACCGCAGCTCCAACCATTAATCTACCTCGGAAAGCAAGAATCAGTCCGCCAAGTGCCGGCGCCATGTAGGCAATGGCATTAACTTTTGTAACGTGTCCAGCCCCAAGGTATAAAATATTAATCGTTGAGAACCCAAAGGCAAGACCTCCGAGCATTCCCAACCATGGGTTGATGCGCAAACACAGCGCAAAGATGTAGAAACCAAGCATCGCCAGAAACAGGAGGCCAACCGGTCCGGGCAATCCTAGCTGTAGCATTTTGTTCACCACAACAAGGTAGTTGTTCGGATGATCGATCGAGATCTGATAAGCCGGCATACCACCGAACATAGAATTTGTCCACAAGGCCTCCTCACCATTCAACATCCTATATTGATCGATTTCATTAGACATTCCTTTGTACTGGCGGACATCCCCTTGTTTTAGATTGTAACCTTCAAAAATAGGAGCAAAGTAAATAGATGACAGCGCAATAAAAACGATAATTGCTACCGCATGGGGGATCATTTTCTTTAGAAGTGAATTCATATATTTATCAATCTTTGTTAGCTTTTAACTCTCGGATTTGCGAACATTTCCACATCAGAACCGGTGATCTTGTCACCACAAAGGATGACCAAACGCTCTACAATGTTTCGCAACTCACGGATGTTACCTGTCCAATCTGTATTCTTCAAAGCCTCCAGCGCATCTTCGGTAAATACCTTTCGGCTGATTCCATGTTCGGCACAAACCATTGTGAGGAAATGTTCCGATAATAACGGAATGTCATCTCTGCGTTCATTCAATGCAGGTACATGAATCAAAATCACCGCTAATCGATGATATAGGTCTTCCCTGAATCTGCCTTCTGCAATCTCTTTTCGCAAATCCTTATTCGTTGCAGCGAGCACACGGCAATCCACTTTGATATCGCGTTCTCCACCTACCCGTTGAATTACATTTTCCTGCAGGGCACGTAATACTTTTGCCTGCGCGCTGGCCGACATATCTCCGATCTCATCAAGGAAGAGTGTTCCGCCAGATGCAAGTTCGAATTTTCCTTTCTTGTCTTTAACGGCCGAAGTGAACGCTCCTTTTTCATGTCCGAACAATTCACTTTCGATCAGTTCAGATGGAATCGCAGCACAGTTCACTTCGATGAACTGCATTTTTCTTCGGTTCGAATTGTCATGTAAAGACCGGGCCACCAATTCCTTGCCAGTGCCATTCTCTCCTGTTATCAAAACGCGTGCATCAGATGGGGCCACTTTTTCGATCATCTCTTTGATATGATTGAGCTCCTGAGTCTCCCCGATGATTGAACTGCCTTTGAATCGTTTTACTGTTGTCTTGAGCTGCTTGGTCTCTTCCACGAGGACAACCTTATCATTTGCATTTCTGATAGTAACTAGGATCCTGTTCAGGTCTAATGGCTTCTCAATAAAATCGAAAGCTCCTTTTTTGATCGCTTGAACTGCAGTATCTATATTTCCATGTCCACTGATCATGATCACAGGGGATTCTATCTTCGCCTTTTGAAGTGCATCGAGGACTTCCATTCCATCCATCAAAGGCATTTTGATATCACAAAAAATAATATCATAGGCTATTGCCTGAGCCTTTTCAAGACCTTCTTTGCCGTTCTCCGCCTCTTCTACTTCAAAATCTTCGAATTCAAGGATCTCACGCAATGCTCTTCGGATTGCTCTTTCATCATCAATGATCAGGATCTTTGCCATGTCCATTTAATTTGGTATAAAGATAACCAGATTTTGAAATTTAAAGTGTGTAAAATTGGCCGAAGACTTGTGTTTTCAGGTAGCAACAATTCGGTTCAACGTGTGGGTATTTGCCTTGGACCTATTATTGCTTGTTTGAACCAGACTCAAAGTAAATTGTAAATTGCATAAATTAACGCTTATGAAAACGCTCGTATTATTTTTAGCGCTCATGGTATTCATGTCGCTGAAAGCCAATGAAACCTACCCTGAACAATCTGATTGGGAAGTAGTATTGAAAATTAAAGACAGTACTCTGAAACCGAACCGAACGCGGATTAATTTTAAAATCAGCGGCCTGGATCTCAACGATGGAAAACAGCAACTTGTCTGGTCAGCAAATAAATACATCGATACTACTTTCATTAATCATTCTTCTTCAAGGATTTCCAAGGTTTTTATTTCCGGTAATTACAAATTTATGTTCTATGCAAACAGTCAATACAGGGAGATCATAATCCCCAAGTTAAAGCTAAATTCGGGTTATGCCCTAACAGTTGAATTGAATTTCAAAACTACCGAGCGAAACATAATGGTTAAGAAACCGGTTATCTACCTATACCCGGAAGAAAGAACCGTTGTTCATTTAAAGGTAAAGCCTGCAGGTGACATGACCTTTACCTATCCTGAACATGGTGATAATGGCTGGCAGGTCACAGCGGAACCAAATGGCGAACTTTCTGTAAACGGAAAAATGCTGAACTATTTATTCTGGGAATCTGAACAAGCCTTTTCAAAAACCGATTTTGAAATCGCTACCGGGACCATTGTGCTAAAAACACAAACAGTTGACTTCCTCTCTGAAACACTTACACACATCGGCTTAAACTCAAAAGAACAAGCTGATTTTATTACCTTTTGGGGGCCACAATTGCAAAAGCACGATCAGAGCTTGATCCAATTTATTTTCAATGATGAAGCCGATAAGTTCGGTGAACTGCAGATTAGACCTGCTCCGGATAGTATCATCAGGGTCTATATCTTAATTTCTGACGCTACCGGAATATCAGACAGTAACATTGTACCACAAAAGTTCCCACATTTTGAGCGTAGCGGTTTCACGGTAGTAGAATGGGGAGGTAGTAATCTGACTGAAATTTCAATGTGATCCGTTGAAAGATCTTGAACTGATATGATAAATGTCATATTTTCCATGTACTTCTCTTACTAGTTTTGGGATGTAACAAATGAATAAACCATGGAAAAAACCAACACATACCTTGTACCAGTAGACTTCACTCCTGCTGCGGTCAGTGCGACAAAATTCGCGATGGATCTTGCAGGAAAGAACAACAGTGAGATCATTCTTCTTCATATCATCAAATCAGAACGAGACCGCCGCGAGGCAGAGCAAACAATGAAGAACTTTGCAGAAGAAAATGCAGCTGGCTTTTCGAAACTTACAACAAAAGTTGTTGAAGGCAGTTTGTCCGAAGAGATCGAACAAGTTGCAAAGATCATGAATGTGGATCTTGTAATACTCGGAACGCATTGTATCACGGGTTTAGGGAAGGTTTTCCGAAATCATGCGTTCAAGATCGTTGAAGATGTTTCTGTGCCACTAATCATTGTGCAAAAAGAAACAGAATTCAAGTCAATCAAGAAGATCATAATGACCATAGATCTAGAACGCGAGAGTGTACAAATCCTTTCAATGGCTGCTAAAATGGGCAAATTGTTCAATTCCGAGATCATTTTGATTGCAAAGGAGCAGTATGAATCAGAATTCAAACAAAAAGTGAATATCCATATGGCGATTTGTCATAAGTTCCTGCGAGAAAAGGGTGTTGAACACAGAATTCTTTTTGTGGACGGAAATAATTTTTTGAACAATATCTTTCAGATCTGCAGAGATGAAGATGCGGATCTACTAGCTGCAACATATTACCAGCAACATGTACACCTTTTCACCGAATCCTTTGTACAGACGTTGGCATATAATGACCTGCGCATTCCACTTTTAACAATGGATGAAGAAACTACGCATTCTGGAGGTCAGTTCGGGGCAATGTGGGGATGATTTCAATTGTCAGTTATCAGTTGTCAATTATCAATTGTCGGTTGATGAAGAAATAGATTAAGTGCTGATCCGAGGGGTCGGCCTTTTTTACGCTGGAAACTTATGAAAATGCTCCTTCTTTTAAGGAACAAGGAGAAATATAAGTCCTTTTTATCTTGAGTTTGTTTAAGACCCATCTTACTTTGACGGCAGCAATCGGTGCCATTTTCTTCCGGATCGGGATGATCCAATCGTTGGCATCGCGTTCAGCCTGTGTGGAAGCAATGATCTGGTTCAGACACTCGCGAAGGTAATCTACAGAGATTTCAACGGCCTTCATTTTCGAAGGGAACTGTTCATTGTGGATCAGCTCAAAGAACGTTTCAAAACTTCCAGAAGCTCCGATCAGAATATGCTCCTCCTTACCGTCAAAGAAACCGTTGGCCTTTCCTTCGAGCCATTTTTCTATTTCATTCACGTCTGCTTCGGTCATAGGATCAGAACAGTTGAAATGCTGATAGATCCGGGAAACACCAATATTCAGACTTATCAGATCATTGATACCTGTTTTATCCGCAAAAACGAATTCGGTGCTCCCTCCTCCAATATCCATGATCAATACAGGTTCGGTAAAGTCATAGGTCCACTTGACACCCTGATAGATGAGCTCTGCCTCCCGGTGGCCCGAAACGACCTCAATAACTATTCCCAGCCTCTGCTGAGCCTGTTCAATGAATTGTGCAGAATTGGAAGCGTCCCGAAGAGCTGAAGTGCCAATTCCCAGGATCTCCTCAACTCCATGTTCATCACAAACTCGTTTGAATCTCGTCAATGCCTGAATTCCTCGAATAAATGCATCTGGTGCAATAATATTCTGATTGATACCACCCATTCCTAAACCAACACCTTCCTTGCAGGAATAGACTATTTCAAGACCTTGATTGTTCACTTCTGCTACGAGTAGATTGAACGTATTGGTACCAAGGTCTATAACCGCTTTTAGCATTGAATTGGCAAAAAGTTAGATATTAAAAATTCCCTTTAAGTTCTTTTTAACCATCGAAAGATCATCCCTAATCTTATCCGATGACCAAACTGCAAGATACCATTCTTATATAAGCGTCCTGCAATTAGAAGCGTTCCTATGGCACTAACCAAAAGAATAAACAAGGAGAGCCAAATCTCGTATGCATGACCCGGTTCATAACCAAGCGCTAACCTGACCATCGCCACAACGGGGGAAGTGAATGGAAAATAATGAAAAAATACAGCCATCGTACTATCCGGATTTTGCAAGGAATAATAGCCCGCATAAAGCGCAAAACATAGCAGGAATATGATTGGTAAAACGAATTGCTGTCCATCACTTTCCGATCCTGAAGTAGCCCCTACTGCTGCGAAAAATGCACCGTAGAACATGTATCCTGCGACAAAGAACAATAGGAAGAAAGTGGTCATCGTACCGAATTGAATGCGTTCATACACCAGATCAACAAATGCATTGTATTCTTTTGCTGCAAATAGCTGATCCATTTGCGCCTGATCCTTAAATTCATTGGTAATTTGAACCAAATTGGACGCATCCAACATATCTGGGAACAGCATTTCTCGAATGTAGAATAAACCTGCCCCCACGACGATCATCCAGATAGCAAACTGAATAAACGCTGCAATTCCGATACCCAGGATCTTACCAAACATCAATTGATTCGGATGAACGGATGCCAGCAATACCTCCACGATCCTGTTACTTTTTTCTCTGGACACGCTGCGAAGGATCGTCATTCCGAACAAAAAGATGAATACGAAGATCAAGGCTCCGTAGAAGAAACCAACCCACCCGCGCATATCTGAGGACTCATCCATTGGGTCGTAAGCATTTCTGAAAGCTACGTTCAACGGTTGTTTGATCTTTCTGAATTCCTTGATAGATAATTTTGTAAAACGGTCTACCATGACTTCTTCGATCCTTCTTTCCACATGGAATTGCAACCTTGTCTGCATGCGCGTGGACGGCTTTTCACGGTAAAAGACGAAAGCCACTTTATTGGATAGTACCTTTTCGTTCACCTCGATCATAGCGTCGAAGGTTTGATACTTCTTGCCATCTCTGAACTCCTCCATCTCAATATATCCATTCGCAAAGGAGTAAGTAACAGATTTATCCTCATTGGCCATGATTTTATTTTCCATGATCCCCGTCGGGTCAGCTATCAAAACATCCCAATGTTGCTTACCTTGGTCACCAAGGACAAAAAGCATATAAATGATCCCTAAAATGACCAATGGACCCATGATCGACATCAACATGAAGGATCTTGCCCCCATTCGCTCGCGCAGTTCCCGCAAGGCAATCAGCCAACTATTACGCATTGGTCACCTCCTTTCCTTCCTGAACAAGATCAATGAACACATCTTGCATTGAGGGTAATACTTCCCATGCAGCTTCTATCTTCACTTGTCCAAGTAAAGTTCGCAGCAGATCTTCAAAATTGTTCTGACCCCTCATCTTCACGCGCGCTACAAAACGATCATCCCCCAGAATTTCTTTGTCGATGAGTTCAAAACCTGTCCAAAGTGCATTCACAAAAGAGATCATGCTGCCACGGAACTTTACAGCATACTCGCCTGTTTTACGAGATTCCTGAATTTCTGAGATCCGTCCTTCCAATATTTTCCGGGAACGATCAATCAGTGCTGCACGATCGCAGATCTCTTCTACGCTTTTCATGTTGTGGGTTGACAAAATAATCGTCTTTCCTTTCGCCCGCATTTCGATCAACTCTTGCTTTATCAATTCAATGTTTACAGGGTCAAATCCACTCAACGGCTCATCCAATATGAGGATCTTTGGCTCGTGCAACATTGTACAAACGAATTGTACCTTTTGAGCCATACCCTTAGAAAGCTCTTCGATTCGCTTGTTTCTCCAATCTGCGATCTTGAACTTCTCCAACCAATATTCAAGTTGGGTTTTCACGTCCTTCTTTGTAAGACCTCTTAATTGTCCGAGGAACAACGCATGATCTTGAACCGTCATCGTCCTGTACAAACCTCTTTCCTCAGGCAAATAACCGATCATGGACAGGTGTTGCTGGGTCATTAGATCACCGTTGATGCGAATATGACCTTTGTCTGGCTCTATGATCCTGTTAATGATCCTGATCAATGTGGTCTTTCCGGCACCATTCGGCCCCAACAACCCAAAGATCTCTCCCTGTTTTACATTCAGTGATACATCATCGAGTGCCACCTTCCTGTAAAATGATTTAGAAATGTTCTGTATCTCGAGCATTCGTTCTTGTTTGCGATGGTTAAAGCTAATAAAATGTTTTTAGGAGGGGACAAGGTGTGAGGAACAAACGCTGTTCAATCCAATCATTTAAACCATTATTATGATCGATTCCCCCCTAATTAAATATTCTAATGTTCCGCTACCTTTTCGTTGTTCATTTCTTCATATTCCAAACCATCTCCGAAAAACTTTTTCTTCCAGCCTTCCCATTTATATACTTTTGAATAGATCAGTAAAAACAAGGGTTGGACAATAATAATGGTTGATAGCGTCTCCCATCCAAAAGCGGGAGGATTATGATCGATAAATAGCGCATCTGTCTGAAATGCCTGCCAATCATTTGTAATAATCAATGCTGCAAAAATATTATTGATCGCATGGTATCCCATCGAAAGCTCTAAACCACCATCCATCAATGTTACAACTCCGAGGAATATTCCTGTGCCGATATAGAAGATCATTACGATCATACCTAATTTATCGACTTCCGGGTTAGCACTGTGCATAAGCCCAAATATAACTCCTGTTAAAACCACCGCGATCCATCCCCTTCTAAAAAAATGACCAAATCCTTGAAATAAATATCCCCTGAAAAGCACCTCTTCACAGGACGTTTGGAGCGGAATAAGGATAAGGGAAATTAAGATTAAAGGTAAAAAGGTGTGCACATTAAAATTCCAATGAACATTTCCGCTCGTATTGATCACAAACAATAATGACAATGTCATGACCACACCGAATAGAGAAAATGAAACGAAGAAACGTTTCCAGTCGAATTTGTCACGCGTCGTCAAAACGGAGAGAATGGTTCTTCTATGGAGTAGCTTCAGTGACAGAAACAAGGTGAACAAACAAAAAACGAACGGCAGAATTAGATAGATTAAAAACTTATTTTTTCCGAAAATACTAACCAGTTCTCTTACCGAGCCGCTGTTCAATTCATTCAATTTGCCATGCATGGCCAGATCGATGATTATTGGTATTTGCCCAAAAAGAACATACACCAACACAACAAGGGCTAATGTAAGTAGGTAAGTTGAAAAACGATTGGTCCCTTTATCTGCGTTCCTTAGAAAAGACATGCTGTAAATTTAAAATTAAAAACGGCCTCCCGATAAATCGAGGGCCGTTTTCGTTTAATTCTATTACTTCTATTCTTTAACTGAACATGTCCTTCATGCGGTTAAAGAAATTCTTGTCGTTGTTATCCGGATGTGGTCTGAAATTCTCGCTATCCCGCAATTTTTCCAATAAATCACGCTCTTCTTTGGAAATCTTTTTAGGAGTCCATACATTAATATGAACGAACAGATCTCCTGTGCCATAGCGTTGTACGTGAGGCAAACCTTTACCTTTTAAACGGAGAACTTTACCACTCTGTGTCCCGGGGTCAATCTTGATCTTTGCCTTTCCACTTATCGTTGGAACCTCGATCGATTCACCTAGTACCGCATCCACGAAGTTTATAAATGCTTCATAATGCAAATTTTCACCATCGCGTCTCAATTCAGAATGCTCGGTTTCTTCGATCACAACAATCAGATCGCCTGGCACCCCATTGAACGGACCGGCATTCCCCTTTCCCGTTACGCTCAATTGCATTCCCTCTTCAACACCTGCCGGAATTTCTATCTCGATAACCTCTTCCTGACGTTTCAAACCATGAGCATCCGCATCAGCGGGCTTTTTATCAATCATTTTTCCAGCGCCCTGACAGGTGTGACAGGTGGATTGCGTTTGCATGGCCCCAAGGAAGGTTTGAGCAACACGGGTAATCCTTCCCGTCCCATTGCATGTTTGACAATTCTTATAGGTGATGCCTTCAGCATTTACAAGTTTATTGACCTTGATCTTCTTTTTTACACCTTCGGCGATCTCTTCGAGTGTTAATTTCATTTTCACCCGAAGATTGGTTCCACGAACAACTCTGGAGCCTCCACTGCGGCCACCTCCAAATGAACCACCTCCAAAAGCACTGCCAAAAATATCCCCGAATTGCGAGAAGATATCATCCATATTCATTCCGCCACCGCCGAACCCGCCAGAGCCCATGCCGGCGTGACCAAATCGGTCGTACTGTGCCCTTTTCTCAGAATTACTCAGAACCTCATAGGCTTCAGCTGCCTCCTTGAATTTTTCTTCTGCAGCAGTATCATCCGGATTTTTGTCCGGGTGATATTTCAATGCCAGCTTACGGTAGGATTTTTTTATCTCCGCATCGTCGGCATTTTTTGCAACACCCAACACTTCGTAATAATCTCTTTTTTGACTCATATTTTTTGAGGCTGTTGACTAATATTTAATATTAAAATTATTGTCCTACAACGACCTTGGCGTAGCGAATCACTTTGTCATTCAGAAAATACCCTTTCTCTACGTCATCAATCACTTTCCCTTTTTCGTTTTCGGATGGCGCAGGGACATTTGCGATTGCCTCGTGTAATTCACTGTCAAAGGACTCTCCTTTCGCATTCATCGCTTTCAATCCTTTGGCTTCCAAAATACCTCTGAATTTATTAAATATCAAATGAAACCCTTCTTTAACAATAGCTATATCTTCTGCTGTTTCATTGTTCAGAATCGCACGTTCGAAATCATCCATTATCGGAAGAAGATCTGTCAAAACCCCTTGATTGGCATTACTAATCAAATCTATTTTTTCCTTGTTTGTGCGTTTTCTGTAATTGTCGAATTCAGCATAAAGTCGCAGGAAACGGTCATTCAACTCTGCGATTTTTTCTTCAGGAGTAAGCTCTTTTGATTCCTCAGAACCTGTTTCGTTTCCAATATCATCCAAAATATTCTCTTGTTCGTGGGTTTCTTTCTGTTGATCGTTTTCGTTCACTTCTTTTTCTTCTGCCATTTTATTTCGATTTAGATCACGCTCATTCGTCAAAGATACTGCCATTCTGAGAATTCGGACAGCTTGTCATATTTTTTGCTTCATCCTCATGAAAAGTTGGCACTATGCGATCATCGAATCAATGATTGACAATCTTATCGATTTATCAGACCTCTAGTATCCGAATTTTAATCTCTTGAATCAAGGATATTGTTGACAATTTTTCATATTCATTCAACCATTCACACTTGCGTTCACTAAATTTGCCATTTTAACCGGAGAATTTTGAAAGAATTAAGACCTTGGCATGTCTTGGTGTTTACTGCAGGAGTACTAATACTGTTGTTGCCTATCTCTATATTGATTCCGAAAGGAGGATTGTTTCTGGCAGGGGCGAACTTTCGGTTCTTGACCAGCGAAGAACTTCTTCATCCTGCCAAACAAATAAAAAAAGATATTTCGAAGATCGTTTCCAAAGTTGATACGACAAGTATTGAAATCGATCCGCTCTTGAAACATCGCAATGGTTCCGACGGAAGCATGGGAGCGCCATCAGGTGGCCAACTTTCTACTGATGCAGAGACTGAGTTGTTCATGACTGAAACGGGGCGCACAAGCCTGCATAATTTTTTCGAAAAACTGGAAAAAGTAGCAGAGGGAAAAAAGAAATTACATGTACTTCACTACGGTGATTCTCAAATCGAAGGAGACCGTATGACAGCATATATCAGGCAACGAATTCAAAATCAATTTGGCGGAAACGGGCCTGGATTAATTCCTGCCCTGAATGTCTATAACACCTTCACATTCAAGCAATCTTATTCACCGAATTTTGTTCGATATACATGCTTTGGTGGCGCCAAGCTCAAGAGTAGGAAATATGGAGCTATGGGATCTGCTGCGCGATTCACGCAGGAAATAGACAGTGCACTCATGGAATCGAAGACCACTGTTGAAGAGGCATGGATTGAAATCGAACCGGGAAGATCATCTTACTCCCGGGCGAGGGAGTACAATAATGTAAAGATGTATTACAATAGTTGTGTCAAGCCATGTCTATTGAAGGTTTATCAGAATGGTACACTCATTCATGAGGACAGTCTCGTGACAGATGGAAAAGCGCATTCAGTTGATCTCAGTTTCCCATCGACTCCAGGAAAATTGAAATATGTCTTTAGTGCAGTTGTTTCACCAACTATATCAGGATTCTCGATGGAAGGCGATTTTGGCGTTCAAGTCAGTAACATTGGAATGCGTGGTTCTAGTGGAACAATTTTCGGATCAATGGATCAAGCACTACTCAGTAAAATGTATAGCGAACTTGGTACAGAATTATTCATCATGCAATTTGGTGGAAACTCTGTCCCATCATTCAAGGACAGTAGTTCAGTCAGAGCCTACGCAAGATACTTTAAGGGACAACTGAACACCATAAAAAAGCTAAGGCCTACTGCAGCTATTGTAGTAATTGGTCCAAGTGACATGTCCAGACCAGAGAATGGTGTTTTTGTTACCTACCCACTGCTGCCATATTGTGTTGAACAAATGAAAAAGGTAACCACGGAAGCCGGTGCAGTATATTGGGATCTTTTTGCAGCAATGGGAGGGTTAAATTCAATGCCTTCTTGGGTTGAACAAGGTCTTGCTGGATCTGATTATATTCACTTCAGCAATAAAGGAGCGAGTATTGCTTCTCAGCTATTCTTCAATGCATTTGCGGCAGAGTTTGCCAAATGGCAACAGGGTGTCACACCATAATATTGATCAACGTGCAGCTCAGGATACTTAACTTAGTTTGTTGGCTTTTACTGGTCTTTTCAATAAAGGCTCAGAAAACAGACAAAGGGGTACTGAGTGACTCACTGAATCTATACTGTTTTCCTGATTTCAATCGAATTGACAGTAATCTCACAAAACAGTATCCATTTATTGCAATCGAAAAGAACAATTTTCAATTCTTTACCTCAAAAAGTCCAAATTGGGAACATTTGTACCAGGAGTTCAGTAACATGCTTACTAAAAAGGATCGTGATCTTCATTTTTATCATATCGGAGGCTCCCATCTACAGGCTGATATTTACACGCATGATTTCAGAACCTTTCTGCAGTCGAACTGGGAAGGAATTTCCGGCGAAAGAGGGATCATTTTCCCTTTCAATCTAGCCAAAACGAATAATCCGACAAATTACATTTTTTCATCTCCGAATGTCTGGACTGCCTATCGCAGTGTCAACCATCGACCGGAGACAATTGATTATGGATTAATGGGAGTCGCTATTGTTTGTCGGGACTCAGTAATAAACATGACGTTCAAATACAATCAAACGATTGTCAAACCACCATTTCAAGCAGTTCGTATCTATCACAACAAAGGAGAATTGCCCTTTGAATTGAACTTCGGCACAGATGAAATATTGGTATACCGGATAACTCAGAATATGGAGTTAGGCTACACAGACATTTACTTTACTGACGCCCTGAACGAATTGGATCTACAATTCTCCAGAACATCCAACGAGATTCTGGAATTTGAATTATATGGAATCCAGTTCATGAATGGAAAACCTGGAATTTCCTATACAACCATCGGGGTTAATGGAGCGGGCCTATACACCTACCTTGATAATGTGAATTTTGAGGAACAATTAAAACTTTATCCACCCGATTTCTTTGCCTTCTCCGTTGGAACTAATGATGGAAATGTTCCTTATGACCGTTTTGATCCGCAGATTTACAAGCGTAATCTGGAACTTATGATGCAGAGAGTGCTCAGGGCTAATCCCAAATGCGCCATACTACTTACCGTCCCAAATGACTCTTATTATAAACGGAAATACCTGAACAGGAATATTGCACGCGAGCGCGAAGTAATCATTGAGTTGGCTGAGCAATATAAAATGCCCGTATGGGATTTTTATGGGATCATGGGTGAACTCGGATCATCAAGTTTGTGGCAACGAAAAGGTCTCATGCAGAGTGATCTGGTTCATTTTACCTCGATGGGTTACCATTTAAAAGGAAACCTACTTATAGATGCCTTTCTAAAATACATGGATCAGATGAGAATGATAAATGAATTAAAAAACGCGAATTAATGGATAGATTATACGACATTTTCAGTTTTGCTTCATCTGATAAAATGGTTTTTAACCGTCTTGATTTTTGGCTGTTCTTTCTGGCATTTCTGATCGTATTCTCTGCCCTTCACAAGTATCAACTTGTTCGGAGTATTTTTTTTACAGTGGTCAGTATGTTCCTCTATTACAAAACTTCTGGCTTGTTCGTCTTACTTTTAGCAGGATCAATCGTATTTAATTTTCTGTTAGGAAAATGGATCTTCAATGTTGATACAGACAAGAAACGAAAATGGATAATCGCTTTTTCCGCTATTATGAACATTTTCTTTCTGGCCTACTTCAAATACGCCTATTTCTTCACTGAATCCTACAATGAGCTGTTCCATACGAATTATGAGATCGTAAATTGGTTTGCCCAGATGGGTAACGGATTTTTCGGGGATGGATTCTTTGAGACAAAGATACTTTTACCTGCTGGTGTCAGTTTCTTCACATTCCAATCCATATCTTACGTTGTGGACATTTACCGAAAAGAAATAACTCCAGTTAAAAATTTCTTCGATTACGCATTTTATGTCACTTATTTCCCACACGTGATTATGGGACCTATAGTGCGTGCGCGCGATTTTATACCTCAGATTTACCAACCCTTTCATCTAACAAAAGATGAATTCTCTGCCTCCGTAATTCTGATAGTCAAAGGTTTGATAAAAAAGATCATACTCGCTGACTACATAGCAATCCATTTCATCGATAAAGTAGTGGATGCTCCCGAATCCTATCCGGGCTTTGTTAGCGTGATCGCCATGTGGGGTTATTCTCTTCAGATCTATGGAGATTTCTCAGGATACACAGATATTGCTATAGGTATCTCCAAGTTAATGGGGTTTGAACTATTGCCCAACTTCAATTCTCCCTACAAGGCAAACAGCGTGGCTGATTTTTGGAGAAGATGGCATAAGTCACTGGGAGGATGGCTCCGTGATTATCTTTATATTCCACTTGGAGGAAATAAAAAAGGAGGGCTAGGGACTTACATAGCCACAACTATAATCTTTATCTTCCTTTTCTTTATTCTGCAATGGTATGAGCTTATCTTTATTTATGCCGGACTACTAGCTGTTTATGTCATACTATCGCTGCTCTTCCCAAGTTTTAAAAAATATGTACACAGAGACCTAAACCTATTAATTACAATGATTGTCGGTGGACTTTGGCATGGAGCGAGTGAAAACTTCGTGATATGGGGCGCCATGAATGGAGTAGCACTTGTGATTTACAATTACTGGAAAAAGATCTCACCATATGAAAATAAACCATGGATGATCGTGCATTTCTGGAAGATCTTCCTAACATTCAACTTTATAACGTTCACACGTATCTGGTTCCGCTTGGATGAAGAGGGCGAACCTATTGCGATGATTCATCACATCTGGAATCATTTTGATTTCACCTGGACAACCTTTTTAACAGTAATTTACACCTATCAGAAGGTGTTCTGGATCATGCTGGTCGGATTTATCGTGCATTGGCTTCCGGACAACGTGAAAGCAATCTGGGAAAACGCATTTGCGCGGATGCCAATGCCTGCTCAAGTATTTGCAGTTGCTATCATCGTATTACTGATGTATCAGGCAGTATCTGACACATTTAAGGCTTTTGTATATTTTCAGTTTTAAGAGACAACGCATTTTCATTGTAGTACTCTTAAAAAAACTTGTCATTCAATTGATATTCTCACTGAAATTCAGTAAAATCATGAGTTTTAACTAATATTTCAAGTTACAAATTTTCAATGTTGAAGCAATCGTTAAATAAAATGTAAATCCAATAATCGGAACGGCTATTCTAACGATACAGAACCATTTAATTCTGTTCAATTTTCCTCACCATTGTGAGAATTGTAGCCAACGCAACAGTTTCACCTGTTTCATCGTAAACATCCACCAAAAACTTGACAATTCCCTTTGCGATATCATCTTCAGATCGCTTTTCCTGATCAATCTTTTCTTTTACCGTGAAACGAACCCCCAAAGTTGCCCCCGGGTATACCGGCTTTGTAAAACGTGCTTCGTCAATCCCATAATTCAAGAGTACAGGTCCTTTCTTCGGGTCAACGAAAAGTCCCGCAGCTTTGGAAAGCACAAAATAGCCATGTGCAACACGTCTTTCAAAGATGGTACCTTCCAGTGAAGTAGCATCCATGTGGGCGTAGAAATTATCTCCGGAAACATTTGCAAAGTTTACGATGTCGGCATCTGTAACGGTGTGTTTGTGCGTAAATACCGTCTCCCCAACTGTCAACTCTTCGAAATGCTTTCTGAATACGTGAGGATTAGCCTCCGGCATTTCACCACCTACCTGAAATTGCTGAGTGATCTTTGTGATGGTAGTCGGATGTCCCTGGATAGCGGTTCTTTGAAGGTAATGTAAGACACCTCGCTTACCCCCCATCTCTTCGCCACCGCCAGCTCTCCCCGGACCTCCATGCGTCAATAATGGCATTGGTGAACCATGACCTGTTGATTCTTTCGCACAATCCTTATTCAGTACAAGTATTCTTCCATGCATACTCGCTGCATTTATAACGTATTCCGTTGCCTCTTTATCACATGGTGTAACAATCGAGGAAACTAATGAACCTTTTCCCATTTTAGCAAGCTCTATTGCTTCATCCAATGTTCGATACGGCATGATTGTTGAAACCGGCCCAAAAGCTTCTATGCTGTGAACATCTGTTTTATTAAAGGGATCATTGTTGCGGAAAAGGATTGGGGAAAAGAATGCGCCGACATTTTTGTCAGCACCAACAACATCAAAATTATCCATATCCCCGTAAACAATAGACTGAGACTTGGCTAATTCCTGAACACTCGCTCTCACTCTGTCAACCTGCATTCGAGTTGCCAAAGAGCCCATTCGCACACCTTCAACACCAGGATCTCCGATCCTTGTCGATGCCAGGCGAGCCGCAATCGCTTTTTCAACCTCATCGATGCGGTCTTCTGGAACGATTATTCTACGGACAGCAGTGCACTTCTGGCCTGCTTTAATTGTTATCTCTTTAACGGATTCTTTAATGAAAAGGTCAAATTCTTCGGTTCCTAAAACAGCCTTCTCTCCAAGGATAGTTGCATTCAAGGAATCTGCCTCGAGATTGAATGAAACACTTTCCGCAGCGATACGAGGGTGGGCCTTTAACATTTTTCCTGTCACAGCACTTCCCGTAAAAGTAACCACATCTTCGGTTGATACGTGATCAATGATTCCTCTCCCCAAGCCGCAAATCAATTGAAGTGCACCTTCAGGTAAAATTTTTGAAGCAATGATGTCGCGTACCATAACTTCTGTCAGGTAACAGGTATACTCTGAAGGCTTCACAATTGCAGGTACTCCCGCCATGAGATTTACAGCAATCTTTTCCAGCATTCCCCAGATCGGAAAGTTAAAAGCGTTGATATGTATTGCCACCCCCTCTTTTGGAACCATAATATGATGCCCGATGAATGTACCGTTCTTTGAAAGTGGAGCAGCTACTCCATCCACATAGTAGGGAAGATCGGGAAATTGTCTTCTTAATGATGCATTTGCAAAAAGATTTCCAATACCTCCTTCAATATCTATCCAGGAGTCTACTTTGGTGGCACCGGTCCAGGAACTGACCTGATAGTATCTTTCTTTTTTCTCAAGAAGGAAGAGAGCAAGGGCCTTCAACATCCGACCACGCTCCTGAAAAGTCATCTTTCTCAAGATCCTTCCACCTTCAGCGCGACCGTATTGCAGCATGGCCGAATAGTCCAATCCTACACTTGAAGTTTCACCGATCTTCTCTCCTGTGATAGCATTATAAAGATTGGTCTCTACACCTTCTCCATCGAACCATTTCCCTAAAGCATAACTTTGATACCGTTGCATAATTCAGAATTTGAACTTTAAAATTAATGATTATGACCGATCAATTCATTTCAATTCTTTCAGATCCTAGTTTTTTCCTTTAATTTAACCACCGCTTAAACCTTTCGACCCAGCTCTAGTCAGGTTTGGTTTAATATCGGTGACAGCTCTGTCAGTTATTTATAGCACAGATAACATTTGACAAACATGAAAAGATGTCATTGATCGACAGGTCATATCTTAATGAGCGAACTGGAACTCAGCCTCATGATCTGCTATATAGTCAAGCGTATCCATTATTTCCTGTAATTGAAAACTGGTCACAAGCTTCATTCGGTAATCCTTGAAGTGCGAAATTCCCTTGAAATAATTGGTATAATGTCGTTTCATTTCAGCAATTCCGAGTTGTTCTCCTTTCCAGTTAATACTCATTTGTAAATGCTCTCTAGCCACTTCAACACGGTCTTTTATTCCCGGTGCATCTAAATGAGATCCAGTTTTAATAAAATGCTTGACTTCGTTAAAAAACCAGGGATAACCGATACTAGCGCGTCCAATCATAATGCCATCCACTCCATAGCGGTCTCTATACTCAACTGCTTTCTCCGGCGAATCGATATCTCCATTTCCGAAAACTGGGATCCTCATTCGCGGATTGTTCTTTACTTCACCTATCAAAGTCCAATCGGCCTCTCCTTTGTATAATTGCACCCTTGTGCGTCCATGAATGGAAATTGCTTCAACACCAACATCTTGTAATGCTTCAGCTGTAGAAACAACAAATTTGGTATTCTCATCCCAACCCAGTCTAGTTTTCACAGTGACAGGGAGATTGGTTGTCTTCACAATCTCTTCGGTCATTTTAATTAGCTTCGGAATATTCTGCAGCATACCGGCACCGGCTCCTTTACAAGTAACCTTTTTTACCGGACAACCATAATTAATATCGATAATATCAGGATTTGTACGTTCAATGATCTTCGTTGCCTCCTTCATGCTTTCAATATCATACCCAAAGATCTGGATTCCAACCGGTCTTTCGTATTCGTAGATATCTAATTTCTGAACACTTTTAGCCGCATCACGGATTAATCCTTCCGATGAAATGAATTCGGTATACATCAGATCCGCGCCGTGCTTCTTACATAGAGCACGAAACGGAGGATCGCTGACGTCTTCCATTGGCGCGAGTAATAGCGGGAATTCGCCTAATTCTATATCACGGATCTTTACCACAGTGCAAAGATAGGTACATTTTAGCAAAAACAGCTTTGCTAAGTATTTCAACGTATACAGTAAAACACCTAACTACTTAATTTGAATTCTCAATCTGGCTGTACATAATTAATTATCATTCGTAAGGATCATCTTTGCATAAAAAAAAGGGTATGAAAACGCATAAATTCAATCATGATCTAGCTACTTTTCAGTTCAATGAGGAAAAAGGAATAATAAAACTTGACGGTAGATTTATATCGTTGGACCCGGAAGGTGTTTGGGGAAATATTATCTCGAATTCAGAACGTGTTGCCTCTTCTTCTGACAGATTGAGGATTGATCTCAACATGGAATACATCAGCTCTTCTGACATCAAGTTTCTTTACCTGTTGATGAAAACGTTAATGAACGCAAAGAAAGCTCACGCAAAATTTGTTGTTAATTGGAGTTACGAGCCCTACGATAATGATCATTTGGAACTTGGCAAACTTATTCAGGATAGCATGTCCGGTAATCTTAAGTTTCAATTCATTGAGGAATGGAACCAAGCAGCAGCGTAAATAAGGAGTAAGTCTTTGTGCCGTATGAATACAAGTTCTCAAGACAGGGGAAAGAAATTGGGAATCGATTACTTCTTTACGTATTGAGTAAGGATTACAATCGACTGTCCTTCGATCTTACCTTCAATCTGTTCAGGGTTGTTATGTGCTAAACGGATATTTCTCACTGCTGTTCCGCGCTTCGCTGCAAAATTTGCTCCTTTCACGTCCAACTCTTTTGTGAGTGTAACTGTATCTCCATTCTGAAGAATTGCTCCATTACAATCACGATGAATGACCTTGTCCTCTTCACTAATTCCTTCTCCGGTTGATTTTGCCCATTCAATCGTATCATCATCCAGGTATAATATCTCAAGCAAATCCTGAGGCCATCCTTCATTTTTAAGCCTGTTCAACATTCTCCACGCAACAACCTGAACAGCCCGCACCTCACTCCACATACTGTCATTCAAACATCGCCAATGGTTGGTGTCCATTTTTAAGGGATCATTTATTTGTTCAATACAAACGGTACAAACAACTATGTTTTCATCATTGCTTTTTACATTTCCAGGCAAAACAGTGTAGACAGTCAATTCATGAACAGATGAACACAACTCACATTTTTCACCACTTCTTGCTGCCAGCTGCTTGTCCATTTCTTGACTTATTTAAGCTGCTTGTCTAAAGCAACATGCAAGCCCATACCTCTCAATTCCTGACCTTTGGCAATGATATTTCCTTGACCATCAACTAAAAAAGCGGTAGGAATTGAATAGACCTGATATAATTTTGAAGCAACACCGTCTTTATCCCATCCATGTGTTTTCCAAACCAGTTTATCATCTAGAATAGCTTTTTTCCATGCCTCCTCATTGCGGTCCAACGAAACACTAAAAACCTCAAAACCTTTGGCATTCTTAAATTTCCTTGTCTTGTACTTATTGTATGCCTCCACCACATTAGGATTTTCCTTTCGACACGGCCCACACCAGGAAGCCCAAAAATCAATAAGAACCATTTTACCTTTCAGTTTTGAAAGTTTGACCATCTTACCTTCTGGAGAAATAAGGGAGATATCAGGAGCCTTTTCATTCAATTCAACCTCAACTGTTCCAAGTTCGTTTGGACTGAATGCGCAAAGCACCCCAACCATAACAGCTATTGCAAAAAGTGTATATTTCATTATCCTATTCTTCTAATGTCAGCACCAAGATTATTCAATCGGATCTCGATATCCTGATAACCACGATCGATTTGTTCAATATTATGTATCACGCTTTTTCCTTTCGCAGATAGGGCAGCAATCAACAACGATACTCCGGCACGAATGTCAGGCGAGGTCATCTGAATTCCTTTTAAAGTATGTTGCTTGTTCAGTCCAATAACGGTTGCTCTGTGTGGATCACATAAAATAATCTGAGCTCCCATATCGATCAGTTTATCAACAAAGAACAAGCGTGACTCAAACATTTTTTGATGGATCAATACGGAACCTTTTGCTTGAGTGGCGACTACAAGTACGATTGATAAAAGATCAGGAGTGAATCCCGGCCATGGAGCATCAGCGATAGTCAGGATAGATCCGTCAATAAAGGTATCGATCTCGTATTGATCCTGAGCAGGTATATAAATATCGTCACCTCTTCTTTCCAACTTAATCCCAAGCCTTCTGAAAACGTTCGGAATGATACCAAGGTTCTCATAGCTTACATCTTTAATCGTAATCTCGGAACCGGTCATTGCCGCCAATCCAATGAATGAACCGATCTCAATCATATCAGGAAGGATACGGTGGTAACATCCTTTCATTTCCTTCACTCCCTCGATATGCAACATATTCGATCCGATCCCAGTGATCTTTGCACCCATGGAATTCAGCATTTTACAAAGTTGCTGAAGATACGGCTCACAAGCAGCATTATAGATGGTTGTCTTTCCCTCTGCACGAACTGCTGCCATCAATACATTTGCAGTACCAGTTACAGATGCTTCGTCCAGATGAATATAAGTTCCCTTCAGTTTTTTTGCTTCAATCGAATAGAAATGTTCACCTGCGTCATAATTGAATTTTGCTCCCAACATCTGGAAACCTTCAAAGTGAGTATCCAGTCTTCTTCTTCCGATCTTGTCACCGCCTGGTTTTGGAATATATCCTTTTCCGAATCGTGCAAGAAGCGGCCCAACGATCATGATTGATCCTCTCAAGGCACTTGCTCTTTTTTTGAAATCCTCAGATTCGAGGTATTCTAGATCTATATCCTTTGCCTGAAAGATAAAGGTACCTTTTTCAACCTTTTCGATCTTGACACCCATTGTTTGCAACAAACTGATCAGTTTGTTCACATCAATAATATCAGGAACGTTCGAAATTGTCACTTTTTCAGCAGTAAGCAACGGGGCACACAAAACCTGCAAAGCTTCGTTCTTCGCTCCCTGAGGAATCAATTCGCCTTTCAAAGGTTTACCACCATAAATCTCAAAAGAAGCCATAACAATTATTTTTTAAATTTCTTTTTCTGTTTCTGCTTAAAATTGGACTTATTACGCTTGTTCTGATTAAGTCCCATAGCACGAAGAATGGTGTTCGTGTTTACCAACTCATCAGGGTTTTCCAATATCAGTTCACCTTTTGAGAGTTCCTTTAATTGCTGGGCGATCACATTGTTCTCAACAGCATCATTGTTATGAGCAAGGAACTGTTTTTTCATAAAGTTTGCCATCGTATTCTTCAGGTATTCCTTCTCTTTTTCATCGGTAATATCCTTTGATGATTCAAGAATACGTTGCGTATAGCTTCCATAGTGACCGTAACGAATGGAACTTTTGGGGTATTCCATTATCTGAGGTTTCTCATTGAGCACCTCCGGCATCGGGATCTCGTATGGAGAATCAACATCCAACTGAAAATCAGACATAACAAAGAGGTGCGTCCATAATTTGTGCCGAAAATCATCCACATCACGTAAGTGCGGATTCAACTGTCCCATCACTTCAATGATCGCTTGTGCAGCACGATTGCGTTCATTGCGATCCGCGATTTCCATTGCATGGGCAATCATATTTTGGACGTTTCTACCATATTCAGGTAAAATCAGTCTTCCTCTGGTTGTGTTATACTCCATAAATTCTAAATATCAATTGTCCAATTTCAGTTGTCAATTGCAGTGTGTTATTAATTTTCGAGGAGTTTCCCCAACGCATTATTGTATAATTCTTTTGCTTCAGTTACGAAGCCGTAGTGCTCTCCATCCACCATTAACTTACCTTTGGTTACATGGCCAAGCAATGTGTAACTAACTCCTGAGTCGAGCATAAATTCGATGAATTCCTCCTCCTGGTCCTCGCTTACAGAAACAACTACTCTTCCCTGTCCTTCTCCGAAAAGGTAGGCATCCTCTCGCACTTCCGAATCAGTTTCGATATCAAAACCGAGTTCACGAGGCATCGACATTTCTACCAGCGACACAAATAAACCACCATCAGAAACATCATGTACCGCGTTCACTAGTTCATTCTGAATCAACCCTTTCACCATGTGTTGCATTGCATATTCCTTCTCCAAATCAAAATTCGGAGCCGGAGAAGCTTTAATTCCATGGTATGATGCAAGGTATTCAGATGAAGCGATGTCATTCGTGCATTCACCAATAACAAATATGAGATCACCCTTTTGCTTGAAATCGAGAGTCATAACACGATCCTTATCTTCCAGAATCCCAATCATACCAATAGTTGGGGTGGGAAATACAGGTACTTCGATGCCATTGGTAACCGTTTGGTTGTAGAATGAGACATTACCACCTGTAACCGGAGTTTCAAATTTTGTACATGCCGCAGACATCCCCTTAATTGCACCCACGAACTGCCAGTATGACTCTGGATTGTATGGATTACCGAAATTCAAACAGTTTGTAATTGCACTTGGAATACCCCCTGCACAAACAATGTTTCTTGCTGCTTCCGAAACAGCAATCATTGTTCCTACCTCAGGATCCGCATTCACATAACGTGAATTGCAATCAACTGTCATTGCCAATGCTTTATTTGTCCCTTTGATATTGACTACTCCTGCATCTGAAGGACGATTTGTAGTCATTGTTTTTGTACCTACCATGGAATCGTATTGCTCATAAACCCATCGCTTGGAAGCGATATTCGGCATTTGCAGCAATTTGAATGCAACCTCTTTCAGATTACTAGGTTGCTTGACTTGATCGATACTAAACTTTTTGTATTCCTGATAATACGCTGGTTCTTTGTAATCACGAACATATTGCGGAGCTCCCCCACCCAATACAAGCGATTCAGCAGGAACATCACCCACAAGCTCTTCGTGCATGTAATATCGAACACGACCTGTTTCAGTTACTACACCAATCTCTTCAGCATGAAGATCCCATTTGTCAAAGATGCGTTTCACCACATCTTCTTGACCTTTTTGAACAACTACAAGCATGCGTTCCTGGGATTCTGAGAGCAAGATTTCATATGGTAGCATATTTGCCTGACGAGTCGGGACACGGTCCAGATGAATCTCCATACCAACACCTCCAGCAGCACTCATCTCACACGTAGAACAGGTGATTCCTGCCGCTCCCATATCCTGCATTCCACGGATGCAATCTGTTTGTGCTAATTCCATTGTAGCCTCCAGCAACAGTTTTTCCATAAAAGGGTCACCCACCTGAACGGAAGGAAGGTCATTTGCTGAATCCTCCGTAATATCCTTCGATGCAAATGCTGCACCTGCGATACCATCTTTACCTGTTGCAGATCCCACGATGAAAACAGGGTTTCCAGGGCCAGTGGCTTTGGCAGAAATAATTTTTTTAGTGTCGATTATACCGGCAGAGAAAGCATTAACAAGAGGATTAGTGTTGTAAGAATCGTCAAAAAACACTTCACCACCAACAATTGGAATACCAAAAGCATTCCCATAATCTCCGATTCCCTTGGTCACTCCCTTCACCAACCATTTTGTACGTGCATTTTCAATATTTCCAAAACGCAGTGAATTCAACTGTGCAATTGGTCTTGCTCCCATGGTGAAAATATCTCGGTTTATTCCACCGACACCTGTGGCTGCGCCTTGATAAGGCTCCAATGCACTGGGATGATTGTGTGATTCTATCTTAAAAACACACCCTAAACCGTCTCCAATATCAACTAGTCCCGCATTCTCTTCTCCAGCTTTAACCAACATGTGTGGACCATCCTTCGGAAGCTTCTTTAGCCAAACAATCGAATTTTTGTAAGAACAGTGTTCAGACCACATGACGGAATATACCGCAGTTTCAGTGAAGTTTGGTGTTCTACCCAAGATCTCTCGGATCATTTCAAACTCTTCCGGACGCAATCCGAGATCTACCGCTTGCTCTAATGTTGCTTCTTGCTGTAATGTGCTTTCCATAAAAACAAAATGAGTTACAAAAATAATGAATTATTTGATAGACTTGGGTGCTTTAACACAGGTGTCACGGGGATTTATCAACACTTTTTTCAAGGAAAAGAACAACTGTTATTCCCCTAATCGAATATGCACTCCAAAAGACGTATTAAAGATCCAGTTACGCACTCCGTCAGGCGGGTTAGAATCAAAAAAATGATTAAACTCAAACCGGAAATCCGTACGCTTGAACGCATTGAAATTAATAGCATATTGCCCCATGATCCGGAGGTCTGTCAGATCTTTCCAAAGCGGCTGGATATAGGTTACTGCAGAAAATGAAAATGTTGACTTTGGATTAAAGTACCATGAGATATAGTTACTCCATCTGTAATCTTCATCGATATCACCACTTGACTTAATATCCTCATACTCGTAGAACGTAGACGTTCCCGCGAAGATCCTGTAACCTTTCTTATCCAAAGCCTTGACGCGCAATCCTGTCCCGATCAATGCTCGCAATCGCTGATCAAGTAGTTGATTATACTGGATCTGTGCGTAAGACTCCCATTTCCATGGACTTTTTTTATTGCTTTCCCCTCGTTGAAGCCGATAGGCATATCTAAAATGAACCATTCCTGTATTTGCGTAAATTCTATCTGCGCCTTTTGAATAGTACCAGTCTGTAAGGAATAGATAGTAATGTTTCCTCATTTTACACTGAACGCGCGGACGAAAATTCGCATTCAATAAAAGATCCTTGTTCTGAACAGCGGAAAATCCAGCATCTAATGCTCCGCTCCAACCCAATGTATCATCATAAATCCTTCGATTCTCTATGTTCACGATCTGTGACAAAGATCTTGAACCACAAAAGAAAATTATGAGAAGAACACCAAATCGCATAATCATTTCTGGGCAAAACGGTAAAGGACATAAGCAACTATACCAAAAAGAACATTAGGCACCCACACAGCAATATTTGCAGGAAATCCGACATTTATAGCAGCCACAGTTGTCACTTTCATTGCAAAGATATAAATGAAAATAATCCCCAATCCCAGGGCAATACTAACTCCAATCCCTCCTCTTTTCTTTCGGGACGACACAGATACACCAATAATTGTCAAAACATATGTCGCAAAAGGATAGGAGGTTCTTTGATAAAGCTCGATCTCATACATCGGGACCTTGCCGGAACCTTTTTCCTTCTCGCGCTGAATGAAGCGCTTCAATTCCGAGAAGCTCATTGCCTCCGCGACATTATCACGCTGAGCCATTTCTTCAATATGAAAATTGAATGTGGTATCTTTTACTTTGCCTTCAATAACGCTGTCGTTCGGATAACCAACATAACGCTCAAAATAATCAGTCAGTCGCCATTGATCCGTACCCATCTTGTTATATGCAGTCCTCGCTTTCAAAAAGTAAACGATCCGATTATTCTTATCCCATTGCTCGAGAACGAAGTCATTAGCTAAGCCCTCTTCCTCGTAGAAACTTGAAAAATAAACAACCTTGTTGCCAGGATATTCTGCATGGTAATCCTCCACTGACATAGCATCCCTATAGTATTTCGCTTCAAAATCCAGCTTAACCCTGTTTGAATTGGGTAAAATGAAATGGTTTAATACCAATGAGATCAACATTAATATTGTTGCAGAGATAATGTATGGCCTTAAGAATCGATGGAAAGGTTTGCCACTGTTGAGCATAGGAATGATCTCCGTATCCTGGGCAAGCTTAGCTGTGAACCAGATGACCGAAACAAAGATGATCATGGACGAGAACATGTTCCCATAAGAAACAATGAAATTGAGGTAGTAATCAAAAATAATAGCAGAAATGGGTGCCTGATTGTTGATGAATTCCGTTAATCGTTCCGAAAGATCGAATACCATCGCCAGCAACATAATGATCCCCAACATGAAAAAGAAGGTTGTAAGGAACTTACGAATGATATAGCGATCAAGTATTTTAAGCATTCACCTAGAGTCGATATTTCAGTTTCGGTATCATCTTTTCCTTCCATTGACTGAAGGTGCCTGCAAGAATCTGCTTCCTTGCCTCCTTTACGAGTTGTAAATAAAATGCCAAATTATGAATTGTAGCAATCTGTATCCCTAGGTTTTCCTTTGCTTTGATAAGATGTCGCAAATAAGCTTTTGTGTATACCTGATCAACATAAGCAGTTCCATTTGGGTCAATCGGAGAGAAATCCATTGCCCATTTTTCGTTCTTGATATTAATAATCCCTTCTGATGTGAACAACATCCCATGTCTTGCATTCCTGCTTGGCATAACACAGTCAAACATATCCACTCCCATTGATATGCACTCCAGCAAATTAACGGGAGTACCAACACCCATCAGATACCTTGGTTTTTCTTTTGGAAGAACTGAACAAACAAGGTCTGTCATTGAATACAACTCCTCATCCGGCTCTCCAACTGACAATCCTCCAATAGCATTTCCAATAGCGTCATGAGAAGCTATGGTTTCAGCCGATTCCATTCTCAGATCGGTATAAACACTACCCTGAACTATTGGGAACAAAGCCTGATCATACCCATACCTCGGAGTTGTAACTGCCATTTGGTCAAAACAACGTTTCAACCAGCGGTGCGTCATGTGCATCGATCGCTTGGCATAGCTATAATCACATGGGTAAGGTGTACATTCATCAAAAGCCATTATAATATCCGCACCAATCGAACGCTGAATATCTATTGCTCTTTCAGGTGTAAAGAAATGATAGCTCCCATCAATATGAGACTGAAATTTAACCCCCTCTTCCTGGATCTTGCGACTTCCAGAAAGCGAATAAACCTGATATCCACCACTATCTGTAAGAATAGGACGTTCCCATCCAATGAACTGATGTAATCCACCGGCGGCTTCCAAAACATCAAGACCCGGTCGAAGAAACAAGTGATAAGTATTTCCCAAAATGATCTGCGCCTCAATATCGTCCCTCAATTCTTGTTGATGCACTCCTTTTACCGAGCCAACAGTTCCAACAGGCATAAAGATGGGGGTTTCAATTGCCCCATGATCGGTGTGAAATAACCCTGCACGAGCCTTTGTTTTGGAGTCTGTATGGAGGAGATCGAAGTGCATAAATTGTTGAAAAATAAACGCTGCAAAGATAAATGTATTTCATTAAGCACCCCCATCTTTGCAGCAAAGCTTTAGAAAGGCATGCAATTTATCCCTTCATTTGAATTAGGTTACCCTCTTATCCTTTTTTGTTTTTTCGCTACTATGGCGCTGATAAATTTGCTTTATACTTTGCTTATCTACGGGAAATTGGCATTCTACAGGGACAAGCCCGTTCTGAACGAAGCAAGCCTTCCACCTGTGAGCGTAATTATAGCTGCGAGGAACGAATCAGATAATCTATATGAGAATCTGCCATTTCTGTTGCAACAGAATTACCCTGAGTTCGAAGTGGTCGTTATCAATCATCAGTCGATCGATGATTCGTCGCATCTTCTCAATGCATACACTCGTCAATACCCCCATCTTCGGGTGATCGAGGTTGCCAGAAGCCCACATCTCAAACCAGGGAAAAAACTGCCTTTGACCTTAGGAATAAAAGGATCAAAATACGAACACTTACTTTTTACGGATGCCGACTGCAAGCCATCATCAGGAGAATGGCTCAAGAGCATGGCTTCGAACTTCATTCCCGGCAAGGAGCTAATTATAGGCTATGGCCCATATGTCAAGGAAAGCGGTTTCTTAAACAAAGTAATCCGTTTTGACACAGCATATATCGCTGTAAGCTATTTTTCCATGGCCCTTGCCAAACTTCCTTATATGGGGGTTGGCCGTAACCTGGCATACACCAGATCATTATTCAATACCGTTCACGGTTTTAAGTCTCATTATTCGCTTCCATCCGGGGACGACGATCTTTTCATACAAGAAGCCGCACAAAAAAACAATTATTCGATCAATCTCGATCCGCGTGCGCATTGTTACTCGGAACCGCATTCAAGCTGGAATTCATGGTTACGCCAAAAATCAAGGCATTACAGCACAAGCACCAAATACAACGTTATTAAAAAATGGATGTTAGGAATATATCCTTTCTCCCTGTTGACACTAATCATTTCCTTCGTTATTTTGATGTTTGACACGGATTTCCGTTGGCTTACATTAGCAGTATTTATCTTAATCACTTCGTTCAAGTGGTGGATACAAGGTAGGTGTTTCGCAAAATTGAAGGAAAACAGCTTTATACGATTCCTTCCTTTGTGGGATATCTTTTACGCCTTTTTAATACCTGTTTTGTACTACTCAACGGAAAAAAAGGATGCAAACAAATGGTAGAAGTAGAACATTTATCCGACAAAGCTAAGCAGGATCTTGCCCTGGTTGAAGCAGCTAAAAAAGGAGACCAGGCAGCATACGCAGAGCTAATGGACCGTTACAGAGAGTCCATTTACTACATGATGTTCAAAATGGTCAAGCACCAGGATGATGCTGATGACCTTACTATTGAAGCTTTTGGAAAAGCTTTTGCTCGACTTGATCAATATTCGCCGAGCTTTGCTTTCAGCACATGGCTATTTAAGATAGCATCGAACAACTGCATCGACTTCATACGAAAAAAACGCATCAAGGTGACCTCCATGGATACGGGATATACAACGGATGACGGGGAAGTTATTTTTGTTGATGCAAAAGCACACAGTATGGACCCTGAAGAAACCATGGTACATGGACAAAAAGTGGTTCATATGCGCATGCTTGTCAGTAAATTGAAACCGCGATACCGAGAATTAGTCGAAAAACGCTACTTCGAGGAACTAAGTTATGAAGAGATCGCCGAAGAACTAAACCTTCCTCTCGGCACCGTAAAAGCACAGCTCTTCCGAGCAAGAGACTTCCTTGCAAATATGATGGAAAAAACCAAAGATTCCATTTAAGTTTGTGGTCCCGGATTTACAGGGAAAATGAAATATGCAGCTGATAGATAAGTACTTCCCCAATCTGACTCCCCATCAAAGGGAACAATTCAATCGTTTGGAAGCTCTGTATAACCATTGGAACGATCAAATAAACGTTATCTCCAGAAAAGATACAGAGAACTTTTACGAAAGACATGTGCTTCATTCGCTTGGTATTGCCAAAGTAATGGAATTCAAAAGCAACAGCGATATATTGGATATTGGAACTGGAGGAGGTTTTCCGGGTATTCCTCTGGCGATCCTATTCCCTGAATGTAATTTCACGCTTGTTGATTCCATCGGCAAAAAGATTAAGGTCGTTAATGAGGTTGCCAAGGAACTGGAGCTAAACAACGTTAAAGGCATCCACGAACGCGCAGAAAAGATCCCAGGTCAATTTGACTTCATCGTGAGCAGAGCTGTAACAGCTATGCCGGAATTCATTAACTGGACTAGAGGGAAAATCCATAGAGACAATAAAAATCAACTACCAAATGGGATTCTTTATCTAAAAGGTGGGGATCTCACTGATGAACTGAAGCCTGTAAAGCATGCATACCGGATCTTTAACCTCAGTGAATTTTTCGAAGAAGAATTCTTCGAAACCAAGAAAGTTGTTCACGTAAAACTCAATTAAAGAGCCTAAAGATCAGTGATTGTAAATGCGCTTTGGGGAATTAGTTCAACTTGTATTTCTTGAAGAAAGCATCCCAATTCCAAATAAAATTGGTCATGACTTCATCCATTCTCTTCAGAAACAAAGGATTCGGCGCCATCATTCGCCGAAAATACTCGTCCTGACATTCGTTCAACCCATACTTGTGAAACACTGCCTTGGACATCCCATAGATCATATTCTTCGAGGGATGATTCACTCTTGTTATAAATGACTGATAATCCCTGATCAATTTGACAAAATCGGCTTCCGACATATCATAGATTTTTGCCAGTTTATCAAATATGATCTTTTCCACCCTTCCTGCCTGTTCAGAATCAAATGTACTTTCCAAAAAGGAAAGATTTCCAACGATAACGATTAAGCCAAACTCGCCATTATCCTTATCATCAATGGAAGGCGACTTAACAAATGCTATATCCTCATTTATCAATTGAGCCACCTCTTTGAAACCATTATCAACCGTATCGAAGATGGCATTGATGAAAATATTGGCAACCTGGTTGTCCGATAATTTTCGTTTCAGAATAGTCCCCAGCATTGTTAATTAGTTTGTTGTTATTTATTATTACAAATTTAATTTCCAGGTAAGGGGGTTCTACTTCCTAGCCAATTAGGTTTTCAACGAAGTTTTCAACATTCACAAATTATTTAATTTATATTCAACGTAGTTATTTAAAAAATGAAAGCCTCAAATTGCTCATTTACATGTTCAACTATTTTTAAATCCGCAACGAAATTCTTAACTTTAGCAACGATTAACAAAATCTAATTAACCAACTTTAACACATGAGAAAAAATCTACTAAAAATCGGATTGATCGCGATTATTTCTGTTCTTTCCAGCTTCTCAACATTCGCACAAAATCTCTGTACGAATAACGCCGGTCCGCTTAGTCCTGCGATTACAAATACCTGGAACACACTGGTTACTACAGGAGGTTATTACCAATTTGATGCAACAGCAGGGTGTGATTATACCTTCTCTTTTTGCCAAAATGGTGGTTCATTTTCAGGAGACCCTTACATTACAATTACCGATCTTGGTAATGCAATACAAGTAACAAGTGATGACTTTTGCGGATTGGGTTCAGAATTAACATGGACATGCCCCACAACTGGAACTTATCTCCTTCATATGACAAATTTCGGAGCGGGAACCGCAAACTGCAGCTTCACTGCGCGAACACTTGCTTATTTCAGCACATGCTCCGCTTGTCCGGGAGTTCCTCCGGTAGCCCCAACCCTCACAGGTACTGCTTCCCTATGTGGCCCTGGTCAAGTAACCTTGAATGGTAACCAGAACGGAGCTGTTAATTGTGAAACCTATTGGTACCAGACAGGCCAGGGAAGCCCATTCGCTACTACTGTTACACCTACAGCAACACAGACAGTTACCGTATCGGCAACCACTACATATTTGCTCATCAACCATGACCTTGCAACAGGATGTAACAGTTCTGCAACTACATTTACGGTTTCTGTCAATCCGCTGCCGTTTGTGAATATTGGTAATCTTGATACCATTTACTGCGTAAGTAGTTCAGCTGTCAATCTGACACTATCTCCAACCGGAGGCAACCTCACGGGCACAGGAGTCTCAGGGAATACCTTTGCGCCGACTGCTGCCGGAGTGGGAGTTCACTCCATTGAATATTCATATACGAATGCTGCCACCGGCTGTTCGAACACTGATATCGTAGAAGTTACTGTTGAAGAACCAACTGTAGATCCCGCACTTCAGATCTGTAATGGATCGACAATCGACCTGAGTGGAACAGGGTTGAATTCATATGAATGGTACGATGCATCTGTAGGGGGGAACCTCATTGGAACAGGACAGACAATCACTGTTACGAACATACAGAGCGACACTGTTTTTTATTACCAGGAGACTCCGACAACTCAAGGTTTCGGAATCGATACGCTGACTTCCGGATCTGCGCTTACCGTCGATCATAATACCATCACCGGTGACGACCATGGTGGAATCGCTGTAACTCAGAATTACATCTACTATGTCGGAGACGGAAGTTCTGTGCGCTATGATTTCCCTTCGTTAACAAATGGAATTGCAGTTCCAAAGAGAGACGGGATCTTTAGTGACCTTTCCACAGGTCAGTTGTATTCTCTCTGGAATGGGACAGTTGACCCGGTAGGTACCACAATTGCTTTGGGTGGATATAGTTTTTCGCAGATAATAACCTTGAATGCTGACCTTACATTGGGAACAACGACAATTCCGCTTTCTCAGACGATCACTACCGGTGGGAATTACGGCGGTCCTCAAAGTGGTATATTCTCAGGATACGGATTTATGATCTTCTTCAACAATGACAATAATACGTTCTATCACATCGATGTTACCACAGGATTGGTAACACAGTTGGGGACATTTCCATTCCCACCTTCAGGAACAACAGAGAACTGGTCACGATGGGGTGTTGCAGAATACCTGAACGGTTTGTATTCTGTTGTGTACTCGACGGCCTTCAACTCCAACAGGATCGAACGCCTATACTGTAGCTCAGGTACGACTGAATCAGTTGCGCAGTTTTCAAATCTCGGAGATGTCGCTTCGATAGCGTACTCACCATGGGCAAGCAAGTGGGCGTACCATACCGAAGCTTCCACAGATCATACAACGGGAGGTGAGGTTATTGTCGTATTGGATGGATCTCATATTCTCAACTATTCTGCCGACAGATGCAGAAAAGAATTACCGGTCAATTTCTACGCACCTGTTGTCGATGCAGGAGCTGATGTGACTATCTTGAACGGAACGACTGTTCAACTGAACGGATCGGGTGGAGTCAGCTGTTTCTGGTCACCCGGAGTGAGTCTTGACGACCCTCAACTTTGCAATCCGACTGCAGGACCGACAGTAACAACGGAATACTTTGTTACGATCACTGATGCAAACGGGTGTCAGGGAATTGATTCAGTAACAGTTTTCGTTTCAGGTTTAGGTATTGACGAAAATAGTCTTGAGAGTCAGGTAACGGTATTCCCGAACCCATCAAAAGGAGATATCACGATAGATCTTGGAACTATTTCAATGAGCAACGATAGCAAGATCGAACTTCTGGATGCACAAGGTAAGCTTGTGGCAATTTTTGACGAATTGAACAGTCAGAAGATCACGATCAAAAAATCATTACTTGGAAATGGTGTGTACACGTTGAAGTTCGACATGAATAATACGATCTTCATGAAACGAATCGTTCTACAGGACTGATCTCAGAATAAAGAATTCAAGGGGGAATGTATGCCATTCCCCCTTTTTTATTTCCATTGATCAGATTCTTCTCAACTGAAGATCCGGATCCAGCTTACTATTCATTGGAACAGTCTCAACCTCAACATTCGATGTGTCCAGTCCAAACTCCTCGTGCACGGGATAACTTATCCTTTGAAGTCGCGCATATGTAGACATCGCTAACTTGTTCAAGGGTCGCAGTTCATTCTCTGATGGTACCATGGACTTTACGAACATGTATTTGAAATCAGCATGAATATCGTGCTCCTTCAACGAGTTAAAGCGACTGATCTCATTTACTTCCTCATTCTCTTCCATTTCCTGCACAACCTTTCGAAAGAGATTACTCACGGTATATTTCACCTTGAAGCCAACCTGAAGGTGTACATAAAACACTTTACCCGGGACGATCGTTTTCACGCTATATAACTTCTCATTGCTTTGAGGGTTATCAAGAATGTCGACACTCACAAACCAATAAATATCTGCTCTCTTCGGTTTGTGGTGGAAGATCGAATAAATGATATTTGAATCAATCTTACCATCTTCCCCTCCTTTCGCCATGAATACGAGATTGGTTGCTACCTTTGGAATCGAGCTATCCGCGATGATCTCGCCAAACATTTCTGCATAATCGACCAGATCCTCTTTTTTAAAATGTTGGTTCCTAAAATCTCTTGCGCGATGGAATAAATACATCGTAGTAAAGATCACGATGGCCATAATAAACGTGAACCAGCCACCATAAAAGAACTTTAAAACATTGGAGAAGAAGAAGCTGAGTTCCGTAAAAAAGAAGATCACACCAAGAACAACCAGGATCCATATCGGGACTTTCTGCCGGTAAAAGAACAAGAGCAATAGCATTGAGGTCATGAGCATGTTGATCGTAATGGACAACCCGTAGGCAGCCTCCATGTTTTTCGCTTCTTTAAAAATTACTAATACACTTAAACATCCGATCATCAGAAACCAGTTCACCGGTCCTATATACACCTGTCCTTTTGAATGAGCAGGATACTGCACCTTGTGATTGATCCATAAACGAAGCTTTGATGCTTCATTCACCAATGTAAAGCAACCACTTATCAGTGCCTGACTGGCAATTACAGCGGCTGCAGTGGCAATAACTATGACGTAAGGCAGCAATGAATCCGGAACCAACGAGTAAAACACCCCCGAGCTATTTAATTTTTGACCAATATGATCCAAGGCCCATGCGCTTTGTCCAGCATAATTCAATAGCAAACAGAACAATACAAAAATCCAACTCAACCGAATATTTTTCTTTCCACAATGCCCTAAATCTGCGTACAACGCTTCGGCACCCGTTGTGCACAAAAACACCGCTCCCAAGATCCAATAACCCTTCGGATAATTCACAAGCAGGTCGTAGGCATAGTAGGGATTGAACGCTTTTAAAACGTCTGGATTCTTTAACACCTGATTACATCCGAGCAGTGCAATTGTTGAGAACCAAACCAGCATAACCGGACCGAAAACACCGCCAACAATACTTGTTCCAAACTGTTGAAAGGCAAATAATAAGATCAGAATTGAAACAACAATTGGTAAAGTTGGCAGATCCGGAAAGATGATACTTAAACCTTCAATTGCCGAAGAGATAGAGATTGGCGGGGTAATAAAGCCATCAGCAATCAATGCCGAACAACCAATAAGGGCTGCTATTATGGGCCACTTCGCCTTGTGTGATCTCACCAATGCATACAAGGCAAAGATCCCTCCCTCTCCCTGATTATCAGCCTTAATTGCCAAGTAAACATATTTGAAGGTGGTTATAAGCACCAGGGTCCAGAACACGCATGACAAGCCACCCAGAACAATAGTTTCCGTGATTGTTTTATTTCCAATAATGGCATTAAAGACGTAGAGGGGCGATGTGCCAATATCACCGTAAATGATACCCAACGTTATAAGCAGTCCGGCAAGGCTCAGGTTGTTCGGAGAGTAAGTTTCAGATTTCACGCTTAAATATATCAATTTTAGGTTCAGTCAGACTCCTTTATACCTTAAATTCTATTTAACTTAACAAAGAATTTGAGCACATATGCAAGAAGGACTCACATCAGCTGAGGTACAAAATCGGCTGCAGAAATATGGTTATAATGAATTGACATCTACCCGATCAAAATCGATCTGGAAACTGGCAATTGAGGTAATAAAGGAACCAATGTTCCTGCTGTTGATCGCTTGCGGTGTGCTTTACATGATCCTTGGGGATTACAAAGAAGGGGGCATTTTGATCTCAACAATCTCGATCATCATTCTGATTACCTTTTTTCAACACCGAAAAACAGAAAGAGCACTTGAAGCATTGAAGAACCTCTCTTCACCGAGAGCCCTTGTCATTCGAAATGGGCAAGAAGTAAGGATCGCGGGAAGAGAGGTTGTTCCTGACGATTTGGTTATTCTCCATGAAGGTGACAGGATACCTGCGGACGGTCAACTAATTGAAGCTGTGAATTTTCAGGTCGATGAATCCATTCTGACAGGCGAATCCGTTCCTGTTACAAGGGGGGGTACTGACGAGAAATCAATTATTTTCAGTGGTACTTTGGTCACAAAAGGTCGCGGAGTAATGAGGGTGACAAAAACAGGGCAATCGACCGAATTCGGAAAGATCGGATGCTCCCTGGCATCAATTGAAGAGGAACAAACACCTTTGCAAAACGAAATGGCCAAACTGATCCGCAATCTCGGAATTTTCGGAATTGTGTTATGTGTCGCTGTCGTCCTTCTTTTCTTTTTTACCAGAGGGAATTTCATACAGTCCCTTCTGAATGGCCTTTCTGCTGCAATGGCCATATTACCGGAGGAATTCCCCGTGATCCTCACCGTTTTCTTTGCACTCGGTGCGTGGCGTTTATCGAAAGTTCATGTTCTGACCCGCAAGCCTTCTGCCATCGAAACCTTAGGTTCAACGACAGTATTGTGCAGTGATAAAACGGGAACGATCACACAAAACAAGATGGTAGTCGCGTCCGTTTTCACAGGATCAGACAACATTTCAAAGGACTTGTTCATGAGTAGTAAACCTGCTCTTGATATTCTTCACGCAGCCTTCCTTGCAACCCATCCCGAATCCGTGGATCCAATGGAGAAAGCGATCATTCGTGCTGTTTCCTTGTCCGAAAACACGCTATCCGGTCACGTTCTCATGAAGGAGTACCCATTCAGTCATGAGTTACTTGCAATGTCGCGACTTTACAGTGTTGGTGATAAAACTATTGCCTATTGCAAAGGAGCTCCCGAAACCATTTTTGATCTTTGCAAGTTCAGCTCGGAGGATCGGGTTAAGGGTATGGCACAAGTCAATAAACTTGCATCTCAAGGACTACGTGTGATTGCCGTTGCCGGGTCTGAGCGGTTATCCACTGAAATTCCTGATTCACAACCTTCACTCGATCTGAAATTCAACGGATTAATTGGTCTGGAAGATCCAATACGGCCGGAGGTTCCAGCAGCCATCAACGAATGTCGTAACGCTGGCATCAGAGTGATCATGATAACGGGTGATTTTCCGGAAACAGCTAAAAACATTGGACAGCAGATCGGATTGAATGCAGACGGACTACTAACAGGAGATCAACTCGATCAACTATCGGACAAACAATTAGCCGAATCGATCAAATCCGTTTCCATCCTTGCCAGAGTTAAACCGGAACAAAAATTACGCATTGTCCAAGCATTGAAGCAGGACAACGAAATTGTTGCGATGACGGGTGACGGAGTTAACGATGCACCAGCTCTGAAAGCAGCTCATATTGGTGTAGCCATGGGTAATAAGGGGACCGATGTTGCCAGGGAAGCATCTTCGTTGGTTTTACTCGACGATAACTTCACATCAATTGTTGGGGCAATCAGAATGGGCAGAAAGATCTTCGACAACTTGCAAAAAGCGATGTCCTATGTTCTCGCAATCCACATCCCTATAATTGGGTTAACGCTTCTTCCTGCTTTTTTTTCCGAGCTGGCAATCATCCTGATGCCTCTACATATAGTCTTCATGGAATTGATCATAGATCCCGTAAGTTCTATTGCTTTTGAACTGGAAGAAGAAGAGAAAGGTCTGATGGAACGAACACCTCGTTCACCTGATGAGTCCTTCTTCGGTATCCGAAGGATCGGAATGAGCATCTTGCACGGAACGCTTTTGCTTATTGCTGTTCTGTCCGTCTATTTGATCGGATTAAAACAAGGTCTGACAGAAGAAGAGCTTCGTGGTGTTTCATTCTCAACCCTGATCATTGGTAATTTGTTCCTGATCCTCTCGAAACTTTCAAAGACCAGAAGTTTTCTGCACATTTTGAAAAGCAAGAACTGGGCATCTAAACTCATCCTGTTACTCGCTGTGCTTTCCATGATGACCATCCTTATGGTACCGGGAATGTCCCATCTCTTCAACGTGGCCTTTCCAGGAATGGCCTATATGCTGATGGCATTGGTTTCAGCAAGCAGCATGCTGATCATTCTGGAGCTTATCAAACTTGTAAAAAGAGGGGCTCTCCGAAACTGATCATTTCGGTAGAATCTCTATGATCGGCTCACCGGTCATTGCACCGTTCCTCTGAAGATAAAGCAGCTGTGTCAGCGTGGAAGCTATATCCGTAATTTCAACCCGTCGATGTATCTCAAGATCAGGAATGCCTTTTCCGTACCACAATAAAGGAACATGTGTATCGTAATTAAAGGCAGAACCGTGGCTCGTTCCTTTTCGAGCTGAGTGTGTATCAACTGATTTTGGTAAATACCCCGGCTCGAGAATAAACAGAACATCACCGCTTTCCCTATGGTGGTATCCTCGTCTTACCATATCACGCCATTCGTCATCGGTACCTGATGCTTGAAGTTCATCAGCCGTAAATACGCGCTTCACATTTTCCCATTTGATCACTTCATCAGCGACAAATCGTGCGACAGATGATCTTGAAAGACCCAGTGAATCAATTTTTTGGTGGTCGAGATAAATATTCAGATTGTCCTCTTCAAGAACAAGATCATAGCCATATTTCGTCTTTACCTTCTCTTTCAAAGAACTCACCTTTTCTCCCAGAAAAACATATCCTCCCGGTAGTTTTTTATCCATCAGGTACTGAGGAACCGGAACAACCGCGTGATCAGCCGTGAGAAAAAGTACGAACTGATCCTTACCCACCTGCTCTTCCAGTTGTTTGATCAATCTTCCCAATTCCAGGTCCAGTCGAATATACATATCTTCCAATTCGACCGAATAAGGTCCGAAAGAATGGCCTGCGATATCCGGAGTTGAATAACTGATGCAAAGCAGATCCGTCTGACCGTCTTTACCAAGTGATTCAGCACTCATTGCACCCAGTGCAAAATCAGTGAGATATGTATTCGCAAAGGGCGTTGCCGTAAAAAGTGAATAATTCGGTTTCCCGTTACACATTGCTTTCAGATCATAAGGAAACGTTGCTGTTGCCTTACCCGGCAAGGGTGCTTCATAAGGTGATTCGTCCGGGCCACTTTCGCCATAAGCGCCAATATCAAGAAGTGTGTTCCAGGTCTGCTCAAGGTATTTCTCAACTTTTCCCTCTGCGTTAAAGTCTGTGACCCATTTGGGCAATTCTTGCTCAAAGAATGAACTCGTGATGAATTTTCCGCTAGAATAATCGTACCAGTATGATCCATCGCTTAAATGTCCCCCGGGCAGAATGGCACCTCGGTCTTTAATGGACATGGAGATCACCTTTGCAGCAGAATAGGTATTTTTTAATTGATCGGTAACGGTATGCGTTTTCAGATTCTTAGGTGAACACAATCCATCGGAAGAGTTCGTACCCACCGCTTTAACCGACATGTCATCCACACAGTTGATCGATTTTCCCGATTCACGCTCGAACCAATCATTTCCTACTATTCCGTGGTTATTTGGGGTAGTTCCCGTATAAATGGAAGCATGCCCGGGACCGGTAAATGTAGGCACATAATTGTAATGTGTATTCCGGCAGTTGGTACCTTGTTCCATGATCTTTTTGAAACCGTTCTCACAAAATTTGTCGTAATAACGGTACAGGTACTCGTAACACATTTGATCCACAACTATACCAACCACCAGTTTGGGCGACGAAGCTTGCTGACCGAATGTCATACCTCCCATGAGCAAAAAGAAAAAAAGAGTCAGAATGTGTTTCATAAGAAAGTCTTTGTTCATCCAAAAATAGTGAAACACATAGAAAGAGATTGTAAAGCAAGCATTAACTTTGTCTAAAAACACTCCTATGCTTGGTTTAAAGCTCCCTACGGACCCTCGTTGGGTAAACATCGTTGAAAAGAACATTGAAGAGATCCTTGTCGATCATGCCTATTGTGAACAAAAAGCAGCCAGCAATGCCATCTCGATGATCGTTCAGTATCCGCAATATCCGGACCTTGTGGAAGCCATGGTTGCGATCAGCCAGGAAGAAATGGAGCATTTTGGAATGGTTCACGACAAGTTACAGGAACGTGGATTGAAGCTTGGATTCGAGCGAAAAGACCCCTATGTCAATGACCTCGCTGAATACCTGAAAAAGACAAGGATCCAAAGCTCACGTAAAGGATATTTTGTCAATCAGATGCTATTTGCTGCCATGATCGAAGCTCGTAGTTGCGAACGATTCAAGATCCTTTCGGAGGAGATCAATGATGAGGACCTGAGGGATTTTTACCGGAGTCTGATGGAAAGTGAAGCAAGACACTACACTACCTTTCTTGGGTTTGCACGAAAGTACGGTGAAGGTATCGATGTTGACAAATGCTGGAAGGACTTTCTGGAATTTGAAGCAACGCTGATGGAAAAATACGGTAAAACAGAAACCATGCACGGTTAATGTTCCGCTAAACCACTTCAGGGCCCAAAAAAGATGCAACTGAACAACGTCATCCACATTCCGGTCCATTAGAGGCTACTCATTTCAAAACAACCTCCAATGATGAGCGGTGTGACCTATTCACTGCTTTTAATTGCGTCAATCTTCAGAATTTCCGCTTTTTTGATCCTGTTGTAAATGGGCGACAATTCGAAAACGGCCAGGATCGCTTTTAAAAAATGATTAAGAAGTACAACGGCATCCCGATCGTGAGGTTAACCGGAAATGTCACAGCCAATGCCATCGGGATAAAAATAGCAGGATTTGCTTTTGGAGCAGCGATCTTCATGGCCGCCGGAACCGCAATATAAGATGCACTGGCCGCGAGCACTGCCAGAATGAACCGGTCTCCCGGCTCACTCGTTACGAACTGACTGAGCAATGCTGTTATTGAACCATTGATCAAGGGAATGATGATCGCGAATAACGCTGTGAACCAACCACTTTTAAAGAAATCATCCAGTTTTCTTCCACTGACGATCCCCATATCCAGCAAGAAGATGGCCAAAAACCCCTTGAATATATCCGTTGTGAATGGCTTTATCCCTTCCGCCTGATGTTCACTTGCAATGAATCCAATCACCAGACTTCCAAGGATCATTAATACACTACCATTCGTAAAGCTATGTCCAATGACTTTTTTCATCGACGTTGAAGTATCTCTTTCCTCTGAGAACATGCGTATCAGCATAACGCCGATCACGATCGCCGGAGCCTCCATGAGGGCCATCACAGCAACCATATGTCCGCTAAATGACGTTAATTCCAATTCAAGAAAGGAAACAGCCGCAACAAATGTAACTGCACTTACGGAGCCGTAAGCTGCTGCAATGGCTCCGGAATTTTCAATACTAAGCCGCTTTTTCAGGATGAAGAAGGTGTAAAAAGGAATGATACAAGACGATAATACCCCGAAGATCAAACAGTAAATAATGTTCATTGAAAAATGGCTATGTGCCAATTCCTGCCCTCCTTTAAAACCAATGGCAAACAACAGGTAGAGCGAAATAAACTTGGATGAATTTGGTGGGATCTCAAGATCACTTTTCAGTCGGGCGGCCAATATACCCAGAGCAAAAAACAGAAGTGCAGGATTGGTGAGATTATCTAATAAAACGTGTAGCTCCATGTCTGATTATTTGTATTTATTTGCAGCTTTCTCCAAACGGTCATTCAAGGTTCGCCCGATCTCCTTATCAGGAAATCGTTCTGTAATGATCACATCAAGTTCGCGGCTGTCGAGATTCTGCATTGCCGCATATAAGTTTCTAGCCGCCTCTTTCAAATCACCGGTCTTTGTTAAATGCTCAACGATACTATTCCCGGCAAACCAGTTATCCTTTGAGTGAACGATAATCCCTACCCGTTTACCAGAAAACAACTCAATTGATCCCTGCACATTGTCCGTGAGCACCATCGGGGTTTTGGGCGAATAATGATACGGGAGCATCCCGGGGGCAATCGGGTGTGTTGCACTCAGAACCTTGACTTCCACATCCGGTAAAACGCGGGCTACCTCCTCAACAGAAATGGCACCCAACCGGAATATGATCGCTTTCTCACCTTCAAAACCAATAATCGTAGATTCTATTCCTTCCATACAATTTCCCCCTTCCAGAATATAAGGGATCTTCGATCCGATCTGTTTATCCACATGTGCGGAAGTAGTCGGACTAATATATCCGAAGGGATTGGCACTTGGAGCTGCCAGCGGAAAATCCAAACGTGAAAGCAAGGCCCGAGCGATGGAATGTGCAGGAATACGAATTGCGACAATTGGATTCCCCGCTGTAACCAGATCCGGAACGTTTTCTGCCTTTGGAAGTAGCAAGGTTAATGGTCCAGGCCAAAAAGCATCCATCAGCTTTTTAGAAATCGGGGGGGCTTCCTTCACGTAATTCAAGATCTTGTCAATTGAATCAGCATGCAGTATCAAGGGATTGTATTTGGGTCTGTTCTTTACTGAAAAGATCTTTTCTACCGCCGACGAATTCAGCGCATTTCCAGCCAGTCCGTATACGGTTTCCGTTGGAAATCCAATAACTTCCCCTTTTTCGAGCAATTCAGCAGCTTTCCGAATGTCTTTACCAATTTCAGCCATCTATTTCAAGGATTACAAAAATTACAATATTGAGGATCTTCAAAACGCACATCATTCGGATAATACAGCTGATCGCTATAGCCGCAACCCGCACACATACGAGTCAGATAAAGTATTGACGCTGTCCGGAATCCGCATCCTTTGCACGGTAGACCGGGATGTGCATTTACCGGTCCGAATCCCGGAGTTTTACACTGAGTGCATTGGGATTTCATTCGTTTCACCAATTCCTTTCCCGCTTCCTCTATTACCGCCATCCTTTTCGGGTTGAACATCGCCCTCATGTCTGTTTCAGCAAGAATACTGTGACCAAGACCTTTCAGTTTCCGGAACTCTTCAATTAGGTGTTCATGATCGCAGATCCCCTTCACCAAGATCTTTTCATTGAAACTCTCCGCTTTCAGAATTATCCCATGTTCAGGAAACCCAACGCTTCCTGAAAAGGATAAAAGTTCCTCTTCCGTATCAATAATTTGTCCTGCCAGATTTGTATCAAAACTGCTCTTTTTCACAACGATCTCCCATTGATTCTTTTGATCAATCAGCACCAAATATTCTTCGTTTAGAGCAATGAAACCCATTTCAGGATGAGGGCCAAAAGATCCTTCACTGGCGAGTCCCAGATCAACACTACAGATCTCCATTGCAGCCAAGCATTTCATTCTAGCAACCTCAAGAGGAGAGCCGATTCGATCCTTTTCACCTGAAAAAGTGCCAAACTGATCCGTATCAAACTCATTCAGAGCAGAAAACTTTAAACCGAAATTTTCTTCCAACAAAGGTCCCAACACTGACTCCTTCCCATGCATGGTACCTATGATCAATTGCCTTCCTTTCCAATGGCTCATGTCCATTACGTCCTCAAGGTGTTTTCCCGAACCATTTTATCGAATTGCTGATTTGCCTGAGTGATTGGCAGCGAGAAGATCGGTACTGAGGAGCCGTACATCTCAGCAACCAATTGTTCGATCTGTGAAAATAAAAGTGACTTGGTCTGAACCGTAATCACCGTATTTGTTTCGGTGGATACCTCATCATCCTTCAGCACATACGTCACATTATCACTATCAATCGTAGCCTTCGCTATTAATTTCTTTTTCAATAGCACATCCACCAGGTTTCCAGGATCGTGTGACTTACCCAAATAAATGATCACATTAACCATTTGCCGTCGGTTTTGTTAATGTTATTTCTATCGTGCCGGATATAGATAGGTGCATTCCACCTTTTTCTGCTCTAGCAATAAGTGTCCTGATATCCTCAAGTATCTTTCTTAACTCTTTTGATCTGCGGTCTGAATGATGAAGATCTATTTCAGATCGCTCTTTCTTCCCGAACGATTGAAGATCGTGGAATTTTATCTTACTATTGATCAGTGAAAAAAGCACTTCTGTTGCATCTGTGCAATTGAAATTTCCATCGACAAGCTGGTATGAACGTTTCTCTTCCATGTTTGATTTATTTTTTACAATACAAAGTTCTCCATACTTTATTATTTATTTTTATTTATATTTACAATGTTTTACATAAACATATATTATGCACTATACCCTCCATCAACTTCAGATATTCGTGAAGATCTGTGAAACCAAAAGCATAACAAAAGCTTCAGAGGAGCTGCATCTCACGCAACCGGCTGTTTCCATACAATTGAAAAATTTTCAAGATCAGTTCGAATTTCCACTCACCGAAGTAGTGGGACGCAAGTTATTTATAACCGATTTTGGTCTGGAAATAGCCACTGCAGCAGAACGCATCCTGAATGAGGTTCATGCCATTAATTACAAAGTGAGTGCATACAAAGGACAATTGACAGGTCGCCTCAAATTATCAGTGGTTTCAACGGGAAAATATGTGATTCCTTATTTTCTGTCAGATTTCCTCCAAAAGAATGCAGGAGTTGAGTTGGTTCTGGACGTTACGAACAAGTCTAAAGTACTTGAGTCATTGGATAATAACGACGTAGATTTCTCCCTGGTTTCCGTTTTACCGGAAAATTTAAAGATCGAACATATTGAACTGCTCTCCAATCAGTTGTTTCTGGTCTGTGACAAACAATTCAAGCCATCGAAAAAGATCCAAGAGACATCGATCCTACACGAATTGCCATTGATCTACCGTGAAGTAGGTTCAGGTACCCGTTTGACCATGGAGAAGTTTCTGAATGAGCATGACATAAAAGTCAGAAAAAAAATGGAACTCACGTCGAATGAAGCAGTAAAACAAGCCGTAATCGCGGGAATTGGATCATCGATCATGCCATTGATCGGGATCAAGAACGAGTTGTTGAACGGTGAACTTCAAATCGTACCCGTGAAAGGGTTGCCCATCACATCGAACTGGAACCTTATCTGGCTTAAGAACAAAAACTTTTCTCCTGCGGCCAAGGCTTTTCTGAATCATTTGAGAGAGCAGAAAGAAAGAATAGTTCAGGAAAAGTTCAGCTGGTACGATAATTACCTGTAACAAAAAACCACCTTCTCAGGTGGTTTCAATGCTTATAGCACAGCGATCTTTATTTGAATCGGAACACCCTTTTTAATTGTTTTAAGGTAATAAAAACCTGTCTCTGTATTCTTTAGTTTGATGAGCTGGTCAGTACTTTCTACTTTCGCAGAATAGATACGCTTACCATTCAGGTCTGTCACTTCCAGCGTTGATCCTAACTCCAAACCAGACACATTGAATTCCCCGTTATTTGGATTTGGCTGCAAGGAAATCCCATTATACAGTAGCTGATCGAGAGACAAACACGATTCTACAAACAGTGTAACCTGCGTTGTTCCTTCACATCCGTTTCCATCTGTGTACGTGGCAGTGATCAAATGTGGCCCTGTACCTGCCACGGATGGATCGAACTGTGAACCGTTGACTCCCGTTCCACTAAAGATTGCTCCTGCAGGTGTTGATGACAGATTGACGAGTCCCGCCTGCTCGCAGACAATGTTATCAGAATCAGTCGTAGTCATCGTAACAGATGGTGTCTGATTCACGGTGATATAATCAGGCATTGTATACGTGTCCGTTCCGGCGGCATTTGAAACAGTTAACTCGACCGTATACGTTCCAGGGGAAGTATAGATATGAGAAGGACTCTGAAAAATCGATGTTGCACCATCGCCAAAGCTCCAGCTCCAGCTCGTTGGGCTATCAGAAGAAAAATCGTTGAAAACAACAGATTCTCCCGTACAAACTGTGGTTGTAGCAGCCGTAAATGAAGCTGTTGGTGCTGCAGCCGGACCCTGTAAGTTATACATTACTTTAAAGTCATCGAAGTAGAACCCGTCACCTGTCTGGCCTCCGTCTGACTCAAAGATGAACCTTACCTTGATTACCTGACCCAAATAGTCGCTCAAATTGATCTCATCCAGTACCCAACCAGACTGCACACCTTCGTAAACAGGCTCGTTATTCGGTTGAACAGAATTGTTTGCACTCGTTCCAGGTACCGTATAATTCGTACACTGCCCAATCCAGTTCGCTCCACCATCCGTTGAAACCTGGAATTGCACATAATCGTAATCGGCTTCGATATTCCATTTTGCATAATAGGATATCTGTGCACCAGTCGCATTGGTCAAATCAATACTCGGAACATAGGTGTAGGTTTTGTTGGAAGTATTGTTCGAATAATTTCCACCAGGTGATTCAGTAAACGATCGAGTAGCCGAGACAAATGTTAAGGTTGTGGTGCTCCAGTTACCTGTCCAATTTGTTGTTGTGGACGCATCTTCCAGGGCTTGAAGCGTTAACACTCCATACGTCTTGGTGATGGTATCTTTTTTAGACCATAAGCCATTGTTCGTAATCAAAATATATTTTATTTCGTCTCCGAACTGTATACCGGGAACAAGTGAATAACTGATCGCCCCGGTTGCCGTTTGCATAAGATCGAGATCATGTATGACCGGACTACCTACAGCAGCTATATTCAGAAGCGGTTGGATAGAGACTGTAACAGGACCATTTTCTCGTCCCAATCGGTATGCAGAATGATTAAAATTACCAGTCATTGTGGCAACGTTTGTTGGATCGGTATCACTGACGATCACATACTTTCGCGTTAAATGCGCTAAAACAAGATTTGGGAAGACCATTTCTGCACAGGTTGAGATGATCTGACTCGAAGGTTGCCAGAAAGCAGTTCCAACCTCCGGAGTATGCGCAAACACCGTATCTTTTTGATTGACACCACAATCCACCTTGTACATATAATCGTCGGAATCACCCGATGCCGGATACAGTGCAGAACTTTTGATCGCACCATACCCGTTATACTGAACCATGTGGTTTGTTTCCGCCTGAAAATAGTCGTGATGGTCAGCAAATTCTGCTGTTGTTGTGCCTATCGGGAAAAGAATCTCCTCTGCATAGGTATGCGCATTGAAGGCCGTAATAAAATTATTGTTCTGCACTAACCATCTAATGGCTTGTGTTTCCGGTTCAGAAAAAGCCGAAGGTCCACAGTAGGTATCATTACCAGGATTCGTACTTGTTCCTGTTGTTCCCCAACCGTAAGAATAGTTCCTGTTCAGATCGACGCCGTAACTTCCGCCATTGTTGCGTCTGTTCTTTCGCCACATCCCTCCGCCATTCGGATTGGTTTGCTCGTTATACAAGTATCCATCCGGGTTGATGCATGGTACAAAATACATTTGCATATTGTTCACCAAATAGGTCACTTCATCGTTCGTTCCGTAATTCTCAAGCAAATACCACATATAAAAAATGGTTTCCATGAGAGACATCGGCTCACGCGCATGATGAATCGCAGTATAAAGCACTTTGGGTTCTGTGGCGTCATTGGTTGCAGGACTGTCAGAGATCTTCACGAAATAGATGGGCCTGTTACCGTGTGTAAGAAAGGTCGAGATCTGTGCCTTCGCAGTGATCAATGTAGGATATTGAGCAACCATGGCATCCAACTCATTCAGCATTTGCTGATAGGTCAAATATCCCCCCATAGAACCGAGGTTGAAATTGGTTGGAGTTGAAGGTGTGAAGCCTGCTGTTCCACCGCCACCTGTTCCGGAACACGTTGCATTCTTTTCTGATGGGGACGGGTCATTCGCATGGTCTACATAGTATTGCTGAACATCAGCGATCAACACTTCATAATTGAAGCCCATTTGTTGCATGGTCTGAATTTCCGCAGCAGAAAAATCTGAGATGAAGAATGACTCTTGCTTGTAAATTCCGTGGTCGACAGCAACACCAGCATCGCCTAATTGTTTCAAGCCCTCTGATCCTGTGTAGATCTTTACCCTTGAATACTCTTGAGAATACGCAAAAAGACCGGAAATCAATGCAATAAAGAGAACGAAGAATCTGTTCATAGTTTCGTTTTTTAGTTTTAGCGAGGCAAATTACAAATTTATTCCATTCATTCGCCCCAATTTGCCCATCGGATAAAAATTAAGGTACTGAGCAGGTTGTGATCCCCAATCTAAGCTAGACATTCATCACGGGAAATTATCAATTCATAAAGTTCGAATTGCCACCTGTCCTTTTAAGACAAATCACTTCAGCAGATTGATCTATTTTTGATGTATTAAACTGCTTGAAGATGACAGATAAAAAAATAACATTTGGAAGAATTTTCTGGCCCAGTTTTTTGGCCGTTTTCATCATGTCCGTGATCGGACTCTTGTTGTTTTCCCTCATTCTGGGTGGAATCATTGGTAGCTTTGGTGAATTCGGCCCGAAACCTCTGGCCATCAAAAGCAACACCGTTCTGCACATGACACTCAACGGTGAGATCGGTGAAGAGGCAGAAAACAGTTTTAATGCTTCCTCGTTCTCCCTGAATAAAAAGCTTGGTTTGTCTGACATACTATTTGGTCTAGAACACGCAAAGAAAGATAACAAAATTAAGGGTGTATTCGTCGAGATCGGGGATCTTGATTGCGGTTATTCAACGGCGCGAGAAATACGCCAAGCACTCAATGACTTCGAGAAATCAGGTAAATTCCTGGTAGCCTACAATTCGGGGGAAATGATCACACAAAAAGAATATTACCTTTCATCGGCGGCAAATGAGGTCTTCGGATTCCCATCGTCAGCGATGGAGATCATTGGACTAGGTACAGAAATGGCTTTTTTCAAGGGAACACTTGACAAACTCGATGTTGAAGTCCAGGTTATACGCGGATCGAACAATGATTTCAAAAGTGCGGTAGAACCCTATTTCAGGACAGCCATGAGTGATTCGAGCCGTGTTCAGGTCGAACGCTATCTTACGTCAATGTGGGAAGATATTCGCACAGACATCGCAGCAGACCGTAAGATCACGATTGAAGAAATTAATGCGATCGCAGACAGCGCGAAGATAAGACGAGCAGAAGACGCCATCGATTTTAACTTAATGGATGGCGTTAAATACAGAGATGAAGTGATCGCTCACATTTCAAAAAAGATTGGTTTGGAGGAGGAAGAGGACCTTAGCCTGCAGTCTTTCGAAAAATATGCAAAGAAGAAATTCTACCAAAACCAGTTGCTGACAAAGAATGACAGACCTAATATTGCCGTTATACTTGCCGAAGGTGCAGTTTCAAAGGATGGTGATGAACTCACATCAAAAGAGATCTGCAAGCTTTTTCAAGATGTTCGTAAGAACAAAACAATAAAAACGGTTGTCTTCCGCATAAATAGTCCAGGAGGAAGTGCTCTTGCAAGCGATGAGATCTGGAGAGAAGTTCAACTGACCAATAAGACCAAAAAAGTAATCGTTTCAATGGGCGATGTAGCTGCATCAGGAGGCTATTATATTGCTGCCCCAGCAGCTGCAATTTTTGCAGAACCCACAACAATCACAGGCTCTATCGGCGTTTTCGGAATGATCCCATACACAGGGAAAATGCTCGAAAACAAGCTGGGTATTTCGTTCGATCGTGCAGGAACGAACAGGCATTCGATCATGACGACCAACCGGAAACTTGATGCTGAAGAATATGGCATTATCCAGGAAGAGGTCGATGCCATTTACGAACAGTTCCTCACGAGAGTTGCCGAAGGGAGGGGTATGACGACTGAAAAGGTCAATGTACTTGCAAGAGGTCGCGTTTGGACAGGACGAGATGCTTTGAAGATCGGATTAGTTGACAAGCTCGGGGGAATAAACGATGCCATTGATTATGCAGCCAAGAAAGCAGACATCAAAGAAAAGAAAGTATTGTACTATCCCTTGAAAAAAGAAGATAAACTATCAGAGATACTTGAGCAATTGGAAGAAGATGAGGAATTCGAGATCTCCGGAGGTCAAATGCCATCAGAGCTTGTTGCGTATTACACGCAATTAAAGAAGATCGAATCGATGACCGGAATACAGATGAGAATGCCCTATGAGCTCGTTATAAGGTAATCCCCTAAAAGAACGAACATCTGAAGATCCTGACTGATCACACTTTTTATTTCATCACGTGTTTCTTCGTTTGAACTTCACTTTTTGGTGAACCCACGGATGTTTTCTGCGATTAAAATGATCCGGTTTTTTTGAAGCTTGCTTTTTATAGACTAATCCAACGGCGTGTTGAAAATAATCATATCGGGAGACATAGATATCCGGTACAACGGCCATTTTCCCTGTTACTTGAACATTCACTCCCCATCGTCTTGAAAAGAAGAAGTTCATTCCTGCCGACAGATTTGCAGTTAGTGTTAACGGGGCTTCGAGTGGTTGTCTGTAGGTTATCCCCAAACCAGAGGAAAGATACGGATCGAACCGCCGTGCGCCCTTCATAAATCTCCAAAAACTGTATTTTGCCGAAAAATCACCTGCAATAAAACTGCCTTTTCTTCCGGTTGAATCGTTGACAATCTTGTTGGATGAGTATTGATTATAGGCTAACGCACCTTCCACACTCCACCCTTTTCTCACATATTTATTGAAGGTTAAGCGGGTCGGGAAATATAAATAGTTCCACGAACCATTTACATCAATCAGGTTCGGTAATTTTTCCTCGTTATCGTTAACAACATTCCATCCCAGGCCGAACATCCACTTGTATGGATCTTTCTGCCTCTCAATGGATGAGGGCTGTTCAAAAGAACCAAAAACAGTCATTAAACATATTAGAACAGAAAAAGTCCTTTGTAATCTTTTGCTATTTTTCATATTGCCATTTTTATTCCCCGACTTCCTGCGTATGAAATTAAAATTAATTGCGCTGTGTCATTCAATTAGACATAAAAAAACCCTCATTTTAACGTGAGGGTTTGAATAGCAATTTATTTCGAAGCGATCTCGACGAATTCATCGTATGACACTTCTTTTTCATTCAATTTCACGGTGCTTTTGAAATAGTTTGTCAATTTCTGTTCGGCGAGCATGTCGTAGATTCGGCCAGCCTCCTCTTTGTTGCCCAAAACCTGGACAGCAGAAGCCGTGAGCTCTTTGTCTTCCGGAGCAGGGATACCGTACTGTGCATAGTTACTTACCAGCAATCCTTTCGTGAAATCAATCACCTCCTGGTTGTCCAGTTTAATCTCGTTAGTTTTAAAGATATTTCCCTGGATCAACTGCCATTTCAGACCTTTGGCATAACCATCATATTCCGTATCGATCTGGTCATCAGTGATTGGCTTCTCATTCGACATTTTTATCCAACGCTTCAAGAATGTATTCGGCAGATCAACTTTGGTCTTTTCAACAAGATCATTGTAGATATCGCGTGTCAAGATCCGATCGGAATCATTCTCAAACATTTTTCTCAGGTCATTCGAGATACGTTCGCGAAGCTCATCTTCAGAGTTAACATTTCCAGGACCGAACAATTTATCGAATAGTTCCTGATTAAGATCCGCAAGTTCCATTCTTTTGATCTCGTTGATCGTCATACGGAACTTATCTGAAATACTTGCAAGTTCATCCTCCTTGATCCCGAGCATCGCAGCAGTGTCCTTTCCACCTTTCGAAACAGATTCAGGGTTTACTTCGATCTGATCGCTTTTGGTTTTGCCCATCAGTTCTTTCTTGACCTTCTTATCCTCTACGAATTCCATGGAGATCGTTGATGAGTGCATGATTCCACCTTCTTTAACGGAACCATCCTCTTTCAGCTCTACGAATTGTGCAAGAATCATATCACCATCTCCGACATTTTCCACAGAGATCAATTTCCCGTAACGTCGGCGAAGATCATCCACCTGCTGGTCCAACAACTTGTTGTCCACTTTAACCTTTACATAATCATACTTACTCTTTCCGGAAAGCGGAATGTCGAATGACGGTGTCAGTCCTATTTCGTATTCAAACTCAAAGGTATCCGGCTTTTCAAAGTTTCCAACAACATCGGAACCTTCCTTTGGGATCGGATTACCAAGGATTTCGATATTATTGTCCTGAATGTATTTGTACAATGCATCATTCACAAGCTTATTCAACTCTTCAGCCAACACCGCTTTACCATACTGTTTTTGAACCATTCCAAAGGGAACATGACCCGGACGGAATCCAGGTATCTTAGCAGTTTTACGGTATTTTTCAAGCGTAGTTTTTACCTTTACCTGGTAATCAGCCGGAGCGATCTCTACTTTCAACACTGCGTTCAACGCATCAAGATCTTGACGAATAACGTTCATTCTTTTTTATTTTTTTAAACGACTATAAACAAAAATGGTCTCGTTAGAAATCAACGAGACCATGTTTTCGTGCGGATGGAGGGACTCGAACCCGCACACCTCTCGGCACTAGATCCTAAGTCTAGCGTGTCTACCAATTTCACCACATCCGCAAATTTTATTTCAACTGTAAAGGTTTCGCTTAACCTTTCCCTGCTTCGTTTTATCGAATTGGGAGTGCAAAGATATTTATTTATTTTAAAGAATGAAATGAAGACTAAAAAAAATATTCGATGTGCCTTAAAAATTGTGGATAAATCATTTTCTTCAGCTGTTGAACAGAATTTAATTCAGGTTATTTTTGGAGCCAGAAACAGTGACTTATGCTGAGTATTGATCCCAAATCGTTGCCTATTCCGAAGCTCCATCAGTATTTACTGGGGGCAATCGGTCCACGTCCAATTGCATTCGCATCAACGATCGATTCGGATGGAAATCACAATTTGGCCCCGTTCAGTTTTTTCAATGTTTTCAGTGCCAATCCGCCGATCATGATCTTTTCGCCTGCCCGTTCAGGAAGATCGAATACAACAAAGGACACCTACAACAATGTTAAAGTTGTACCCGAAGTTGTTATCAATGTTGTATCCTATGATATCGTTCACCAGATGAGCCTTGCCAGTTCACCTTATCCGGCAGGTGTGAGCGAATTCCTTAAGGCAGGGTTCACTCCACTTCCTTCAGAGCGCATTAAACCAATGCGCGTGGGAGAATCACCCATTCAATTCGAATGCAAGGTGATCGAGGTAAAGGAACTCGGAACGGAGGGTGGCGCAGGAAACCTGGTGATCTGTGAAGTTGTTCAAATCCATATTCATGAGAATGTATTGGATGAAAATGGGATGATCGACCAGCACAAAATCGACCTGGTTTCGAGGATGGGTGGAAACTGGTATTGTCGTGCGGACAAAAATTCGATGTTTGAAATCGCAAAACCTATCACGACCTGTGGTGTCGGATATGATCAGATACCTGCAGACATTCTGAACAGTTCCATCCTTACGGGCAATGATCTTGGTTATCTTGGGGGGATCGAAGAACTGCCTAACGAGACTGATGTTAATGAATACAAACTCTTGGAATTAAGCGAAATCTTTGTATCTTTAGAAGACAAACCTGCAGAATTGGAGGTTGCTCTTCACCAGAGAGCAAAAGAGCTGCTGTCGGAGAACAAACTGGAAGAAGCCTGGATGACACTTCTTTCTTTTAACAACGGATAAAACAACAACAATCTAAATAAATACCATTATGTTTAAACTTACAGGAACCGTGAAGGTGGTGAACAGTACTGTTCAAGTGTCAGAGAAATTTTCCAAAAGGGAATTTGTAGTAACCGATACATCGAGCATGTATCCTCAAGATATCCTATTTCAGGCTACACAGGATAAATGTTCTCTGTTGGATGCTGTGCAAACGGGCGAACAAGTGGAGGTATCTTTCAACCTGCGTGGTCGGGAATGGACAAGTCCACAGGGAGAAGTAAAGTACTTCAACACATTGGAAGCGTGGAGAATCGAGAAGGCAGGAGTTGGGGCGCCTCAGGGCATTCCTCAGGGTGGTCCTTCCGCAATGAATCTTGACCCGCTCACCGCTGCACCTTCTGCAGCAATGAATGTTGACAGTGAAGATGATGATCTACCGTTCTAAGATCATTCAACTATATAATGGCCGGGCATTTGTCCGGCTTTTTTATTTACAGTTGGAAGATAGTTGAAATGCTGTTTCTATCGCTGTATAAATTTTCGATTGACTGATTATCGATGGCCGTAGCATTCAGAATTTGAATATGCTCATTCCAGCTAAGAACCTTCGCATGTTGTATCGTTTTCCCGTAAATTCCGGCACCAAATTTTTCCGGTTCTACCGAAACCCAATTAAAAGGTATACCCATCTCCAGGAGAATTCTTGCTGTCAATCTACCTTTTGTACCTGTGCCATTTAGAATGAGTGGAGCTTTGACCAGATCATGATCAATAAATCTTCTGATCTTCAGGTCAAAAAATTGTTCCTGGCTGTAGTCTTTACTGTTACGAGATGTTCGCATCGGATGTTCTCGCCACAGGTGCGTCACCTCATCGATCCCTTTTATCTTCAAGCCAAAAGAATACCATCTAAAAAGGAGGTCATAATCCTCCGGGTAAACCAAGCCGTCAAATCCTCCGCATTGTCTTAATCTTTCGGCGCGCATCATCCAGTTACCGGATGAAAGACTACATTCCCTGTAGATCTCGGAATAAAAATCCTGCCGATCGACCCGATCGTTCAGCCATTTTTCATATTTCAAATAACCGGGAGAAATGATACCTGCTTCCGAAAAATACTTCACTTTTCCGGTGACGATGTCAATGCCTGATTCATTCAATGACGAAAGAAAAACGGATAATTTATCGGGCGGCATAATGTCATCGGAATCCATTCTTGTTACAAAGGTTCCTTCGGCGATCTTGAATCCCGTTACCAATGCATCACTGATCCCTTTACCGGTATTTCTGACCAATTTAACTCGGGAATCTCTAAGGTATGGTTTCAAGAGCTCCACTTCATTTTGCAGGGAATGATCATTTATCAAGATCCATTCCCAGTCATCATAGGACTGACTAAAAATTGATTCAGCAGTTTCACGGATAAAATCAGCTGAATTGCGAAATGGAGTGATGATTGAAATGGTCGGCATATCAGTTCCCAATCTTTGAAAGTATTAGGTCAATTTGATGAAAGTCGCAAGCAAACCCAACTGAATCAAAAACATGATCAATCCAAAAGACAATCCCTTTCGTCCCGAAAGGATCAACTTTTTAAAACTCACCTTCATTCCGATTGCCGCCATGGCCACAGTCAGAACTATCTTCCCACAGGACTCCATCAATTCTAGCCAAGATTCAGGAAACTCAACAACTGTTCCTAAAACAGTAATCACAATGAACCCAATTAGATACCAGGGAAGTTTAAAATGATCTTTCCAGGTGGCCGCTGTTTTTCGATTGATCAAAAAATTAATAAAGATCAAACCGGGAGTTAGCAGTGCAACGCGAGCCAGTTTAATTGTGATAGCCGCCTCTCCTGCTTCCTCGCCTACTGTGAAACCTGCGCCGGCAACGTTACCTACGGAATGTAATGACCCTCCGATCATCAGGCCGATCTCGGAGCTATCGAAACCAGTTTTTAAAAGGACCATTGGCAATATTATCATTCCCAATGTGCCATACAAATTTACCACTGCCATTGAGATCGCAACATCTTCCTTGTCTTTTGACACACTTGGTGCCAGGGCTGCGATCGCGCTTGATCCACAGATAGCTGTTCCGAATCCGACCAACCAACCCGTCGACCCGGGACAATTGAACTTTTGAGCCAAGACAACGGAAAGTATCAAAATGATAAACAAAACCGCTGCAACAGCAATAAAACTAGTTGCTCCCAGCTCTGTGATATGGGAATAATTAATGGCGAACGCCAGAAATAAGATGGAAAGTTCGAGTAATTTGCTGCTCGTGTATGAGATTCCTGACTCCACGGATTCAGGAAGGTTTGTAGCGTTACCAAGAGTGATCCCCAGTATCAGTGCTATCATCACACTGTTGACAGCGGAAGGAGTAAATTCAGCAAGAAAAAAGGAGAGCACTCCAAGGGCCGCAGCCAGGATGATCCCCTTTCCCTCCTTCTGAAAAAAGTTCATTACTTCTTTACGACTTTACCCGTCCAACCTGTGATTCCACCTTCAAGATTGTATACGCTTTGAAACCCTTGACCTACCATCATGTCTGAAGCGCCTGCACTTCGGCCTCCGCTTCGGCAATACACGATATAGGTCTTTGATTTATCCAATTTTGCGATCTCAGAGGCAAAATTCGCATTCTTATAATCCACAAATACCGTTGCGCCTTCAATGATCCCTTCATTGATCTCTTCCGGAGTGCGCACATCGATTAGGATCGCATTCTTTTCATTCATGATCTTCCCGACAGCAGACGGTCCTATGTTCTGAACTGCCGCAATCGTTTGCTCTTGAGTCGGGGCAGTTCCTTCTGTCGCTTCAGGTTTTGTCCCGCATGACATCACAGTGATCGCTCCGACCAACATTACTGATATAACTCCTGTCATTTTCATCTTTTTTCAATTTTAAACGAATTTCGCGAATTGATCTCAAATAGAAGTAACAAATGTTACTCAGCTTACGAAATACACGATTACATTCAACAAAAAAGCCCATCATTACTGACGGGCTCTTCCAAAAAATAACTTCTATCTATCAGATAACTTTCACCTTAACAGCGTTAAGTCCTTTTCTTCCTTCTTCCAATTCAAATTCTACTTCGTCACCATCACGGATCTCGTCGATCAAACCTGATACGTGAACAAAATACTCTTTGTTTGTTCCTTCTTCATTAATGAAACCAAAACCTTTTGTCTCATTAAAGAATTTTACTGTGCCTTTACTCATTTTGATGTAATAAAAAATATATAATGGCGCAATGTACGGTTTAATTTCGGATAAATCTATTAAATTCTTCAGCACTTTTAAAATAAGTTGTAATCCCTTCTTGCAACCCTGCACTTTTCACACCCAATTCACCAATGATATATGCTCCTTCTGTTGACCTTCACCCTCCATTACCGCAAATAGTTACCTGCACTGTATTTCAATTCAGATAGTGTACAATTTTTTAATTGCTCCAATGGCATTTGGAATGACTTCCGGCATATACGAATTGACATGTTCCTCTCTTTTGACCGAACAGTGATCAGCGTAAGCGGAACCCCATTCTCAATCTTTACGGTTCATTTTTCCATTGTTATCCTTGTATTCATTCTGATCATTTCTTCATTCGCACCTGAATTACCACCCCTGAAACCATGGTTATTCCCGCTATGAACAATATGGCTGCATCCATGTTCAGTTGATCAGCAATAATCCCCGTTATTACCGCTCCGATTGCGTAACCCAGATCTCTCCACAAGCGAAAAACCCCAATACTCTCTGCCCGATCAAGAGGATGCGTGTTCTCAGCGACGGTCGCAAGGAAGGTTGGATAAACCATGGCAGTACCCCACCCCAGCAGTGCAGACAATAAACTATAATCCAACTCACTTCGGGCATAGATCATGGCGAAGAGTGCAATTGCCTGCAGGACCATCCCTGTAACGAGCATGTATTTTTTAGAGAAATGATCGGCCATTTTACCCGTGATCAATTGACCCAGCCCCCAGACAGCCGGGTAAACTGCAGTGATCACTCCGACAGTGCCAATCGAGAATCCCTTTGACATCAGCAAAACAGGTAAAAGCCCCCAGGACATACCGTCGTTCAGATTATTGATCAGGCCTGCCTGAGTAACCGATCCCAGATTGCGATTCTTCCACGTTGTTTCCCAAAAGATATTCTTTAATCGTGGCACTTTACTGGAAACCGTTTCCTTTGTCACATACCCGGTCGTGTCCCTAATGAGAAGAATACTCCCCATCAATCCCATGATCACCAGCGCAACACCTATAAAAAACGGATATGGCCGTAAACCAAATTCGGAAGCCGTCCAACCGGTAAGAAAGGCTACCAATGCTACCGCGATATATCCAGCAAATTCATTCAAACCCATTGCGAGCCCTCGCTGTTTTTCTCCAACAAGATCGATCTTCATCAACACCGTTGACGACCAGGCCAATCCCTGATTTAAACCCAACAATACATTCGCTACAATGATCCAGTTCCATGAAGGTGCATACATCAGGATGAATGGGATAGGCAATGCGACCAACCAACCTACCACGAGCAATTTCTTTCTTCCAAATAGTCCGGCCAGGACACCGGTATAATAATTAGTAACAGCTTTAACGAGTCCAAAGACTACAATAAAGGAGAGGATAGCAGTATGTGCGGCAATATGGAACTCCTCCCGAGCGATCTCCGGCAAGATACTTCGTTCAAGTCCTACCATACCACCAACAAACGCATTGATAATGACCAGCAGTGTAAATTGCTTCCAGTTCTCCTTAAGTCCGAGTTGTACCTCCATGATCTTAGATCAATTTGATACAAAGGTCAGAAGCTACGGAGCGTTATCCTTTTACAATTGTTAAATAATGAAATCTCAACGGATCATTTTCTGGACCTGATCCGACTCAAACTTACCTGAGTGATCCCCAGGTAGGAGGCAATAAATTTCAATGGTACTCGCTTCAACATATCCGGCTGTGTTGTGATCAATTGTCTGTACCGCTCTTCCGGAGTCTGGAACTGCAAACTTTCGATCCGCTGTATGGTTTTCACATACTGCTGTTCTATGATCCTTCTGAACATTCGTTCGATTGCAGGATGCCTATCAAACAAGTCGAACAGTTTTGGCGCACTTACTGCGATCAATTGTGAATCCTCTACTGCCTGGATGGCTTTTTTTGAAGGCACTCCGGCAAATAAACTCTCTGCTCTAGCCACTATGGCATTCTCCGGTTCAAAACTTTCGGTGATATCCGTTCCGTCTTTCAAGTACCAGATACGCAACATTCCTGATGACACAAAATAGATGGTTCTACACGTATGACCAACAGGCTGAAGCTCTTCATTCCTGGAAATTGACTGTTCAGTCGATATTTTACGGATCACGTCCAATTCGTTCTCGTCAAGTGCTTGAATGCTATTGAGAAAATTCAGAAAATGCTCCATTTTATATTCGGTTCATAGCACATTTATAAAACCCGTTACAGATGACTTTTCCTTTTCGCTGACCTTTCTGTAGTCGATCTTCCAAAAATACGTTCCACTTGGAAATTTAGCTTGCCCCTTTTCGCTTTCATTCATGTTCAGATCGAGAGACTTACCAAATTTCTTGGATTCATACAAAAGAGATCCCCATCTGTTGAACAATTGAAAATTGAACTCAGACAGATCACATTTACAGGTTATGGTTAATGAATCACCATTGTTCTTGACGAGTGAAACAGGCAATTCAAAACAATTTTCGGCGGGCGTTGTAGTTTGGGCATTTCCATAATAACCGCCGACCAGAATAACCATTAACAAAACGATGGATCGCATATATATCATTTGAAAGAACAAGGTACGATTTACATCAAAGATAAGAAACACTTTTCTGCATGACATGCCATGTTTACCTACAATACACTATCTTTGCACCTCATTTTTTCATTCATATGATCTCAGTTAATGGCCTTACGGTCGAATTCAGTGCGCGAACACTTTTTAAGGATGTAAGTTTCGTAATTAATCCAAACGATAAGATCGCCCTGATGGGAAAGAACGGTGCCGGAAAATCGACCATGATGAAGATCATTGCCGGCGTTCAAAAGCCCAACCGAGGGAGTATTCAATGTGCACCAGACACCAAGATCGCTTACCTGCCTCAGCACTTGCTGACAGAAGATAATTGTACAGTTTTCGAGGAGACAGCCAAAGCATTCGGACAGATCATTGAAATGAAGAATGAGATGGAACGTCTGAACAAAGAACTTGAAACGAGAACCGATTACGAATCTGATTCCTACATGAAGGTGATCGAACGGGTTGCCGAACTGGGCGAGAAATATTATGCCATTGAGGAAACAAATTTTGATGCTGAAGTAGAGAAGGCGTTACTTGGTTTGGGATTCAAAAGAAGTGACTTTACGCGAAATACGGGAGAATTCAGTGGCGGTTGGCGAATGCGTATTGAATTAGCAAAGATCCTATTACAAAAACCAGATCTTGTGCTCCTGGATGAGCCAACCAATCATATCGATATCGAATCGGTAATCTGGTTGGAGGATTTCCTCAAGAACAAAGCTAAAGCGGTGATCGTTATTTCCCATGACAAAACCTTTATCGACAACATTACCAACCGCACGATCGAAGTGACCATGGGTCGTATCTATGATTACAAAGCCAATTATTCGCATTACCTGGTCTTGCGCGAGGAGCGTCGTTCTCAGCAACAAAAAGCTTATCAGGAACAGCAAAAGATGATCCAAGAGACGAAGCGCTTTATTGAGCAATTCAAAGGGACCTATTCGAAAACAAATCAGGTCAGTTCGCGACAGCGCATGCTTGAAAAACTGGAGATCATTGAAATTGACGAGATCGATAATTCATCCATTTCATTGCGTTTTCCGCCTTCTCAACGTTCGGGAGATTTTCCTGTTACCGCGCGAGACATGAGCAAGTCGTACGGCGATAAAGTCGTTTTCAAAAATGCGAATATGTCGATCGCCCGCGGAGAGAAGGTGTGCTTTGTAGGTAGGAACGGTGAAGGTAAATCCACTATGATCAAGGCGATCATGGGAGAGATCGACTTCGACGGTTTCTGTGAACTTGGGCATAATGCCAAGGTTGGATATTTTGCACAAAATCAGGCGTCTCTTCTGGATTCGGAACTTTCAGTTTTTGAAACGGTTGATAATGTTGCCGAAGGAGAGATCCGCAAAGACATCAAGAATATACTTGGTGCATTCATGTTCTCAGGAGATGCGATCGATAAAAAGGTTGGTTTTCTTTCCGGAGGAGAACGAACGCGGCTGGCGATGGTTAAACTATTGTTGGAACCTGTTAATGTCCTGATCCTGGATGAACCTACGAACCATCTTGATCTGAAATCGAAAGATGTCTTGAAAGAGGCCCTTAAAAAGTTTGATGGTACCTTGATCCTCGTTTCACACGACCGTTCCTTTCTCGAGGGATTGGCTAACAAGGTATTCGAGTTCAAGGATCAGCGGGTGATCGAGCACTTTGAGACGATCGATGAATTCCTGGAACGAAACAGAATCGAACAAATCAAACATCTTGATCTATAAGTGACAGAAGATTTCAGACGAGGGATCAGAAATGGATAGAACTGGTTAAAACCACCCTTCCCGATCCTCTCCGGAGAGGCGGTCAAAAATTTCTCTCCAACCTCCTACCCTTCCATACCGGTTTGAAGAAATACATCAATCCAAGGATCATAATAGAATAGAATGGAAAGATCACTTCATACAGCGGAATGAAAAGCCAGGACCTCATCCTTTTGATGCGGTTGAAAAAAGGTAAAAAAATGAGCATATCCAAGGTGGTTTTGATGAGGAGAGCTATCAGAAAGAGTTTCCAGTTATCAATCATCAGAAAATAGATCAACAAAACAACAAAGCTCCCGGTGAGCAATACTTGAATTATCGCTAATCCAGTGCTTAGGTGATCCTTGACGTCTCCCGTTTTAGCAATCCATCTCAATCGTTGATGGATGAATTCCCTTATACTTTGCGGAGTTTCTGTTCGAATGGAAACCTCATATCCCGTCATTAATCGAATATCCGCACCGCCATGGCGAAAATCCCTTAAAAGGTAAATATCATCACCGCTGGGCATATGCTGATGTCTATCCAAACAGTCATAGTTCATAAATGCTTCTCTTGAGTAGAGCAAATTGGCTCCGCTTGCAAGAATTGGGCGATACAATCCTGATAGCCCGCAGTTAGCAGCATTTACAAGAATCAGATCCACCTCAAACAGGTGGTGTAATTTCTTTTCTGCAATAAGGATCGCAGGTAGAATGTACATGTCTGCTTCCGCCAGATCACTCAGATGATCAAAGTAATCGGGAGAGAAAGACACATCAGCATCCATACTGAGAATCCATTTTGACTCAGCTTTTCCTATCCCTCTGCGGATCGCCCGTTTCTTCCCCTCTTCCCCAATTGGCATAGAGATCACAATGTGGTTGATCTCCCGAAGTGCTTCCACAATCAGTTGTATTGAACGGTCAGTCGAATGATCGTCCACAAAAATAAATTTGGCGGGTAGCTTTTCTGAACTCAGGATACTATCCAGCAGGACACCAATCCTTTGCTCCTCATTTCTGAATGGAATAACAACTGTCACTTCGTTCAGTGATACCGAGCCTGCTTCTTTCGATGATCTCTCCTTCCGTTGCTGTAAAAAATACCCAAAGAAGACGATACCACCCAGAAGAGTTGCATACGTACCAAAGAATATGACTATCATCCAATACATCCCGTTCATTTTTTCTCCGTGCAAATGATCAATCCGACCAACGTTGGAAGCAACAAATTAAAAGTCCAGATAAGGAAGGAAGACACAAGTACAGCCAATTCGCTCATGCCTGCCGCACCCAATACCCAGATTGCAACCGACTCTCTGATCGCCAACTTTCCCAAGAACAGAGAAGGAGCAAGTGTTACCCACAAATACAACTGCCAGATCCACAACATATTGGACCAAGAGAGATCTTCACCGAAGGCAAACAGCATGAACGAGAATTGTAAAACAAAAACACTATGTCTAAGAATGCTGAATACAAGGATCTTCCATCGAAAGAAATCCTTTTTCTCAAGGCTTCTCATGAGCAGGTGTATGCGCGCTTTGCGTTTGGAAAACCGGAATGTCCATTCAAAATAGAAGTAAAAAACTACAAGTATCGCTGCAATCAGTATCAGGAACCATTTGACATCAAACTCAATTTCTCCCAGAGGGGTCCGTTTTAAGAAGAATAAAGCGACCAGGCCAAAAACAATACTTGCGATAAATTGCGCATAATTACTGACCAGTGTCAGGACTGTAAGCGATAGTCGATGCCTTCTTTCAAAATAATAGATCCTACCAAGAAAGTTTCCCAGCATGTTCGGTGTGAGCATTCCGGTGACGATTCCTGCAAAGAATGATTGTCGCCTGGTGCTATTGGTTGAACGCACGCTGCTCACCTTCAGGACCACACTCCATTTCGACCATTCGAAGTACCAATTCAACGGAATCAATACTACAACAAGAATCATTGCCAATGGATTTTCAAGGTTGATACTTTGTTGATCCCATTGTACCCTTTTGAACTGCACGTAAAAGAACACAGCGATAACCGTCACCACGATCAATTTCAGAAAAATGAAAATTGCGCTTTGTTTTTTTATAGCTTTAACCAACTAACTGGGTTTTGAATGGTTGAAGATAAAATAATTCTTGGAATTGACCCCGGCACTACGGTTTTGGGTTACGGCCTCATCCACATCAAACAAAACAAGCTGCACATGCTGAATTTTGGTGTCATCCAGCTAAACAAACTGCCTACACATCCTGACAAGTTGAAACGCATTTTTGATCGCCTGGATGGGATCATCAAAGAATATAAACCGGATGAAATGGCTATCGAGGCACCGTTTTTCGGCAAGAACGTTCAGTCGATGCTTAAACTCGGACGCGCACAGGGGGTTGCAATAGCAGCAGGTTTGGGGAATAACATTCCATTTGAGGAGTATTCACCCCGAAGAATAAAGCAATCCATTACGGGAAACGGTAATGCATCAAAAGAACAAGTTGCTGCCATGCTTCAAAAGCTACTGAATTTTCAGGACATGCCGAAATACCTCGATGCCACGGATGGTTTAGCCGTCGCCGTTTGCCATCATTTTTCAAAAGGACTCGGAGAGCACAATAAATCTAAATCGGGAAGTTGGGAATCTTTCGTACGCAATAATCCTGAAAGGAAAATGTAGCATGGAAAACGGAGAAGGACATGGCAAGAAACGAACACCTGCATTTCGCTCGATCATTCCGACAGCCGGAATCATATTCTTCTTCATCTTTTACCTGATCGCAACACTCTTCTATCCCGGCGGTTCCAATTTTGATCCATCTGAGAACGGGTTCAACTGGGAAACGAATTACTGGTGCGAACTTCTTTATGACTACTCCAAGAACGGTCACATCAATACTGCACGTCCATATGCGCTTGCAGCAATGTTATCACTCACGATCTCAGTCGGCTACTTCTGGTCTGCCTACCCACAACTTCTAACTGCTTCACAGAAACTGACGAATATTATCCGATGGTCCGGTATGGTCTCAATGGTCCTTTCATCCTTCATCTTTACAAATTTTCACGACGGACTCATTTACCTCTCCGTCATTTCGGGATCCATCGCCTACACGGGACTCATCTACATCTTGTTCAGATGTGGTCATTCAATACGTGCTATTTTCGGCACAATCTGTTTAATCCTGATCCTGTTGAATAGTTTTATATATATTGTAGAATCCGGAATCGAATACTTGCCGATCATTCAAAAGATCACGTTTCTGATAACGCTTTGCTGGATATTCAGCCTTTCGATCAGTTATAAAAAATTATAAAACCAACATCCTTAAAATGCGAATGAGTAATTCAACAAGAAGAAGAAACATCTTATCACCTAAAGCATTTGCCAGAAGGATGTTCATCTATTTCACAATCTCTTTTGGGTTCATGTTCTTTTCGTTGTTCCTTGGGGTTTTAGGCTACCATTATATTGCTGAATTAGGATGGGTAGACAGTTTCTATCTATCTTCCATGATCCTGACCGGGATGGGTCCAACCAGCGAAATTACCTGCGTTGCGGGAAAGATATTCTCTTCATTTTATGCGCTATTCAGTGGCATTGTATTCTTAACCACAGCAGCCATCTTCATCTCCCCAATCGCTCATCGCCTATTGCATGTGCTTCATGTTGAAGATGCAGATACACCCTCTGATAATTGATGTAGATCGTTTCAACTCAGCAACCGATCAAAATGTCGGGCGAACCGATAGCGGACCTTTACCTTGGCGGTTTTGTGGCAATAAGACCGTATCTTTCTTTACCATCTGAGATGGTTCGAACATACTGGCCTCTCGATTGAGCGAATCCAGTATTTCAGAATAGATCCCACTCAACATCTTTTGATTGGAACTGTAATAGTCCATGCTTCGATCAAGACGGTCAGGTGAAATCCCGTATGCCTTCAAGACCTCGTTTCCGGAACGTATCATTGTTTTTTGATACTGAACCACGCTATTGTATTTGTTTTGGACATGCGCTTCGATAAGCGTAAGATCCTTTAACAGGATCACCATCGTATCTCTCGGGATGAGGTCATCGGGTTCCGAGTATACTGCGCCTTTCTCCTTGCATGAAAAAAGAATCGCTGTGATCAGGGAATAAAAAATCCACCGCATTAATCCCAATCAAAGGTCATTCTTGACCCGTTCGTACCTTCAATGATCTTTCCATCAGAAAACACAAGCGAACCATTAACGAATGTTTTATCGATCGCATAAGAGAATGTAGTTCCTTCAAAAGGCGACCAACCGCACTTATACAACAGGTTACTCTTCTCAACCGTGTATGGTTTTTTGTCAACTACTACAAGGTCCGCAAAATATCCTTCTCTTATATATCCTCGTTTTTCAATTCTAAAAAGCACGGCAGGAGCATGTGCCATTTTTTCCACGACACGTTCAATTGTTATTTTGCCCTCTTCCACCTTTTCCAGCATGGCCTGAAGAGCATGCTGTACTAATGGTCCTCCAGAGGGAGCATTGAAATAGGATTGTTGTTTTTCTTCGAGCGTATGCGGTGCATGATCCGTTGCGATCACATCGATCTTGTTATCCAGAACTGCCTGAAAGATCGCCTCACGATCGGATGCTTTCTTGACAGCAGGATTCCATTTGATGAAGTTCCCTTTGGTTTTATAATCCTCTTCTGAGAACCACATGTGGTGGATACAAGCCTCAGCGGTGATCTTTTTCTGCTCCAGCGGAATAGAATTATCGAATAACTCCAGTTCTTTAGCAGTTGATATGTGTAAAATATGAAGTCTTGTATCGTATTTCTTTGCCAGCCTCACCGCCAACGAAGATGACAAGTAACACGCTTCCTCGTTGCGAATAACCGGATGCATTTCAATCGGAACATCTTCCCCGTAAATATTCCTGTATTTTTCAATATTGGCTCGAATGGTAGCTTCATCCTCACAATGAGTCGCGATCAGAACCGGCGGGCATTTCTCGAAAAAAGCTTCGAGTGCCTGTTCCTTGTCCACCAGCATGTTTCCTGTCGATGAACCCATGAAAATTTTCACACCACATACGTTACGAATATCCGTTTTCAAGACCTCGTCGAGATTATCATTCGATGCCCCCATGAAGAATGAATAGTTCGCAATTGAGGTTTTTGCGGCGATGTCAAATTTTTGTTCCAAAAGCTCTTGCGTTAAGGCGTTCGGCACAGTATTCGGCATTTCCATAAAGGCAGTAATACCACCAGCCACAGCCGCTCTCGATTCAGTTGCAATATTTGCTTTGTGCGTAAGACCCGGTTCTCTGAAATGAACCTGATCATCAATGCAGCCCGGCAATAAATATTTACCCTGAAGATCGATCACCTCAGCTGAAGGATCAGCAGTAATCGTTCCTCCGATCTTTTGAATGATCCCATTTTTTATCAGAATATCAGCCTCGAGCTGCTTTCCTTCATTTACGATTGTGGCTGATCTTAAGATATACGTTTTACTCATAATTTCATTTTTCGCATTTTCCAGACACCGAAGAAAGCTTCCTTGAAGATGCCAGAGTTCATTTTCGAAACGCCAAACTGTCTGTCAATAAATGTTATCGGAACTTCCTTCACTTTAAAACCGTGTTTCACTGCCGCATATTTCATGCAGATCTGGAATGCATACCCTTTAAATGTAATCCCGTTAAGGTTGATCGTTTCCAGGACATTCCTTCTATAGCATTTAAACCCTGCCGTTGTATCGTGAATGCTGATCCATAGTATAAGTCTGACATAGACACTTGCAAAATAGGACATCAGAACTCGCTTCAGAGGCCAGTTGTTTACCCTTCCGCCTTTACAGTATCTTGAACCAATACTCAGATCCGCGCCTTTTACACAAGCATCGTACAATCGAATAAGGTCATTCGGATCATGAGAGAAATCGCAGTCCATTTCAAAGATGAAGTCGTACCCGTTCTGAATTGACCACTTGAAACCATGGATATAAGCAGTTCCCAATCCCAACTTACCAGTTCTTTTTTCCAAATGAACCCTGCCGGGAAATTCTTGCTGCAGGTCAGCCACCTTTTGAGCTGTTCCATCCGGAGAATTATCGTCTACAAAAAGAATGTGAAAATCTTTCTCAAATCCCATAATAGTCCGGGTCATGCGTTCAACATTCTCGATCTCATTATAGGTAGGAATTATGATTACCGAATCAGACACTTAAATAAGGATTTGAGTAACAAAAATAGTTAATATTCACTTATCAAAAGTTAAAATTAACTAATTGAAAGCTGTGGTGTATCTTTGTCGAAAGCAATCAATCCCAGTGCTCAGAGTTAGTATCTTCTTCTTGTTTTTCACGCATCTTTTATCCGGTCAAGAGATAAAAAACATCACATTGCTGGATAATTGGCACGAGGATTCTCTCATTACAAGCTCAACACTCGTCCGATATAGCGGTTGCTGGGGATTTATCCAAGACGACGAGGAATATGCCATCATTGGTTCTACTGAGGGTAGCCACTTTTTCATGCTGACAGCAACCAACACGTTACAGCCTGCAGGATTTATCGAAGGACGATTCAACTCAGCTCAAGTGATACACAGAGAATACAAGACCTATCAGCACTACGCGTATGCCATTTGTGACGAAGGCAGCAGCAGTCTGCAGATCATTGATCTTTCCTATCTTCCCGATTCAGTTGTAAAGGTCGCCGATATCCAGGATTCCAATTTCGGCAAAGTGCATAATCTGTTCATTGATACGGCAAATTCCTTAATGTATGCCTGCCTTGTAACACCCATAATTGGAGGAATACCACAGTCATTGGCTCCTATGCGCGTTTTTTCTCTTGCGGACCCAATAAATCCAATCTTATTATGGGAGGGCCCGTCAGACATCCCGGAAGTGCATGACTGCTATGTACGTGACAATATTGCTATCCTGAATTGTGGTTTTAACGGTTTGAGGGTCTATGATTTTTCGAATCCTGTTTCCCCGATCTACATAAACAATCTTCCATTCTATCAAGATCAGGGCTACAATCATCAAGGATGGCTGAGTCCAGATGGAGCGACCTATGTGTTTGCAGATGAAACAACCGGTAAACGATTAAAAAAGTGTGCTGTCGGTTCTGATCTGAGTATTCAGGTTACGAGTCTTTTTGGGGTGAACTTCGAAGAGAATAGCATCCCACACAACATCATGTGCACCAATGACCTAGCATTTGTAGCCTATTATAACGAAGGACTTCGAATTTTCGATCTTCAGCATTTTGATCGCGAGGTTGGCGCATTTGACACCTATACCTCTGAGTCCAGTTTTCAAATGAATGGTGCCTGGGGTATCTATTCCCAATACACCTCGAACAGGATCATCGTATCAGACAGGCAGAATGGTCTATTTCTCTTCGATTTTGATCGTTCCGTATTTTCGGAAAGTGCAACAGATGTATTCACCTGTTATCCCAATCCAACTGCTGTTGGAAGTTCTGTTATGATCCGTTCACCCAACGATGAGATTGTAGAATTTACGGTGGAACTCTTTGATGCTGTCGGTAAAAAAGTAAGGTCCGAAACGGTCAAAAATCAAAGTTTTCTTGAGTTGGACGAGCTACATACAGGAGGTTCTTATCACTTGCGGGTGACTTACGAGAATTACTTACAAGATATAATGACCGAAAATCTCAAACTTGTCGTCCAGTAGACAAAATTTGATCGGCAGCATCTTGTGAAAGGTCCATTTCAAAACCGCGAGATTGCAGAAAACGGATAATCTTTGCTTTTTTCTGCCAACGGTCTTCCTTCTCTTTCATTTCAGCTAATTTTCTTTCGGCCAAAAGAAGAATGGCAGCCCAGTACTCTTCAGAGTCAATTCCGGAAAAGGCAATTTTAATCGAATGATCCGAGATTCTTTTTTGCTTCATATGGGACCGAATCTTGATCTTTCCCCACCGTTTGATCCGGAACTTTCCCGAAACGAAAGCGATGGCAAATCGTTCCTCATCCAGAAACCTGTTCGCAATTAGATCTGCAAGCAAGGCACTTCTGTCTTCCTCATTGAATCCCCATGAACTAAGTTTTTGATCAAGTTCGAACTGACAGCGTTCCTGATAAGCACAAAGTGCTTCCAATTTGGCTTTAGCCTCTAAAAAAGAGTATTTGCACTCCGACTTCATGTCAGAGTGCAATTTCCTCGTTATCCTTGTTTACAAATGAATATTGGAGCAAATGGTGTGCAGTTACTCCTCTCACCTGTATCCATTTCTTGTATTTAAAGAACCACTTCATCCGTCGAGAGATCAGTCCTTTTTTGAAAAAAGCCTCAAGATAAGGGTGTACCAAAAGCGTGACATGCTGCTCTTTACGATCACTCAACAAGTAGTTAAGATTTGATTCGATCTCCTCAGAGAAAAGGATGCTCGCCTGAACTTCACCTGTTCCATTACATGTCGGACATGTTTCAGAAGTCTTGATATCCGTTTCGGGTCTCACGCGCTGGCGGGTGATCTCAACAACCCCGAATTTGGAAGGAGGAAGAATATTGTGCTTGGCACGATCCGATGACATGAATCCTTTCAATTTCTCAAAAAGGACCTTATTGTTCTCTTTATCATGCATATCGATAAAATCGATGCAAACGATTCCTCCCATATCCCTCAACTGGAGAACCCGACCAATCTCTTCAGCTGCCTCAATATTTGTTGCCAAGGCATTACTCTCCTGACCATCAGCACCTTTTCGGTTTCCGCTATTGACATCGATAACATGCATTGCCTCGGTATGTTCAATGATCAAGTAACCACCACTTGGCAAGGGAACCTTCTTCCCGAAGAGCGTCTTGATCTGCTTGTTGATGCCAAAACGTTCAAAGATGCTTATCTTGCTATCATACAATTTCAGGATCTTTTCTCTACCAGGCGCAATTCCTGCAACGAAATCCTTCATTTCACCGAACAACGTTTCATCGTTCACGTGAATGTTTGTGAAATCAGCATTCAACAAATCGCGCAGGATAGAGGACGTTTTATCGATCTCTCCCAAAACGCGTTTTGGAGGAATTGCGGACTTTAAGTTCGCATGCATTGTTTTCCACTTGTCAAGCAGATTTTTCAGGTCTTGATCAAGCAATTCGATCTTCTTGTTCTCGGCGACAGTGCGGATGATGACACCGAAATTCTTCGGTTTAATTGTGTCCATCAGGTCTTTCAACCTGTCTCTTTCCTCCTGCTCTCTGATCTTTTGGGAGATCGAGATCTTATCAGAAAAAGGCACCAGAACGAGGTATCTTCCCGCCAGTGTGATCTCAGCACACAAACGAGGACCTTTACTGGAAATGGGCTCTTTTGCCACTTGCACGAGGATCGATTGAGAAGATGATATAATATCATCTATCTTTCCATCCTTCGGAATATCCTTTTCACCTTTGAAATAAAGCAGATCGGCTACGTTTTGCTTACCTTGCAGCGTATCTTTGGTGAACTTATTGAGCGAATTGAACTGTGGACCGAGATCAAGATAATGCAAAAAAGCATCTTTTTCATACCCTACATCCACGAACGCAGCATTCAAACTAGGAACTACTTTTCGAACTTTTCCGAGGTAAATATCTCCAACGGCAAAGTCATTATTCCCCTGTTCTTCGTGCAACTCAATAAGCTTCCCGTCACGCAACAAAGCAAGCCAGATGCCTCCCTGACGGGCATCGACTACCAGTTCTAAACTCACGAAAGCCTTTTTTAAATGTTAAAAACAGAAAAAACTTAGCAAGTCGAAACCTACTAAGTTTGTATACCTGTGTAACAAAATGTTACTTCTTCTTCTTATGACGGTTCTTTCTCAGTCTTTTCTTACGCTTGTGCGTAGCCATCTTATGTCTTTTTCTTTTCTTACCGCTTGGCATAATCTTATATTTAAATTGTTACTTTCAATCTCTAAACTCCTGTAAAACAGGAAAAAAAACACTCCCATCAATAAAACGGGAGTGCGAAGATACTAAATTCAAATGAATTACCAAGAATTCAATCGAACGTCCTATTAATTTACTTTCACCTTGTTCTTCACCTCATCAACGAACGTCTTTGCAGGTTTGAATGAAGGGATATTGTGTGCAGGAATGATGATCGTTGTGTTCTTTGAGATATTACGACCTGTCTTTTCAGCTCTTTCTTTAACAACGAAGCTACCGAATCCTCTCAAATAGACGTTCTGACCATTCGCTAGAGATGATTTGATGGATGTCATGAACGCTTCAACTGCCTTAAGAGCTTCAACTCTTTCTAATCCTGTTTCATCAGCGATGTCTGCTACGATGTCTGCTTTTGTCATTTTTTTTGTTTTTGTTATTTCAATAATTTGATTTTCAGACCGCAAAAGTAATTCAGGAAAAGATTATAATTTTGCTTTATCTCAAAAAAAAAATATTTTTTCCCTGAATGGCAGATTTTAACCTATCAATAACGGATTGGTATAGACAAAACAAAAGGGAACTTCCATGGAGGCATACCACCGATCCATTCAAGATCTGGCTTTCTGAAATAATCCTTCAGCAGACGAGAGTCGATCAAGGACTGTCCTACTACACGGCATTCACAGAGGCATTTAAAACAGTCAGGGAACTTGCCGAAGCAGATGAACAAAAGATCCTCAATTTATGGCAGGGATTGGGGTATTACAGCAGAGCCAGAAATTTACATGCCGCAGCGAAGTTTGTCCAAACAGATCTCGGGGGTGTCTTTCCGAAGACCTACACAGACCTGCTGAAACTAAAAGGTGTTGGTTCATATACTGCTGCTGCCATCGCTTCATTTGCCTTCAAGGAGGCAGTAGCTGTGGTCGACGGAAATGTATACAGGGTTCTGAGTCGTTATTATGATATTGACCTTCCGATCGACAGCCTAAAAGGCAAGAAAAACTTTCAGGAATTGGCACAAGAACTCATCGATCATCAAGAACCCGATATCTTTAATCAGGCCATCATGGAGTTTGGAGCACTCCAATGCACGTACCATCAGCCATCATGTGGTTCCTGCCCAATTTCTGACAGTTGTCTCGCTTTAAGGAATCACACGATAAAGGAAAGGCCTGTAAAGTCAAAGAAAACAGCCATCAAAGACAGGTATTTTCACTATCTGATCTTCGAAGAAAAAGATGAAACGCTACTTGAACAGCGAACAGCTAAAGATATCTGGCAAAATCTGTGGCAATTCCCTCTGATCGAAACGGCAACTCCGGAACTTGGACCCGAAATATCCGGATTCGGGCAAGTCACAATTCAGCGTGTTTCTAACGAGATCACGCATATCCTATCACATCAGCGGATAAAAGCCCGATTTTATCATGTCCGAGAGTTTCCCAATCACATCCCATCAACCTGGAAACGCATTGAAACCAGCTCACTTCAGGACTTTCCACTTCCTAGATTGATCGATCGTTATCTGAACGGCAAATAGCCTTTAAAAAGCTGTTAAAAACCAAATTATTTCGATCCAATAACATCCTGATTAAAACCTTATATTTGCTTTAATAAAACAACAACATGGCTGGAAGCGTAAACAAAGTGATCCTTATTGGCAATCTCGGTAAGGATCCGGAAGTAAGACATCTTGAGAACGGTGCTGTCGTGGCTAATTTTTCACTGGCCACTTCTGAAGTATATACGGACCGATCTACCGGTGAAAAAAAGGAATCTACAGACTGGCATGACATCGTTCTGTGGAGAGGACTTGCGGAAGTGAGCGAAAAGTACCTGAAAAAAGGGTATAAAGTGTACGTGGAAGGGAAGTTGAAAAAACGATCATGGCAAGACAAAGATGGAAATACCCGTTACACAAC